>CBKWJC010000026.1:0-70854 GCA_966674685.1 uncultured bacterium
GCTCATGCTCCTGATTCCAATTCTATCGGCTCAATTTCCGATAAGGTTTAATATTATCGGTATTGATTTGTCGCTCGGGTTTTAGATGTAAGGGATCTTGATTTAGGGCGCAGTATAAATTTCTTCAGGGACTAGATTTGTCGTCTCAGATTTGGTAACGGAACTCTGGAGCGCAAAACAGGTCGATAGAGTGGTGATAGTTAAACGCTGGAGTTGTTTCATTTCAGTGAACTCCTAAAAAATACAGAAGTTTTGGTTTTCTATGACTCTTCGTAATTCTCTCCATCATTCTCTACGCCACATTTCAGGTTCCTACCGCTCATCCAAGCGCTTAGCTTCGACGCTTTTGCTCGGCAGCTTTTTAACTCTGGCCTTGGGCGAACAGGTTGGTCTAGCGGCTGTGCGATCGCACCTGGCCGATGCAGCAACTCGAACTGAATATATTGCCAAAGGACGCGGTTTTCCCATTGCACAGCGCAATCGTATGATTCCAGCCAATTTAGAGGCCAAGCTCAAAAATACGATTCGGTCGGAGTATGAAGTCAATCCGTCACGGCTGCGGGTGGTTGAAGCAGAACGGGAAACCTGGTCAGATGGCTGCTTGGGTCTGGGTGGCCCGGCTGAAAGCTGTGCGTTTGTGATGACACCGGGCTGGCGAGTGACACTGACCAATGGTGACAGCAGCTGGATTTATCGCATGGATGAATCCGGCAATGCAATCCGACTAGAGTCCACCACATTTACGAATGTGCCAAATGATCCAGGCCGTCCGGCCAATGTTCGCTTGCCCAATCAAGTGGAACGGCGCGTGTATGAATATGTCGCGCAGGAAGCTGGTACCTCGCGTCTTCGCATTACAGACTACAGCGCTGAACAGTGGCCCGATCTGTGTCTGGGCGTGCCGAGTCCAGTTGAACTTTGCGCTCCCGCTATCACACCCGGCTGGCGAGTCACCGTCACCGATGGTGAGCAAACCTGGACGGTACGCACCAATGCGGACGCGACCGAAATTCGCACCGAGCCACAGGTGGTCGATCAAGGCTTACCCACCAGCATTCGCGATCGCGTATTTGAACAGATCCAATCTGAGTACGAGGTAATGATGGGTCTGGTCGTGACCAATGCGACGCAAGAGACCTGGAGCGATAGCTGTCTGGGATTGGGTCAACCCTACGAAAGTTGCCTACAGGCGCTGGTACCGGGCTGGCGGGTGGAAGTCACCGATGGTCAACGCACCTGGGTTTATCGCACCGACGAAACGGGCGACACGATTCGCCTAGAAGACCAAACTGATAGCGCTCAACTACCAGAATCGGTAGAAACGAGTGTCCTTGAAGCCGCAGCGGCGGAGTCTAATCAGTCAGTCAGCCAGTTAACCGTGACTGATTTTGCCTCCAGAACTTGGGATGGCTGTCTAGGTATCACTGGCCCCGCTACGATTTGTCCTGCGATCGCACTGATGGGCTGGCAAGTGATTGTCACCGATGACAATCAAACTTGGGTTTATCACACCAACTTTGACGGTACCGATGTGCGATTAAATGAAATCGCAGGCGTTGATCAGGCAAACGTTGATATCAGCATCCTACCCGATGACCCTTTACCCCGTCCGATGGAAGAAGAAGTGTTTCGCGTAGCAACCGTGGGCGGCATTGCTGGCATTCAAACAGCTACGGTGCTGCTTGCCGATGGTCAAGTCGTTCAATATTCCGTTACCTCTGCTCAAGATGCGACGCGGGACGTGATCAAGCAGCTTTCGCCAGCCGAAGTCGCTGCATTCCAGGATCTGGTTGCATCGAATCAGTTCACTCGCTTTAACCGTCTGGCCTATGAACCCGCTCAGCCAGTTGCGGATACGTTTACCGTAACGGTATCCACCACGATGGGCGGATTGACGCAGTACGACGACTCGATTCAGGGACAGCTACCTAGCGATCTACAGACGATTATGGACGCTTGGCAGGATTTAATTGCTGCTCCTTAGGAAGAGTGAGGAGTAAGGCGAGAGGAGTGAGGGCGTGGAAACGGAGTGTTGGGTGTTGAGTTACTGGTTACGTCAACACATTTAAAACTTAAAAATTAAACACTTCTCACGCTTTACGCCTTACTCCTCACTCCTCTCGCCTCACGTTTTAGAATGCTGTCTGGCTTGAGTCCATAGCATCCAACAATAGAGGTTGCTTGGCTACTGCGATGCGGTGGCTAGGCAACCGCTTTGGTTTTTGGGTGCAGGCTGTGATTTTTACAGCTTTTCAAAAGATGATAAATTCAGCCACATTTTTGGCTAGCCTCTCATCACATCGTTTAGGATGGGGCTGCGATGCTCTATAGCTTAGGCTGGGAACCATTTCGATGCGTGATTTCCTAAAGTACACCCTGGCGAGTTTAGTCGGGTCAATTTTATTTTTCATCTTATTTATTACGCTGGCTGGTCTGGGTGCCATTGGTTTAATTGGCGTGCTGATTGCGTCTTTCAGCGATGGCGAGGAGACGCGGCTGGTTAGAAAAGACTCGGTGCTAGTTTATGATCTATCAACCCTAATTAGTGATGCCGAGTATGAGCTGTCTACGACAGAAGTTTTACTCGGCGGCATCGAGAGTCAGCTAACGCTGCGGGATGCGATTAATGGCATTGAGGCCGCTGCTAAAGATGACAATATTGTGGCGCTTTATTTGGCTGGCAGCGATCTGGGCGTTGGTGTGGGCACAGCCGCTTTGAAGGAATTACGGGAAGCGATCAAGCAGTTTCGGGCTGAGGGCAAACCGATTATTGCCTATGACGTATCGTGGACAGAAGCGGAGTATTATCTCGCTTCAGTGGCTGACACGATTGCCATGAATCCATTTGGTGAAGTGGAAATGAATGGGCTGTATTCGGAAGTGCGCTATCAGGCTGAGACCTTTAATAAGCTGGGCATCGGCGTTCAGGTGACGCGGGTTGGCAAATATAAGTCGGCAGTTGAGCCGCTCATTCGTAATGATATGAGTCCAGAAGAACGGGAGCAAACTCAGCGTCTGCTCAGTGATGTCTGGGGACACATTATTTACAGTGCGGCTGAATTTCGCGACATCGAAGTGCCTCGCCTGCAAGCGATCGCAAATGGCAGTGGCTTCCTATTTGGCGAAGATGCCCAGGCGCAGGGACTGGTGGATAAAGTCGCTTATCTGGATGAAGTGATTCAAGACCTGCGACAACTGACAGGTGAGGGCGAGATATCTGGGGATGCAGACTGGACAGATGAAGATGAAGCTAGCTTTCGTCAAATTAGCTTGAGTGAATATGCTGATGGTACGAATGATCCGCTACAAGTTCGACATTCAGACAATCAGGTGGCGCTGGTCTATGCGGAAGGCCCGATTGTCGATGGCAATGGCGAAGGGTTATCGCAGGTGATTGCGGGCGATAAGCTGGCGCGGCATTTACGGCAACTGCGCTCGGATGATGAGGTGAAAGCGATTGTGCTGCGGGTGAATAGTCCAGGAGGAAGTGCGATCGCATCTGAAGTGATTCTGCGAGAAGTGCAGCTTTGCCAGGAAGCAGGCAAGCCCGTAATCGTTTCAATGGGCAATGTAGCCGCTTCCGGTGGCTACTGGATTGCCGCCTCAGCCGATCAGATCTTTGCCGAGCCAACCACGATTACAGGCTCGATTGGCGTGTTTGGCTTTTTCCCAAATCTAGAAGAACTAGGTGAGAAAATTGGCGTTAATTGGGAAGTTGTTAAAACAGGCGATACCGCTGATATTTTTACCGTGACTCGGCCAAAATCGCCCAAAGAGCTAGCAATTCTGCAAACCAGCGTCGATAGCATTTATGACGAGTTTCTAGAGCGGGTTGCCCAAGGGCGCGACCTACCGCTGGAACGAGTTGCTGAACTGGCTCAAGGACGGGTATGGTCAGGCTCATCGGCCAAAGAACTGGGCCTGGTTGATGAACTGGGCGGTCTGGATGCTGCAATTGAAGCAGCGGCGGCGGCGGCAGACTTAGGTGACGACTGGAATATTCGGAAATATCCGGAAAGCGAAGGGTGGCAGCGGTTTTTTGAGCAGTTTTTCGAATCGAACACCGTTGATGCTACGGTTCATTCCAGTGACCCACTCACGGAACAACTGGGGAAATTTCAGGCTGAAATCCGGATGTTACGCACCCTGAATGATCCACGCCATATCTATGCGCGGATGCCGTTTGATATTGACATTGACTAGGAGTAGCAAAACGGGGCCAAGATTCGCTACAGTAGACCGTTGGTGGTCAACAATTCGGCGACAGGGGGAAAGCGGTGAAAGCGGTGCGGCTACTCAAAACTGTGGTTGGACTCAACTGCTACCTTGACGATATTCGTTGCGGTCATTTCCCCGTCGAATTATGTGCTCAAGGTCGAACCGCATCCCAAGCGGGCGGTCAACCTGTGATTGGGTTTGTGCCAACGATGGGGGCACTGCATGCGGGACACTTGAGTCTGATTCAGCGATCGCGCCAAGAATGCGACATCGTAGTAGTCAGCATCTTCGTGAATCCGCTCCAGTTCGGGCCGAATGAAGACTTTGAGCAATATCCGCGTACTCTAGAGGCCGATGCCGCTCTGTGTGAGCAGGCTGGGGTCGATGCGATTTTTGCCCCGTCCGCTCAGGAACTGTACGGTTCGTCCTTGGCCGCAGCGACGCAAACTCAGGTGATTCCGCCCCAATCGATGATGGCCAACCTATGTGGGAAAACCCGACCCGGCCATTTTGAAGGAGTCGCTACAATTGTGGCGAAGCTGCTGAATATTGTGCGGCCCCATCGCGCTTACTTTGGTCAAAAAGACGCCCAGCAGGTAGCCATTTTGCGGCGGCTGGTGGATGACTTGAATTTGCCCGTTAAGCTGGTTGTTTGCCCGATTGTGCGGGAGCCGAGTGGGTTGGCCTACAGCTCTCGTAACCAGTATTTAACGGCGGAGCAGCGGGTAGAAGCGACAGTGCTCTCCCAAAGCTTGCAGCAGGCGAAACAACGGTTTGATCAGGGTTGCGAGGATGCAACAATCCTGATCGAAACGGTAAAAGAGCATATTAAAACAAACTCTAATTTCAGGATCGATTATGTCGATCTGGTGCATCCTGATACGATAGAACACTTGGAATGGGTAAAGGAGGCTGGACTGTTGGCTGTTGCCGCTTACTTGGGAAATACGCGCTTAATTGACAATCTTGTGCTACGTAATCGCAAACCAATTATTGCGATTGACGGGCCAGCCGGAGCTGGCAAATCGACCGTGGCGCGGCGGGTGGCGCATGAGCTGGATTTGCTCTATCTCGATACGGGAGCTATGTATCGGGCTGTGACTTGGCTGGTCATGCAGTCTGGTTTGAATTTGGACGACCGACCTGCGATCGCAGAATTGGTGAACCAATGTCAAATTCAGCTCCAGCCTGGTAAAGCGCAAGACGGCAGCGACAAGATTCCCCTTTCCCGCGTCTGGGTGAATGGTGAGGAAGTAACCCAAGCAATTCGCTCGGCTGATGTAACGCGAAACGTATCTGCGATCGCGGCTCAACCTGTTGTCCGCCAGGAACTCACCCAGCGCCAGCAGTCCTACGGTCGGGAAGGCGGCGTGGTGATGGAAGGCCGCGATATCGGCACTCACGTTTTTCCGGATGCGGAACTGAAGATTTTCCTCACCGCATCGGTACAAGAACGCGCCCGTCGCCGTCAGCAAGATCTGAAAGACCAAAATCAGCCCGTTGTTGATCTCGATGAGCTAGAGCGGATGATTTACGAGCGCGATCGCAAAGACAGCACTCGTGCTACTGCACCGCTACGCCAAGCCGAAGACGCAGTTGAGATTCAAACTGATGATTTGACGATTGACCAGGTCATTGAGCAAATTGTCACTCACTATCGTCAATTGCCCAAAGCAGTGGCGAATTAATCCAAAACCCAAAAGCATAAGAGGACGTACCTAGTGCGTCCTCTTATGCTTTTAAACCTTTGAGCTTGCTCTTTTGCCAACTTGTCTCTGAATGATAGATTGAGAGCCAACTGCTAGCGAAGTAGGGTTATGTTAAACCCGTTAAGCTATGAGCGTTCCGTTAGGTAAGTTTCAACCGGGTGATATCGTTACAGGAAAAGTTGTTGCGCTAGAACCGACGGGCGCCCTGGTTGACTTTGATATCAAGCAACTCGTTCATGTTCCACTATCAGAGCTATCACTCAGCGAAATCCAAAGCCCAGACGAGGCTCTGCGAGTAGGTGAAATCCGAGAGTTTTTAGTTGTTGGTAATTATGACGGTCAGCGGGAGATATTTTTCTCCAATTGCTCACCTGAAACACTCATCAGCAGCGATCGCTTACTTGAGACAGCACAGGATCTGGCTTCCCTTCAGTGTGGTTATTCTTGGGATCAAATTCACGCTGGCTGTCTCGTTAATCTGGAAGATATCATCCTGCATACTCAAGTCGTTGACGTTGTATCAGATGGAAAACACCCTGGAGTATCAGCAAGACTCAAATGGTTCCTGTGCTCTGAAGACCACCCGCCAACTGTTTCTTTTTCGATTCGTCAGCTACAGGTCAAAGTAGCCTGGGAACGAGTACGACAGTTGCAGGTTGAGAATGTAACAGTGCATGCGACAGTGCTTAAGAAGCATTCAAGAAGCGCAACAGTTAGAATTGAGGGCTTACGTGCCTCCATTCAGACTTATGTTGATAAGCACAGGGAAGAGTTGGTAGAAGGGAAAGAGCTGCCACTTAAAATTCTAAAAGTCAAAGAAGAATATGAGCTTTTAAGGCTGCTCCATCAGCCTGTTTGGCTCAGACTTAAGCAATTGCAGGTCGGGCAGATTGTTAACGGGAGAATACTGGATGTCGGAGATTCTAGAGTTTTAGTCGATATTGGGGATATATATGCCGTCCTCACTTCAAGCACTCCCAACTCATCTGCTGAGCAGCTTAGTCAAACCTTTAAAGTTGGTGCTCCTTTAGAAGCAAGAATTACTGAAGTGGACACAAAAAGATGGGGAGTTGTTCTAGAAAGCATAGACAACTGAACAACGATTCCTGTGCGGCCCTCAACCCAATTCGGCAGGATGCCACAAATCGCCCATAATAAAGAAGAAACGCTTTACAGTTCTTCATTAACATGGCACGAGACTTACGGGGATTCATCAAACAGCTCGAACAACGAGGTCAACTCCGCCGCATCACCGCCCTCGTTGATCCCGACCTAGAAATCGCCGAAATTTCCAACCGAATGTTGCAGTGCGGTGGGCCAGCCCTCCTGTTTGAAAACGTCAAAGGCTCCCCCTATCCCGTCCTCGTCAACTCCCTCGGCACCGTCCAGCGCGTCTGCTGGGCCATGAATATGGAGCAGCCCGAAGAACTGGAAGACCTGGGCCGCAAGCTAGGAATGCTGCAACAGCCGAAGCCTCCCAAAAAGATTTCCCAGGCGATTGAATTCGGCAAAGTGCTCTTCGATGTCGTCCGCGCCAAACCCGGTCGCGACCTGCTGCCCCCTTGCCATCAAGTGGTGCTGAAAGACGATCAGGTCGATCTAGATCAAATCCCGATGATTCGCCCCTACCCCGAGGACGCAGGCAAAATCGTTACCCTGGGGCTGGTAATTACCAAAGACTGCGAAACAGGTACACCCAACGTTGGCGTTTATCGGCTCCAGCTCCAGTCGAAAACCACCATGTCCGTTCACTGGCTGTCGGTGCGGGGCGGAGCGCGTCACCTACGCAAAGCCGCTGAGCGAGGCAAGAAACTGGAAGTTGCGATCGCACTTGGTGTTGATCCGCTGATCATCATGGCCGCTGCCACGCCAATTCCAGTAGACCTCTCCGAATGGCTGTTTGCCGGACTCTACGGTCAATCCGGCGTTAACCTTGCTAAGTGCAAAACCGTTGATCTGGAAGTCCCTGCCGATTCCGAGTTTGTCCTGGAAGGCACCATCACTCCCGGTGAAGAAGTACCCGATGGCCCCTTTGGCGACCACATGGGCTACTACGGCGTGGTCGAAGATTCGCCGCTGATCCACTTCCACTGCATTACCCACCGCAAAGATCCGATCTACCTCACGACCTTCAGCGGTCGCCCCCCCAAAGAAGAAGCGATGATTGCGATCGCACTTAACCGCATCTACACCCCAATCCTGCGGCAGCAGGTGCCCGAAATCACTGATTTCTTCCTGCCAATGGAAGCCCTCAGCTATAAGGCCGCCATTATCTCAATTGACAAAGCCTATCCCGGTCAGGCTCGCCGCGCAGCAATGGCGTTTTGGACGGCTCTGCCCCAGTTCACGTACACCAAGTTTGTCATCGTGGTGGACAAAGACATCAACATTCGCGATCCGCGCCAGGTGGTTTGGGCACTCACCTCCAAGGTCGATCCAGAACGCGATGTGTTCATCCTGCCCAATACGCCCTTTGACACGCTGGATTTCGCCAATGAAAAACTGGGCCTCGGCAGCCGCATGGGCATCGACGCGACGACGAAGATTGGGCCAGAAACGGATCACGAATGGGGTAAACCACTGGAATCTGATCCCGAAGTGGCCGAAATGGTAGATCGGCGCTGGTCTGAGTATGGTCTAACGGACATCGAATTATCAGAAGTTGATCCCAATCTATTCGGCTACGACATCAGATAATCCGCTAGCTGCCATGTGTTGCAGCAGGATGTTAACCTACTCTAGACTGAGATATACATAAGCAACTTGGCTATACTATGAGCTATCGCGACATCATTACGATTGAGCCTGATAAACGTGGTGGCAAGCCCTGCATTCGTCGGATGCGGATTACAGTCTACGATGTTTTAGGTTGGTTAGCGGCTGGCATGTCGGTTGCGGAGATTATTGATGACTTTCCAGAATTGACGGAAACTGACATCCGTGCCTGCTTAGAGTTTGCGGCTGATCGTGATCATCGTTTAGTTGCGTCTGTGAGTGTTACTTGAAACTGCTTTTCGACCGAAATCTTAGCCGCAAACTGGTTAGTCGGCTCAACGATATTTTTCCTGAATCTAGCCATGTGCAATTTCATGAGCTAGCAGAAAAAACGGATACTGAGATTTGGGATTTCGCTAGAGCAAACGACTTTTGTATCGTAACTCAAGATGCAGATTTGCTGAAAGAAGCCGATTATATGGCTCTCCACCCAAAGTGGTTTGGCTGCTATGTTGTCCAGTTTTCCGGGTCCATTTCACTATTACACTCTGTGTCAGAAGCTGATCAACTAAGCTTTTTTTAGAGACACTAGACGGGTTATTGCAGCAGATGAGGTTCGCCATGCGTTTGTTTTCCCTAGCTAGCGCTACTATCGTTCTTGGGTTCTCCGTTACCTTACCCACTTCACCTGCACGGGCAGAAAATCTTGCTCAACTTCAGCAATTGCTCTCAACGCGGGAATGCCAAGGGTGTCAACTGCAAAATGCAGGACTGGTACATGCTGATTTAACGGGTGTTGATTTGAGCGGTGCAGATTTGACATTTGCGAATCTGAGTCAGGCGAATCTGGTTGGGGCCAATTTGAGTGGGGCCAATCTGACAGGTGCAATGCTACAAGGTGCGAATTTGAGTGGGGCGAATTTGAGTGGTGCCACGTTGAACGGGACGGATTTGCGTAGAGCCTATCTATATGGGGCCGATATGCAGGGCGTTGATATTAGCAGCACCTACATTGAGCAAAGTATTGGGCTGCCAGACGGCATTCTCAGCTTTAATGATTACTATCGTTGGGGGATTGAAGCGGGACAGCAAGAAAATTATCCGGTTGCGGTTAATTATTTTACGCAGGCGATTCAGCTCCAGCCTGATTTTGCGCCAGCGTATTTGGCTCGTGCAGTTGCCCGCTACAAGATGATTGATGCGGAAGGCGCGATCGCAGATTCAACTGCTGCTGCTGACTTGTTTGCCCAGCAGGGAGACTTGCAAAGCCAAGCGGCTGCTCAGCATTTTGTTGAGGAGATTTACGCAATTGAAGAAGCAGCGAGTAAGCCTCCCCGCGCTCGCGGTAGCTTTACCAGTTTGATTCAGGGTTTGGCTAGTTTGCTGATGCGGTTTGCTCTGTAGATGTCAGTCTACAAGCCCATATCTTGCACCAAAATCCAGAAGGGTTATTTTGCCGTCGCGCGGCGGCAAATAATATCAAGTCCGGGTATAAGAACCCTGTTTAGTTTTTGTGAAACGCCTGCTAAGCAGGCGTTTCACAAAAACTAATATCGTTTCTCTTAACCATTGCTACACGTCAATTGTTCAGTATCGTGAGGCGAGAGGCAAATCGCACTTCAGGACTGGACTTATCTGTAGCGCTAAAGTAGGTTGGCATAAATAAACGCATTTCAAGAACCAGGGGAACGTCCCGGAGAGACATTCTCCCGGTTTTTAGGTTATGCATTTATTGACATGTAGCGACTTCAGTTCTACGGTCTCAAAAGGCAGGATTCAAGATGTGGATCGGTCAATCCGTGCAGTAATTCTTAAACGATAATGATGGTTTGTATGTGGCAAATGTGAAGCCCTGTGCACAAACTATTGGTTATCTGGACACCATTATCATCCTTTCTTCATGCTGGTTTTTTGGTTTGTTTGTTTTGTGGTGCTGTTTGCAGCCACTGAGTTTTATCGCTGGCTGATTCATCTGATTGGCATTGATATGACAGGTTTTAACTTTGCTGAGCTGCCGCTGCCCGTCTACATTTTGGCTGGGGTAGCACTTGCGATCGCATCCAATTACTCCAAACAGACCGACCAACCGTTCCAGGATTCCGCCCCATCTCCACCAGCTCCTCCTACGACCGCCTCGCCCCCCTTAACGTCTGAAGCATCTGCACAATCAACTTCTGCCAATTCACCCCGTTCCCTGACCGCCACCTCAGCCCCTAAAGTTCACGTACAATCGACCACTCCTCAACCGCAGAACAACGCATCCACCGTTTCTTACACCATCGATAAGGACAATCACCGCAGCGAGCGCCGACCAAAAAGCCCCTGACTTGAATTAACAAATCAGGGGGGATGAACCGGAGACTTATCAGCGAAATCAATATCGCGATCTAAGTGGCTGCACATGGATACAATGCATATCCAATTATCAAGTCTGTGTATAGGAATCCAGTTCATCTTTTGTGAAGCGTTTGCTCCGCAAACGCTTCACAAAAAAGTGAAATATGGGTTTTCAACCAGACTTGACATAAACACCGGGAAAGCACCCCGTCGGGGCATTCTCCCGGTGCTTAATGCGTTTACTTATGCCAACTTACCTCATACGGCATCCGTTTGAAAAATCCTGTCCTTATGTTTTCAACGTCAAGCACAGCCTGATATTCACAAAACATAATTGGGGTTATTTCTGGTTGGATTCGGCATAAAGTCGCTATCGAACGGCTGACAAGAAAATTGGGTTGTTTGGGTTTTGGTTTTTGAATTTTCGTCAATTGATGGCGCACAGCAACTGATATCAACTGATATCAAGTCTATGCATCAGAACCCGATTGGCATCGTGCGAAATGCTGGCACAACTAGCATTTCGCACAATAACTAAAGGGTTAAACGAGCCGTAGTTTACTGAACTCCAGGAGCAGGCTGTGCCTCAGGCGCAGGTTCAACCTCTGGAGTGGGCTGTGCCTCAGGTGCGGGCTGTGCCCCAGGCGCAGGCTGAACACCAGGCGCAGGCTGCGCTTCAGGAGCGGGCTGCATCATTTCGATGATTTGCTCTTGCAGCACAGGGTTTTGCTGAACCATCGCCATGATTTCGGTAAAGCGTTGGGGTTCTAGACCCTCAGCCCGGATAGCCGCATCTTGCTCAGACAGCGTTTCGCTTTCAATGGTCTCGATCTGACTGACGATTTCCTCGTAAGATGCTTGCTCTTCAGGCGTCATTTCAGTTGTAGGAGCCATACCTTCTGTTTGAGCTTGGTATAGCTCGTTGAACCGCTCAGGTGTTAAACCAGACTGAGCAATAATCGCATCAACTTCCTGACGGGCAGACTGCTGTAGGCTTTGCAGTTTGGGGATAGCGCTAGCAAACTGCTCTAGTTCCTGCGGATCGACGGAGGTTTCGAGTCCGGTCGAGTCCTGTACAGGTTCCGTCATTGCATCTGCATCAGATTCAACGCCAGCATCAGCGCCAGCATCAACCTCAGCATCTAGTTCGGCATCAACTTCAGCGTCCATTGCCCCAGGCATACTTTCAGGCATTGCCTCAGGCATGGTGGTGTCACTGATTTCTTCTGCGATCGCACCTTCAGTAGAGAGCGCGTCGCTCGTCTCAAGCGGTGCTTCTTCAGTAGGAGCAACTGCTTCTGTATCGGTTGAATCGGTTTCCAGACCAGCTTCAACGTCGGCCTCAACCTCCTCAACCGCAGCTTCATCGGTCGTATCGCTCCACTCATCGGCACTTAGCTCATCGGTGGCTTCTACAGGCTCTTCAGAGATGGCTTCGGTTCCGGTCGCATCTTCGGTTGCATCCTCCTCAGAACCGAGGATATCAGACTCCATCTCCATTGTTGCTTCGGGCATCGCTTCGGGCATGGAAGGTTCAGCCGCATCTAGCTCAACCTCAGATTCCATGCCTGCCTCCATTTCAGGAGATACTTCAGACTCCAATGAACCAACTTCTACATCGGCCTCTGCCTCAACTGACTCAGCTCCAGTGACTTCAGCTTCAGCTTCAGCGTCAATGACTTCTGTTTCAGCAATTTCTTCTACTTCAGATTCAGATACGGCTGCGTCTCCAGCAGCTTCCTCTACATCAGACTCAATCGCCTCAACCGATTCAGTTTCAACCATATCCACTTCGGCGGCAGCACCAGACGATAGAGACTCAGTCTTGGAATCTTCTAACTCTGCTAGTGCAGGCAAGCTTAGGAACAGGCTAGCTCCCATCAGACTGGCTGCACCGGACAAAACCTTTAACCAGTGAGCAGAGTTTGGCGTGTTCAACATGTGCGTTGCTCCTGAATAAGCACTTCGACTCAGTACTCTACAGGTGGAATGTAAAAAAAACGAAAAGATATTTAGGATTTTGTGAAATTTGTGCGATAGGCAGGGAAGCAAGGGGCTGTAGAGGATTGTAAAGGGTTGTAGAGGGTTGTAAAGGGAGTCAAGGGCAAATGGGGCAGTGCTTTGGCAGAGTGGAATGCACTGGGTTAGAGGGTGCCAAGGGATTCGGTAGTGAAGGGCTGTTGGCAAAGTAAAATGAAACGCACCGAATTAGGGGTTGTCAAGACGATAAAAGAAGTCGAGAGTAAGTTTAACTTAGCTAGCCAAAACTAAAATGCATCTCGCGCCTCACTCAGTCAAATGAAGACCACCTTGATTCCCTTTACAGCCCTTTACAGTCCCTTACAGCCTTTACAGCCTATTACTTACTCAATCAAACGCGCGATCGCAGTTATCAGATCATTTGGTTCGACAGGTTTACTGAGATAGTGCTGAAAACCAGCGGCTAGGGCTTTTTGCTGATTGACTTCTTCGGCATAAGCGGTGAGTGCGATCGCAGTGAAGGGGAGCTGTGAATGGGTCTGTTCGGCAAAGTGAGATTTGATCCGTCGCATCAGCATATAGCCGTCCATGTCAGGCATCCCAATGTCGCTGATCAGCACATCAATTTTGGGGCTTGCCTGGGTGACGCGCTGTAGGGCTTCAATGGCAGATGACATGGATATAACGCTAGCTCCTGCCTCCTCCAGCACAAACACCAGCAGATTACGCGTGTCCGTATCATCATCCACAATCAGAATGCGTGCGCCCATCAGAGGATAAGCAGATGGCGGTGTCAGGAGGACGGGTTCTTTAACTTGGCGCTGCTCCGGATTTCTCAGCAGCGGTAGCCTAACGGTAAATGTGGCTCCCTGCCCCTCTCCTGGGCTATCGACCTGCACTGTACCGCCGTGTAATTCAACCAGTTGACGCACAATTGCTAAACCCAATCCTAAACCGCCAAATTTACGAGTGGTTTTACTGTCAGCTTGGCGAAAGCGCTCAAAAATATGGGGTAGAAACTGGGGAGTGATGCCTTGCCCAGTGTCGGTGACAGTAATTTGGGCATAGGCGTAATGAGGGGAGGGGGAGAGGGGGAGAGGAAGAGATTAAGGTTTCCTTGCTCCCCGGTTCCCCTGCTCCCTTGCTCCCTACCTCATCTCCATTCACCTGCTCCAATCTCACCTCCACCTGCCCCCCATCAGGCGTGAATTTAACGGCATTGGAGAGCAAATTCCAGACAACTTGCTGCAAGCGGGCAGAGTCTCCCATGACCTGCAGAGAGGGGAGGGGGAAAGGGGAAGACAGGGGGAGACCGTATTGGCTCCCTCGCTCCCCTGACCCCTCGCTTCCTCGCTCCATTCCTCTTACTTCAAACTTCAAATCAATATCCTTCGCTTCCGCCGCTAGTCGAACCGTTTCCATCGCTGCTTCAATTGTGAATTTGAGATCTACAGGAGTAATATTGAGGCTCAGCTTACCGCGCAAAATGCGGGAAACGTCTAGCAGGTCTTCAATCAGTTGGGTTTGCAGCTTGGCGTTGCGCTCAATGGTTTCCAGACCGCGCATCAGGGTCTCTAGATTGTCGTGCTTCGTTTGCAGCAGCCTTGACCAGCCCAAAATGGGATTGAGGGGCGATCGCAATTCGTGAGACAGTACGGCTAAAAACTCATCTTTGACCTGGCTGGCCTGTTCGGCTTCCGCTCTGGCCTGCCGTTCGGCTTCGTATAGCTGCGCGCGGGAAATTGCCTGAGCACACTGGCGACTGAGAGCCAGAATAAACTCGCGGTCGGCTTGGTTCAGATGCCGATAGCTTTGGAAATTGAGCGCTAAACCACCAATCGCAACGCCTTCGACCATCAGGGGCAGCGACATCCACGAATCGGCATCGTGGCGACTATAGTAGGCAGCGAGATGGGGATAGTTAGCAATTCGCTCCGCTAGGGGCTGTAACCACTGAGGTTCGCCTGTTCGAACGGCTTTCGCCAGCGGCGCATCCATATCAATGGAAAATCTGCGCCAGTTTTCAAGCAAGTCTGTTTGATAATCAAGGAATTTGACGATCTCTAGTTCGGTGCGGTCGGGTGTGATCAGGGCCACCATCACGGATTTTGCCCCTAACGCAGCTTTGCTTTGCTCTGCAACAACATCTGCCACCTGTTCTGGCGTTAGGGATTCGGAAAGAGCGGCGGTCACAGCCTGTAATCGCGCGGTGCGGTTCGCAGCAATCTCGGCGGTTTGCTTTGCCTGTTGCATGCTGTAGTAGAGGCGAGCGTTATCAATTGCGATCGCAGATCGACGAGCTAAATCTTCAGCTAGAGTCAAATCAACTGGGCTGTAGTGCCGATCCGATTCGGCAAAGACAAAGGAAATGCTGCCCAATACCCGCCCCCGCGCTTTGAGCGGCGACACGATGCAGGACTTTAAGCCAACTCCGCGTAAAATTTCCAGATACTCAGAATTCGAAATGGTTGCAAACTGCTGATCGCCAATTGCGATCGCAATTTCACTACGCTCCGTTTTCATCACCTTAGAAATGCCATAGCCATCGTCTAAATGCCGAGGAAAACGCTCGGCTATCTCCCAGCCAAACTGCTCCTTTTCCGGATCGGAATGGGCTACGGCCACACGACTAATGCTCCCGTCATCATTTAATAGATCGACCGAACACCAGTCGGCAAAATAAGGCACCGCCAACTTAGCCACGCTCTGTAGCGTTTGTTCATAGTCCAAGGACGCCGCCAACGCAGTACTAACCTCAACCAGAAAAGCCGATCGTCGCTGATCCGCTTCCGCTTCCAATCGAGCAGTCTGCTCTTGAATCAACTGAGTCCGCTCAGCCTCTGCCTGCTTCCGTTCCGTAATGTCGCTGACCGACGTCACCACATTGATAATCCGTCCCTCTGCATCAAACAGCGGCGAGGCATTAATCGAGAGAATCGTTCGGGTTCCATCCGAACGAAGAATGGCATGCTCAACCTTATACACTGGTTTTCTCGTCTGCATCACCCGCACAAACGGTAGTTCTTCTTCCGGGAAAAATTGCCCATCCGCCGTTGTAATTGACCAGCGCGGATCGTTATACACTCGCTCCAGTAAATCACCGCGAGCGATCCCCAAAATCTGCTCAGCAGCAGAATTCGCTGCGATGATCTTGCCATCTGGATCAAGAATCGTCACCCCATCCGGAATAGTCTGAAAAATACTTAATAGCCGCGCTTCACTATCTCGCAGCGCATTTTCAATCTGCTTCCAATCCGTGATGTCATGCATCACCGCCACAGCGCCTTGTCTAATCCCATACGCATCGACAATGGCCTGCCCGCTAGCCAACAACGTTCGTACCATGCCCGACTTCGGCGCAATCACCATTTCAACGTTATGCACCGTTTCTCCCTGTAGCGCCCGAAACAGCGGAATCTCATGCCGAGCCATCAGCGTCTTGCCATCGGAATGATAGAGGTCATAGTATTCTGCCCATTGCTCTGGCGGCAACGGCCGTTCCGACAAACCATGCAACTCGCGCGCTTTCTGGTTGAACAGGGTTAAAATTCCCTCTGCATTACAGGCAACAATGCCAGCCTGTACGTTGTCCAGCAGCACCTTCAGCATTTCTTGCTCATTTTGCAGCGCCTGTTCAAAAAGCTGCCGTTCCGCAATTTCAAGCTGGAGCCGATGATTGGTCTGAGAGATCTCAGCCGTTTGCTGACTGACTAAATGCTTAAGCTGTTGCTGCACCTGCTGAGCTGCCGCTTCAGTTTGCTGACGTTCGAGTTCTGTGGCGACCCGGAGCGCAAAGATGGGCAGCAGCGTTTCGACTAGCCGAATATTCGCCAATGGCTTACTGTCCATGATGGTCAACAGACCCAGCGTTGCCCCCGTTGAGTCGAAAAATGGCATCGCTGCGTAGCTTTCTATCCCTGAGGACTTGAGCCATTGATCATCGGGAAATTTGGCCTGCACCCTGCTGGGATAACACAGCAGTTTTTGAGACTGGATGACTTGCTGACAAGGCGTACCGCTCAGTTGATATGCAAAGTTATCGCCGATTTTTCCTTGAGCACAAATGGCAATTGTTTGAATCGTGTTTGGATGATCTTCAGTCACCAAACTGATACAGGCATAATCCACTCCCAACGTTTTGGTAAAGTGCTGCACTAGCGCAGTAAAAAAAGCTTCACCCGTGGCGAGAGAGATAGCCTGTGTAATCTCTAATAATGCGGTATCGACCTCAGCCACTTTGCGAGCGGTCAGCCGTAGATCCAACTCGTCCATCACCATGGCCGCAAGATCGGACAAAACGCTCTGCTGATCTGGCGAGAAGGTTGCGCGGGGTTGGGTATCGATCAGACAAAGGGTGCCAATACTAAAGCCATCTTGCGTTACTAGTGGCGCACCCGCATAGAAGCGTAATCCGAGTTCGCCTTGGACTAAGGGGCTGTTGACAAAGCGATTGTCTTGGTGGGCATCGGGGACGACCAGTACCTGGTTAGACAACACCGTACAGCCGCAAAAGCTGTTTTCTCGCGGGATGTCTTGTTGCTCCACTCCATAACAGGATTTAAACCACAGTCGCGACTCATCGACTAGAGAAATAACCGCAATTGGCACTGTAAACAGACGAGCTGCTAGGGCTGTAATGCGATCGAATGCGGGTTCTGGTGGGGTGTCTAGGATGTCATATCGTCGCAGCGCGTCTAATCGGCCCGCTTCATTTTCGGGTAGAGGAACCACAGGAAGAGGTTCAGAGAATGCATCGGACATAGGTTGAGTAGCAATCAGCTAGGGAGTCAGCAGAAAATGAGCGGCTAAAAATCAGGCTGTTATAGACTTCTATTCTGGACTAAAAAACAGGGGGGAACACTGGATACCTACGGCTCGGCAGCGCAATGTTTACATCTATAGCCATCTTAAGTTGTTTGTGAACGTGCCATCCTGACGGGGTGGCGCGCTCACAAACAACTTTGTCCATACGCTATTAGCAAAGCGGTCTAATTATCTATATCTTGGGAGAGAGCATGATTATCAGACATAACACACGTTATGGCACTAAACATCTAGCGGAGGGTACAATTCATGACGCCAGAGTCAACGTAATAACGGATACCTAAGAGTGACGAGATAAATACGGTTTTGTTACGTTAGCCAGGCTGAAAATGGCTGACTAAACTGCTCTAGAGAGATGAGGTGAATGAGGTCGTCCTGTTGGGCAAATGTGCGATCGCGTTTAATGTTGTAGCCCCAGTCGGCCAAGAACAGACCCATTCCGTCTAAATCAGCTTGTTCTTTAACCAGTTGCAGTGTCTTCAGCCGATCTTCCACAAACCAAGCCTGCTCAGCACGGGTTAACCCATGTTTCTGCATCAAATTCAGTAGCGTTTTGTACTTGGGCTGCTTGACCGCTTTGCCAAATACCTGATCCGCCGATAGTTCAATTCCGGCCTGTGCCAAAAGCTGCCGCGCAAATCGCTCTTCCTTAGTCGTGACAATGTAAACTTCTAGGTCATCATTGAGCAGGGTCTCCAACCGCTCAATCACGCCGGGATAAAAGCGATGCTGCGCCAACCAGTCGTCTAAGTCCGCCTCAATCCAGCGATCGCGATTGCCATCAACTGCCGCTGACACCTGTTTCGGATCAAGCTGATCGGCTTCAACCCGCTGCTGGGCAATCTCCGGCCAGTTTTGCAAGATTCGTTCATCCGTCTCACCTAGAATTAGCGATCGCACTAAGACTGGCATCTCCCAACCCGTTTCAATCACCGGACGCAGTTGATAAAACCGCTGCGCCAACTCGTCCGACGGTTGATCATCCACTGACCAAATCTGGCAGTAGGCTTGCCACGCTGTTTGAAAATACTCAATCAGACCATCACAAATTACACCATCGAAATCGAGCGCTAAGAGTGCGGGAGAAGAAACCGACATAGATCTAGAAGTATGAAACATGAAAACTAAGATGCCATGTCAAACCTAACAGGTAAATCGACGAATACCTACAGCCCTGACCTTCCTCTGAAGGGCGAATGCCATTCGCCCCTACTGACTCCTCGATTTCCTTTACAGCCCTTTACAGCCCTGACCTTCCTCTGAAGGGCGAATGCCATTCGCCCCTACTGACTCCTCGATTTCCTTTACAGTTCTCTACGACCTTATTCCTCACTTCCTAGTATCGAATCCTCGGATCAATATACGCATTCAAAATATCAATTGCGATACTGGCTAACGCCACAATTGACGCGAAAAACACCATAATGCCTTGCACGACAGGATAATCTCGAAGTGCGATCGCTTCATAGAGACGGTTTGCCAGTCCCGGCCAAGAGAAGGTGACTTCAGTCAGGACTGCACCGCCCAATAAGGAGGCAAAGGTGAGTCCCAGAACGGTGATCACTGGAATCAGCGCATTGCGTAAAGCATGGATCATGACCACGCGAAACTCAGGGACGCCGCGTGCCCGTGCGGCTTCTACATAATCAGCCCGTAGGGTTTGCTTGAGATTAACTCGCACCATGCGCTCAAAAATGCCGCTGATTAGCAATCCCAAGGTTAAACTCGGCAGGGTTAGGTAATAAAGTGTCGTGAAAAACTGGTTGAGATTGCCGCTGAGCAAGCTATCGACCATATAAAGTCCCGTTGGGCCAGCGGGCGGCATGGCAGAAAGGGGAAAGCGGGTGCCCAGGGGAAACCAGCCCAGCTTGACCGCAAAAATAATTTGCAGGATCATGCCGAACCAGTACATAGGCACCGAGTAGGTAATGATGCCAAACAGTCTGCCACCAACATCGGCAGCGGTATTGGGACGCGAGGCAGCAAAGGAACCCACCGCTACGCCGACAACGACGGACACAATCATGGCGCAGACTGCGAGTTCCACTGTGGCCGGAAAGTGATCTTGAATGATCTGCCACACGGTTTGGCCCTGGCTGGTCAGCGAACTGCCTAAATCAAGCCGCAGCAAGCTACCCAGATAGCGGATGTACTGCACCAACAGCGGGTCGCCTAAACCCAACCGTTCCCGGAGCAGATCTTTTACTTCTTGGGGAGCGCGGGGGCCAACAACGGCTTCCACTGGATCGCCAGGAGTAGCTCGCAGCAGCAGAAACACAATGGTCGTAATCAACCACAGCATCAGTGGCGCAAGCATCAGCCGCACCAAAACGTAATAGCGAAGCGATTTAGAGCGAGACATATTTAGCTATTTGCTTTTTGCATCTGCCAGAACAGGAACTGTTGGGTGGGCTGAATCGCCACGTTTTCCATATAGCCTTGGGCAAAGACAAAGTCTTTTTCCTGCCATAGAGGAATATAGGGTACGTCCTCAGCCATTAGCGCTTGCAGTTCCTTAAAGATGGCTTTACGTGCTTCCGGATCTTGCTCGGCTCGCTGTTGGGCAATTAGCTCTTGAGCGCGATCGCTGTAGTAGAATGACCCGTTCGATTGGCTACCACCGACTTCGCAACCCGCCTCCGGAGAGCCAGTTTGGCAGTCCATAAAGGGCTGGAAGTAGGTGTCTGGATCGTAAAAGTCAGGGTACCAATTGAGCAGAAATGTTTGATACAGTCCTTTTTCAATATTTTCGAATGCGGTTGTCCCTTCTTCGTTGTTGACCGTCACGTTGACCAAGCCAGGTAGGTTCTGGTCGATGGCAGCTTTGATGGTAGTCGCGACCAGGTTGCGAATTGTGGAGGCGGATGGATACCAAATTTCCATCTGGAAAGGATTCGACTCGGAGAAACCTGCTTCTTCTAAATACTGTCTTGCCTGTTCGTAGTTGCCGTCACCGTATTTTTCTTTGAAGACGGGTTCATAAATGTCAAAACTCGTCGGCATCATGCTGTAGAGCGCTTCTGATTGACCTTGAAATACGCGCTCATCGAGCAGTTCACGATCAATCATGGAGGCAATCGCTTGGCGGACGGGGAGCTGATCGAGCGGCTCCTGATTTTGATTTAAGGTCATATATGCGATCGCAGTTCCACCCGCTTCAATCACCTGCCAGCCACCTTGCGCCGCTTTAGCTTGCAGATCGCGAATTTGGTCAGGATCAAGCGTCTGATAGGCCACATCCAGGTTGCCCGTTTGGAAAGCGTTGTAGAGGTTTGAGGAACTGCTAATGAGCTGAATGTCTACTCCCTCATTCGCGGGCGCTTCACCCCAGTAGTCAGGGTTCGCATCCAAACGCACGGTGTCAGAGCTGAGTTGGGACAGCTTATAAGGGCCTGTACCGACAAACGAAGTGGGTTCAAACTGGCCCGCACCAATGGTATATGCCTTGGGCGAAATGGCGGTCATGCCCCAGAAGGAGAGCAGGGATGGAAACGCGGCGAACGGTTCCCGCAGCCGAATCGTCAGCTCATATTCACTCGTCGCTTCAATCGATTCCACCTTGTCGCCCAAGAGAAAAGCGGGACGGCCTTCATTTTCGATAAAGCGGTTGAGCGAAAACGCCATTGCTTCAGCATTAAACGGTTCGCCATCGTGAAACACTACGCCCTCACGCAGCGGAATCGTATAGGTTAAGCTATCATCGCTCACCTGGGGCAGATCGGTAGCCAGTTGCGGCACAAGATTGGTCGTACCCGGCTCGTAGGTATACAGTCGATCGCCCAGGTTGAACAGCAAAATGCCAGGAAACAGCTCATAGGAATCCGCCGGATCGATGGTACGCACTTTCTGAGTCGTACCCATCGTGATCCGGTTACCAGGACTGGCAGCACTGCCTGTACTGTTCGCCTCTGCATCAACATCGGACGCAGACTGACTACCGCAACTGACAGTCAAAACCAGGCAAAGCCCAAATAAGGTCGCAAACTGAAGAAACGACCGCCGCCTCAGTTGTGCTGTAAACGGTGGGTTCAGTTGCGATCGCACCCGCCCAACCTGCTGAAATAACCGATTCAAAAACCGCCGCATGTCACTACCTGCCCAAAACAAATCTGTTGGTACTGCTTTGTATAGATAGCATTTTGCAGGAATTTTGTGTCAACTGACTTTGTGAATTGAATCAAACTGCAAATTGGAAGAGGTAGGGAGTGCTGAGTGCTGAGTGACAGACCTACGCCTCTCGCCTCTCGCCTCTCGTCTCTCGCCTCTCGCCTCTCGCCTTATTTTTAAGAGAAGCCGTAAAGAGAGTAGAGAGTGACAGGGTGATGGGATAATAGAATGCTAACGGGAAATGGAGTTGATTAGCTTTATCCCATCATCACGCGATTCTCCATCCACCCATCCACCCAAAACCCAAAACCCACATCAGCCAGACTCGCTTCAATTGCCAATCGACCGTCGGAAGTTGAAGAATCGGGTCAGAATGGTCTGCAATCGCGTGTTCTTGGCATACTTTTGCTTGGTTAGTTGCAGAGCGGTTTTGCTGTTGATTTCCGCCAGTGTGGGATAGATGTGAATCATACCTGTCAGAGCCGAAACCTTCAGTCCTTGGGTCATGGCCAGCACCACCTCATGGATGAGTTCACCCGCCGATGGCCCAACCATGTGAGCGCCCAGAATTTCGCCATTACCCTTCGTGATGAACTTAGCAAATCCGGCAGTTTGACCCTCGGCCTGCGCTCGATCCACGTCAGCAAAATTCTGCTTCAGCACGTAAATGTCATCGCCATAGCGATCGCGAGCCTGTTTTTCAGTCATACCGACTCGCGCCAGTTCAGGATCGGTAAAGGTAGCCCAGGGAATCACGTCATACTTAGCCTTGGTGAGTGGAAAGAATAGAGCATTTTTTAGTACAATGGCTGCCTCGTAGGACGCGACGTGGGTAAACTGATAGCCGCCAATCACGTCGCCGCAGGCATAAATGCGCGAGTTTGTTACGGATTGCAGCTTTTCATTAACCTTGATGCCCTGCTTACCAACCTCGACCTCAGCAGCTTGCAAATTGAGGGAACTAACGCTGGGTACCTGTCCTGCCGCCAGCAGAATATCGTCAGCAATGACTGTCTCTTTGCCTGCCCAGATGTGTTTTTTACCGTCGATTACCTCTACGCGCTCTGCTTTGGCGTTGCGAATAATCTGAATTCCTTCCGCTATTAGCTGTTGCTCAACCACAGCGGCGACTTCGGGTTCTTCTTTGGGTAGGATATGGGTACGGCTGGAGATAAGGGTTACCTTTGTGCCCAAGCGCTGGAAGGATTGTCCTAACTCGCAACCAATCGGGCCTGCGCCAATTACAACTAGCGACTCGGGCTGTTCAGTGCGGGTGAAAATGGTTTTATTGGTGATATAGCCCGCTTCCTGAAGTCCATCAACAGACGGCAGAAACGGATGCGATCCGGTGGCAACAACAAACGCTCTGGCTTTGAGCTTGCGGCCATTAACTTCAAAGGTGGTGCGATCGCAAAATTGCCCCTCACCAAAAATCACCTCAACCCCCAGCGATTCAAACCGTTCGGGAGAATCATGTACTTCAATGGTGCGAATCACCTTTTGCACATGGCCAATCGCTTCGGCAAACTCAATTCGAGGCGGTTGAGTATAAATCCCAAAGCGATCGGCCTGTTGGACATCATAGGCAGTACGAGCGGCATGAATCAGCGATTTGCTAGGAACGCAGCCATAGTAAAGACATTCCCCACCCAAGCGATCGCGTTCAACTAAAGCCACTTTAGCCTTAATTTGAGCTGCCGCACTGGCAACAACAAGTCCAGCAGACCCACCACCAATAATCACCAAGTCATAGTCAACCGCCATGATGTTCTCCCTTATACACTGAGGTTGTTTCAACGATGAACTGCAACTGCTAATACCAATTCTTGAAATTATGGCTACATCAATGGCTACATAAGCAGATGGCCAAAATTAAATGATGCTACAGGGTACCTTAGGACTTACCTCACACACCACTTCACACAGCCTGACCTTATCTATAGTGCTAATTCGTAGAACGGGTATAAAGGCATGCTAATTCTGCCAAATAAGTTTTTCCTGAGAGGAGGGTGGGGTGGGGGTGAGTTTTGGGGGATGTAAAGGCTGTAAGGGGCTGTAAAGGAGTTGAGAAAATCAAGGGGTACGTAAGTGTAGGGTGTGTTGAGAGAGGCGTGAGGCGTAGTTGGGCTGTAGCGGTACCAGTTTTCTTACTTTTATAGCGCTAGTTGCTTGGCTACAAAGGCTTATGTGCCTTAATTCAAGTAGCGATAGCTGGAAAATTGGAGACTATGGGGAGACGAATTAGGGCTGAATCTTCACTAAAATCACCTTGGAGCTAATCCAACAGTACTTGCTTAGCATCGACACTCTGCTATATCCCCCTAAATCCCCCTGTAGCCCTTCAGGCATGGCCTCGCTTAGAAAAAGGGGCACTTGGAGCTAGCGTTGGCATAGCCTCTTTCAAGGAGCGGCGACAGTGGAGATCGGATAACGGCGCTAAACACATGCAGTCAACGATTGCATTGGCTCCACTTAATCGCGCTTTTAGGAAAAGTTCATCATGCCAAGGGCAAAGAGATTTTTGCTGTCTGGCTATGGCATTGCAATCATCGCCAGTCTGCTGGCCGTGCTGTTGCGGCTTTTGCTTGCACCTCTGCTACAGGAGAATGCCCCCCTACTAGTGTTCATCATGCCCGTACTGGTTAGCGCCTGGTACGGTGGGCTACAACCGGGCTTATTGGCAACGGTGTTCTGTGCGTGGCTGGGTACCTATTTCTTTGTGGCTCCTACATTCAGCACAGGGAGTTTAGATCTCTCCAATTTAACTAGAGTGACCATTTTTTTGATTGAGGGATTCTGCATTAGTACTCTCAGTGAAGCCTTACGAAGTGCTAAAAATCGGGCTGAGCAGATTACTACTCAACTGAGAGAAAGCGAGGAGCAATATCGCCTTCTAATCGAAGGAGTGAAAGATTACGCTATTTTTGGCCTCGATCCTCAAGGTCGAATCACAAGCTGGAATAGTGGGGCTGAATTAGTTCAGGGTTATTCTGCTGCGGAAGCATTGGGACGGCATTTTTCACTGTTCTATCCTGAATCGGATATTGCCCAAGGCAAACCTGAGCATCTTTTACAGTTTGTAGCTATGAACGGACATGTTGAAGATCAAGGATGGCACAAGCGGAAGGATGGTTCGCTGTTTTGGGCTGATGTGATGATTACGGCTCTGCGAGATGAAGCGGGGCAGCTACACGGTTTTTCTGAGGTCGTGCGCGACATTACTCAACAGAAGCAGAGTGAAGATGCGCTACAGGATAGTTATGGTTTGCTGCAAACCGTGATTGAGGGGACAGGTAATGCCATCTTTGTCAAAGATCGGCAGGGACGATATAAACTCGTTAATTCTGCCACAGCTCAGCTTCTGGGCAAACCCAAGGAAGAGATTTTAGGCAAAGACGATGCCATCCTCCTTTCGCTAGATGCCGCTACTTATCTACGGCGGATTGATCAGAGGGTGATGGAGACTGGCCTGTCTCAGACTTCTGAGGAAGAAATTTATCTGGGTGACGGTATGCGTACCTTTCTCGTTACCAAAGATCCTTACCGAGATGCTTATGGCAATATTAGTGGCGTCATCGGCATTTCCCGCGATATTACCCACCGCAAGCAGGCAGAAGCGGCACTACAGCGCTCGGCTCACCGACTGGAAACGCTGCAACAAATTGATCGAGCTATTCTCCAGGCTACGTCTCCTGAAATGATCGCTGAGACGGCTCTGCGCCGCCTGCAAGAAGCGATCGCATTTCAGCAGGCGATGGTCGCTCTGTTCAATTTTGAAACCAATGAAGCTTATGTGCTGGCCGGACAGCTTGATTCGCAGCCACCTAGGTCTGTTTTGCCGATTGATGTCCTGTCGTTGCCCGCCAGTTTGTGCGATCGCGGAATTTGCCATATCAAAAATCTAGTAGCCCTACCGCAATGCCCACCGCTGTTAGCGCAAGCGGTGACTGAGGGAACGCAAAGTGTGGTCATTGTGGCTCTGCTGGTGGAAAACAGGCTGATCGGTAATCTATATTTACTGACTGATCAACCCGCTATCTTTGATTCGGAAAGTCTGGAGATTGCCCAGGAAGTTGCCAATCAACTTGCGATCGCAATTCATCAAGCTCAG
Organism: uncultured bacterium; assembly: GCA_966674685.1. Taxonomy (GTDB): domain Bacteria; phylum Cyanobacteriota; class Cyanobacteriia; order Phormidesmidales; family Phormidesmidaceae; genus Thainema. Next base: position 26,002 of record CBKWJC010000026.1, read on the forward strand.
CTACGTGAACAACTACAGCGCCATGCGGACGAACTCGAACAGCGAGTGGCAGAACGAACCGCTCAGCTCGAAGAAACCAACCAAGAGCTAGAAGCGTTTACCTATTCCGTTTCCCACGATTTGCGGGCACCGTTACGGACAATCCAGGGGTTTGCCCAAGCCCTACTCGAAGACTGTGGAATGCAGTTAGACGATTTCTGCCGCAGCTATATCGATTCCATCGTTGACGACGCGGTGCAGATGAATGACCTGATCAGCGATTTGCTCAACTATAGCCGTCTAACCCGCACCCAAATTAGTCTACAGCCCATCGCGCTTGATGACGTGGTGCAGGAAGCCTTAAGACAACTGACAACCCAGATTCAGGACAAGCAAGCTCAGATCCAAATCAAGTCGCCTCTGCCACAGGTCATGGCTCATCGTGCAACCTTAATTCAAGCCGTGACCAACCTAATCAGTAACGCCATCAAGTTTGTGAAATCGGATATTCATCCTCAGATAGATATCTTCGCCACATCTGAGCGGCAAGATAATCGAGACTGGATACGTTTATGGATTGTAGACAACGGCATAGGCATTGCACCCGAACACCATGAGCGAGTATTTCGCGTCTTTGAGCGTTTACATGGTGTTGAAAGCTACCCTGGGACGGGGATTGGTTTAGCCATCGTTCGGAAAGGGCTAGACCGGATGGGGGGACGGGTCGGTGTGGAATCGCAACTGGGGCAGGGAAGCCAATTTTGGATTGCACTACCAACTGCTGTTGTCTCACTGGATAACTCAACCGATGACTAAACCTCTCCGCATTCTGTTAATTGATGATAATCGTAGCGATCGCGCTCTAGTGATTCGGGAACTAGAGCGAAACTTTGATCGAGATCAGCTAGCTATCGAGGAAGTCACCAACTCCATTCAGTTCAATCAGGAAATGGAGATCGGCGATTTTGCAGCAGTGATCACTGATTTTCAACTGCGCTGGACGATTGGTCTCGATATTCTGGAACGAGTGAGACAGCGCTATCCCAACTGTCCAGTCATCATGTTTACCAACACGGGTACGGAAGAAATCGCCGTTGAAGCGATGAAGCTAGGGTTGGATGACTACATTATTAAACAGCCGAATCGCTATATCCGAGTTCCGATCGCAGTTCAAACAGCTATCGAGCGACGGGCAGCCCAGCGGCGGGCAGCGCTGGTGGAAATTCGCCTCCAGGAACTCCTGAATCAGGTCAAAGTCGGCGTGTTTCGCTTTCAGTCAGACGGCACCGTAATTGAAGCGAATCCGGCATTTCTCAAGCTGCTGGAGGTCGAATCCCTAGCGCAGGTCAATGCCAGAAATATGCTGAATACCCGTGCGCTCTATACCCAGCTCGTGGAGCAACCACCACCCCAACAGTATGAACAAGAACTGCGGCTCCAGCGCAGCGACGGCACTCCATTCTGGGCACTGTTGACGATCACGCTCAATACTGTTGAGGGCATCACCGTTGCTGATGGGCTATTGGAAGACATCCGCGATCGCAAACAGGCTGAGATGGCGCTTCAGGAATTGAATACAACCCTGGAAACGCGAGTGCAGGAACGAACGGCCCAACTACAGGCCGCGAACGAAGACCTAGAAGAGTTTGCCTACTCTATTTCTCACGACATGGGTGCACCTCTACGCGCGATTCAAGGATATGCCCACATCCTGATCGATGACATTGGCGACTCGCTAAAGGCCAATCATTTGAGACTGCTGAAGCAAGTTGCTGCCAATGCCAAGCAGTTGGCCACATTTATGGCCGACCTGTTAACCTATAGCCGCTTTAGGCAGACCGAAATTCAGTTGGCTCCCGTTAGCCTGTCTGAAGCATTAACCGAAGTACTCGCCCAACTCGGGCCAGACATTCAGTCCCAACAGGCGCAAATTCAGCTCAAAGAACCACTACCAACCGTACAGGCCAATCGCCCAGTGCTGATTCAGGTTTTAACCAATTTACTCTCCAACGCAGTTAAATTTGTTGCTACTGGAGTACAGCCCCACATCTATATCTGGACAGAACAGGATGATCGGCAAACGCGACTGTGGATCGAGGATAATGGAATTGGCATTGCTCCAGAGGAGCAGGAGCAAATTTTCCGACCCTTTGCGCGATTGCACCGAGAAGAAGACTATCCGGGAACTGGCATCGGATTAGCAACGGCCCGGAAAGGAATTGAGCGGATGGGGGGGCAACTGGGGGTTGAATCTCAGCTGGGGCAAGGTAGCCGATTTTGGATTGTCTTGCCAACGACAATGGAGTCTTTATGAGTAGCGACAATACAATTCTGCTAGTTGAAGACAATCCGAAAGATGTTTTTTTAGTTCAGCGCGCGTTTCGTAAGGCTGAAATTATGACACCGCTACAGGTGGTCAGTGATGGGGATGCCGCTGTTCAGTATTTGGCTGGAGGTGCGCCCTATTGCGATCGCACAACCTACCCTCTACCTGTTCTGGTACTGCTCGATCTCAAACTCCCTCGCCGCTCGGGAGCAGAAGTACTGTCCTGGATTCGCCAAGAGCCTAATCTACAGCGGCTACCCGTCGTGGCGTTAACCTCATCACGAGAATATTCGGATGTCAACCGAATCTATGATCTGGGAGCTAATGCGTACATCGTCAAGCCACCCGATTTTGATCAGCTCGTGCATATCCTCAAAACGCTTAACCTACACTGGATTACTTACAACGAAAAACCTCAGATGGGAAACCGTTGAGCTGTAGGTAAGTAGGTTGGCGTAAATACATATCTAAAAAACTGGGGAAGGGGCGCTACCCTAGTTTTTTAGATGCGTTTATTTATATGTAGCTACTTATCTTCATCCTTGCACAGAAAATAGAAAGATTAGTTTGCCGCCACGATGCGGCGGCAAACTAACCTCTTCCGGAGCAGTTTAGCAAGGTAAAAGATATGCATACAAAAACCAATTTAGGGTTTAGGAAATACCTGCAATGCAGGTATTTCCTAAACCCTAAATTGGGTAGTTTTTAACTGGACTTTGTATTATATGAAACCCGGTTGACAACCTATTGTTTATTTCATGAAATAAACAGGGTTCTTGTACATGGACAGGTATTAGTAAATCGCTTGGCAAGCCGATAGAACCTGCTGATCGGTTTCGCTGAGCGTTTCAATGGCATGAAACCCCTCTAGGCCAAACGGAGCCGCCGCATCCGCTCCAGCAACAACAGCATTACTTGCTAGAGCAACCTCATAGGCATAAGTCGTTTGGTCGTAGCTGTTGGTGATATTCAGCGCCAATTGCTCACCGACGACTTCACCTTGGAAGCAGTCAAACGATGACTGCGGCATGTAGAACGCACCGACAACCTCCTGATCCTGCATCGTGAAGACCATGTAGGTTGCACCGACTTGTTCGGCTTCAGCAGACTGGCCGAACAGGTAAGTTTGAGTCGGTGATTCTACCGTTGATGTGCGGGTCGATGAACTAGAGGCAATTAAATCAACCTGGGGCTTTTCTTTCTGGGGAACGCCTGCACCATCCGCCCTAGCTTGCGGGAAGGTAACAGCAGTGATGATCAATGCTAGAGTCAGCAATAATCCAGTAACGATGCGCTCAACTGGTGTCGCGGACTGAGTGGCAGCGATTGACTTGAGGTAGAGACGAGTGTGGATTGTCATGGCACAGACCGATCGGGTTAGGGGCAGCAACGGAGCAAGTGAAGCGCTTGCCTGTTACTTATTAGGATCCACGATCTGTCTGCAAAATTCCGTGATAGTACCCATCTAATCCCCGTGATCCTACGCATCGATCAGTGGTGATCTGCATCAGTTCATTCCGAGTTCATTACTAGTCAATTGGTGTGGCTGTAAATCTGTAGCGAAGCCTTGCCATACAAGAATCAGCATTGGACATTATCGAACACTGTGCGATCGCATTATGCCGCCCAAATACTTGCTGTTGATCTGGAGCGTGATATGCTTATTCATCCTAAATCAAGTGTTTACATTTCGCAATATTTAGCTCATTAACTAAGCTACAACTCAGCGTGAGCAAAGCTTGCTTGTGCGGCTCAAACAGCGCTTGCTCAGGCACTTTAGTGAAACGGACTGAGACCGCTGCCTACCTTAAGGTATAAAAGCGAGCAACAAAATCTCCTCAATTTAGCCGACTCAGGTATGACCTTTAGCGCGTCAACTGAGCGATGAATTTGTCACTGCTTATCCGGTATTTCTAGATTCATTCAAGATTCTGAAATTTCAATATTCAAGTCTTGCACCTTGCCAATTGAACATCCAGCCGAATGCAGTTGCCCTATCGTAACCGCATCCGCTTGGGCTGGTATGCAAGGCAAGACGACACACTTTTCAACCGAAATCGAGGTAGTTGACATGCAACGGGACACGGCGAGGGACACGGCTAAATGGGTAGAGGTTTTATCCCGCCTTGGTATTGCCGCTAAAGGTATTGTGTACGCACTGCTGGGGATCTTGGCACTACAAGCTGCATTTGGAGCAGGTGGTCAAGCGACGGATCAAGAGGGAGCATTTGGCGCGGTTGTTTCTCAACCATTCGGCAAATTTTTGCTGGTGCTAATTGCAATTGGACTGATCGGCTATGTTGTTTGGCGACTGGTGCAGGTCTTCAAAGATCCCGATCGCAATGGCACCGATGCAGAAGGATTACTCAAGCGAACAGCCTATTTTATCAGCGCCATTATCTACGGCACGTTTGCTTATGCTGCAATCCAAATCGTTCTGGGCAATGACTCTGGTAGTTCCGGTGATTCATCCGCACAGGACTGGACAGCCCGCTTGATGTCGCAACCGTTTGGTCAATGGCTGGTTGGTACGGTGGGAGCCATCATTATTGCGATCGCGTTTTATCACTTCTATCAAATGTTTTCGGCCAAATTTCGTAAGTATCTCAAGTGGCACGAAATGAGCCAAACCGAGCGCACCTGGTCTACTCGGCTCGGTCGCTTAGGACATGGAGCCAGAGGCGTAACATTTGTGATCATTGGTGGATTCTTTATCCAAGCCGCAATTCAAGCCAATCCTGATCAGGCTAGAGGGTTAGGTGGTGCTTTACGCACGCTCGAACAACAACCTTACGGGCCTTGGCTGCTCGGTCTCGTCGCACTGGGCTTTATTGCTTATGGCATTTATTTAGAGGCTCGTGCCCGCTATCGTCGGATTGCGATGTAGTACCAAAATGCCTTTTTGTGAAAGCGTTGCTGAGCAACGCTTTCACAAAAAGGCAAAACTGGTTTTACAAGCAAATTTTGGGTGATCGGCCTTATGAGCAGATGAGCAGATATTGATGTGAGTGAACAGCAGCAGAGGAGAACAGACAGACGTGTCAGGCAAACAAATTTGGCGATTATTAAAAGAAACATTTACGGAATGGCAGCAGGATAAAGCCTCGCGACTGGCGGCAGCGCTGTCTTACTACACGGCTTTTTCACTTGCGCCGCTGTTGATTTTGGCGATTGCGATCGCAGGTGCCATCTTTGGGCAGGAAGCAGCACGGGGCGAGGTGGTTGGGCAGTTGCAGGGACTGCTTGGTCAAGATGGCGCAGAATTTATTGAAACCGCCATCGACAATGCCAATCAGCCCTCTTCTAACTCGGGGTTGATTGCATCTCTGATCAGCATCGTTATTCTATTATTCGGCGCATCAGGTGTCTTTACCCAGCTACAGGATTCACTAAACGACATCTGGAACGTTACGCCCAAGCCAAATCAGGGGATCAAGTTTCTCGTCCAAAAGCGCGTCCTCGCCTTTGGCATGATCTTAGTGATTGGATTTTTGCTGCTCGTGTCCTTGGTGCTGAGCACTGCAATTTCCGCTCTGACGACCTTCATGACAGGCTGGGTTGCTGACTTGAGTTGGCTGTGGCAAATCGTCAACCTGGCGCTATCTCTCGCGATCATCACTGGTTTATTTGCGCTGATTTATAAATACTTACCCGATGCCCGCGTTAATTGGAATGATGTTCTAATTGGCGCATTTATCACAGCGCTCTTATTCACCATTGGCAAATTTTTAATTGGCCTCTATCTCGGCAACAGCAGCTTTAGTTCCACATACGGCGCAGCAGGTTCGCTGATTGTGATTTTGGCCTGGGTCTATTACTCTGCCCAAATTCTGTTTTTCGGAGCCGAGTTTACGCAGGTCTACGCCCGACGCTATGGTTCTCGCATTGAACCGGATGAGCATGCTACGCGCACGCTATCACCAACGGAACAGGCTAATCAAACCGCCGATCAATCACAGCCGACACAATCTGGTAGCCGGCTATCCGAACAAGAGCGCAAGCGCAAGTATGGGTAATGCAAAACCATTTGAGGCTGAAAGTTCTGCTTGGCAAAACTTTCAGCCTCAAATAGTTCTCAAACAACTTTAAAAATTGATTACGGTTCTACGCGGACAACGGTGCCGACTTCCACCATTTCAAATAGCTGCACGACATCCCGGTTATACATGCGAATGCAGCCGTGGGATGCTGCTGTGCCGACGCTATCTTCATTGGGCGTACCGTGGAAGCCAATGTAGTTTTGGCCATCCGTCCAAAAGCCGATCCAGCGCGTCCCCAGCGGATTATCGGGACCAGCCGGAATCACCGTGCCGTTGAAGGGATTCTGCCAGGATGGGTCTTTAATCATTTGCAGAACTTGATGTTCTCCCGTTGGTGTTTCCCAGCCTGAGCGACCAATGGCAATGGGAAACGTGGCTTTAACCTGATCGCGTTCATAAACGTAAACTTTGCGATCGCGCAGTCGAATCACCAGCTCAATCTTGGCAACCGGATCGGGAAGCTGATCCAGATGGTCAAGCGTCGGTAGCTCAGGAAATCGCTCACCGGAAACAGCTTGGAGCGTTGATTGCTCGCTCGGCAGCTCAACATCCGCTGGTGTCAGCAGGGTCGATAGTGGCAGTGTAGACGATTGATCAAGCTGATTAGGAGATGAAGTTGATGCATTCTCCGATGGATTAGTCTCATCATCAACTTCTGACGCAGCTTCTGATTCAACTGGTGTCGCCAATGAGGGCGTTACAGATGTCGGCAACGACAAGGGAGAAGATTGAGCTTGAGCACTTCCAGTTACGCTAGTCAGCAACATTACCAATGTCGCAACTGACCAGAGGGAAGCTTGACTAAAAATTGGCTGAATCAGAGATTTGTCCATTTGTGTCAGGTATCTGTCAGGTATCTATGCAGTGAACGAACAACGACATCGCATGCACCCTCAATGTTCGCAGACTGTTCGAACAACTTGCTATACGGTGATTCAAAATGAGTCGATTATGTTCCGTTATTTATTTTAGATAGTACTCACCTGAACGCACCGAAAACCCGCAAACATCTGCTGCATGTGCGGATAGTACCAATTCCGAAAGCTGTTGCGGAGCGCCCAGGGTCGCGTGGCCCAACTGCCACCCCGCAGTACCCAGTGTTCTTGATCGAAATAGGCGCTGGAATATCCGGCATAGGGATAAGGCTTAAATCCGGCATAGCCGTCAAATAGGGTGCTCGTCCACTCCCAGACGTTGCCCAGCATATCGCAACAGCCCAGTGGGCTTTGATTCAGCGGATAGGCCGTGACAGGCGTTGTCCAGCCAACGTGATGACAATGGTTGCAAAATTCAGCGTCCGACTGCGATCCACTGAGTAACTCTGTCCCCCACGGATACATCTGAGCCTGCTGCGTTTCTGGATTCCAGCTCGCCGCTTTTTCCCACTCTGCCTCCGTCGGCAACCGCTTGCCAACAAACCGCGCATAAGCCTCCGCTTCGTATGCACTCACGCCACACACCGGATGCAAATTTTCTTCTGGATCATCCGTCCAATACAGCGGCTGCGTCACCTGCGATCGCAACCGCCACTGCCAACCAGCCTCACTCCACCAGCGTGGATCATCATAACCACCCGCCTCCATAAACTGCCGATACTGCCCACAGGTCACCGGATAGCGATCAATCCAGTACTCCTCTAGATGCACTCTTTGGACTGGACGCTCGTTGTCAATCGCTGCGATCGCACTCTCATTCCCCATTACGAACTCGCCAGCGGGGACGTGGATCAAGTGAGGAGTGAGGAGTGAGGAGTGAGGAGTATCAGGAACAGAAGAACGTCCACGTTCTTCGTTCTCTAACCCTTTACAGCCCTCTACAGCCCCCAACGCTCCCCCTGCCCCTCCAGCTCCCACAGCTCCCCACGCCTCACTCCTCACTCCTCTCGCCTTACCTCTTCCCCCTCTCGCCTCACCTCTTCCCTGCATCGCCAACACCATTGCCATCGTCTCCACATGCTGACACTCATGCTGTAAGAGCCAGTACCAGATCCGGAGCTGTTCCGCTAGTGGTGCTGTTTCTAGGTATTGAAAAACCTGCGATCGCACATCTGCTAAATATTCCCGAATCTCATCAAGCGACGGTAAATTCACCCGTTCGGTTTTGGGCAAGCCATCTTGGGCAAAGAGGCGATGATACTCGGTGTAGATGGGGGGGTGCTTGGCGAGGTGCTGGAGAATCCACAGTGATTCAGTGTAGGCAATGTGGCCGAGATGCCAACCGACGGGGCTGAAGTCAGGATGAGCGTGGCAGCAGAACATGTCGCGGCTCATGGTATCGAATAAAGCCAGAGTCGCCTCCCGGCACTGGATCATGGCGGTGCGGAGGGTTTCTCTCGTGAGGAGTGAGGGGTGAGGAGTGAGGGCGTGGGGGAGAGGGGGGGAAGACGAATGGGGGGTGCGGGGGGTGAGGTCGGGAGTGGGATGGTTAGGAAAGGGTTGAGGGCTGGAGTTGGAGATCGGAGAGGTCATCGTAGGTTATGTCTAAATCGGAACCAACGCTTAGAATGCTGGATTTTGGGCAGGGTGTCCATTGGCCTTCTGATAGGGGTTCAGAGGCAATCAGGACGGCATTAGGAAATTGGGGATCGTCGCGGAGATAGTAGAGGCTGGGATCGCTGCCGCTGGTGTCAAAGCGGGAGGCCACGATTTGGTCGCCATCACTGACCATCAGGTTCAACGCGGCGCGAACCCCATATTCCTGCGCCAGTTGAGCAGCTGTAGCCAGAGTTTGGCGCAGGGCTGTGACTAGGGAAATATGGGGCTGAGTTGAAATCGCATCGACGAATAAGCCAAATAAATGCTCTGAATCGGTCAAGCCATGAATGGTGTGATAGGCAATGTCCGATAAGCGATCGCGAATTGGGCGATAAACCGTCTGGCGAAAGTTTTCGATAAAACCGTTGTGGATAAACAGAAGTTGCCCATGCTGAAACGGCTGGCAGTTGCTTAAATCCACCGCCAGTCCCGGCGTGGCGCTGCGAACGTAGGCCAGGATGCGACTTGATTCGATATAGCGGCTGAGATGGGGCAAATTGGTATCGTTCCAAATTGGCATCGTCTGCCGATAGGTAAACGGCGCGGTTTGTCGCTGCGGATGATACCAACCAATCCCAAAGCCATCAGCATTGAGAATGGCGGTTTGCATCTCCCGTGGCTGATAGCTTTGCACGATGAGGGAGTGATTCGGTTCAGAGAGCAACGAATCCAGTTGAATAGGGGGGCCAATGTAGCCCAAAAGCCGACACATAGAATTTTTTGGAGAATATTGCGGTATAAAGCTTTTTCTACCTTGCCGCAATTTGCCAAATTTGGCAGTGGATTAGCAAACAATCAAGCCGGATCGCAACGAATTTCCACCAGGAAGCCATCGGGATCGTAAAAATAAATGCCGCGTCCCGTAGGACGAGCCGTAGGGCCGTGGTCAATCAACACCTGATGCTGGTGTAGCACCTCAACTGCGGCATCGAAATCGGCGGGAGCGATATCAAACGCCAGATGATTGGCGCGGGTAAACTGCTGCTTTGGGTCGGGATTGGGTGGTGATAAATCTGGCTCGTAGAACAAGTCGAGGATCGTACCGTCCGGTAAGGCAAAATTAGCGATTTGACCTGCCTCAACTTGCGATCGCAACGTAGACGGCACCTCATCCCCCGTCAACTCATGCAGTCCCAACACTTCGCCGTAAAACTGCCGGGAGGCGGCAAGATTTTTCACATTGAGCGCGATATGATGAACGCCTCGGAGCTGACCTGTTTGTAAACCCCGGATAGAAGTTGATGACTGCATAACTAGATCCCGGTTTGAGCAGTGATTTATCAAGTAACAGATGGCACTACTTTATCGAAATCCACTCATGAAAACCAGCCGCTCCCCACGCTAACATACACGCGCCCCCGTACCCTAGAGCGGGTTCATCGTCGCCAACGAAAATCTTGAAATCGCGATTTTACGTGCCTGGTAGGGGCGAATGGCCATTCGCCCCTAAGTAACATCAACGGTTTTAGATGTTCTCTGATGAACATGAATCTACCCTGCCCCTTACCCTTCTATCCCCATCCAGCCACCAATGGAAACGCTGCTGTTAATTTGTAACCTCGTTTTAATCATCGTCATCGGCGGTTTAGTGTGGTTGATTTACCAACTGCTGCAAAGAAATCAGCAGGACATCATCTACCACCGAGACTTCATGACCCGACAGCTCCGGCTCTCTACCGTGCCGCACATTTACTGCGACTTACAGTGGGACGAAGCCAATCAGCAGGTGCAGCTTTTTCTCTATAACGTTGGCACCGTACCCGCCTACGACATGCACATCAGCGGCTTAGCGGCCTATGTGGAAGAGCGCTTGGACATCGCGACATTTATGCGGCTCCACGTGCAGCCACGCCACCGCAAGTATCCGCTACAGGCCGATCCAGTCGGCTACTACGGCATTCGCAGCACCGCACGAGTTCCCTGTCTCTCAGCCCAAAAGCAGGTAGCGCTAGATGTTGCCTTTCCGGTGCGCCCCGCTGACGTTTATGTGCTGATTCAAACCCGCGACCTCAGCGGCGACAACTACTATCAGCTCTACTGCTTCTCTGATATCAGCCCCAACGGCGACTACAAAGCCAATCTACTCGAACCGAAAACGGTCGCCGTTCTGGAACGCCTCCATCTATACGACTTAGAAAACTTCGACCCCACAACCTGCAAAAAGCCGCTGCCCTATCATCTCAAGCAGTTTCTAGCCCTGTGGAATCATACCCTGTCAGTCCGAGTCACCACCAAGCAAGCAGAACCGGAAACCATGCCGCCGATTTTTCAAACTCCAGTTGAGCAACCACCACCGGAGCCACAGTTCTAAAGTTTTAATCCGGTCAGCTTAAATGCTGTGGGCGTTGGGGCAAGGGGGCAGAGGAGCAGGGAAACTTGATGAGTCGTCACAGTTTAGGGCACTGGTGTAGCAATTGAACTGATTCTGCACCCGCTGGACTTGATTCGGGGCGTCGATTGCGCGGAAAAGCTGGATGGCGCGGGCAAAATTCTGCTGTGCTTGAGAGAGATTGGTTTGTACCTGATAGGTAATCCCTTGCTGAAACAGCGCATTCGCTAAATCACACTTGGCATCGATTAGTTCCAAGATTTCAATCGCCGCGGCATGATGGGCTAACGCGCGATCGCAGTTCTGTTGCAGCCGATGCAGTACCGCTAATCCGTTCAGGGCTTGGCCTCTGACCTGAAGATAGTGGCTTTCAGTGGCGGCTGCGATCGCACTGTCGTAGAGTGCCTGTGCCCGCTGGTAATCTCCCAGATAGCTGTAAACCTGCGCCAGCATCTGAATAAAATAGGCAAAGCGCCCGCTGTAGTCTGTTACTGGGCTGCTCGCAATCGTGTTGTAGACTTGATCAGCTAAGGGTTTCGCTCGATCAATCTGCTGCTGATAGGCATATACCAGCGCTAGACAAACCGATGCCTTCTCAGCCCAGGGATGATGAGGCGTGTGGGTTGCCTGATCGATCACCGTTTGAAAATACTGCTGAGCGGTTGCCAAATCCCATTGATCGACGCAATACAGGCCAATACTGAGCTGTGAGTCCACAGCTATCATCGTCAAGTAATAAATCTGATGGTCATTGGCAGCAGCTTGTAGACAGGTTTTAGCAGTTGCGATCGCATGTTGCTGTTGCTGAATGGCTGCGGTAATGCGGCCCGTAATCCAGTATAAATCGCCTAATATATTGCAGAGTTCCGCCTGATTCGGCGTCGCTTGCAGATGGGGCAAAACCTGCTCAATGGCATCCACTACGGGATGGAGAAAGCCCATGCGATAAAGGGTGCTGCCCAGCGGCAAGAACTGCTGCCACTGATTCAAGCGACTGCGGAGTAATACGGCAGCAGCAGCTTCAAAATCCTGAATGGCAACATGGTGGTAATAGGCTTCCAGCGCTTGCAGCGCATCCGGCACCGACTGAATGCGCTGCACCGATTGACTCCAAAACGCAGCGGCTTGACGATGGGCTGATTCGTAATCGGTACTGTTCCGTAGTCGCGTAACTGCTGCTGCACGGATCGCTGGATGCAGCCAGTACTGACCCTTATAGCACTCAATCAACGAGCGATTTCGCAGGGACTGAATCACTTGCGGCTGTTGCTGCGAATCGACATCCCACATCAATGCCTTCAACCCAGCCGTAGGTACAGTCGGTGTTTCCTGATAGCGATAGCAACCCAGCCGACAGAGAAGCTGATAGGCCGCTGGATCAAGAGCCTGGAGCCGCTCAACCTGGCTAGCCACCAAGTTCTGCAACGTCGTATGGGCTAACGGGTTGTCCTGATACTCTCGCCAGTAAGCAACAATGTCACCTGCAAAGTCCTCTTGAATCAAGCCATACAGCACACCCATTGCCTTCGCATTTCCGCTGTAGGCTTGGTGCATGGCGGCAAGAACGCTTTCTTCTTCACCGGAAAGTACTGGAGAGAATTGAAAATACTGTTGCCAAGCGCTCAAACTCAGTCCCAGCAACCGATAGTGATGTAGATCAATGCCTGATTCACAAATGCGATCGCGACTGGTAATGATCGTCACAGCCTGCACCTGCGGATCAGCTAGAATCCGTAGCAGCTCAACATAGCTGCGATGTTGCGGCACAAAACAGCCGTTCGCATTCAGTGCAGGTTCGAGGTTATCAATCAGGATGCCGACTCGCTGCTGCTGAAGCTGGCGCTTGAGCCGACTCAGCGTAACGCCAAACTCCTGCCCTGGTTCTTCGTTGAAATCCTGTCGCAGCCATTCTTCCACCACCCGATGAGCAGAGGTAATATCATCGGATTCCTTCGCCATCAGCACTTCCAGAACTCGATCAAACGACTGCGCCTGTAAAAACTGCTGCGCCAAGGTTGTCTTGCCCAGTCCGCCCTCGCCTTGAATGACAATCAGTTTGGCTCCTTGACTGACAAGCTGGTGGAGATCTGAGATCGCAGTTTCCCGACCCACGAAGCCACGATTAACAGTATTTCTCACAATATCTGCCGTAGCCGTTGAGGTAATCGGTAGCGGCATCAGTGACGATTTAGCGCCCAACGTAATCGGCAGGATTGCCTGAGATGTAACCCGTTTCGCCTGACCAAGCCGCTGCTTGAGAGCAGATTTGTAGCGTTTTAAGACCGAGCGGCAGTTGCGTTTCGTGACCTTTTCACCCAGCGCCTCAGAAAGCTGTCGCCACAGGATCGAGCCGATATCCTTGACATGGCCTTCGGTGTAGCCACAGTCTGCGGCAATCTCTAAATACTTCTGCCCCTGCCATACCCGCTGGAAAATGGCAGCTTTCAAATCGTTGAGGTGCTCTCCAGTGCTTTCAAACACCAGAGCATCAACCAGCGCTAGGGCAGAATCAGTATCCATCCCATGAAAAACGACTGTGGATGTTGGCTTCAGAGGACTACAGGGTCAACGCTCTCGAATTCGGACAGATGTTTTATTTTTTACATGCAGGTGAGCTGACCTAATATGAAATCCAGTAGAAAACCCATAATTTATTTTTTGTGAAATGCTTGCTTCGCAAGCATTTCACAAAAAATAAATTGGGTTCTCATACACGGATTTAACACAAATTGCACCAAGTCTAACTCATCATCACCAACCTGTCCCGACGCTAGCGACTTAATCCGACCTTTTCCGACGTTCTGCCGACTGTTGGGAAACCGCAAACCTCCGACTCAAACCGACTGACACCGCGAGCCGAATTGCGTAAGTTGGGGATGAACAAAAACACCTGAATGCACCGGGCATGGCACACCATGCCCCTTTTTATAAGGAGTGCAATATTGATGAATTTTCTATCGATTAATTCTCTTCGCGTTCCTGTTCAAGACTCTGACCAAGCTGAGAACCAAGCCGGGCAAACAACTTCGTTTCGACAGACCTGTGCCAAGTTGCGATCGCACATTGATCACTACGTCAGCCTTGATATTTTATGCGATCGCTTGGCCGATTTGCCGCGACAGTTCGAGAACCCTCAACCGCGCCCCTGGCAGCCGATTCGCTGGGATGAGATTCATCCTAGCCAGGTGATTGGCATTGACCTGGATCTGTTCCTCAACATCATCGTGGGCGCAATGGACACCGAAGCACCCATTCGCGGCTACACTCAAACCAGTCGGCAGTATCTAGAACCGCTCCATCCTGAAATGGCCCGCTTTGTCGGCGGTACAGTCAACGAGCAAGGCGACTTGGTAGAACTAGGACTCTGGGAAAAAGAAGAGCGGCAGCATAGCCCTGCCCTAGCCAAGCTCTACTATCAGCTCAAGGGTGAAAAAATTGTAGCCAACCTACGCCAAGTCAAATCCTATGAGCCATCCGAGCATCCTGCCGATGATCTCTATGGTCACGGTTTGCATCGCATCGCCACGGAATACAGTGCTGTCTGTCTCTACCTATGGCTGATGGCGCACACCACGGGCGCAACCCATCAACTCCTAACCGAAATCCTGATCGACGAAGTCAACCACATGACCAAATTCTGGGGATTCGGCCTCTGGCTCTACCCCGAATCGTTCTGGCAGCGTTGCTGGCGTCTCCTCGGCAATCGCATTGTCGATAGCCGCCACGGCTCAGGGAAAACGCTGTCCCTGCTGAAACTTTATCGCACCGTTCAGCGGATGACGGGCACCCTCCACTGGTCAGACTGGAAGCTGCAACACAAGCTGGAGCTAGCGCTGACGTTTATCTGGGTGCTGAATCGGGTGCGCCAGTGGCAGAGGGAAATGAAGGTAGAGGAGTTGCGATCGCTGTTTGGGGACAGCTAGATCTTTACAATCCTCCCGGAGTGGTGCATTGCTGCGCGAACGCACCCTACGATCACGCACTTTTCGAAATACTCATCCACCCATCTACCCTCTACCACCCCTCCCCCTTAACACCAACCGTAAAATCCAGACACATAACTTAAAGTTTTGCCAAAATCCTGCATTTCAATCTTGCGCTTAACCAGGGCAAAATGGGCACCTTTAATAGAAGCGCTACCGCCAAACTGGTTTACCAGTCTGTTTTTTCATTGCTCTCGGGAGAATCACTGATGACTGCCAAGCTCTTAGTTAAACTGCCCGCCGAACTTGACCGCCAGCGGTTGCCGCAGCACGTTGCGGTGATTATGGACGGCAATGGTCGCTGGGCGCAGCAGCGGGGGCTGCCTCGCATCGCTGGGCATCGCCAGGGAGCTAACACACTGAAGGATTTGCTGCGCTGCTGTAAGGACTGGGGCATTCCAGCCTTGACCGTATATGCGTTTTCGACCGAGAACTGGCGGCGTCCGCTAGAGGAAGTCAGTTTCTTGATGGGTTTATTTGAGCGGCTATTGCGGAAAGAGCTGCAAGAAATGAACGAAGAGGGCGTTCGGATCTCCTTTGCTGGGGACATTTCCAGCCTACCGGAACAGCTCCAGGTAGAAGCCCAACGAGCGATGCTAGCCACCGCCAACAACAGCGCCGTGCAGTTTACAGTAGCCATAAACTACGGCGGACGAGCCGAAATCATCAAAGCCTGCCGCGATATTGCAACCCAGGTACAGCAGGGTCAGCTCGATCCCAGCGCCATCAATGATGACCTGTTTGCTCAGCAGCTCTATACCGCCAACCTACCCGACCCTGACTTGCTGATTCGCACCAGTGGTGAGATGCGCTTGAGCAATTTTCTCCTGTGGCAAATGGCCTATGCCGAGATTTATGTGACCGATGCCCTCTGGCCTGATTTTGATCGCAGTGAGTTTCAAAAGGCGCTGATGGCGTTCCAAAAACGCGATCGCAGATTTGGCAAAGTTAAATAACTGATGCTATTTCTTCACATATTTCTCGATATAAGCGGGATCGGTTGTGCCCAGTACGCGATCCCAAAATGTAAAGTACAAACCAAAGTGTGTTTGATATCGACGGTGATGAATGGCATGATGCGCTGGGCCGATCAGCCCTTTTTGGAATCCACCTAGCGAAAAATCTGATGGCACCAGCTCGAATCCCAAATGCGTGACCATTGCCCAAATTGTCATTGTAATGAACGCAGCAATTAACGTCACAAAATGTAGGGGCATCACAAATACTAAAACCACGAAAAAAATGCCGTGTATGAGTGCCTCACTGGGATCAAATGCAAATGATGTCCAGGGAGTCGGCACACGAGAACGATGATGTCCGTAGTGCATCCGTTTAAACAAGCGGGGATGGTGCAGCAGCCGATGGACAAAGTAAAAGTATGTATCTTGCAAAATTAAAACAGCACAAAAACTCAGCCCCATATACCACCAACCATAAGTGTCAATGGCGCTATAGATGCGAGTACCACCCGCGTTATAGGCATTCATGATTAAAGCCGATAAAAGCGCAAACAGTAAAGCTGATGTCACAGATAAATTAATATCTTGCCGGACAAGTTCCCATTGGGGCTTGGGTGCAGATACTTGATATGTAAAAGGGATTTTAGGCGATAAATAGAACAGCCAAAATGCCCCGCCAGCGACGAGGAAGTAGCGGCCTAGAATGAATGCTAGAAAAACAATCCAATAATATCCAATGTGATGAATAATCAATCAAATAGATCCAATAACAACAATGTATGAATGTAGCATTAGCTTTAAGTAAGACTGATATTTTTTGTACAAAGAATGTATCCATACATTAGTTGGCATACGGAGTAAAGGACTTCAATCGTAAGAGAGAAGCTGTCCTTTAGCCATTCGATAAACAGGCGCAAGTTTTACATGCAAAGCCACTACAAGGTTCAGTCTTAGGATAAGTGTATTTGTCCAATAGCAGCGATAGAATCACAGCTAGTTTTCTGAGCTGTTTTGCTCAACTGGTTGTCCATCCCCAATCTGCATGCAGTCTTCGACTTCTTCAACTCCGACTTACAGCAGTACGTCTGATTCTGCCAGCCAGCCCACCACCTGGCAGCGAATGGGTCAGGCTTGGAGCAAACTCATAGCGCTGATTGCCGTAGTGCAGATCGTTTTAGTCCTGTTCAACCTTAGCTATATTCCGTTGCGATCGCTTTATTTCGATTACGCACCCACAATCGTAAATGCCTACGATCCCATCAAAGGCATCGAGCTGCATCCGGATACACAGCTTTATTTGGCAACAATTGATCGATTGGTTGAAACGGTAAATCCAGATGACGAGGTAGGGGAAATCCAATCTCCACGACCTCGGCTGATTGAGGCGGAGGTCGTGCCCATTCTCAGTCATCTGCAAGCCCAAAGCATTGAGTTGGTCGAAGAGAACCCCTTCTTTGGAGCCAATCAGTTTGGTGCGTATGCCAAGCTCAAACAGCGCATCCAATCCCACGTCGGCGAGATTTCGGCCAAGCAGGCTCTACTCAAGTTTTGGAGCTGGGATTACCTGAATCAAGCGGGTTGGCAAAGCGAACTGGCCTATTTTGATCGCGCCATTCGCCCCACGCTGGAGCATAACTATCTACGGGCGTTAGATGCAACGGGACGATTCGTTGATCGGTTCTGGCAAATTGACCTCTGGTTTATGGCGCTGTTTGCCGTTGATCTGCTGAGCCGCACCCTAATCAGCAGCTACCGTCAACCTCAGGTGAGCTGGGGTGATGCCATCCTGCGTCGCTGGTATGACCTGATTTTCTTCTTGCCCTATTGGCGCTGGCTGCGGGTTTTACCAACCTCAGTGCGGCTCCATCAGTCCGGACTCTTCAATATGGAGCGGGTACTAGCTCAAGTCACCCACGAACCTGTCTCCTACGTTGCCGATCGGGTGAGTAAGTTTCTCATGGTGCGCTTAGTTAATCAGGCACAGACCTCTATTGAACAAGGAGATGCGGCACGATTCTTGTTTGAACCCAGTCAATATCGGCAGGTCAGCAATATTAATAAAATTGACGCCATTGTTGATCGGCTGATTCAACTATCAATCTATCGGGTTTTGCCAGAAGTCCAGCCCGACTTGGAAGCTTTGTTGCACCATAGTTTAACGGAAGTCATTACTCAGTCAGATTTCTACAGCGTGGTGCAGCGAATTCCTGGCATTGGCGATTTACCCAATGAAACCATTGAGCAGCTAGCCGAATATTTGGCCCAAGGTACCTACGATGTGCTGAAAACGGCTTATTCTGATCAGAAAGGCCGTATGCTGATGGAGCAGCTCAGCCAAGATTTCCGGCAGGCTCTGAAGCGGCAGCTTCAGGAGAAACATACGCAGAACGAGCTTGAGACATTATTAATTGACCTACTAGAAGAATTAAAAATTAACTACGTCGAAAAAAGCAGTATCGACAATCCAACCCAAACACTGGATGAGGTTGAGCAAATTAACCAAGTTTTGCAAGCCAGCAATTCTCTTCCTGCAACTGATCCAATGCACAAACCTCAACAGCGTCCTCGCTCACTTTAAGTCAATCGAGGCATCTTAAAATCATGCCCCACGCTGGCGCTAAGGATTGTGAATTAAATACGTTCGATCTCGGGTAGGGGCGAGTTCTACCGTCAAATTTATGACACGGTGCAGATTGGTCTACTAAACCCGCCCTTACAGTTTGCCGATTGATTAAATCCACGTTCCTAAGCTTCAAAACGATTATTTTTCCGGTGCAATGTGGTGAAAAATAAGCATTTTGGGTGCTCAGGTCACAAGGTAAACGCAATGAGATTACCTAAATACCACTTACCCTTAGTATGCTGGATACGGTTTAAGAGGAAGAGTGGGGAGCTATGATATCTTCGCTGGCTGTCGGAACAGTATTACAAAATCGCTATCGCGTCCTGAGCATCCTGGGCCAGGGTGGCTTTGGGCGGACTTATTTGGCTGAAGATCTAGGTCGCTTCCAAGAGCGCTGCGCGATCAAGGAATTCGCACCGTCTCAATCTGATGCTGATTTTTCTGACAAAGCCAAAGAACTCTTCCAGCGGGAAGCGGCTATCCTGTATCAGATTCAGCATCCTCAGATTCCTCAGTTTCGCGCCACCTTTGAAGAGGATGGACGACTGTTCCTGGTGCAGGATTATGTTGAAGGCCAAACCTACCGTACCCTGCTGAATGAGCGGATCAGCCAAGGTTCCGCCTTTTCCGAAGCCGAAATTTATCAGTTTCTCCAGCAGATGCTGCCGCTGCTGGCTCATATTCACAGCAAAAACATTATTCATCGCGATATTACGCCGGACAATATTATTTTGCGGCAGATGGATCAGCGTCCCGTTCTGATTGATTTTGGCGTCGTCAAAGAAGTGGTCACCCGGCTTCAGCTCGATACCGAAGTGCAGGCCACCACTGTCGGCAAATTTGGCTATGCCCCCAGCGAACAAATGCAGACGGGCAACGCTTACCCCAGTAGCGATCTGTACTCCCTCGCGGTCACGGCGATTGTTCTGCTGACGGGGCGCGAACCCCAGCAGCTTTATGACGATCACAACACGACCTGGCGCTGGCAGCAGTGGGTCAATGTGGGGCCGCACCTGGCTCATGTCCTCAACAAGGCGCTGAGCTATCGTCCCGGCGATCGCTATCAGTCGGTGCGGGAGATGGCCCAGGATGTGCAGGATGGATCAACTGTGCCGCCCACGGCGATGCCCAATCCAGTTGCGCCCCAGTCACCACCCCAGTCGCCATCCATCCCAGCGGCGGCTCCTCCACCAAATACTGTTTCCCAAATGAATACGGTCGCTGTCGGTCGTCGGCCCGATGAGCGTCCTCGTCCACCGTCTAATCCACGTCCTGCTTCTGCGACTCAACCTGCATATCAGTCTGAGGAAAGCATTTGGGATAATCCCTGGATGATTGCGCTGGTGGGAATTTTACTTGCGATCGCAGCTGGATTTGGCTCTTGGGCAATTGTGCGTGCCCTCCACTCATCATCGGATACCGCCAGTCCAACCCCGACGGAGACGGTTACGGAAACACCGACCGAAACACCATCACCGACGCCAACGGAAACCGCACCTGTTGAGTACAGCCAGCGCGTCGATCTCCAGCCTGGAGCGACCCGCGAATTTGACGGCACGCTCCAGCAGAATGAAACGATTAACTACCGCTTTGAGGCTGAGCAGGATCAGTCGCTCAACGTCCAACTGCGCGGCGAAGGGGTGCTGCTGACGGTGATTGCGCCCAATGGTGAAGTGGTCAGCGGCGACGCCGAGCGGGTGCTGCGCTGGCAGGGGCCGCTGAACTTCAGTGGTCAATACACTGTTCAGCTCCGCCCAGTGCAGGGCTTAGAAGAAAGTGACTATCGCTTAGAACTCACCTTGGAAGACCCACCCGAACCTAGTCCCACCCCAACCGAAACGCCATCGCCCGAACCCACACCCATTGAACCCGAAATCATTGAAGAGCGAGTCGAGTTTCTGGAAGGGACGACAGGCACCACGCTCTCCGGCAGCACCGATACTGGACTGATTCAGCGCTACGTGGTCAATGCTGAAGCCGGGCAAATTATGAGTGTGGAAATTCTCGAAGGAGCCACCACCTTTACCGTGCGCTATCCCGATGGTCGCCCGGTCGAAAACGCCCGCCGGATTATCTTTTGGCAGTCGGAATTGACCCGCAGCGGCGATTATCAGATTGATGTTTCCTCAGAAGGGCCAGCGAACTATACATTAGAAATAAGCGTGATTGATGGCAGCGTGGAGTAGCAGCGTGAAGGCACTTTTAATTGCAGGCACTGATACCGAAGTGGGCAAAACGGTTTTGACCTCGGCGCTCGTGGCCTATTGGCAAACCTACTATCCCAATCGCTCGTTGGGACTGATGAAACCCATCCAATCTGGCTTGGGCGATCGCGAACTGTACCTCGACCTGTTTGATCTAGATCAAACCTCGGAGCAGATTACCCCTGTTGCCTTTGAGGCACCGCTCGCTCCACCCCTTGCCGCTGAAAAGGCCGGTAAGTCGGTTGATTTAGAAAAAGTTTGGCGAACCTTTGAAGCGCTTCAGCGGGAGCGCGATTTTGTCCTAGTCGAATCCCTCGGCGGTCTTGGCTCGCCCATCACCCGCGAAACCACCGTCGCCGACTGGGCCTGGGACTGGCGCTTACCCGTTATCCTGGTTGTGCCCGTTCGTCTAGGGTGTATTTCCCAAGCCATTGCCAATGTTGCCTTAGCTCGCCAATCTCGAATTCATCTGCGCGGTTTAGTCCTCAACTGCACAGAAGCGCGATCGCAAGCCGAAATCGATCAGTGGGCACCCAACGATCTAATCCAAAAACTGACTCAAGTGCCCATCCTCGGCTGCATTCCCCACCTCAGCGATCCCACCGATTTAAGCAAGCTGACTCAGATTGCTTCCAATCTTGATATTGAACGTATCTTGCCGATTTAAGGTGCTGATACAGAATCCGTCTAGAAAGTAGCAGTATGTTTTGGGTTAAAAAGCACGCTGCGCGTGCTTTTTAACCCAAAACATACCGTTTCTATACAAAGCGGATTCCGTATGAGTAACGAGTGCTGAGTGCTGAATGACGAGTGACAGACATACGCCTCACTCTTTCCCTTCTTCAGCGCGGCGCGATCGCACATTGCGGGTCAGAAATTTGCATCAGATCAACTAAATAGGGCAGCAGTGCAGCTTGTTCACTAAGGACGGGGGCTAGTTGAAACCTAGCTTGAGGATGACGCTGGGCTAGCTCGTTAACTGAAGTTGCGATCGCATCGGTGATTCCGCCTGCAAACAAGAAATAGGGCAAAATGCCAATCCGGTACTTTCCCTGCTCGATCAAGCACTCAACTTGGTCGGCAAGCTGGGGTTCAACCGACCAATAGGCCGGAACAGCCTGGATTTGCTCGGCTAGCTGCTCAATTGGCTGATTGCCTCGTTCACGGCGGCTACCGTGGGATAGGAGGATCCAAGCATCCATTTCAGCCTGCTGCTGGGTTGTCTGCAGAATCTGCACCAGTCCCAGGTGGCTACCGAGATAGGGACAGCAGTGGAGTTCGATATCTGCCGCAGGTGAGTGCGCCAGAAGCTGCTGCGCCTGATCAATTTCAGCAGGAATATCGTCCATAACATGTACACCCGGCAGCAAAAACAGCGGCAGCAGATTGAGTCGGGTGTAGCCTTCGGTGCTGGCCAGATAGGCCATCTGTTCAATTTGACGGTGCAGCGGTTCGTCAGCGAGTTCCAGCGTTGCGGCTCCAATCAGGGGCGCAAACTCCTGATGGGCGGGCGGGGTATCCGCTGTCGTGTGGTGCTGTAGCTGAGTGACTAACTGTGCGATCGCAGCATCTGGGCGCGGATCGCGGCTACCGTGGGATACCAGTAGGAAGGCAGAGCGGTGGGAAGCATGCATAAAAATCAAGCCAGAAATGCGATAGCTTCTTTGAGCTTAGCGGTTCTGCTCCTCAATTCGGTAAATAATGAACTGTTGCAGAATACCAACCGATTCAACATGATAGGCAGGTGGGGTTTCACCAATGAGACTAATTAAATCGCTGGGGATAAATTCGTCAACGGATAAGTCGGTTTTGTAGATGCTGAACAGGCCAAAGTTCTGCTGCTCCGTTTGCTGCCGGATCAACTGCCGCGCCGGATCGCGACCCACTTCCACAAACGTCTCACAGGAACGGCTTAAAAATCCGCCCAGATCCTGCGAAACATCCTCACACAGCTCTTGCTTGGCGTAGATCATGAGCTGTTCAGTCGCAAATTCTTCGTAGGTTTGCCGATTGGGATTGGTGATGGCCAAAACCCCTGCTAATCCAGCTAGAACAGCACCACCCAAAATCAAACTATTTTTCAACCATTTGCTCATCTGTTTTTGTTACTCGTTCTGTAAGATGCCGACATGATCAGGCAGATGATATTGATGGCGTTGTCTCTATGGACGACAGGATGCGATCGCACGTTCCTGTCCTGCCTGGATTTAAACCCTAAAGGACGTTCCCGTTTGTTGCAATTGTTTAGAGGACAGAAATTCCCACAGCCCCTCTCAACCGTGTCGAACAGGATGACTGGCACAGTTAGAGAGCAAACGCGATCGCAGGTGTGAGGGTCAGCAAAATATTCCCAAAAAATTTGCCAGAAATTTTGCATCAAATCCAACCTAAATGCTATATTCAAGATCGCAATATGGCGACCGTCGCCAAGAGGTTAAGGCAGTGGATTGTGGTTCCACCATACGTGGGTTCGAATCCCATCGGTCGCCCTTAAATTTATCCAGTTCTGTACAGTGACACGCTGTCCGTTTTTGCTCTGTGTCGCGTACCCATTTTTCTGCATCACCAGCATCACCAGCTCCACCCCCTTCTGATTATCGAGTTGATAATCTGGCTCAGCGAGCAAAGCTGCTCTGGTTGAGTGTTGCTCTCATTGCCATAGCCGCTTCTCTGACGCAAATCGGCTGGGGTCAGCCCCTCGTCAACGGAGCTGGCCTTAGCTTGCTACAGGAATTTTTTGCGGCTAGTTTGCAGCCCGATCTGTCACCTGAGTTTTTGCAGACCATTCTGGGCGCAACAGTCACGACATTGGCCTACGCGCTGTGCGGGACAGTTCTGAGCGTCATCCTGGGGTTAGTGGGCGGCCTGTTCTCGTCGGAACTGTGGTGGCAAGCGCTACTGCCGGGTGATTCCCAGTCCACAGTTAGCTTTACAGCCCTGTGCTGGCGGCTGGTCAGGGGACTGCTGGCGATTCCTCGGGCCATTCACGAGCTGATCTGGGGGCTGTTTTTTGTCCAGATTTTTGGCCTCGATCCGCTAGTTGCTCTATGCGCGATCGCACTTCCTTTTGGCGCGATTTGTGCCAAAATTTTTGCCGAAATCATTGATGAAACGCCCCGTCAGCCGTTTTTGAGCCTGGTGAACAGTGGTGCTGCCCCACTGGCGGCATTCCTGTATGGACTTGTGCCCCAGGCGTTGCCCAATCTGCTCTCCTACTGCTTCTATCGCTTTGAATGCTCGATTCGCTCGGCGGCAGTTTTGGGCATCATTGGCGCAGGTGGACTGGGCTACGAAATCTTTCTCAGTCTCCAGTCACTGCGCTATCAGCAGCTCTGGACAGGTTTCTATGCTCTAATTGCCTTGACTGCGCTGGCCGATGGCTGGAGTGCAGCCCTGCGTAGGCGGATGGGCTTTACCAGTCGCCTAGACCTCAATCAGCGTCGAAAATCGTCACCGTCACAGAAACTATCACAGCCGCAGACTTCTGGTTCAGCTCAGATAGAGTTGACTGCTGGGGGCAGGGGGGCAGGGGGGCAAGGGGAGCTGATTGGCAGACAGAATTTTGGGAATCGCTACAGCGGGTTTGTGCGGGGATCGATTGGGGGAATTGCGATCGCAATTCCAGTCTGTTTTGCCTATCTGCAAATTGAATGGACACGGCTCGCTTCCCCACGCACCATCCAGCAGCTTCTCGACATTGCCCAAGCCGCTTTTCCGCCTCGACTAAACGAGGGCTGGATTGACCTGCTGCACCTATCTGCCCAAACGTTAGCCATGTCGATTTTGGCAATCACCTTGGCGGGAATTGGCGGCATTGTGCTGTCGTTCCTAGCCGCGAATAATGTTTTGCTCCGAGGCGGTTGGCTCGCTCCCACAGGTGGATCGGCTCCCTACCCAATGGTTGGCCGCGCGACCTGGATTTGTAGCCGAGCCATTCTACTGGTCGCTCGCGGCATTCCGGCTCCGATTTGGGCGCTCGTTTGCCTGTTTGTGCTATTTCCTGGCATCCTACCCGGTGCGATCGCACTAGGACTACATAATCTAGGCATTCTAGGTCGCTTAATGGCAGAAGTGAATGAAAACGCCGATGAAGCTCCTGCCCGTGCGCTGCGAGCATTGGGCGCTTCTGGTTTTGCTGCCGTACTGTACAGCCTAATGCCGCAAAATCTGCCGCGTTTTCTGGCCTATATTCTGTACCGCTGGGAAGTCTGTATCCGCGCCACGGTGATTGTGGGTCTAGTTGGTGCAGGTGGATTAGGACGTCGGCTGACCGAGCAGATCAGCAGCTTCGACTATGCCGGAGTTGTGACAACGCTGGGCGTTTTTATAGTCCTGACGTTTGGCGTAGACTGGGTCAGCACATCCGCGCGACGGGTACTGAGATAGTTTACAAAAAAACAAGATGGCTATACCTACATTGATACTCGTTCTTGCTCACTCTGGGCAGCTAGCTCAGCCAGTTCTTCATCGGTGCGGCGACGGCTACCGTAGATTAAGGCATAGGCATAGGTAAACTCACCGCCCAAAAAGAAAACTTGACTAGTCAGATAGATCCACAGCAGCAGCACCATGACGCTACCTGCCACACCATAGGACTGAAAGCGACTGCCGATACTGACAATACTGTTGCTGATCAGCTGCTGCAAAATCATAAACAGCACAGTTGTAATCAGTGCCCCCAGCCACACATCGCCCCAGGCTACCCGCGTTGAAGGCAAAAATTTAAACAGCAGCGCCATCACGATCGTCAAAATCAAAAATGCTGATGCAAAATTGAGCGATCGCAACAGCAGCACATCATCAAGCTGCACAAACTGAATTTGATCACTAAATACCTTCAGCACTTCGATAAAAACGTTGATAAATAGCTCAGATAGGAGCGAAATAAGCAGCAGTAGTGCCGCACTCAGCACTAGCCCAAACGCGAATACGCGCCGCTTAAAAAACGTCAATACAGCACGTCTCCAGTTGTTCTCTTCGTCTGTAAAATAGTTGACGCGCCAAATACGATCGAAGGAAAGAGTTAAGGCACTAAAGAAGCCACTGGCGGTAATCAGCAACAACACGAAGCTAATAATTCCAGCCGTGATGCTATCTTCACTCATGCGGATTAAGTTTTCTTCGATCAGCGTATAGGCTTCTGGCGGCAACGCTGCTTCAGAAAACAGCAAAATTTGCTCGGAAGCATACTGATTAGGGCCAACCAAGAAGCCAACTACGCTGAGGACAATCAGAATCAAGGGAAACAGCGAAAATAGCGCATAATATGCGATCGCAGCTCCCATCTCCAAACAATTATCTTGTTGCCAATGCAGCCCGGTTTGAATAATCAGTTGGGCAATTCGAGTCCGCATCCATTTGGTCATGTGCTGAAATAAGCGCCGTTTAACTATTTGTTCAGTTGCTGGTAAATGCTAATAAAGTTGCATTTTACAATCTTGCCTTGGCAAAATTAAAATTCGAAATATTTGGAATCAGTAGCACGTATCAATAAATGCATATAGAAATGCATATAGCATTTTTCAACCTCGTGAGATACGTAGAAGTGTTTCTCTACCTCCGGTAGGGAAACACTACCGTACTCCACCAGCGTGAAAAACGCCGTATCTAAAAAACCGGGGAGGCGCTCCTCCGGGGGGCCGGGGTGCCACCCGTTTTTTTAGATATGTTGATTGATGCCAACCGACTTAAACGTTGATTATTCTCAAACGGGTTCTATTTCGGTTGTTCTCAAACAGTAGTGATTTCGGGTAATCTAGCATCGCCCACACCATCAACTATCATCACCCGTGTCCCGCTATCCATATTTCTTTTCAAAAATATTGAAAAAGACTGTTCCGTCCAGAGAATATTGAGATACACTGGCAGGTACTTTATTTTCAGCATAGTGTTTTGTGGTTTCCAAGGTCCTCCACAAAGCATGACATCGCGGAGATAAAGCGTTTGTTCATTAGCTAACGTTTGAGGTTATACCTATGTTTATTCATCGCTATCGTGTGCGATCGCAGCGCTGTCCTCCTCGTCAGCGGCGTTTGTAGCATTTAAGTCATACAGCCACATTGGGACGTGACGATCATGAGCATAGCAATCAGATAGATCTAGCTATTAAAGCAAAACCAAAATTGCAGACATTTGAGTGTCTTTGCAGTTTCCCTGAAACGTCAGCAGTTGAGCAACGGGTGTTTATCTAAGCTCAGCACTGGCAGAACAGATGAGCTGCTGGCAATGAAATCGTATCGGCCTGCTATTTTGAGTGAGTAAAAATAACTAGATTGGATCTGATCAAGCCGTTTTAAGTATCTGAAATTGCAATCAGAGCCATATTTGGAGGAGCGAGTCAGCAACTTCAATGGGCATATCTAGATTGTAGCTAAGGTGCAAAAAACTGCCTGGGCAGTGTTCATTGACGAATAGTGTGCATGAGTTTACCATCCATCCGACGATTGCACTCTGTATCGTATTAGCGTGAAGTTTCCAGTGAAATGATGCGCTGAATAATCGTCCGTTTCAATTAAGGCTTAAACGTATCGTCTCCGCTAAATTTCGATACTGCTTCATTGCAGTAGTCAGTCTTGTCTGCCAGCAATTGGTGTGAAGAGTGACAGATTTTTAGGCCGATTCTGAATGACTTTAAATGCCAATTCTCAGGCGTGAAACTGACTGCATCTAAACATTTGATTGAGGATACAGTCATGAACAAGAAGTTCGTCGTGTTGATGACGGTTGCTGCAACTGGATTTGTGGCAACCACGGCTGTCATCAATGAAATCATGCCAGTAGTTCGGGCCGATGCCCCAGGGCATTACAAGCCCCACCATGACGGTCGGGCCGCCAAATTAGTCGGGGGTTCTCACATCTACGTCTATGTTGCGCCCGATGCCGACGCAGACACAGTGGGTCAGTATAGTGCGGGGACGCATGTTACTGTCCACGACAGCGTTTCACATTGGTACTACATTGCCTCTGGCTCAACCCGAGGCTGGGTAGCTGCCGATCACGTTGAATTTCTGCACTAACATTCAAAAGCTTGGATCGAGTCGCGCTTAGTCTGGACGGTGCTTTGGCACCCCACACACCCAGATTGGCGGATCGGTTCATCCCACTGGTTCGTTCTACACACAATCTCACTATCCATCCGACATAATCCAGAGCGTAGAGCGGACTATCCATCCGGTTTGCGACTGCTGGAAAACACTGCACACCGTAGCCTGCTCGTTAGTTCACATTTTTTGTGCTAACCAGCAGGTTTTTTATTGGTCTGTCAATATAGAAATCAACTTGTTTTTTGCACCTTGCTGGCTTACAAAACAGTTACGTTGCCGTTGCTAAACAACCTTTTCCGGTTTTGGTGTCAAAATATAAGATCAGCCCAATTTAGTGAACCTGCGTGATGAAAAAGGTCTTTGTCCTAGATACCAATGTGTTGCTGCATGATCCAAAAGCGCTCCTGGGGTTTGAAGATAATGATGTCGTGCTACCCATTACCATCATTGAAGAACTGGATCGCTTCAAAAAACAGTCCGAAATGACGGGTCGGAATGCGCGGCAGACCTCGCGTATGCTAGACGAACTGCGCCAACAGGGGCACTTAATTGACGGGATTGCCTTAAGTAACGGCGGCACGCTGCGGGTTGCGCTCTGTCATCGAGAAACGTTGGCGACGCTGCCGCCGGAACTAGAAGGTGATCAGGCCGATAATTCCATCTTAGCCGTGGCGCTGGAGCTGAAGCGGCAGTGCCATAATCGGGTCGTATTGGTCAGTAAAGACACCAATCTGCGAATTAAAGCCGATGCGTTAGGGCTCAACGCGGAAGATTACGAAACGGATAAGGTTGATGTCGAGGGACTGTATACGGGCATTGACGAAGTTTGGGTTGAAACCGATGTCATTACCCAGTTTTATCAGCAAGGACACGTTGAGCTATCCGGTCGCTTCTATGCCAATCAGCTATTAACGCTGATTGATACGAATAATCCTTCTCACACCGCACTGGCCGTTTTTGATGGCGCGATTCAGCAGGCTGTGCCACTGTTGAAACTGCCAACGATTGGCGTATCCGGCATTCGCGCCCGCAACCGAGAGCAAAAGTTCGCGCTGGAGCTGCTGCTGCAAGATTCGATTTCGCTGGTAACGCTAGTCGGCAAGGCGGGTACGGGTAAGACTCTACTTGCGATCGCAGCCGGACTGAGTAAAGTGGCCGACGAACATGTCTATAGCCGATTATTAATTGCCCGTCCCGTCATGCCGATGGGGCGGGATTTGGGCTATTTGCCAGGGGATGTCTCTGAAAAGCTCACGCCCTGGATGCAGCCGCTCTACGATAACTTCGACTTGATTCTTGGCACCCAAGATACCACCGGAAAACCTGCCCACTGGCGACGAGGCCATGAAGAGCTAATTGAACATGGTCTGCTGCAAATTGAGCCGCTGACCTATATTCGAGGCCGCACAATCCCGCGTCAGTTCTTTGTGATCGACGAAGCGCAAAATCTGACGCCCCATGAGGTGAAGACGATTCTTACCCGCGCAGGCGAGGGGACAAAGATTATCCTGACGGGCGACGTGGATCAGATTGACAATCCTTACGTCGATGCAGCAAGTAACGGGTTAACCTACGTAATTGAGCGCTTCAAGGATGATCCGCTTGCCGGACATGTAACGCTACTGAAAGGAGAGCGATCAAAACTGGCTGAGCGTTCGGCAGCTTTGTTGTAACAGAGGTTGCATCGCGCTCATTAACATTTTGTATGACTCAAATTCCTGAGTCAGCGCCAATATTAGAGGCGAAAAAAATATTATGGTGTGAGCGCAGTGATAGCGGATCAGCAACAGGTTCTGGCTCAAGCCAGACAGGGCAATACCCAGGCAATCGCCTCCATCCTCAATCAAGCCTTTGTGCTAGAGCAGGTTTGGGCAACGGTCTCCCAGCAGGGCGATCGCCTACATGTTCATCTTGAATCCAACCAAGTTCCAGAGCGACACTTACATGTCAATACCACCCGAGCCGTCCTTCTCTGCCTCGGATTGTCGGGCATGCGTGCGGTGCAGATTTACGGTCATCGGGCTGGCGATGAGCGACCAGACTGGCAAGAAGAAATTCTGTTAGACCCTCCGCCTGCGCCAGTTGTGCCTGTTCCTGTCGCCCCTGCACGGGCAACGCTGAAGAAGGCACCGCAAAAACCGCCCAGTCGCCCCCGTCGTCCAGCGCAGCGCAAGATCTGGCGCTATGGCATTCTGGGCTTGATTGCGGCCAGTTTCGTTCTGGGTACAGGGCTGAGCGTGCTGTTACGCACACAGTTGAATAATGCGGCTCAACCGATGGCTGGAGCAGTCCAAACTGAGAACAGTTCAGCCACTCGTGCGGCTGGCGATCCAACTCCGGCTGAAACGCTGGAACCTGCTCCCCCCCCTTCATTAAAAGAAGACGAAAGCCTCCTGCGTAAGGATTTACCTTACTTCGGTAGCAGTTCCGGCGCTCCTGCTCCTGCAACACCTCCAAAGAGTTCATCAGCCGATTCCGCGAGTGATGCCGCCGCGAATTCCGAGCTAAACTCCAGCACAGAGTCTGATTCAACCTCTACTTCATCACAGCCAGAATCTAAGTCAACGGCAGAATCGGCTGTAGAAACGGATTCTCAGGCTACTGCCTCCCCGAAGCCTCAACCCAGTGCTGCTCCGGCTGAGTCAGCAAACTCCAGCACCCCGGCAGCTAATCCAAGTGCTGACGATACGATTGTGTTCAAAGCGGTGGGCGATATTATTCCAGGCACCAATTTTCCAGATACGCGTCTACCTGGTGATCTCGGTATGCTGTTCGCCAATGTGCAGCCTTATCTGACTGAAGCAGACGTTGTGTTTGGTAATTTTGAAAGCACTTTGACCGATTATCCCAACAGCGCCAAAGATGTCAGTCAGGGCATGACGTTTGCTTTCCGCACGCCTCCCCACTATGCCGGAGTGCTGAAAGCGGCTGGTTTTGATGTGCTGAGCGTCGCCAATAATCACTCGATGGACTTTTATGAAGAAGGGTTCAACGACACGATCAAGCATATTGAGCAAACGGGCATGAAAGCGGTAGGCCGCAAAGGCCAAATCGTCTATCACGATGTGAAGGGCATGAAAACCGCCTATATCGCGTTTAGCTATTTGGAGGATCACAACTCAATGCATGACTTGGCTGCGGGTCAGGCACTGGTCAAAGAAGCGGCTGAAAATGCTGATATTGTGGTGATTTCGGTTCACGCGGGGGCGGAAGGGACGGATGCCATTTATACCCGCAACGAAACGGAATATTTTTACTCCGAGAATCGCGGCAATTCAGTTCAGTTTGCCCGCGCCATGATTGATGCTGGTGCCGATGTGGTGCTGGGTCATGGCCCTCATGTTCCGCGCGCGATGGAGCTATATCAGGGCAAGCTGATTGCCTATTCGTTGGGTAACTTTATGGGCTACCGGACGCTGTCTACAGTAGGAACATTAGGCAACTCCATGATTTTGCAGTTCCAGCTTGACCAGCAGGGCAATTTTCAGATGGGTCGCATTATTCCCATTGCGCTAGACGATAGCGGCATTCCGTATCTGGATGATTATTTCCAAACCGTTAACCTGGTGCGGACGCTGATTCAAAGTGATTTTCCACAAACGCCCCTAGCAATTGATGAACAGGGCTATATTCGCCGCACGGATTCTTAAACGCTAGTTCAGATACATGAAAAAGAGGAACCTGCGATCGCAGGTTCCTCTTTTTCACATTCAATACCGTTTATCCAGAAAGCCTATTGAGCCACATCTGGCTCAATCACCAGCAGCTCCACCCGCCGAGCTGAACCCGGAGCTTTACCTCGAAAAGACTGTTGGAATTTGATTGTGCCTTCCTGCCCCAGAACAGTTTGAGAGATTAAATCAATACCCGCTTCATCATGGCAGAACGACCAGCATACCAGCCAAAGCCGCTCCTGCTCTTGGGGTAAATCAGCCAAATCTGCCCGAGTTAGTACCGTTCTTTCCTCCGGTTCTGTAGTGGCTCGACCAACGATATGCAGCGGAGCCTCGCCGCTGTAGTAAAACGGCAGCGAATACTGCAAATGATCATCTGGCGCGTAGTAGACAATGGCCTCGGTCGCAGCAGTGGACTGAATGGCCTGAGCCAAACCACGCCAGTCATCGCGATAGGTAGTGCTGTAGTAGTAAGTCAGCCCCTGCCACACAGCTACAGTGTAGAGCAACGCCACGACCCCGCTCACCCAGCGGTTCCAGTTCCAGAGCCGCAACAGACCAACCGACAGCAACATAAGCACAAATGGTGCTGTGAAAAGCAGATAGCGCGTAATCCAGGCTTTCCCACCCAGAAACAGCACATCGACGAGAAGAACTGCACCCAATCCACCCAGTGCCCAAGTTGCCGTGATCAGTAGCGATGGATTGCGTCGTATTCCCCATAGGCTGATACCAATGAGCAGAAGCAACAGCAGCGTCATACCCTTATAGAACAGCAGCCAGCCTGGTTGATCATTGAGAGTTTCGAGTGGCCAAAACACCGTAAAACTCGTCAGCTTAGCAACGACAGAAACCGCTGAGAATGATGCTTCTTCCCCACCATCTCCGCCATGCAGAGCGTAGTAATCCTGTGTTTTTTCCGCCAGTTTAGTGAGCACAATTGGCAGCAGCATTGCGCCAATAAACAGCACTCCTAATACAGCCGCAAACAGCCAGCGCCGCTGCTTACGGAATCGGGCAATCAAGATCAGGCCATCCGGTACCAGCAGCGCAATACTAATTGGAAACGTCAGGATGGCAAGCAGACGACAAACTGACCAAGCCGCAACCCGCCAGTAGGTGGGCCGATTGAGATACTCCAGCAGCGCGATCGACCCTAAAACCGTCAGGAAGGTCATCAGGGTGTACATTCTGATTTCCTGGGAATGATTGACGAAAATGGGCGAAACAGCCATCAACAGAGCCGATAACCGGGCAGTGTTTTCACCCAGGAGTCGGCGGCTCAGGTCATAGGTCAAAACTACGGAGCCAATGCCAAAGATGACGGCCAAGAGTCGCCAGCCGCTCTCATCGTTAAACCACTGCATCCAGACGTGCAGCAGGCTGTAGTAGAGTGGTCTAATATTGGGGTTGCGCCAGGTAAAATCCTGCGAGTCTTCAAGGCTGTTCATTTCATCAACCCAAAGACTTTCTTCACCCAGGGCATAGAGCCTCAACGCTGTCGCTAGAGCGAAGATCAAAACTGGAATGACCCAATTGGCTCTAGTAATTTGCGACCACAATGGCAGTTGTGCGGTCAGGTTGGAGGGATTGTTAGAAGGATTAGTCTGTTGATCAAACATTGTCATTTTAAGTATCGTCTCCAGACAATGGCGATTTGCTACTGTGAGTCGTGCTGTTAGTGTTTGCTGTGGTGAGGGGCGCGATCGCAATTGCCCAGTCCGACCGATAGGGGGCTTGCCACTCGACTAAGTTTCCTTGGCTGGGTAGCTCAATTTCTTGATAGGCGGCTTTGGCATCTACGGCTAAAACCCGGACTGGAGCAGCTAGTGCATCAAGCTGTAACCGAATGTCGTCAGTATCTTCGGCATAGCAAATCGCTGTCGTTTGACGATCTTGCAGACAATAACCCGATTCCATCAGGCTGTTATCTGGCTGCATGCCGACGGTGTAGTTTTCGCTAGTAAAAATGCTGTAGGTTTTGATTTGGTCTTTGTTGGGATAGGGTTCCGAAAATTTGCGATCGCGCGGCTGATGACCCCAAATATTGCCGACACCGCCCGAAATCATCGAGTACCACAGCCCTTTATAGGTGCGCTCGGGATCATAGTCTTTATCGGGGTAGCGAGAAGGGGTACGAATCCGGAAGCGATCTTCGGAGAAAGCTGGGCGATCACCCGCTTTAGCCAAATGATCTCGGTAGTCTTCATAGACCGGACGACGCCACTCCCAGGATGCATAATCGAGGTTGGAGCTAATTTCTCTGTATTCGTGGGTATGACCTCGCGCCCCAAACAGATGCGTATAGCTGGTGTAGGACTGTAGCTTGACCCGCAAGTCCTCTAGTTCACGAGCATTCGCCCACTCGAATAAATCGAAGCCGTAGCTAAATGTCCAGCCCGGAATGGGCGCTAACCGAGCTGCAATTTCTTTGTAAAGTTTTTCGCTATCAATCCCGTAGGACTTGGGCGTCTGCTTCCTCTGTTCATCTCCCCAAATCCAAAAATGGGTTACACCGCCGCGACGATAGGTTTTGAGGACAGCGGCTTCGAAATAGGCCGGATTAGACATGAAATCACGCAGGTTGGTGATGTGAAATCCGGTGAATCCATGCCCCTCAACAAATTCATCTAATGCCCGATCAATATCGGGCTTATCGTACATAACGAACTGGGGCACAAATGCTTCGCCAGTGGCCGAGCGAACCCACTTTTGTCCCGCCGCTGTCACAAAACCCTTGGCGTAATCAGGCCGCTCGGCTGCGATTGTGAGTTCGCCGCCTGTGCTAAAGCTCCATACGCCTGCCTTAGTTGGCGTGAACCGAAACTTGGTTTGTTCCCCATCTCTGAACGTCAACGCTCGATGGGTTTCTCCATCAGCATGACGAATCTCAACAGATTGGTACTCCGCTCCCGCCACCGGAATGTCATAGCATTCCCAGGGGGGGCGCTGTTCTGTATTCGGTGATAAACACGCTTCCGTAAAGGGTGTTTCAAGCACAGCGGCAATATCAGGACTCGGATAATTTCGCTGATTTGATCCCACCTGACCATGAATGAAGATGACGACGCTAGCTGTTAAGGCTGCGATCGCGCCTAAACCGAGTAAGTTAGTCCACCTCATATTTTTAGTACCAAACTGTCTGCAAGTAGAATGAACCCAGCATCAATTGAGCGAGGCACAACTCAACAACCACAGCACCGCGCTTAGAGGCGTTTACAGTTAGCGTTATAGTTGAATGCGCCCTGACAACATTGAGTAAGTAGGTTGACATCAACAAAATTGCTCGCGAAGAAACCGGGGGAGCACCCCGGAGGAGTACTCCCCCGGTTTCTTAGATGCGTTTATTGATATGCAGCTACTTATGTGGATAAAACACAACTCGATCCATCATCTGAATCATCGACCCCATCGTAGTCATGCTGAGATGAGTGGCTCAACTCTCATCCGAGAAGATACGCATAAACTAAACAGATGTATAAAGCGCGAGTAAAGAATAACGACAGCGCGTCTAACCGCCAAGGAAAGAGGATAGGGGCAGCGAGTTCTGTCACCTCTTATTGGCTGTTTATCGGCTTTTATCAATCATCTGCGATCGCAACAGGTTGATTAGCACAATAACACAGCCCTTTGATCGCCAGTATTTTGCTGCATCTCTTGCAGGTTGTAAAACTGAAACTAGACGGGTTATTTTTCGGCATCGCGGCGACAAAACAATTCGTCGGGATATGGTGCAAGCTATAAATTATTTCACTGCCTGTATTAAAAAAAGCGGCGATTTTGCGGCTGTAATCTGCAAGTCAGGCTTGAGTCAGTCAGTCAGCCTCAGTCAATTCAACTTCCAAAACCCGATAAGCCATTTATTGAGCTTCGTTTCCCGTTATGAAGGGATTGACAGGAGTACTTATTACGAATCAACTATATTTCACTCACCCTAACAACTAACATTGCCTTAGGGCAGTTAGGATAGCTCATTCGTTGGGTCAGTAAGTCCACCTAAATTCTTCATTTCAGACTAGCAGGAGGCATTTTATCGCTGCAACTCTGCAAAAAATGCGCTTGAGGGGGTGAAGTTCGCCAACTACAAAATATGAGTTCCTTTAAACTTAGAGATATAACTTAGGAATTTATAGGCACTGCCCAACGCTTTTTCTTCTACCGCTCCTATCAGCGAGGCTGGAGTTTCCTTTTTAAGTTGATTAAATTATCTGATCTGACAAATCAATCACTCTTAAATCAGCAAACTTAATGTTATATTTCTCGATGAAATTCTCGATGAAAGCGATCTATAATTTGCTATCTTAGAGTTTAGAAAAATAATTGGACTGTTTTATGGCTGAGACATCCTCTGCTCCACTCACAGGGAAAATGCTGCTTCAAAAGGTAAAAGAACTTTCACATCTGTCTCGACGGGAGGTCGCTAGACAGTGTGGATATTACAGCACCACGAAAAACAACCAAACTCGGGTTAATTTAACCGAGTTCTACAATGCTTTACTAGAGGCAAGAGGGGTTTCCCTTAATCCAGAAGGTACCAAAGACGGACGAGGCCGGGAACCAACCTACCGCGTCAGTGTTCACAAAAATGGACAAATTGTAATTGGTTCAACCTATACCCAAGAGATGAATTTGAAGCCGGGTGACGAATTTGAAATCAAACTAGGCTACAAGCATATTCACCTGATTCAGCTAGATGCTGACAAGTCAGAAGAAAATGGTAAAGGCTAGTGAGCAGCAACAAAGATTTGTGATTATGCAGTTGCAACGGTATTGTATTGTAAGCGTGCAGATTGACGTTAAATCGTGATTCAGCCTGTTGCTGTGGCAAAATTCGATTGTCTAATTAATCTTTGGGAAGAATCACCGACTTTTGTTCAGGTGATTCTTTTTTTGCTGATTTGGCTGATTGTGTGGTTACCAATTGCGATCGCAATAGGTAAATGGGTAAAATGGCAACCCTTTCAACCTGTTACACCCCAGCAAAAGCTGCCATTGTTGGCATCGCTCTATATTCTGGCTCCATTTTTGCTGTGGGGGTTTATTGCTATAGAGGATAGTTCTTTTCAGAAAAATGGATTACGCTGGACGACGTCATTTTTTGCATCTTTTGCTCAAGGCTTAGGATTGAGCCTCATTGGTATTACGATTTTAGTCGGACTACAAGTTGGTCTAGGTTGGAGAGTACACAGTAATTCTTTTGCATTATTCACAGAAAAAACGACTGAAAGTTTAGCCGATAGGTCTATAGAAAGCGATCTAGACAATCAAAGTCCATTGGACGAATCGCTGCATAGTTCGTTGCCAGATCGCTTTGCAGCCAGTTCTAAATCAAGTAATTTAGCATCTTTAGCAAACAATTCACCACCACCTCCGTTACGAACAATTATTATTCCACTTTTTCTATTAGCAAGCTGGATTGGATTGACAGAGGAACTGATCTTCCGTGGTTTTATACAGACTCAGCTTGAAGCTGACGTTACGGCTGGCTGGGCGGCTGCGATCGCAAGCGTCATTTTTGCCATCTCTCATGTCCTGTGGGAAGGTCGGCAGCAAGTACCCCAACTCCCAGGGCTGTGGCTGATGGGCATGGTGTTAGTTGCTGCCCGCTGGGCAGAGGGTGGCAGCATTGGCCTAGCTTGGGGACTGCATAGCGGCTGGATCTGGAGTTTGGCCTGTTTAGACACAGCCCAGCTTTATCAACTAACGGGCAAAGGCCCAGCTTGGGTGACCGGAACGCTGGAACAGCCGCTGTTTGGCCTGATGCCGCTGGCGCTGCTGCTTGGAACAGGGGTCAGTTTGTGGGCAATTTTTGGGCTGTAATTAACGTGACCGGATTGAGCGGTGACCAGCGGGTGAGGGACTGAATGGCAACCGAGCGAGCAATTTGCACCTGGGTGTGGTGCATTTGCCAGCTTGCATCCGTTTGGTGATTGAACCAGTGGAGTGCCGTACTGAAATGCTCAAACGTAGCAAGCGCCAGCACGATAATGCCGCTGACCGATAGCGCCGCACCACAGCAATCTAAAATTTCCGCTAGCTGACCGCCGCTGCCGCCAATAAAAATTCGATCGGGATTGGGCAAATTTACCAGCGCATCCGGGGCGTGACCCGATGCGATCGCAACGTTTTTAACCTGAAAGCGCTGACAGTTTTGCTGAATCAGCGATTGCCCAATCGCCGTTTTTTCGACCGCATAAATTCGGGAAGCAGGAGACAATCGCGCCATTTCAATCGATACCGACCCCGTGCCTGCGCCAACATCCCAGATCGTAAGCTGCGGCTGGAGTGCAAGTTCAGCCAAAATCATCAGCCGAATTTCCCGTTTGGTCATCAAACCCGGTCGGTCTGGAAAGCTGAGAAATAAGGGATCAGGAATACCGAACAGCGGCAGTTGAGCCGGATCAATGGGCTGAACCGCTTGAGCTTGACGATGCAAAATCACCACATTCAGAGAGGCTACATCTGGCAAATCGAGTAATTCTTCCGGCCAAAATGCCTGCACTCGCTCCGCCTCACCACCCAAGTTTTCACAGACCCACAGTTGATAGCGGCTCGGGAGTTGGAGAGACTGGACGAGTTTTGCGATCGCACGCGGCGTATGAGTCGGGTCGGTCAGCACCGCAATCTTATCGGCTCCCTTTTGCAGCGTTTGCACCAGCACATCCAGCGACCGCCCATGAGCGCTAACGATGTGAGCATCCTGCCACGGTAGTTTAATCCGGCTAAACGCTAGCTGAATCGAGCTGGGATGGGGATGAAAGGTAATCCACTCGGCAGGAAAATGCTGTAGGAGCAAGCGACCAATGCCAAAAAACAAGGGATCGCCGGACGCAATGACGACAATCCGTTCCGATGAAAGCTTGGTTTGGCTATCCATCTGATCAACTTGATCATCCGCTTGCCCATCCGTCTGGTCAAAGGTGGAAGAAGAGGCACGTTCGACTGTACCGCCTCGCAGAGAATCGCAAATTTGGCGCAGTTGACGCATCCCTTCTGTAAAACTATCCAGCCAAATTCGCTGTGCCTTGGACTGCTCAATGCCAGCCAGATACCGCTCATGCCCCACCAGCACCGTCGCCTCAGCAATCCGCTCATGCAAACTTAACGGCAACCCCGCCATGCCGTCCAGACCCATGCCAATAACGTGGATCGGCGTTGTTTGCGCCTGCGTAGTACTCAAACCTTGCCCACTCCGTTATTAAAGGTGAGGAGTGAGGCGTAAGGCGTGAGGCGTGAGGCAAAAATTTTAATCAGTACGTTTTGTTTCACTCAACACACTCTACTTGTGACTCTCATTTCACATTTGCGTAGGGTGAATGGCATTCGCCCCTACCTCAATTTTCTCTATAGCCCTCTACAGCCCTTCACAGCTTCAACTCCCTTTACGCCTCTCTCCTCACGTCTCACTCCTTACTTCTTACTCCTAAAACCAACAATGCATTCACAATCGCCGCTGCTGCTGCCGATCCGCCTTTGCGCCCATCTAGCCGAATTTGAGCCACATCGGTTTGAGCCAGTACCTGCTTGGATTCTTCAACAGCAATGAATCCCACGGGTGCGCCAATCACTAACGGTGGTTTGATATGGGACTGCTGAATGCGATCGCACAGTGCCAGCAACGCAGTCGGCGCATTGCCAATCACAAAAATCCCACTAGGATATTCCTCCCAGCAGCGAATCATGCCGTTAGCCGAACGGGTCTGACCGGGTTCGGGTTCCTGAGCGTAGTCGATAGCAGCAAGAACCGGATTGCCAAAGGTGCGGCAGGCCATGCCAACAATGCCCTGTTTCACCATTGTCACATCGGTGATGATCGGTGCGCCTTGCGTGAGAGCCGATAGACCATCTGCGATCGCGGTTGGGCTGACATAGAGCAGATGCTTGAAGTCAAAATCGGCCGTGCTGTGAATCACCCGCTGCACAATGGTGTAGGTCTGTGGGTCAAAGTCGTGATCACCAATTTCGTGATCAATCACAGCAAAACTTTGTTGAAGAATAGGATGCAGCAGCGGCGGTGCGGACATAGAAGACGCTAAACCTCCTGCATGAACGCAAACGAGGGCCAATCGGGCGGGTGATGATACTGGGTCATGCTGTCAAACTGATAAAGCCGAGCGTGATTGATGATCATCACGGCGGGATCGTCAGGATTCAGCCACTCGTCGTTGAACTGGCTTAGAATCTGGCTCATTTCAGCCGCAAAGGGACTGGGTTTTCCTTCTTCCCCAGTTAGACTCGCTGCCCCGTTCTCTGACCAGAAGGCTTTTGCGCCATCAACGTCGGCAAAGTAGCCCAGCGTAATGTGCGCGGTGAAATGATACTGCTGCTCAATGCCGAGCGCAACAAGCTCAGGATTCTGATAAATCTGGCGACGCAGGCTACAGATCCGGTTGTAGGAGGCTTCGTTTTTGGGTACTAGGCCAACTGCGATCGCGCGCGGCATCAAAATTAAACCTAAAATTTGCCATTCGACTGGCTCAGCACTACGCAGGGTTTGGCTTTTCAAAAACGAATCGGCAATCCGTTCCTGAATCTCAGTTGTAAAATTGGCATCCTGGCTAGCATGGCGATAGGCATCGTCCCAAATCAGGTCAGCAATAGTGACATGAAAGCTTTCGGCTGGCACAGGTACGAGAAGATTAGGCGGAAAGGCTTTCACGAGACGAGTTTGATAATCCTGTAGCCGTTGATACACCGCTTGATTAGTATTGGCGGGCGCATCCTGCCAGGTTGGCGTCATCACGGTATAACCGGGAAAGCTGACGGCTTGCCACCGTCCCGACCCAGTCAGCTCATATTTGCTGGAGGACTGAATGTTCTGCGCTTGGCCGTAATAGGCATCGCGAGACATCATTCCTGCCAATCGATTCACATACACTTGATAGGTGTCGTCCAAATCTAACGCTCCTTTGGAAAAGACCTTATGCCAGTTTACTTTTATTGGGGAGAAGACGAGTTTAGCCTGAATCAGGCCGTAACAGCGCTGCGCGATCGCACCCTTGATCCCCAATGGGCCAGTTTTAATTATGATAAGCTCCCGCCCGAAACCGCTGAAGCCCCAATTCAAGCACTGAATCAGGCGATGACGCCACCGTTTGGCATGGGTAAACGACTGGTCTGGCTGGTGGACACCACAATTGCTCAGCGCTGTTCGGAAGCGCTACTGGCTGAACTAGAGCGAACGCTGCCGGAGATCCCCGATACAACCATCCTCCTGCTAACTAGCCACAACAAGCCGGATGGACGGCTGAAGTCTACTAAGCTACTGAAAAAATACGCTGAAGTACGTGAATTTTCGCCGATCCCGCCCTGGAATACCGACCAGCTAATTCAGCAGGTGGAACGTACCGCCCAATCTGTCGGCGTTGTCCTGACCTCTGAGGCAACTGAGCAACTGGCCGAAGCCGTGGGTAACGATACGCGCCAGCTCTGGAGCGAGCTAGAAAAACTGCGCCTTTATGCCTGCAATTCTCTGCGAGACGGCAAAACTGAACCTGCTACCCTCGATACCGATATCGTTTCCACGCTGGTAACGGCTACCAACCAAAATAGCCTCCAGCTCGCCGCCGCGATTCGCGATGGTAAAACTCCTGAAGCCTTGGGTTTAGTTGCCGATCTGCTGAGTCAAAATGAGCAGCCGTTGCGAATCGTTGCAACTCTGGTGCGCCAGTTCCGGACGTGGCTTTGGATAAAGCTGATGGTGGAAAGTGGTGAGCGGGATGAACGTGCGATCGCACAGGCGGCAGAAATTCCCAATCCCAAGCGGGTCTATTTTTTACGAAAAGAAGTGCAGTCTCTAACGTCGCAGCAGCTACAGGCCACCCTGCCAATTTTGCTAGAACTTGAATTTAGCCTTAAATTTGGCGGTGAACCAGAAGCCACTTTACAGACCAAAGTGATTGAGCTGTGCCAGGTTTGCCAGCCTCAGCGCTCCTCTGCTCGAAGACGATAACCTTGCTATACCAGAACTTTATTTTTGTTTACAGTACTCACTTTTTAAGCCAAACTAAATAGCTGTAGCACTGGTTACATGGCTTCTACGCAAATTCTCGTGCTACGCATCATTTTCATAGACCAGATTTAGCGCAACTTACTACCCGTTACGACAGATGCCCACAACATGGGGCGCTATCGGGATTTGATCAACATCTATATAAATATGGAGGTGGGAGACCTGTGAAAATGTGACAATAGATTGCCAAAAGTGTCCAATATTTTCAGTAAAGCCTGGAACTTTTCATTGCTAATCTGGTTCAGACAATATATCTGGTAGCACGTCACCTTGCTTCTAGCAACCCGACCAAGCTTCTACCGCTTCGATGTGTCAGTTGAAACGTCTATTTTTTATACTGTCCCACTGGGGTTCACTTGAACATACTGATTATGAGCCGCAACCGTTTTAATTCTCACCGTTTTATGAGCAAATCTGCTTTCACCCGTTCGCTAGTGATCGGAGCTTTATCCCTAGCAGGCGTCGTCTCAGGTCTAGCACCCGGATTCCAAGCCAATTCTTGGCAACCAACTTTTGAAACCGAGGCATTTGCCCAAAATTTTAGTGCTCAGCAACTGATGGACTATTCCCGCGCGGTATACGAAATTGAACCGCTACGTCAATCGGCTTATCAAGAAATTAAGGTGGCATTGGGTTCTAACGAAGTTCCCTCAATCGCTTGTCACCAACCCAACAGCTTGTCCCGACTCAATCGCCAAGCCCGTGCGATCGCAGTTCGCTATTGCAACCAGTCGGTTGAGATCGTCGAGCGCTATGGTCTGTCGATTACGACCTTCAACCTGATGAC
This sequence comes from uncultured bacterium, assembly GCA_966674685.1. Lineage (GTDB taxonomy): Bacteria > Cyanobacteriota > Cyanobacteriia > Phormidesmidales > Phormidesmidaceae > Thainema. Next base: position 68,495 of record CBKWJC010000026.1, read on the forward strand.
GCAAGAAGTGCAAAGCAATCCGGCCTTGGCGAACCAAGTCCAGCAAAACTTAATTCAGCTCCAGCGATAGATCACGATAGACCTATCGGTTTGCTCACTCTTTTTGTACGATGTAAGACCAACGCTTGCCGATTGCGGCAATCTGATCTCGGCCATCTAGTCTCGAAAGGTCACCTATCGTGCATAAAATTCCAGTTACCGTCATTACGGGCTTCCTGGGGGCAGGTAAAACTACGCTCATTCGCAACCTGCTCCAAAATAATCAAGGCCGACGCATCGCCGTACTGGTAAATGAATTTGGCGAAGTCGGCATCGATGGCGAACTGCTTCGAACTTGTCAAGTTTGCGATGACGACGAGGATGAAGAGAACAACATTCTGGAACTGGCCAACGGCTGTCTGTGCTGTACGGTGCAGGAAGAATTTCTGCCGACGATGCAGGAGTTGTTAAAAAGGCGCGATCGCATCGACGCCATTCTGATTGAAACCAGTGGCCTCGCTCTACCAAAACCGCTGGTCAAGGCTTTTCGCTGGCCTGAAATCCGCACCGAAGCCACCGTTGATGGCGTTATTACCGTCGTGGACTGCGCGGCTCTCGCTAACGGTCAACTGGTGGGCGATCTGGATGCCCTAGAAGCGCAGCGTCAAGCGGATGACAGCCTGGAGCATGAAACACCCATTGAGGAACTCTTTGAGGATCAGCTGGCCTGCGCCGATTTGGTGCTGCTGACCAAGACCGATCAGGTTGAGGCTGCAACCCGTCAGCGCGTGGAGCAGTGGCTGAAGCAGGAGCTGCCTGATAGCGTCAAAATCATTCCGTGTCATCAGGGTCAGCTCAGCGCCGATGTGCTGCTGGGATTCAATGCCGCCGTTGAAGATCACCTCGACCAGCGACCGAGTCATCACGATCATGAAGAGGATCACGACCACGATGACAACATCAACTCAGTGTATGTCTCGCTGGATCAGGAATTTGAGCCTCAACCCTTGGTGCAGCGGCTGAAGCAACTGGTGCAGCAGCACGAAATCTATCGGATTAAGGGCTTTGTTGCCGTTCCGGGTAAAGCCATGCGCTTGGTTATTCAAGGCGTTGGCGATCGGTTTGATTATTTCTATGATCGGGCGTGGCCAGCGGATGAACCGCGCCAAACTCAACTGGTTTTAATTGGAGAACAGCTCAGTGCTCAGGTTCTGCAAGCGGAGCTAATCGCGTGATGTAGGGACGAATGGCATTCGTCCTATCGACATGAGAGAAGCCGCGCATAGCGCGGCTTCTCTCGTATAACCTTCCTGATTCTAAGCGCGCAGCGCTAGATATTTTGCATCAGCGACTCGATCGGTATTTGAATCGTTGGGTAGAATCCGCAGCAGACTCGCCGCGTGCGATCGCAACAATCACGCCAATCAGCCAGGGAAAGCCAATCAGCCAGCCTGCAAGTATATCGCTAGGCCAGTGGGCACCCAAAGCTAAGCGGGCACTGCTGACTAGGCCCATAAACAGGAGTGCGATCGCAACGATCACCAGTCGCTCAAGCCAATGTTTAGCGGCTCGTAACCACAAGTAGGTCATCAGTCCATACACCACGGTAATCACAACAACATGTCCGGATGGAAACGAGTGCAAACTGGGGGCGGCGATGCCGTCAGCCACTACATCCGGGCGGGAGCGATTCCAAAGCCCCCAGCTAATCCAGACCAGCGCGAATTGCAGAAGGTAAGCAGCGAACATACTGGCCGCCAGAATTGGCTGCGATCGCAGCACCATGATCACCACAAATACGGTCACGGTAGGCAGCATAATCATGAGGTTGCCGAAGGATTCCCAGGTGATACCCTGCGCGAAACTGAGCGGTAGCTGCTCGATGATCAAGGGCAGCATCCGATTATCCCAAGCTTGCAGCCACTGATCTTGAACGGATTTGGCGTAGGCCATGACGCAAACTGTCCAGACGGCACAGATACCGAGACTAATTGCCAACGTGCCGCCCCAGCGCGACCAGGTTTGTGGGGGTAACTGACGGGCATCCTGCCAAAATCGATGCCAAACATGCTGTATCGCCGTTCCCGCTACCCATCGCGCCATAATCAAAGCTTTTCTTCACTCAAATTAAATGCCGCGATAGTAGCATCACGGGAATCGGGGTCGATAGTATCCGATGGCAGATATTGCACTGCTTTTGCCGCTATTCGCTCCTGCTAAGTAGCTGCATATAAATAAACGCATCCTAAAAACCAAGGGGGTGCCCCGGAGGGGCGTACTTGTTTAGCGCGACACTCTGCATAGATCCCCCTAAATTCCCCTTAAAAAGGCAGGGCTGATTTATTGATGAGAGAAAAAAGATAATGAGATAGGTAACCATT
>CBKWJC010000027.1:0-69838 GCA_966674685.1 uncultured bacterium
AAAGTGGTTGGGGGTGTGGGGGGGTGGGGGTGTTTTGGGTTCGCACCCCCCACAAAACCCCCCTCAACTGCATAAGCCCTAAAATTCAATCAGGATGACGCCGAGGATTAAAGTTAGCCTTGACTTGTTCTAAGTGGCTCTAAATATGCAGATCACGTATCGGTCGCTTGCTAATCACATAGATTGCATACAATACTGAGCCGATTTGAATTCTCGTTTTATACTTGCTTAAATGACTCAACTAGATAGGTTTGCTATTGAGCCGCTCACTGGTCGTGATTTAGAAGTCATCACCGTAATCCACGTTGCCCCAATGAATCTTGAGTATGTTTCTTAACAATTTGGTTTGTCGGTTTAGACAGGGCTAGAAGTATTGATGGGTTAGGTGAAAAGGGTGCTTGAACATCAGACTTTGTATGTCTTCGTTGCGGGATATTGCAAGCTGAGCGATTATTTTAGGCTTCGCGATCTATGATGATGGCACTTTATGGTTAGCAGTGTATTCTATCTGCATTCTCGTCGTTGTGTGTCGCTGGGGACGTAGACTGTGCGAATTCCGTTGGACTATTACCGAATTCTGGGCTTGCCGATTCAGGCGGCTGCTGAACAGTTGCAGCAGGCGTATCGCGATCGCACGCTGCAATTGCCCCGGCGCGAGTATTCCGAGGCTGCGATCGCAGCGCGTAAATCTTTGGTAGACGAAGCCTATGAGGTTTTGTCGAATCCAGAGGAGCGGCAGGCGTATGATGCGCGATTTCTCGCTAAATCCTATGACATTGCCTTAGAAGAACCGGATGATGAACCGGAAGAGGTGATTACCAATGCGGCAGACAGCAACGGTGGAGCCGCAGATGCCTATACCTCGATTGAAATTGCCGAGCATCAGCTCGTGGGTGCCCTGCTGATTTTGCAGGAACTGGGTGAATACGAACTGGTGATCAAGCTGGGGCGTCCCTACCTGAGCAGCGGCAATATCGATGTGCGCTCCGGGCAGTTTGGTGACCCGACTACCGCTTTAGCCGATATCGTCCTGACTGTGGCGCTGGCCTGTCTGGAACTGGGACGAGAACAGTGGCAGCAGGGTCTGTACGAAGGCGCGGCAGAATCGCTTGATACAGGCCAGGATTTGCTCCAGCGGGAGGGTCTGTTTGAGAATTTGCGTCAGGAAATCGTAGCTGATCTGTATAAGCTGCGTCCCTATCGGATTTTGGAATTGCTGGCGCTGCCGGAAACCTACCTGAATGAGCGGCAGCGGGGCTTAAAGCTGTTGCAGCAGATGTTGCAGGAGCGACAGGGGATCGATGGCAATGGCAACGACCAGTCGGGTCTTGGCATTGACGACTTTCTGCGGTTTATTCAGCAACTGCGGGGTTATTTAACTGTTGCCGAACAGCAAACGCTGTTTGAGGCCGAAGCGCGTCGTCCGTCAGCTGTGGCGATTTATCTAGCCGTTTATGCCCTCTTGGCGCGGGGATTTGCTCAGCAGCAGCCGTATTTGGTGCGGCGGGCTAAGCAAATGCTGATTCAACTGAGCGATCGGCAGGATGTGCATCTAGAGCAGGCTGTTTGTGCGCTGCTGCTGGGTCAAACCGAGGAAGCGAGCCGTGCCCTGGAGCTGAGCCAGGAATATGAGCCACTTGCCTTTATTCGTGAGCATTCCCAGGACGCGCCCGATTTGCTGCCCGGATTGTGTTTGTATGCTGAACGCTGGCTACAGCAAGAAGTCTTTCCCCACTTTCGGGATTTGGCGACTCAAACGGCTTCGCTGAAGGATTATTTTGCCAATGAGCAGGTGCAAGCCTATCTAGAGGAGCTGCCGCGTGAGGCTACGCCGATGATGGGTCACCCCGTTTCTGTGGGCACCGGGGCGGCAAGTTCTACAGGTTATCCGGCTGATGCCCCCTCATTCCTCTCGGAAGATATTCGCGATTGGCGCACCCGCAATCTGAGTCCGCGCGATCGCTTGGCGCAACCGATTGTATCGAGCACTGGGGCTGGAACTGCGATCGCATCTCCGGCACCCTCTTCGCCGATCCCAGATAGTGGTTCAAACGGCAGTGACTACTATCCTCCGGATTATCCACGAGATGATTACCCCTCAACGGCACAAAATCTGCGATCGGGTCATGATGCCTACTCGGCCTATGCTCCGCCCAATCGAGGACATAGTCCATCATCGGCCAGTGGCTCACCGTTACCGCCCAATCCGCTGGTCAACCCTGAGACTGCGACCGACTTAGATTCCACTTGGCCCCAACCCTCCCCACCTGCTAGTCGCAACGGAGTCTCTGAGAATGGAGCAGCGTCGCGCAACCGTCCTGCATCAATGGCAGAATCGGTATCAAAACTCTCTCCAGATGGCAGTTTGAGTCCGGGACGTTTTGGCACATCGGCTTCCGGTACCACTAGCCCATCATCTGCGCCAGCCCCAACGGTCTCGGCTCGGCGCGATCAGCCCGTCAACCGACCAGCGAGTGGCAATCGCTCGAATCGTTCCAATCGCTCAGCGTCCCAGCGCAACTCATCTGCTTCGTTACGGCTGGATCGGTTGGCACTGGTCATCTTTGTTCTGTTGGTCAGCATTACCGCACTGAGCTTTTTGATTAGCCGTGCGTTTAGCTTACTGAGCAGTCGTGATACCGAACTTGTAGAGCAACCCCCGGCTGCTGAGGTAGATCCGGCTGCTGAGGGTTCTGAGACAGAAGCCATTGAAGCCGTTAATACTCCAGCCGAACCGACGGCGCAAGACATTGTTCAACAGTGGTTAGCCGCTAAGCAGGCTGCCTATGGCCCCGATCACGACCTTGACCAGCTTGCCACGATCTTGGTTGAACCTGAGCTATCTCGGCGGCTGACGCAAGCGACTCAGTTTGCCAATCAAAATTTGTATTTTGGCTATGAGCATGAGGTGCTAGAGGCTGAATTTGCTGATGAAGATATTACTCAGTTAGACCAAACTTCAATTCGGGCAACCGTCCGGGAGAAGGGCGATTTCTATGCAGGTGGCATCATTGATCCCAATGAGTCCTATGACAGTACGCTCAATGTTCAGTACGATCTCGTGCGTCAAGACGGCGCATGGAAAGTACAGGGAATGAATCTGGCCAACTAATGAGCGTCGCTGAATTTAGGTATGACTTGCGGGGGTGAGCGTTTTCACGTCCCAAGTCATACCTGCATCAGCCGTTTCCAATCCGCAGATTAATCGGCAGACGTAATCTACAGCACTTGCTACAGGTCATCAATCTTAAGAAAATACAAAGCAGAGTAAGTTGTTCTGCCCAATCAGTTTTGGTGGTTGCTGTGCCGCACAAAGCACAGCAATCACCAAAATCGATCAGTGTAAAGTTGGCAGACGAGTAGGTTGCCGTTCTTGAGATAAGCGACATTGATGACTGAAACCCTTTTTCGGGCTTATATGCCGCTGCTTCTGTGGCCAGGATTAGGGCTACTGCTGTTTCGTTTGCTACCCCAGACCTTTCCCCGTTTGCTGGGGCGGGTGCTGTACTGGGTCGGTGTGCCGCTAGAGCTGTTCAGCTTGGCACGACGGGCTGATTTCAGTGGCAGCGTCGGATTAACTCCCGGTTTCGTAATTGGAGCGCTGTTTCTGGGGCTAATTTTGGCAGAAATCAACTGGCGCGGTTTGAGCTGGCTGGGCGCGATCGCAACTGATGCGCGAGCGAGTCGCGGTAGCTTTGTGCTGTGTTCGATTTTGGGTAATACCGGATTTGTGGGACTTGCGATCGCGCCAATTCTGGTGAGCGAACAGTATTTGAGCTGGATTGTGTTTTACAGCATTGCTCACAACATTATTGGCACCTATGGACTGGGCGTGTTCTGTGCCAGTCGCTTCGGTCAAACCGAGGCTCAACAAGGCTGGTGGCGACAACTGCGAGATGTACTGACCGTGCCCTCGCTGTGGGGTTTTGCCTTGGGATGGGCAACGCGATCGCTGTTTCTACCGGAACCCATCGAAGCGGGTTTGCACAGCTCAATTTGGGTGATTATTCCCAGTGCTCTAGTGCTGATGGGGATGCGGCTCAGCCAAGTCCAGGGTTGGAAGAGCGTCAAACTAGCGGTATTTCCAACGCTGACGCGGGTGCTGCTAACGCCGCTCTTGATTGGTCTAGCCGCAACAGCCGTTGGCATCATCGGAGATGCGCGTCTAGCACTGGTGCTGATGTCGGGGATGCCTAGCGCCTTCGCTAGCCTAATCTTGGCCGAAGAATACGATTTGGATCGGGATTTAGTAGCCAGCGGGGTGGCGATTAGCAGCGTTGCCATTATTGGCGTGATTCCACTGTGGCTCGTGTTATTTGCGCCCTTTGCTTAGTTTTCATAAGTCTCTGGGGAATTGAATTGCGATCGCATGCGATTTGTTTGGATAACGCATTAGTTCCAGCCAGTTTCAATATCGTGCTAGCGAGATGGGAGTGAACGCGCAGGATGAATTCACAATAACCAAAGCTTTACCACAGTGGTTCCAAACTATGGCACTCTGTATAGGTAGACTGTGTTTTGATTGTATGAAGTTCGCGTATAAGAACCCATGATTGATTGTTTGAGAAACGCTTGCTCCGCAAGCGTTTCTCAAACAATCAATCATGGGTTTTCAACCGGACTTTATATTAGCCTGAACACAGGCTGAAGTTTAATGGCAATCCCTGTCAGATTCCTTCCTATGCAGACGTTGTCGAATCCCACCGCATCACCGATTTCAGATGCTCCCGCACTAACCGATACCACCATTCATCGCCGCAAGACTCGCCCCGTTCCGGTCGGTTCCGTCACAATTGGCGGCGGTCATCCCGTCGTTGTCCAGTCCATGATCAATGAGGATACGCTGGATATTGACGGATCCGTTGCCGCAATTCGCCGCCTGCATGAACAGGGCTGTGAAATTGTGCGGGTGACCGTGCCCAGCATGGCTCATGCTAAAGCTCTGGCCGAAATCAAGCAAAAGCTAGCCGACACCTATCAGCCCGTTCCCCTCGTGGCAGACGTACACCACAACGGTATGAAAATTGCCCTAGAGGTTGCCAAGCACGTCGATAAGGTACGGATTAATCCTGGCCTATACGTCTTCGAAAAGCCAAAGAGCGATCGCACTGAATATACCCAAGCCGAATTTGATGAAATCGGTCAGAAAATTCGTGAAACGCTAGAGCCACTGGTCATTTCACTGCGGGATCAGGGCAAGGCGATGCGAATTGGCGTCAATCACGGTTCCCTGGCGGAGCGGATGCTGTTTACCTACGGCGACACGCCCGAGGGTATGGTTGAGTCGGCGCTGGAGTTTATTCGCATCTGTGAGTCGCTGGACTATCGCAATCTGGTGATCTCCCTGAAAGCCTCCCGCGTCCCAGTGATGCTGGCTGCCTATCGGCTGATGGCGCAGCGGATGGACGAGCTGGGGATGGATTACCCGCTGCACCTGGGCGTTACCGAAGCAGGCGACGGTGAGTACGGTCGAATCAAGTCCACGGCTGGTATCGGTACGCTGCTGGCCGAGGGCATCGGCGACACCATTCGCGTCTCGCTGACTGAAGCGCCAGAGAAGGAAATTCCCGTCTGCTACAGCATTTTACAGGCGTTGGGCTTGCGGAAAACAATGGTTGAATATGTAGCCTGTCCCTCCTGTGGACGGACGCTGTTCAATCTAGAAGATGTGCTGCACGAAGTCCGCGAGGCCACTAAGCATCTCACAGGTCTGGATATTGCTGTCATGGGCTGCATCGTCAACGGCCCTGGAGAGATGGCGGATGCGGACTATGGTTATGTCGGTAAACAACCCGGTACGATCGCACTGTATCGCGGTCGCGAAGAGATTAAGCGCGTCCCCGAAGATCAGGGCGTAGCCGAGTTGATTAACCTGATCAAAGCAGACGGTCGCTGGGTTGATCCGTAAGTGCTCTAGATAATCCAAAAAGCGTTGAGCGCAGTCATGCACCACATGACTGCGCTCAACGCTTTTTGGGCTTTTTAGGCTGGGATGACGTTAATCTGACCCTGGCAAAGTAGCTGTTGCGATGCCAAAGACAGCGTGTGCAAATTTACATCCGTCCCTAGTGGAATCTCATGACCGTCTAGATCATCTAACGGAAGACCCCGCTTGGCGCGTAGGTGGGGCAACCAAATCGGCTGAATGAGCTGCAAAATTGAACCTTCGCGAATTGCTAGTCCAGTCCGAATTGCGATCGGAGTGGTTGAGCCACTAGCCGACACCAATTGAGCACCCAGCGTTAACTGCTGATCACCGATCAGTACTTGCAGCTCCTGCAATTCAATCTGTTCAGTCGAATCGTCTAGATCCTCGACGGCATGACCCGATTGCAGTAGACCCACCAGAAACTCAGTTACTGCATCTTTTAATAACGGCGACAGCAGCGACGCATTCAGATCTGCTTCCGTCACCGTCAGTTCTCCCTGTACCGGAATCACCTCCAGCAGCGTCAGCGGTTTACCCCGCAGAATTTGCCGCAGATTGACGCGAATGCCCGTAGCCGCCAGTTGAATGTGGCTGACGTGAATGCCCTGATAAATCGCTTTGCGCGCCGAAAGCTGGACTCCAGGCACATGCCCCGTCAGAATTTGCCGATCGCGTCCCTCAATCCGAATCTGTAGATCTTCCACATGTTCAACCTGTGACTTTAGCCAAAGCGCGATCGCAGATGGCAAGACTCGGCTAATTAGTCCCCGCTTAGCTTCTGCGGCACTATTAGCTGGCAGATCTCCAGGGACTTCATTCACGGGTTCAGGCGCGGCTTCAGTTGCAAGTTCATCTGGCGATTGGGAAGGTGATGTCGGGTTAGAAGGCATGGTTCAGGATAATAGCTCAGGACAAAGCAGTAAGTGTGATCCTCTCATATCCTGTTCGGTTTCGGCATTGAGTGGATGGGTGATCGGGTGAATGGGTGATCGGGTAGGAGATCAGTACGGGGAGCTAAATGTCATGAATTTATGACTTTACGATCCCCGTTGAGATTAAATGTTATAAAATCATGACTTTATGATCCCAGAAAGCTTAAAAACTCGTACTGAGGCCGATTTTATATCGATCTGCATAGGGATCACCCCTTGATCCCAGAGGGCTTTTCTTGCATGATCAGAAGTAACAGCGATCCCCGAGCTTCAAAAATTCATAACTTGAGTTGGCAGAGCGCTGATGGGGATCAAGAACACGATCAGTCATGTGCGATCGCACGTTTTACACTTTTGTGCCCTGTGCATCTCTGTGATTGATCACCACACATGGTTCGTGACTCACATCAGTTTGTCTGCTGGCTCAAGATATACGGTTCGCAGCAGTCTTTTATGACACGTTTCATTCTCATCTGTCGTTCCCAGTCTGGAGGCTAATCATGGCTAAAGAACGTCCCCCCCTAGAAGAGATGACCCTTCGACAACTGCGTAAGGTAGCCAGCGAGTTTGGTGTCTCTCGGTACAGCCGCATGCGGAAATCCCAGCTTGTGGTTGCCATTCAGGAAGCTCAGCAAGCACAGGCTCCCTCTATGCCCACGAGTATGCCGACGACACCAATTCCCGTCGTACCTACTGCCGCAGTGGAGGCTCAAGAGGAAGTGGAAGCAACAAAATTTGAAGTTGGTCAGGATGATCTCTCAGCCGAGACCTTGGCTTCTGTCGATGAAGGGTTACCGGATCTACCGGATGGTTACGGTGAAAGCTGCATCGTTTTGATGCCTCGCGATCCGCAGTGGGCCTATGCCTACTGGGATGTTCCTATCGAGCACAAGAACCAGTTGCGGAGTCAAGGCGGTTCCCGCTTGGCGCTGCGATTCTGTGACGTAACCGATATCAATCTTGATTACCAATCTCCCCACAGCTTGCAGCAGTACGAGTGTGACGAGATGGCGCGTGAGTGGTACCTACCTGTACCCGTCAGCGATCGCGATTACGTAGTTGAAATTGGCTATGTCTGCAATGATGGCCGCTGGTTGCTGCTCGCTCGATCTGCGATCGCGCACATTCCTCCTGTCTATCCCTCTGATTGGATTGACGATCAGTACATCTCCGTCGATTGGAAAGATGATCTGCGCGGCAAGACCTTCCTGGAACTCGTTCCTCCCGCCAAGCAGATGGCAAGCAGCGCCTATCCGCTCTATGACAAGATCTACGACATGGCCCAGGATGCCGAAGCCCAGCGGATTGCGGGCTCTCTATACGGCTCCATGCAGCATGTGCCTGGCTCTGGCGTCAGCTCGTTCATCTTCCCCTCTGGTGTCGGTCAGTGGGCTGAAAAATCCATGTCCGGTGCTGGCATGAGCATGTCCGGCGTTGGCATGGGCATGGGTATGACCATGTCTGGAGCTGGACTGACTATGTCCGGCGTTGGCATGGGCATATCGGGTGCTGGACTGACCATGTCCGGCGTCGGCATGGGCATGTCTGGAGTTGGCATGATGGGCTATGGCGAATACACCATGTCCGGGATGGGCATGTCCGGCGTTGGCTTCTCCGCTTCTGCTCCGCCGATTCGTCCCCGCAAGTTCTGGCTGATTGCCGATGCTGAACTGATTGTCTATGGAGCAACTGAGCCGGATGCGACCGTCACCATCGGTGGCCGCCCGATCAAGCTCAATCCAGACGGTACGTTCCGCTTCCAGATGTCCTTCCAAGATGGTCTGATCGACTTCCCGATCATGGCTGTGGCAGCAGATGGTGAGCAAAACCGCGCCATCCACATGAAGTTCGAGCGCGAAACCCCTGATCGCCGCACCAATACTAAAGAAGACGCAGTTGAGGAGTGGTTTGCCTAATCTAGGCTCCGTTCTCTTAACAATCTACTAATCAACGGACTTAAGCTCTCGGTACGCCGGGAGCTTTTTTATTGGGTTTCCGGTTTTCGAATGTTTGAACATTTCAAAGGTTCCAATGTCCTAACCAGTGTGACTATTGCTATAACTAATTAATTTTTTGAAAAACAAAGCCAAGCTTAAGCGGAGACAGTATTTCAGCACTCCAGGGTTATAAAAAGTAATGGCGTTCCGTATTGATGATTACAGTCTGAAGTCCTGCGAGCCTTTCATCATGCATACATCTCAAACGATCCAGTCGCAAACGATGCAGTCGCACATGATTCAATCGCAAACGAACAGAACCGTGCAGTTTAATCAATATGATCCTGGAGACTTTTACGACGAACTGTTTTTAGAAGATGGCACGCCTCGCACCGAGGCCAAGCCGCTGATTGAGCGGTTAGGTTCGCTGTCGATTGAGGAAATTAAGCGTCGTCAGCAAGCTGCCCAGAATGCGCTGTTTAAGCTGGGGGTGACGTTTAACGTTTACAGCGATGATCAAGGCACCGAGCGCATTTTTCCATTTGATATTGTGCCCCGCATTGTGGCGTCGCAGGAATGGGATCGGCTGGAAAAAGGTCTCAGGCAGCGGATTCAGGCGCTGAACTTATTTATTCACGACATTTATCACGATCAGAAAATTATCAATGACGGTATTATTCCCCGCGATCTGATTGAGTCAGCGACGGGCTACCTCAAGCCCTGCATTGGTCTAGAACCACCCGAAGGAATTTGGTGTCACATCACCGGAACGGATTTAGTGCGCGATCGCAGTGGTGAGTGGTTTGTGCTGGAAGACAATATGCGCTGTCCGTCCGGTGTGTCCTACGTGCTGGAAAATCGGCGAGTGATGAAGAGTACCTTCCCGCAAATTTTCCAGCAGATGAACATTCGGCCTGTAGATGACTATGCCAGCCAACTGCTTGAAACGCTGCTAAATTTGGCTCCACCCGTGCCCGACCCGCGCGTGGTGGTGCTGACGCCGGGCATGTACAACTCAGCCTATTTTGAGCATTCGTTCCTAGCGCAGCAGATGGGGGCGGAGTTGGTAGAGGGGCGCGACTTGGTGGTCTCCGATGGCTTTCTGAAGATGCGGACGACAAAAGGATTGGAGCGGGTAGATGTGATCTATCGCCGCATTGATGATGATTTCCTCGATCCCAAAGAGTTTCGCGCCGATTCCATGCTGGGCGTGCCCGGAATTATGGAGGTGTTTAGAGAGGGCAGAGTTGCGATCGCAAATGCTCCGGGCACAGGCGTAGCAGATGACAAGGTGATCTACGCCTATGTGCCGCAGATGATCAAGTACTATCTCGGTGAAGACCAAATTTTGTCTAACGTACCCACCTATCTCTGCTGGGAACCGAAGCAGTTGGATTACGTGCTGCACAATCTCGACTCTCTGGTGGTCAAAGCAGCGAATGAATCCGGTGGCTACGGCATGCTGATGGGTTCAAAGGCGACACCGGAGGAACGGGCGGAATTTGCGGAACGGATCAAGGCCAATCCGCGCAACTACATTGCCCAGCCAACGCTGAATATTTCGCGGGTGCCGACGCTGATTGGCGACCAGTTTGAAGGCCGACATGTCGATCTGCGTCCCTACATCCTCTACGGCAAAGATATCTACGTGAATCCGGGCGGTTTAACGCGCGTGGCACTCAAAAAGGGATCACTGGTAGTAAATTCCTCCCAAGGCGGCGGCAGTAAAGACACCTGGGTGATTTAGTCTCGTCCAAACCGACACCCTTCTGTAGGGGCAGGTTTTGGTGATCAACCTGGGTCGAGATATCCACATGAACGGTGAAACCTGCCCTGTCCAATGTTCGACACCCCACCGAACCCATTTTTAGCACGACCTAGATAAACTTCAATTTAACTATGCTTAGTCGCGTCGCAGATTCAATTTACTGGCTGAACCGCTATGTTGAGCGGGCTGAAAACGTTGCTCGGTTTGTTGACGTTAATTTAAACCTGCTGCTCGATTCGCCTGTGGGCGTTGCCCAGCAGTGGGAACCGCTGATTATTACCACGGGCGATCGCACCTTGTTCAAGGAGCGCTATGGGGAAGCCAATGCCGAAAACGTGATTCAGTTTCTCACCTTCGACGGCAGCTATTCCAATTCGATTTGTTCCTGTCTGGAACGCGCTCGTGAAAATGCCCGTTCGGTGCGGGAAATTATCTCCTCGGAAATGTGGGAGCAGTTGAATGCGTTCTACTACATGGTCAGAGATGCGGCCAAGAATCCCGAATCGACCGATATTCATGACTTTTTTACAGAGGTGAAGCTGGCTAGCCATTTGTTCTCGGGCATTATGGACGCCACGTTCGCACATAATGAGGGCTGGCATTTTGGCCAGATCGGTCGCCTGCTGGAGCGGGCCGATAAAACGTCGCGAATTTTGGATGTGAAGTACTTCATCTTGCTGCCGTCGGTGACCGATGTGGGCGGCGTTTTGGATGAGCTACAGTGGATCGCGCTGTTGAAATCGGCCAGTGCTTACGAAATGTACCGCAAGCGGCAGTATCGGATTACGCCCAATGCCGTCACCGAGTTTTTGATTTTGGATCGGGAATTTCCGCGTTCGATTCAGTTTTGTCTACTTCATGCCGAGCAATCACTTCAGCGAATTATGGGGATGCCGATGGGCACCTGGCGTAAAGAAAGCGATCGCGCTTTGGGTCGGCTGCGCTCCGAGCTAGATTACATCACGATTGAGGAGATTATTGAAAACGGACTGCATGAGTTTCTCGACGGCATTCAGCGCCGCGTCAACGATATCAATGACAAGCTGTTTGCCGATTTCTTTACCCTAGAACCTGTGGAAGCGTAATCCTACTTGTGCATTATCGAATTTCCCATACGACTCACTACACCTACAGCCAGCCCGTCGCGCTGATGCCGCACGTTGTGCGGCTGCGGCCCCGCAGCGATGGGCACCAGCGGCTCCATCAGTTTGTCATGCGGGTTGATCCAGAACCAGCGGGCTGGTCTGAGCTAACGGAACTGGAGGGCAATGCCGTGACGCGGCTGTGGTTTGCCGATCTGGAGCTAGAGTCGCTGAAGGTGCAGGTCACATCGGAGGTGGAAACGCTCTGCTCGAATCCATTTAATTATCTGCTGGAAACCTGGGCGGTTCATCTGCCGATTCACTATCCTCAGATGATGGCGGCTCAACTCCAGCCTTACTTAGTCGGACAGTATACGCAGACGATTGATCCAGTTGCGATCGCACTTGCTCAAGATATTTACCACAGCGCTGATCGGCAAGTAGTGCCATTCCTGACGACGCTAAATCAGCGCATTCATGACGAATGTGATTACACCGTGCGGGAAACGGGAGAACCCTTCCCGGCGGGCATTACCTGGCAGGAAAAGCTGGGATCATGTCGCGACTATGCGGTTTTATTTGTTGAAGCCTGTCGCGCGGTTGGCCTAGCGGCTCGATTTGTCAGTGGCTATCAGCAGCCTGACCCCGATGCGACTAATCTCGACCTGCACGCCTGGGCAGAGGTGTACTTACCCGGTGCGGGCTGGCGTGGCTTTGATCCCACCAATGCGGTGGCGGTGGCCGATCATCATGTGCCGCTGGTCGCAACGGCTCATCCCCGCTATGCTGCCCCCGTGTCGGGCGTGCTGTGCCCCGGTAGTCAAGCGCGATCGCAGCTTGACACCCAGATTACGTTTGAAATTGTTGAAAAATAAATCAACCCAAAAGCTGAAGAAGCGCCCCGAGTACTTGTTTAGCGTAGCCGTATGATCCCCCGATGTCGCCGCCCCCTATAGCCCTTCGGGCATGGCTTCGCTTAGAAAAAAGGGGCTATTCCAACTCTGGCTCAAAGTTCCCCCTTTTTAAGGGGGATTTAGGGGGATCTATGCAGAGTGTCGCGCTAAACAAATACCGCCCCGTCGGGGCGCTTCTTTGTTAGAAATCCAATCTAGCGCAGGCTGAGCCAGTGACGGATGGTTTGGGCCACAATCAAGCAATCATTGCGGCTTAATCCCCTGCCGAATGAGAAGTCTTGCGTCTGCGTTTGAATCGTCACAACTCGGCGAGTCACCTGAGATTTGCCCTGCACAAACTGCATATCGTGCTGGATAACATCTTGGATTGCGCCAATTGGCTGGGTGACGGTGCGGGGTTGCTTTGACGAGCCGAAGCTAGACCATTGAGGTGGTTCCCGGTAGATTGAAAAGGTGCCGTTTTGGAAAACAACTTGGGTTGTGACTCCTGCGTCCCAAGCATGGGCCAGGATAATAATGCCAATGACCAGCAAGGGAATGATAGGAAACAAAACTGCAATTGAAAGCAGTATGCCCAAGCTCAGAATGGCTGTTCCACTACCTGCTATCCATAGTGAATAAGCTGGGTCACCGTTTGCGATCGCAATCTTTAATGTCTTTGGAGTTTCGTGAATTGTTACACGGTTGGATATGGGCTGGGAGATAGATATCGGCGAAGATTTAGCGAAGCGAGCTGTCCGATTAAACCGCTGAAGTTCACGCAAGGCTCTCTGGGGTAAAGAATTAACTGAGTTAAAATTCGATGACTGTGAGCGCTTTTGCGTCTGGACATAGGCTAAATTCCAGGTGTACTCTAGTGCGTCTAGGGTAGCCCGAGCGGTCGGAAACCGCTGGCTTACATCGGGATGCGTCAGGGTTTGCAGCCATTGGGTAACGTTGGCGGGCAAATTGACCTGATCGGTAAATTGAATCTGCAGGTTGCGCTGGGGCAAGTCGGCTGGGGATACGCCTGTCAGCAGGTGAATCAGGGTTGCGCCCAGCGAGTACAGGTCAGAGGCGGCAACGGTGCGCCCACCAAACTGCTCCATCGGCGCATAGCCATAGGTGCCAACCACCGTAAAGGTTGACCCTTCCACAGCCGCGCGATCTTGTACCGCACCAAAGTCGATTAGAAAAATGCGATCGCGCTCATCCAGAATCAGGTTACTGGGTTTGATATCGCGGTGAAAGACAGGTGGAGTCAGGTTATGCAGATAAATCAGGATATGGAGTAGATCAATGGCAATTTGCTGCACCTGTTCTAGGGAAAATCGCCGTCCCTGCCGGATTAAATCGCTGAGGGAACTACCGGGAATGTAGTCCTGCACGAGACCAAACCACAAGACGCGATCGTCGATGGAAAAGTAGTCGCGATATCGTGGAATGGCTGGATGATCGAGCTGTTGCAGGATATTGGCTTCGCGCTCGAACAGCTTGAGCGTATCCCAGTTGACCTGATCGACAAAGGCGAGCAGTTTGATAATCACGGGCACAGATGGCTGACTGGCCTGATCGAGTGCCAGCCACGTTTGCCGACCAGCCGTTTGCCCAAGCTTACGCTGAAGTTGGTAGCGATCGCGTAAGACATCATGAGGGTTCAACATGACAAAGAACCGATAAACAAGTCAGGCTGGTGCTTGCTTGATAGGAACTATGGATATCCAACTGGGTTGAAATTGCTGGCTACCAGCCTATTAGATCATCTTCACCCCAATCGTTGTGAATTACGTACAAATTAGTTGTGATCTGAGTCTACTTATTGGTTGATGCAGGTCAATTATGATTTAATCCATTAGAGGTAGTACCTCTACTTTGAGATAGAAAAGTATTGCTCTTTTCCAGTTCTTCACGATTGTTGTTTAAGGTAGCGATCAATGAATTCAAAATTTACTTTATGGCTACTAAAACTCCCAAACTGATTCCAATTGTTCAGCTTGGAAATTGTTTGCGTCGTAAAGGTTTTAGCTTGGTTCAGCTCTGTATGTCGCCCTATGTGCGTCAGTTGCCAGCGGCAGAGAAGCAGGGATTAATTAATGCTGTGCGAAATATTAATCAACTGATGCGGCGGCATGATGCAAGTGATGCGTCGCTGTTAGAATCGGGACTTTTGAGATTCGGTGAGACTCAGTATATTTGGCAGGTGACGGATAGCGGGAGCCATATGGAGATGTATCCGGATGGTTCATTGTCAGAGTTTAAGCATCGCATGTTGACGTTGCTGAGGGTGATGCAATAGTCGGTATAAAATTCACAATTTGATCGTGTATTTTGATGACCTCAATTGCTGCGAAAGGCATCAAAATATACACCATTTCTATGACAACACCGTAGGGGCGAATGGCATTCGCCCTTTTGATCCTATCAAGTTTTAGAAAATCCATCTAAGTTGAGTGTTCAATCCAGATCAAGGGTTCTTCACTTGCTTTCAATAACTTTTTCCAGCCTTTGAATTCTTTAAGCGATGTTTTTGTGACAATTTCATAATGATTCTGAATTTCTTGGCTTGTATTCTTACAGCCATACCTATAAAGCTCTAAGATGATGTCAAGCTCGTTTTCAGAGAATCGTCGTTCCTGATTGAATAAATACTCTTCATAAAGCTCATCTATTATATCTGGTGAGGCTAACTGAGCCGCAAGCTTTTCAAGAGTTTGTAGTCTTGGAGCAATATAATCTAAATCTTCCTGATGTAAATACAGAATGGTTAAATAAACTTTTAGCAGATTGGCATAGCTGCCATACAAGCATTGGGCAATTTCTAGTGATATATTGATTCCATCTCGATTACAATACTTGACAATTAATCTTTTAAGTAGTGATTCAACACTATTACAAAGCCTTTCAGTCTCTCTATTTAATTGATCACTCCACGTTTTATTCTCGAGGTGCCATATCAAAGATATGCAATCTTTGATATGGCATTCAACTCGCTCTAAGAGTTCTCCCACTCTGTCTTGACATAAATCTGAGGTCTTTGAGTCTATCTCTTGTAGCTTTGAATCTAAGTGATCAATTCTTCGACTTAGCCGATTTAATTGATTGATGACTATTGCAAATCCAAGAACTGAAGTACCCAGCGTAACTCCTGAAACTGCAATATTTACGGTAGAAAGGACTTGAATTTGCTGAGTCAACTTAATAATTTGATTTAGTTTGGCTGTATCTACAATCATACCCTTTCCAACTTTGATGGCTTCAAAGGCTGTATTAACTAAAGCCAATTGAGGATTAGCCATTCCAAGCGCATTTGTGGCAAAAGGTGCAACTTGTTCTAGGTGAGCAGCAATTGTTCTACCATCTGCATATCTAGCAACTCCACCTGTGACAACAATTTCACCAGCTCTATAAGCAGCTTCTAAATGCTTGGGCAATGCAACAACAAATTGATAACTCATGCTGAGTCGCCTCTTCTTCTTTGATTAAAACGGTTTTGGTAACGATAAAGATAAATGAACAAGATCGCTTGAACAAACGGAAGATCGGCTTGCTTTTGACTATAAGACAGATAGGACATGGCAGAGAAAACTGTTCCGATGCCTAATGCGCTCGCGGCAACACCCCATCCTAGAGGTCCTGATAGTGAACTAAGTACTGCTACCTGTAAAGCTTTTTGCCCCAACACATTAATTAATAGCCAAGCCATAAAACCTTGAGTCAATTGCTGGAGCATAATACTGGATACTATTGGAATAGCTAGAGGCGAGATTCCACCAAGAGTACCCAACAATAGATCACGAGGCATTTTATCAAGTTCTGAATCGGTAAATCTTAACTTGTATTTCTCTAGATCTTTACGAATGGCATCTCTAAATTTTCGTTTATCTTTATTATCAACTTCTTCCCAAAATAAGATAAATATATCTCTAACAATGTCTTCTATGATATCTGGGTTGTTTAGTTGGGTAGGTGTGCTTAGATTTTTGAGACTACTTAAAATGGATTGCTTTCTCTTTTTATTGTCTTCTTTGACTTTTTTATTTTCGATTAAGCTGGAGATTAAATCTCTCCAAAGAGCTGCAACTTGATAAACATTGTGAGTAGGGCCTTTTCGATCTCGATAGAATTCAAAAAGCTTTTCTTTTATTTGAGCGCCTAGAAAGTCATCTTCTATTTTTTTCGATATGTTAAGAATGTCGGCGATATTACGAAGCTGATGAACCAGTAAAGCGTCAATTGGCGAAAAGAAGTGCATAAGGTCATATAGCCTTAAAATCAATAGTAGTAATTAAGTTGCTTGATTCTATTTTCATCAAATCCAAATGGTGACCGGACAATCATGCATATACTCAAGATGAGTAGTATTTATACTACAAAACTGGATATGCACTGTATATTCCTACAGCTTGTCTAGTTAAAGCACAATTTTTGCAATTGTTTGATTTTGCGTTGCTCAACTAAACCGATCGCTACCTACCCATAAGCTGCCCATAATGTCTCCCATTACATCAATTCGTAACTGAACTGCTTGCAACCTTTCCAATTCCTGGTATCACGGGAGATGATCAGTAAGTTGTAGACATTTGGGGCTGCGGGAGATTTGAGATATGGACGGCGACATTTCGTATAGCTTGACCGCAATCGTTGGCGTTATCACCTTTGTCATCGGGCTAGTGGTGCAGCCATCCTCAAAGCAGAAGCTCAAAGAAATTGAGGCTAGCTCCGAACGTCTCGAACAGGAAAAAGAACAGCTCACCCGCAACTTGCAACAGGCAACCGACACCGTTGCTCAGCTTCAGCGCCAGGTTGATGAGGTGTCCCAAGAGCGGCAAACCCTGCAAGAGGCAATGGATTTGACCCGCAACGTCGTGCAAGCCCTGGAACAGCAGGTCAATGAGGCCAACCAGGCCAAAGAGCAGCTTGAAGCTACCTTGGGAGAGCAAAGCACCGATACCGATACGCTGCACGATCAGCTCACGGCTCTCACCGAGCAGAATGCTCAACTGGAAGCCGACCTGCGCGATCGCACTTCTCTCATCACAACTCTCCAACAGCAGCTTGAAACCCTTCGTCAAGACAGTCAAGATGCCGATGCAGATGCGATCGCAACTCTCCAGCAGGCATTGGAGAAGGCTGAATCAACCGCTCACCAGCTTGAAGCTCAGGTCAACCAGCTTACCCAGCGGCAGGCGGAGCTGACGGATCAACTGGAACAGGCCACCGCGCAAATTAATGAACTGGAATCGGGGCAAACGGATGCTGACCAGCAGGAACAGGCATTGGCGACTCAGCTTGAACAGGCTCAGGATTCAATTCGGATCTTAGAAGAACAGATTCAGGCGATTACTGCCGAACGCGATCAGCTCAGCCTTGCGATCGCAGACCTAGAACAGGCCCAAGCTGTAGCAACTGCTGAGACAGCCGCATCGGCTCAGCTCGAAGAACTCCAGCAGCAGATTGCAGCCCTGACGACCGAAAATGCCACTATGCAAGCGGCGATGGCGCTGGCTCAGCAAACCGTGCAGTCGCTAGAGCAGCAGGTGAGTGAGCTATCTCAGGATAAGACAACGCTGGAAGAGGCGATGAAGCTGGCTCAGCAGACGGTGCAGACGCTACAAGAGCAGGTGGATGATTTGAGCCGCCATCGCAGTTCGCTGGAAAAACTGATGGAGGATGCTCAGAAATCGGTCGATCTGCTTCAGCAGCGGGCGGATTGGCTAGAGGCTCAGAAAGCGAGTTTAGAGCGCGAAATTCAGCAAGCGGTGCAGCCGGACGAGGCGGCAACCGCACATTTACAAACTGAAATTGAAAACCTGACGATCAGCCAAACTCGGCTCACTGGGGATCTGGCAGTGGCCCAGGAGCAAATTGCGGTGCTTCAGTCCCAGGTGGAAACGCTCAATCAAGACAAGCAATCCCTGACCGCAGCACTGGAACTGGCCGAGGAGAGTGTGCGATCGCTAATGCAGCAGCAGGCTGAGTTGGAACAAGCTACTGCGGCTGAAACTTCGTCTAGCCAAGAGATTCAAGCCCAAATTGACCTGCTGACCCAAGAGCGATCGCAGTTACTGGCTAACCTGAACACCGCTCAGCAAACGATTCGATCGTTAGAACCCCGCATTGCATCCCTGACCACTGATCGGCAAACAATGGAAGAGGCGCTGCAACTGGCTCAGCAAACCGTTGCGGCTCTGGAGCGGCAGATTACTGAGCTATCGTCTCGAACGGATGTGGATGAAGCGCTAGACCAGGAGCGTCAGGCTGCTACTGAGCTGCGGCAGCAGATTACCGCCCTTGAGCAGCAGCGTCAGGAGCTAGAAGCTCAGTTCCAAACGCAGCAGGTTTCTGCTACCACGTTGCGCGAGCAGGTGGAGGCGCTCAATCAGGAGAAGGCAACGCTAACGGATCAACTCAGCGAAAAAGAACGCGCGATCGCAACTCTCCAATCCCAACTAAAAACCGCTGAGCAGCAGCAAACTCGACTGCAAGATTTAGAAGCAGAACTCGAACAGGAGCGCACCTCGGCAACGACGCTACAAGAGCGGATCGCTCAGCTCACTCAGGATAGCGACGATTTGCTGGAAGAACTGGAAGCCAGAGAGATCGAAATTACGGGTTTACAGGCGCAACTGCGGGATACGACTACTCATGCGGCCCAATTATCAACGTTGGAGGCAGAGCTAGAGCAGGAACGCACAGCAAAGGCCGCGATTCAACAGGAACTAGAGCAGCTACAGGCGCAGAATGCTAGTCTGACCAGCGATTTAGCCGAACAGGAAGGCGCGATCGCAATTTTGCAAACCCAGCTCCAGCAGGCTGAACAGCAGCAGGCCGAACGCCCAGAGCTAGAGGCTGATTTAGCAACAGCCCGGAGCCAGATTGCAACCCTGCAAGCGCAAATCAATACGCTAGTTGCCGAAAAAGAACAGCTGGCAACCGATCTGGATGAAAAAGAAGCTGCGATCGCAGTTCTACAAGCCCAGGTGGAGTCGCAATCCGCCGTCGCAGATGCTCAGGCGACACTCGAAGAACTCACCGCTCAACTGCACAGTGAACAGGATACGGTACAAACCTTACGCCAGCAAATTCAGGCAATCACGGCTGAGAAAGAGGACTTAGCGGCTCAACTGACAGAGCGCGAAACTATCATCACCGAACTGGAACAGGCATCCATGCCCAGTACGGATGGTGCGGACTGGCAGACCCAAATTGACGAACTAGAAGTCGCTCTTCAGCAGGAACAGGACGCCGCTAGCACTCTGCGGCAGCAGTTGGCGGAGCTTACTCAGCTCAATGAGCAGCTTCAGGCCGATTTGGCGACTGCTGAAACCCAATCTAGCAGAGCTACCGATAGTCTCCAGGCCCAGGTAGACGAACTCACTCAGCAAAAGCAGCAATTGGAGAAGGCGCTGCAAGAATCTCAATCGACGGTTGATTCGCTCGACGCGCTTGTCCGCGACCTCAGCCAAGATCGCGAACATCTCGAACAGGAAACCGAGAATGCCCAAACTGCGATCGCGCCTCTGCAAGCGGAAATTGAACGGCTTGAACAGCAGCTTGCCTTAGTCACCTCGACGGAATCTGAGGTAGACACGGCTGAACTGGAAGACCAAATTGCCGCTCTCCAGCAGGAACGAGATGAACTTCAGACCAATCTGCGATCGCTGCAAGACGATCTGGCAGCGGTGCAAAGTCAAATCAGCGAACTACAGCAGGAGAACTCGCAGCTTAATTCGCAACTAACTGAGGCACTTGATGCCGCGACGAGTACCAGCGAGTTAGAAAGCCAGTTGGCACGGCTTCAGCAGGAACGGCAGCAGTTAACCCAAGATCTGCAAGCGGCTCAAGCGACTGCCCAAGCGTCCCAAGCATCTATTAGCGATCTACAGGCTCAACTCCGCACCCTCGAACAGCAAAACGCTGAACTAAACGCTGCTCTAGAGCAATCTGCTGATGCCGACGAGTTGGAAATTCAGCTAATCTCCCTCCAACAAGAGCGCAATCAGCTAGAGCAGGAGCTACAAACCAGCCAGGAAACTCTCAAGGACTTACAGAGCCAGATTCGCGATCTAGAGCATCAAAACGAGAACCTGTCCCTATCCCTAGAACAGGCGACTGAGCAGGCTGCTGATACCAGCGAGTTTGAGTTCCAAATCGAAGCCTTGGCTGACGAACGGCAGCGGCTGACTCAGGAATTGCAGGATACGCAGGAGACTCTGAGCACGCTACAAACCCAAATTCAAACCCTACAGCAGCAAAATACTGAACTCGACAACATGCTGCAAGCAATGGAAGATCCAACTGAGTTCGAGGATCAGATCGAGCAGCTCACTGAGGAACGCGATCGCGCTCGTCAGGATCTCAACACCATGCAGGAAACTGTCACCAGCCTGCAAACGCAAATCGACCAGCTCACCCAAGAGCGACAGCAGTTCAATCAGCAAGTTCAGACGGCTGAACAAACAATTGATCAGTTGCGATCGCAGATCTCATCTCTCGAACAGTCCGCTCAGGCTGTGTCTAATCCTGATGCCGATTTAGAAGCAACTTTGGAGACGCTAACCGCTGAGCGGCAGCAGCTTGAACAAGCGCTAGAGCAAACCCAGTCGGCGGTTCAGTCGCTCGAAACTCAGGTACAAAAACTGACAGGCGAAAAACGCACGCTGGAAGAAGCGATGAAAATGGCGCAGGAAGTTGTCGGCAGCCTACAGCAGCAGATTGCCGCATTAACGCAAGAAAATGAGCAGTTAAGCGCTCAATCACCGATTGGTCAAGATCAACCTCAACATCAGCCAGCCGCACCCCCAGCTAGTTCTACTTCCTCCCTAACAGAGCAGGAATTGACTACACCAGAAATTCCGTCTAAATCATTGGCTGAATTGCCTGAGCCTGACGCATCGCCCGCCGAAGATGCTGCCGTGAATCAATCCCTAGCGGACAAAACCATCGTAATTACAGGTACGTTTAAGGGAATTGATGTCAACAAATTACGCGATATGGTGCAAGCCGCAGGTGCCCGCATCACCAGTATGCCTAGCGCTCAAACGGACTACATTGTGGTTGGTGACAACCCCAGCGGTAACAAGCTTGCCAAAGCTGAGAAGGTTGGTGTTCCGCAAATTTCTGAGGATCAGTTACTCGCGATGCTCGGCATTTCTGAACTGTAGTTTTGGCTTGGAATACCCCATTTGGGCGGGTGGCCGCTGTTTCACTTACAAAACTTGAGTGCTAAGTACTCTGTAAATTAAGTTTTTGGTGGTTGATATGCCGCGCTCAGCGCGGCATATCAACCACCAAAAACCACTAAAACAAAGTTGACAGACGACTAACTTGCTTTGACTAAGACCAGATCATCCTCGATTTTTGCCTCATATCGCTCTAGCGGTGCGGCGGCAGGGCCTTGAGCCACTGTGCCATCGGGATTAAATTGGGAACCGTGGCAGGGACATTTCAAGAGCTGATCGTCAGCGCTCCATGCAACAGAACAGCCCTGATGCGTACACATAGAGTTCATGGCGATTACCCCCGACCCGCTCGGATCTGCGATCGCAATGGCGGGACTCATGACCGACTCCATATCCCGCACGAATCCCTTTTCGTCGAGTTCAGCCACGGTGCCAATGGCCATAAAGCCGTCTGCTCTGGGGATTGAATCGAGTTGGGGTTCTGCTTCTACGGCGGTTTCGTTTTCTGCTTGCGGTGTGCAAGCTGCGATCGCAATGGGTAAGCTACTTGCGATCGCACCTAGACCCACCCAGGACAGAAATGTGCGTCGATCCATTGATGGCTATCTCCTCACTCAAGTGCAAACTGTTACGAAGCTTAGTGGAACCCGATTTTATTTTTGTGAAAGGCTGGCAAAGCCAGGTACTTGTTTAGCGCAATACTCTGCATAGATCCCCCTAAATCCCCCTATAGCCCTTTGGGCATGGCTTTGCCTAGAAAAAGGGGGAACTTTGAGCCAGAGTTGGAATAGCCCCTTTTTTAAGGTAATGACATACTTGAGACATCAACCGCTTGCCCTCATCCCCCAGCCCCTTCTCCCACGGGAGAAGAGGAGCCGGATCGGAAGTCCCTCGCCCTGTGGGAGAGGGATTTAGGGTGAGGGCAATCAGTTGTTTCACTGGATGCGTCAAGTATATGAATGCCTTTTTTAAGGGGGCGGCGACAGCGGGGGATCATAGGGCTACGCTAAATGTGGACAAAGCCAGCCTCTCACAAAAACTATTGGTTGTTAGACACGGACTTGCATTAGTTTTTGGCGACAATATCGGAGGCCAGGGAATTTATGCTGACTGCTGGTTGTGAATCAGGATCAGCAGCGGGGGCAGCTTTGAACCAGCCCTTGTAGCGAATCGCGCTAACCAATACGAACAGTAAGTCGAGACCAACGATTCCGGCAATCATCAGTTCTGAGCCGCCCGTGCTGAAGCCGTAGCTGTGTAGTCCGGTGCCCAGAACGAAATTGACGCCATACCAGGCCATTAACACGGCATTAAATGAAACCACGCTGGCTACCGTGATGCCAAAGTTGCCAATCCAGCCGACCAGCCGACCGTGCAGCGGAGCCAGGTAGCAGAGCAGCGCAATCAGCGCCCAGGTTTCCTTTGGATCCCAGCCCCAAAAGCGCCCCCAGGAGAAATGCGCCCAAATGCCGCCCAGAATAATCCCGGTGGTTAGCAAGAGTACCCCAGCCTGCAAAACGCGATAGTTTAACTGGGACAGATTGCGAATTCGGTCTTTGGCCTGGGGTGTAAACAGGTAGTTGCCCAAGGTGACATGTCCCAAACCCATTGCCAGAGCAAAGCTGGCGTAGCTGAGCGTAATCGTCGGTACGTGGACACTCAGCCAAAAGTTATCGCGCAGCACGGGCACCAGCGGTTCAATACTCGGATCCAGCACAGCGGGCAGGCTATCGGCCAAAATCAAACACAGCACCGACAGCGGCGCAGCGGCGAGCAGGTAATAGCGAGCGCGATAGATTAGCTCGAAAATCAAGGCAAACGCCGCAATGCCGAAGCCGACCCAGATCACCGACTCATACATATTGGTCACGGGTGGCCGACCCGCCACCTGCATCCGCAGAATAAAGCCGTAGCTCTGTACCAAGATGCCAGCAGTGAAAATACCAATGGCGCTCCAGTACAAATCCAGAGGCTTTAGCCAGAGCGCGAGTAACATGACGAGAAATGCGATCGCATATAGCACCCAGGCTTTAGCAAAGGGATGAAAGCCGCTGAAGAACACTTCTCGCTTGAGAATACTGGGCGCAGGGTAAACGTCTGGGCTGAGATTCACCAGATTTTGATGCAGTGCCGATGCGATCGCGTTGATGGTTTCTGTGTTGCGATCGCTGAGGTTATACACCTGCTTGAGCTGATCAAACTGGGCTTGCAGTGCCGCCGCTTGTTCTGGTGCATAGTATTCCGTAGCCTCGGCTAAACTGACCCATTTGCCCTTGATATCACTGGGATGGGGCACCAGCGGTAGATTTCCTGTGCCGACTGTCCGCAGCATTAGGTCTAGGCGCTCTTCAATCGTCTGAGCCTCGCGCTCATCGCGGGTTAGGTTTTCGTCCTCAATCTGCTTGCGACGAGCGGTTAAGACAACCTCACCCAGTCCGGAATAGGCCAGTTCCTTAAAGCTGAAATACTTGCGCTCTACGTCTAAGCCCAGCGCTTCCTTCAGCGGGCGATAGCTGAACAGCACAAACGGTTCGTCGTTCCAGTCGCGGTTGTTGAACCACATGGAAAGGTACGCTTGCTGATAGTCCAGCTTTTCGCCATTGCTCACAGTGTAGTGGGTGGAACCGTGAATCTTGGCGACGGTTTCACGGGCGACGGTATCTAGCGGCTTTTTGCGGCCATCGAGCTGAACGGCTAGCGTTTGCAGCGATTCTGTCGGCGCGGGCTGAAACTGGCTGAGCGGCAGCACAATCAGCAAAATGCCCAGGCAAAGACCAATGAAGTATTTCAGCGCTTTCATCATGATTTTGGGTTGATCTCTTGATGGCTTGTATGATGTGGAATTTGCGTCTGTAGGGGCGAATGGCCATTCGCCCTGACCCAACGTATCGGATGTATTTGTCACACAATATGCACACAAATCGACACCCTATAGGGGCAAATGACCGTTTGTCCCTACGTAACGTTAATTGCGACCCGCTAACACAGGGGATTTGTCTAGTGCTGGGTTGGGACTCTGTTCAGGGGCAGAAGCAGAATGTGCGATCGCACCCTCACCCCCCTCATCTTGTTTGACTTGCCGAGACTTACGCGACTTTACCAACCCTGGCCCGTAGAACATCACTGTAATCCCACCAATTACCAAGGCCGAACCGCTCCAGGTCAACACCGTCACCCAGAGCGGCTCCCGCTTTACCTGGAGAGTAGACTGCTGCAAATCACCTGGATTCCAAGACGCCTGAGCAATCTTCCAGCCTTGATACCAAGTGGGGTGATTCATCCAGACATTGCGGTGTTCAACGCGACCGCTGTGTGGATCATCAATGCGAATTTGGCTCGTCCACATAGCGACGGATTCGCTGCCTTCGTTGCGCTCAACAATAAAATCGTCCAGCTTGACCGCAAACGGCAGTTCCAACATGCGGGGACTAAAAGCGGCGTAATAGTCTTGTGACGGATCAGGAGACGGATCAGAAGTTGCGATCGCAGTGGGTTCGCCCCAGGGTAGCCACTGCTGCTGACCATTCGGTGCTTCGACCAGCAGCGCCGGACTGCCTGCCGCAAATTCCGGTGGCACAGGCACAATCTGGCGATTCACCTGCGCGTGGTCTAAATAGTCGGCTAGCGAAATCTGAAAATCAGCCCAGCCCGGAGTGACCGATTGCCCGACCGTGAGCTGCCCGGATTGAAAGCCTTTGGAAGAACGCGCCGCATAGTACAGCGTTTCATTCGGTGCGACAATGACGCGAAAGTAATCGGCTGGCTCGTGCGGTTCAATCGTGTAGCCGATCTGCACGTCGAGGGATTCACCGGAAACCAGCGTCCGAATGGGTTCAAAGTCCGGCTTAGCAAATATGTACCAGCGTTCTAAAGTCTCACCCTGACTGACTTCAAGCTGCACGGCTGGATTCTGCAACTGTTGGGATGCGGTTGCGGGCTGGTTCTGACCATTGAGCCGAAAATCCGGCCAGAAACCGAGCAGCTTAATCTGTAATTCGCCGACGCTGAGAGGTTTCTGGAGTGATTGCTGTACATCAATTGTGTGGGACGTTTGCATCGCAGTCGGAACGTTCACGCTCAAAACGCCAAACTGTCCAGTGGCTGAGTCTTTCGGAGCCGTGAGCAACTGCTGGAGTTTCGCCTCATCCTCAGCTCGCACCATTGCCAACTGGGCTGGGCCAATCTCCATTTGTCGATAGCCGCTGGGCGCTAAAGCCAGCCAGCGCTCCAGGGTTTGGCCCATGCGATCGCTGTTCAATCTCAACCGCACTGCTGGATTTTTCACCTCGCCATCATTGGTAAAGCTGACCGATTTAATCGTATTTTCCTGATAGTTCAGCAGCTTAAAACCCGCGAACTGATCGGGCGATACCGAGCTATCCGGCTTGATATAAATAGTTGCTTGCTGCGCTGGTTGCCCTAGTGACGCGACTTCCAGCAGTTCACCTTCCACCCGCACTCGGTTGTTCGCCATGCTATCGGTGCGTACCAGCAGCATCCCTTCTACGCTCAGGTGGATCACCGCTGCCGACCCCGCAATCAGCACAATCAGCCCCAAATGGGTCAAAGCAAAGCCAACCTTGCGGGCACCGCGCCAGGGATAGCGACTCAGCGCCGAAATGCCCAAGTTCACGGCCAGTAGGAACATCAGCCCGCCAAACCAGGGGCTTTTGTAGATCTGCTGCTGAACCGTGGCGGAACCGACCTGGGTTTCGTAGAACGTCGCCCAGATTAGAATGCTCGCGATCGCAACCAGCAGCGGCACGGCTAACCGGATTGAACCCATGAAACGAAGCAGCGAGGCAACCATAAGCAAAAATCGTGTGGTGCAAATTACAACTCTCTTCTTTAGGTTGGATATCGTTTCTATTTTGTTCTGTGACTAAAGTTGCAAAATCGTTGGCCGAAATGCAAAAAGAGAATGCCATTGATTCGGCTTTTGCATCTGACTGATACATTTGGGCCGATTTAATCATTTTGTGAGGTTGCAAAATTTGCGATCGGGGTTACAATCTCCTGCTTTTTTGAATCAAGAAAGCTTAAACAGTTGAATTGAGAAAACTAATCCAGTGTCATGATTTCAAATGTTGGGCTGAGCCTATATCAGGTAATTGGATGATTCTAGATTTTATAAGCGTAGGAGATAGCCTATTAGAGCTGAACCTCAAGTACTAATCCTAAGCTCCATAAATCGTTGTTTTAGCTAGTCACCTCTATTTATTGAGCTTATTGAGCAAAAACGCTGAATTGACTCCTGACAGGCTACAAACTGTTTCAGAACGCTAGATGAAGTGATAAGTTTGCGATCGCATCTGTGTCTTATCGGCTTCCCAATTGATGCCAAAATCGCTGAAAAGCCAATAAATCAATGCTTTAAGCCAGCTCTAAGTCGCTTAATGTGGTCGCATAATGCATTTTTTGCATAATCCCTATGCGAAAAAGGCGACAGAAAACAAAAACGGTAGTGGAATTTACAAAAAACAGCTTTTTTTTTGAATAATTTGTTTCCAGACATCATTACTACAGAGGCGCAGGAGAAAAATTTATTTGAATTCTTATCCTGGATTTGTAGATTTCAACAGCTAAACGTTGAGGCTGGTGATTAAAAATAGAATTGCTCCTTTCGAGGAATTTAAATTAAAGCCAGCCCGACTTTTTTGCACAGTTGATTTTTAGATGTAGAAGCTATTGAGTATAAGAAGTCGTTGTTTGAGCATTGTGGCGGCCTGACTTTGAATTTATTAATTAAAGCTAAAGCAACCGCAATGTTAATTTCAGACGTTCAAGCTGAACATTGATAGAAATCTCGATTGCTTAAGATAGCTCCAAAATTAACCGTACTAGGTTTTTGAAATCTAGGTTTTGTATTTGAAGCAAAGCCCAACAGTAGGGATAGAGGTTAGTATCGTGACCAACGTAGGCACAAAACCGACAACCGGGCTTAATAAATTTGAGAAATTCAAGGCTGAGAAGGATGGGCTAGCTGTTAAACAAGAGCTTGACCACTTTGCTCAGATTGGCTGGGAAGCGATTGATACCGACGATCGCGACCATCGGCTCAAGTGGCTGGGTGTGTTCTTCCGCCCGGTGACTCCTGGCAAATTCATGCTGCGACTGCGGATGCCCAGCGGTATCATCAACAGCGCTCAAATGCGGGTGCTGGCGGAAATTGTGCAGCGCTACGGTGATGACGGTAACGCCGATATCACCACGCGGCAGAACCTCCAACTGCGCGGCATTCGGATTGAGGATGTGCCAGACATCTTCCGCCGCTTTGAGCAGGTTGGCCTAACCAGTATTCAGTCCGGCATGGACAATGTCCGCAACATCACAGGTTCGCCTGTGGCAGGCATTGATGCCGATGAGCTGATGGATACCCGTGATCTGGTCAAGCAGGTGCAGGACATGATCACCAACGGCGGGGAAGGCAATCCGGCGTTTACCAATCTGCCGCGCAAGTTCAATATTGCGATCGCAGGCTGTCGAGATAATTCAGTTCATGCTGAAATCAACGACATTGCCTATGTTCCGGCCTTCAAGGATGGCACCTTTGGCTTCAACGTTTTAGTTGGGGGCTTCTTCTCCGCCAAGCGTTGCGAAGCAGCGGTATCGCTGAACGCCTGGGTGACACCGGATCAGGTGGTTGACCTCAGCCGAGCCATTCTGGAAGTCTATCGCGACAATGGTTTGCGCTCAAATCGGCAAAAAGCGCGGCTCATGTGGCTGATCGACGAATGGGGCATGGATAAATTCCGCACCGAGGTTGAGCAGCAGTTGGGCTACTCTCTCCAGTCAGAAGCTGAACAAGATGAAATCGTTTGGGAAAAGCGAGATCACGTCGGCGTGTATCCGCAGAAACAAGCGGGCTTGAACTATGTAGGGCTACACGTCCCCGTCGGACGGCTCTATGCCAAAGATATGTTTGAGCTGGCGCGGATTGCGGAAGTCTACGGCGATGGCGAGATTCGGCTCACAGTTGAGCAAAATCTGATCATTCCTAATGTGCCAGATTCCCGACTAGAGGACTTGCTCAAAGAGCCGCTGCTGAAGGTGTTCACCATCGATCCACCTGCTTTAGAACGAGCCTTGGTGTCCTGTACAGGCAATCAGTTCTGCAACTTTGCCCTGATTGAAACCAAGAATCGGGCACTGGCGCTGGTGCATGAGCTGGATCTGGAGCTGGATGTACCCAAATCCGTGCGAATTCACTGGACAGGTTGCCCCAACTCCTGCGGTCAGCCCCAGGTGGCTGACATTGGCCTGATGGGAACCAAGACTCGCAAAGACGGCAAAACCGTGGAAGCAGTGGATATCTACATGGGCGGCAAAGTGGGCAAGGATGCTCAACTCGGCACCTGTGTGATGAAAAGTATTCCCTGCGAAGACTTGAAGCCCTTGCTGCGAGATCTACTGATCGAAAAGTTTGATGCTCGTCCGAAACAGGAAATGGTGGAAGCCTAACTTTTCTAATAGGACAGCACAATCGGCACGGGGTAAGTTTTCGAGCAGGATTTGCCCCTTGTACTCAACTGTTTTTGCTCGCTGATGATTTAGGAAGGTGTGACATGCTCACGGAGCTAGTAACGAGAGCGACGCACGGTCGCTACCGCGTCTTACATTTAACTTGGTTTGCCTTTTTCTTGACCTTTGTTGTTTGGTTTAACTTCGCGCCTTTGGCAACTGCGGCTGCTGAGGATATGGGTCTTGAAACCGCTCAACTCCGGACTCTGGCCATTTGTAACGTGGCGCTGACGGTTCCAGCTCGCATCATCATCGGCATGCTGCTGGACAAGTTTGGCCCTCGGATTACCTACTCAGTGCTGCTGGTTTATGCCGCGATTCCCTGTCTGATCTTTGCAACGGCGCAGGACTTCACTACGTTGGTTATCGGTCGTCTGCTGCTGGGTATTGTTGGTGCGGGCTTCGTGATCGGTATCCGCATGGTTGCTGAATGGTTCCCACCCAAAGAAATTGGTGTAGCAGAAGGCATCTACGGTGGCTGGGGCAACTTCGGTTCAGCAGCAGCGGCATTCACTCTGCCGACCATTGCGGCTTGGCTGGCGTTCGGTGCTCCGGCGGCAGGTGGTGAAGCCCTGCTCAACTGGCGAGCTGCGATCGCAGGTACAGGCATCATCGCTGCTCTCTACGGCGTATTCTACTTTTTCAGCGTCAGCGATACCCCTGAAGGCCGCACCTACCAGCGCCCCAATCGACACGGCGGCATGGAAGTCACCTCCAAGCGCGACTTCTGGTTCTCGATCATCATGAACATTCCCCTCGTTGGCGTACTCGGTCTACTCGCTTGGCGTCTAGCTGGAGTTGGCCTGTACGGTCAGGGAACGCTCTATGGAATTTGGGCTTGTTTGGTTGTCCTCTATGCATTCCAGTTCTACAAAGCGTGGACGGTAAACAGCGACCTAATGACCGGACGCAAAGTTTACCCGGCTGAAGATCGCTATAGCTTCAAGCAGGTTGCCATTCTCGACCTCACCTATGTCGTTAACTTTGGTTCCGAGCTAGCAGTTGTTTCGATGCTGCCCGCCTTCTTTGAAATGACCTTTGGCTTGAGCAAGGCTGCTGCGGGGATGATTGCGGCCAGCTACGCCTTCATGAACCTGATGTCTCGTCCGGGTGGTGGCTTGATTTCCGATAAGCTCGGTAGCCGCAAGTGGACAATGGCGGTTCTGACAATCGGTATGGGCATTGGCTACCTGATGATGGGTAGCGTGGGTTCTGGCTGGTGGTTGCCTGCTGCGGTGCTGCTGACAATGGCTTGCTCTTTCTTCGTTCAGGCGGGTGAAGGCTCCACTTTTGCCATCGTGCCGCTGATTAAGCGCCGCGTCACGGGTCAGATTGCAGGTAACGTCGGTGCATACGGTAACGTGGGTGCGGTTTGCTACCTAACTCTTTACAGCCTTCTGCCCGAAGGTGCGGTTGGCAACGCCATCTTCTTCCAGACGCTCGGTATTGCCTCGCTCATCGTTGGTTTCCTCTGTGCATTCGTCCTGAACGAGCCCAAAGGTTCCTTTGCGGAATTCCATGAAGGCGAGGAAGAGTATCACTCTGAGAGCGTACCTGCCTTTGTCGATGGCGAGTCTCGCGTCATTTAGGAAATGCTCTATAAACGTCCTACTTGATGCTTAGTGCAATTCGTTTGCGTTGAACTCCATTGGACTGGAGCTTGGCATAGTCTAGGCTCCAGTCTCTTAGTCTCATAAGTAGCTGCATATAAATAAATGCATATCTAAGAACCGGGGGAGCGCCCCGGAGGGGAGCTCCCCCGGTTCTTAGATGCGTTTTTTAGCCAACCTACTTATATCAAGATATTTAGATATCAGAAAGCTGCATCGGCCATTGCGGAGGAACTATGACAGCACCCACCCCGACCAAAACTCTCTGTCCATACTGTGGCGTTGGTTGTGGTTTGGAAGTTTTGCCACCAGCACTACCCGGGAAAGCCGTCAATCGCGATAAACAAGGTAATCCAACCTGGCAAGTGCGGGGCGATCGCAACCATCCATCAAGCAAGGGACTCGTTTGTGTCAAGGGTGCCACCATTGCGGAGTCCATCGACAAAGATCGACTCAAGTACCCAATGCTGCGCTATTCCTTAGATGAGCCATTTCAGCGCGTGTCCTGGGCAGAAGCCTACGACCACATCGCCATCCGGCTGCGTCAGGTGCTAGACACTCAGGGTGCAGATGCCATCTGTATGTATGGTTCTGGCCAGTTTCAAACCGAGGACTACTACACGGCTCAGAAGCTCTTGAAGGGCTGTCTTGGCACCAATAATTTTGACGCCAATTCGCGGCTCTGCATGTCGTCTGCTGTGGCCGGATACATTCAAAGCTTCGGCACCGATGGCCCGCCCTGCACCTATGACGATTTGGAAGAGACAGACTGTGCCTTTTTAATTGGCACCAATACGGCGGAATGTCATCCGATTGTGTTTAATCGGCTGCGGCGTCACCACAAAAAAAATCGCAGCGTCAAGATGATCGTGGTTGACCCGCGCTGCACCGAAACCGCCGAGGCTGCTGACCTGCATTTAGCGATCAAGCCTGGTACCGACATTCAATTGCTCAACGGCATTGCTCACCTGCTGATGCGCTGGGGTGCTTTAGATACCGTTTTTATCGATGAATGCACGAAGGGTTTCTCAGACTACGCTGAGGTGATTCGTCACTATCCGCCGGAACTGGTGTCGCAGCAGTGCGGCATTTCCATCCATGATTTAGAACAAGCGGCTCGCTACTGGGCCGAATCAGAGCGGGTGCTGTCGCTCTGGTCAATGGGCATCAATCAGTCGAGCGAGGGTACCGCCAAAGTTCGCACGCTGATTAATCTGCATCTGATGACGGCCAATATCGGCAGGTCAGGGGCGGGGCCATTTTCGCTGACGGGACAGCCCAACGCCATGGGCGGTCGGGAAGCGGGCGGTTTGTCGCACATCCTGCCGGGATATCGGATGGTGAAGAATCCGGAGCATCGCCGCCAGGTGGAGCAGCTTTGGGGTTTACCAGAAGGTCGTATTCCGGCCACTCCTGGACTCACCGCTTGGGATATGATCACGGGACTGGAGGACGGCACGGTTGGTGCGTTGTGGATTGCGGCCACGAATCCCGCCGTCAGTATGCCGGATGTGAAGCGGACACAGGCCGCCCTGCGCCAGTCGCCGTTCACGATTTATCAGGATGCCTACTACCCGACTGAAACGGCGGACTATGCCCATGTGCTGCTGCCAGCGGCGCAGTGGGGGGAGAAAACGGGCGTTATGACTAATTCAGAACGGATGGTGACGCTCTGTCCGGCCTTCCGCGATCCGGTTGGTGATGCCAAGGCGGACTGGAAAATCTTTGCCGAAATTGGTCGGCGTCTGGGCTTTGAAAAAGAATTTTGGTTTAACTCCAGTGCGGAAGTGTATGACGAGTTTGTGCAGCTCACTCGCGATCGCATTTGCGATATGACCGGGCTCAGCCATGAACGCTTGCGGCGAGAAGGCCCAATTCAGTGGCCTTGTCCCGACAGCTCAACCCAGGACGAAACGCCAGCGGCACGGGGAGCCAAGCGGCTTTACACAAATTTGCAGTTTCTCACGCCCGATGGCCGAGCCAAATTTGGTGCTTATCACTCGAAGGGGCTAGCGGAACCGCCTGATCTAAACTATCCCTTTGTGCTCACCGTAGGACGGCTTTACGGCCACTGGCACACCCAGAGCCGCACGGGGCGAATTGAAAAGATTACCAAAATGCACCCGAAGCCGTTTATCGAGATTCATCCTAAAGATGCGGATAGACTGCATGTAGACGATCAGGATTGGGTCGAAGTGCGATCGCGGCGCGGATTTGGTCGCTTTGAGGTGAAAGTCACCAAAGCGATTACGCCCGGAACGGTATTTGTGCCGATGCACTGGGGCGCACTCTGGGCTGATCATGCCGAAGCCAACGCCATGACTCACTCTGCCGCCTGTCCCGATTCGTTGCAGCCAGAGCTAAAGGCTTGTGCCGTGCAGCTTGTGCCGCTGAGTATTCGTCGAGACGATGACCCAGCAGAAGAGGACGAGGCGATCATTTCGCGTTCAGGTCTGGTGACCCCGCTCAGGTGACTGATGGAGTGGAGGTCTCAATAGCCCGAGATTTCCAATTGATACTGTGGCTAATCATTAATCGTTCCGCCTATAAGAGTCGGCAAATTCCATGTAAAGTTGGATAGTTGCAGCCTTTGCCGTACTGTCCCACCTTTGATCCACCATGAAATGGCGACTCCCCTATCGATATTTGCGTCGAGCAACCCGCAATCAGACGTTTTTGAGCCTAGTGCAAACCGTAGAGGTGATTGTTTCCAAGATCCTCTCGATTGCGATGGTATTGGTGCTGATTGGAGCCGTAATTAATTTAGTAATTTTTCTGGGGACAGAACTATTAATTGTACCCTATGGTCAATTTTCGGTTGATTTGATCACTATTTTTGGCCTATTTCTCAATATTCTGATTGCGCTGGAAATTCTCGAAAACGTCACGGCCTATCTGCGCGATCACTCCATTCATGTGGAATTAGTAGTGGCAACTTCGCTGATTGCTGTGGCGCGAAAAATTATTGTGCTGGACTTTGACAATACAACCGGGGCCAAAATTATTGGCCTTGCGGTCGCGATTTTTGCTTTATCAATCAGCTACTGGATCATTCGAGCCACAAGCCCAAGGCGGTCGAACCAGTAAGTTATGCAAAAACATTGGCCATCAGTTATCAGCCTCAGTACAAATCATTATTTTTTAAGGATTATGAATGCAGGTTTTTCAAGCTCGCCTTGAACATCTAGAAGAAGTGGCCCGATTATTTGACCAATATCGCGTGTTCTATAAACAATCTTCAGATATTGAAACCGCTAGAAACTTTCTCCAGGAGCGGTTTCGTGACGGTAGCTCAACTATCTTTGTCGTTCAACAGGACAATCGCTCAATTGGTTTTATCCAGCTTTATCCAAGTTTCTCCTCGGTGTCGATGAAACCAATTTGGATTCTGAATGATTTGTTTGTGGAAAAGGATTTTCGACAGCAAGGTGTCGCCAATTTACTGATGGCTACAGCCGAAGAGTTTGCTCGTAAAACAGGTGCGGTTCGCCTTGTTTTAGCCACACAACTATCAAATCTTGCCGCACAATCGCTGTATGAATCCCGTGGTTACAGCAAGGATGAAGAGTTTTATCACTATTCATTGTCTCTATCGTGACGATATCGCAAGTTAGTAAGCGCTGATCATTTTCTAAACCGATGGCTGAATTTTTCAAGTTTGAATCCGATTTTGTTGAATCTCTCCGCTGCATTCCGATGCAGGTACGCTACAAGCTAGATACCTGTGGCGTGAAGCTGAAGCTGGAACACTGGCACCAGTTCAGCCAGGCTGAGCGAGAAATGCTGGTAAATTTGCCCTGTGAGACGCCAGGGGAAGTGAAGGATTACTGCGATCGCACCCAGCAACTCGTCAAACACTACAACGGCAGTCCAGCCAAAACGCTGGAGATTGACCCGAATCCAGGCTGGCTGGATGCTACTACTATTCCCCCGCAAACTCAGGCCAAGGCCGCAGAGTTTGATGCCCAGATTGATCTATCACAGTGGGAAGCTTTGACTCCACTCCAACGGTTTGCGCTGATTAAACTCAGTCGCCCCAGTCACGAAAACAAAAACTTTCTGCCTGCGCTCAAAGAATTCAACTTGCTGAGCCAATCCTAGACATCGGATTTCTGGTGCGAAATTGTCAATCTTGTTGAGTTATTGCGTAGGTTGGATAGAGCGCTAGTAAAACCCAACAAAACCGCGTAGATTGGGTTGAACAACGGAAAACCTAATCTACACGGGGAACTTTTGTCAATCAATCAGCAAGTTTTATTGCGCTTTGTTGCTGAGTTTTCTCCGTGTTTTTCGGTAAATTAAATCGCTTGTCCTGATGGGTGATAACGAGATGGAAAGAGGAAAAAGAGCCATCATATCTACCCATCGCCGATCTCATGCCAATCTTCTGCAAGCGCCACTGGCTAGACTGGACTGAATATCTATTGCTCCTGTGTACTGGAGTGGGAACCACCGCTGCGGTTGTGTCGCATAACGCCGTGTTTGCGATCGCGCCCCTCTTTCTCCTCGCGGGCTGCAACCTTGCCAATCGCCAGCGCTTGCAGCAAACCACCTTAGCTCAAACCAGCAGCAGCTTAGCGGCAACCGAAGCGAATGTGGCTCAGCGGCTCGTCCAGGTTGAAACTCAGGTGCAGGATTCGCCCTCCTCGGAAGCCTTTCACCAGTTTCAGCAGGCGATTATTCATCGCAATCAGCACATTCTGTCTGACGCCATGCAGCGAGTTGAAGACTTACAGCAGCAGGTGCAGCGCTGTTTGTGGGAAATTGAGCATCTGGATTTCAGCCATATTCATAACGAAACCAATCATCTCCAGGATCGCTATAGCCAGCTTGAATGGAGCATTAAGCAAATTCACTCGCGGCTGCATCAGATTCCGGCTCCATCGCGACTGGAGCATCTAGAATCCATCTTGACCCAACTGCAAATGGAAACGGTGCAAATCCGGGTGGGCTTAGAAAGCGTCAGTCACGAAACGCGCAGCACGATTCATCCCCTCCAGGATCAGATTACGGCTCTGGAGCTACAGCTCAAACGGCTGATGCGTACTACTGACCTGACGATGGTGCAGCAGGAAGTGGCTGAAATTATCAAATCGCTGACCGATTTGGTGCCAAAAAAGGACTTTCTGGGTCTGACCCATCAGTTTGAGAATCTGCAACTGCAGCAGCATGATCTGCAGCAAGCGATCGCAATGCTGAACGAAAAGCTGCGCTTGGTCGATGTCGTCGGATCGCAGTCCGCCCAGTTTGACTCTCTACAGGCCGAAATTGCTCAACTGCAAACCCAGATTGATGGGCTAATGCAGCAGGCCCAGTCTGGTTCTGAGCAGGCTATTGTGCAAACGGTGATGCGCCAAATTATTCATCATTTGCCGACCGCGCTTGACATGGCAGCGCTGCAGCAGCAGGTGCAGGTGCTTTCGTCACGGATGGACGATACGGAAGCGGCACTGCTCAACACCCAGCAGCAAGTGGCGCAGTCCAACCGACATCAACTGCTGTTTGATTTTTCTACCGCAGCGGATCGATCTGGCGCTCCTTCATCAGCGCCATCGTCCGGTCAAGCGTCCCAACAAGCGTCCCAGCATCAAGCGCTGTCATCGCTGTTGGCTCAGGCTCAAAAGCAGGTTCTGCTAGTTTGGCCGTGGTCAGATCAAGAGGAACTCGATGGTGGACTGATCAACCAGCTTGAGCAGCTTTTGGAGCGCCAGGTACAGGTGGAAATTGGCTGGTGTCATCGCGGCGATCGCAGAGAGGGACGCTGGCTAGCTCCCATTCAGCAGCAGTGGAAGACCTATCCCCGCCATCGCCAGCATCTCCAGGCCATGCTGAATCAGTTGCTGCCGCTGAAACAGCGCTACGCAGAGCGCTTTCGGTTCAAAGTGTTGGGTACCGATGAGAATTTTCTGGTCTGCGATCGCACCCTCGCCGTCGTCGGTCTACACAGTATCTTGACCCAGACAGCGGTGATTCCCACCGTTGGCATGAAGTTGCAGACGACTGATCCAGCCGTCGTGCAGCGCCTGATCCAGCGGTTTTATCACTCCCAGATTGACAATGAGGATGCCGCTGCCTTCTTCAATCGTGGCGTTACCCGCTACGACTTGGGCGATCAGGCTGGAGCGATCGCCGACTTCACGCAGGTGATCCGGCTCTATCCGCAGGATGCCATAGCCTACAACAACCGGGGACTGGCGCATTATGATTTGGGCAATTTTGCTCAGGCTTTGGCCGACTTGAGTCAAGCGATTCAGTGCCAGCCCTACCAAATCGTGCCCTACTGTAATCAGGGCAAGATCCAAATGGAGCAGGGCAACTGGACGGCAGCGTTAAACAGCTTTGATGCAGTGATTGAGATGAAGCCAGATTCACCGATTGCCTGGTTCTATCGGGGACGGATTTATCAGCAGCAGGGGCATCTCTCATCTGCGATCGCAGATATCAGCCGCGCCATTAGTCAGACTCCTGATCAGGCATTTCTGTACTGCTACCGCAGCGCCATCTATCAACATTTGGGCCGAGTTGGGGATGCGATCGCGGATTTAGAACAGGCGGCTAACTGCTTCCTTGCTCAGCAAGATGAAGTGAATGCTGCCCGCATCCATCGCGCCCTCGAACAGTTGAAGCACAAGGCTTCTCTGCGTCCGCTGCCATCCTTTATGCCCCATGTACCCCAGGCAAAATCCCGATCAAAAGTGATCAACTCTTGACCTTCAGTGGCCACCTAGCAATCACCTCACATTTTCTTCCCAAGCATTGCTTAATCTGGGTATGAACTGTGATGGGGGGCACTGTGTCCACATCACAGTTCATACTTAAATTCCTGCACCCAACTCAACGGTTGGTATTACCACCGTGATGCGGCGGCAACATCACCTGTTGGGCTGCCGTTTTACATAGTGCAAAATTAGGAGTCACCCAATTTTGCAGAAACGGTATTGGAGAATTGGTATCATCTGCGTAGAAATCAGTAAGCTTGATTGTCGCTTGTGTAACAAATTAGCTATTGCCTGAAAGATATACGGCATGGGACAATTAACTAATCGATAAATCACAAGCCTCTAATTCAAGCTTTAGCTAAAAGTACGGATTTAAATCGCTAGAATATCTCAATCAACTCGTTTTATAGACTAAAAGCCCGTGAATTTGCTGGATTTGTAAGGCATTTTGCGTTAGCAAGTCATGAGCAAGTCAATCGTTCGAATACATTAAATTCATATCGTGTAATGGGGCTGATATGAGCCTGGGTTCAGTGACTCATAGCGGCACAATCCAAGCAAATTGCGGTTTATGAGTCACAGGTTCAATTTTATTTGCATTTTAATGCGGGTTTGATTGGATAAAATTTAAGCCAGGATTTTCGCTTTAACCTTGTTTATCTTTTTCTACGACGATACTTTATAAGCATTGATAAAAACTGGGAACACTGGATTCAGAAAGGGCGTTACATTACTATTTGGGACTTCCTGTGTTTGATTCCTCGACATCAACTCAATCAAACCAAACTTCAGCCCCAGACTCGCAAGCCTGGTGCAGCCATGGTCATGCGCTATACGAATTGGGGCGCTACGAAGGGGCGATCTCGCGCTTTGACAAGGTTTTAGAGGTCGAGCCAGCCAACTATGAGGTCTGGAACAATCGAGGATATGCTCTCTACGAAATGGAGTCCTACGAAGCCGCGATCGCAAGCTTTGATCGCTGCCTAGACATTTCGCCCACTTATGCCCTGGCTTGGCACGGCAAAGGGATTTCGCTGGCCAAGTTGGGTCAGTACAACATTGCCATTGACTGCTTTGATCAGTCTCTGAAGTATTGTCCTGATGATCCAAAGGCTTGGTATAACCGAGGCAATGCGCTGATTCGGATTTACCAGTATCGAGAAGCAGCGGAAAGCTTTGACAAAACAGTGGCGCTCAAGCCACAAAACTACCGAGCCTGGTACAACCGAGGCATTGCCCTCGCTGCCCTGCGCCGCTATCGGCAAGCACTCCACAGCCTCGATACGGCGGTGATGATTAAACAGGACTGCTACTACGCCTGGAACTATCGGGGCGTGGTTTTGAATCGCCTCGGTTCTTATGAAGAAGCGTTGAAGAGCTTTGACCGCTCACTTCAGCACAAGCACCACAATCCCAATGCCTGGTACGGTAAAGCTAGCACCTACGCGCTCTGCAATCAGGTTAATCTGGCGATCAGTAATCTGCGGCGAGCCGTGGATCTCAGCCCTGGTCTCTACCGGATGATGGCTCGCACAGATGCCTGCTTCAACAATCTCCAGCAGCATCCGGAGTTTCAATCGCTGATCCAATAAACCTTCCGACAGGTAATACAGTAAAGTCCGGTTGAAAATTCATAATTTATTGGTTGTGAACCGTTTGCGGAGCAAACGGTTCACAACCAATAAATTGGGTTCTCATACCCAGACTTCATATTGCTTTCTAGACGATTTCTTACAAGACAGCGCTTCATCTTAAGGGAGTAGCGCTATACTTGCCATGCCTTTTGTCCTGAATTTCTGTCTGTAACCTATACCGAACAACTGATTGCTGTTGGGTTGAGTAACCTGAAACCCGACCTGCAAAACTACAAAACTATTCAAAAGCTTTCAAATTCAATATGAGTATTCCGGTCGTTTTAGAAGTTGCCGCTGGCTTAATTTTTATTTACTTGATCTTGAGTTTATTAGCCTCAGAAATTCAAGAAATTATTGGCACCTTGCTCCAGTGGCGGGCTGAGCATCTTAAACGATCGGTGGAGCTATTACTAGCAGGCCAAAACGACAGTCAGCTTCAGCAGGCAGAAGCATTAGCCAATCAGCTCTACAGCAATCCGCTGATTCGGGGACTCAATCAGGAAGGACGCGGCCCGATTGCTCACCTGTTTCGTCGGATTACGCAGGTGATTGGGGCCATTTATCGCGGTATCTTTCGCGTGCGAAATACGTTTGGCGATCAGAAAAGCGGCCCGTCCTACATTCCGTCGGAAACCTTTGCCAGTACGCTACTGGGAACACTGGGCCTTAATCATCTGGGTCGTTTGGTGGCCAATGCGCGCTTTCAGCAGTTTGTGAATGGTCATCTGCGCGAGCCAATTCGGCACATTGTGGCCGATTTGCGAGCTAGTCTAGCCGATGAATTTTTGCTGGAAGAAGAACTGCGATCGCTAGAAGAAAATTTTGACCAAATCTTAGCTGACTTGGAAAAAGGGCGGGTCAATCTCAGCGCCACGCTGGAGCGACTGCTGCGACAAATGGAAATGTTCATTGCCGATGCTGCTCAGCAACTGCCGGGACAGGAGTACTTAACCGAAACTGTGATTAATCGGCTCCAGCGGCTAAAGCGGGTGCTGGATGGAACGGACAGCGATCGCATTGCATTGATCAAGCAGCTTGAGCCAAGCTTGACCGAGCTAATCACCGTGCTCGACCGCAAGAGCAGCTTTTATCGGGAATGCGTGCAGATTTTGCGCCAGGGACAAGGTGCGCCAGAAACGCTGCGGGATTTGCAGACGGCGCTGGAACAGCTCGATCCGAATCAGCTCCCCGTCCGCTTGCGGGACAGCCTGCTGCGACTGGCGGAACGGGCTGAGATCAAGGCAGATGATTTGGAAAATCGCTTAGAACAGTTTCAGGCTGAAGTCGCCACCTGGTTTGATCGCTCAATGGCCAGAGCTAGCG
The DNA here is from genome assembly GCA_966674685.1 of uncultured bacterium. Taxonomy (GTDB): domain Bacteria; phylum Cyanobacteriota; class Cyanobacteriia; order Phormidesmidales; family Phormidesmidaceae; genus Thainema. Next base: position 40,531 of record CBKWJC010000027.1, read on the forward strand.
GTGTCTATCGCCGCAATGCGCGGGGTGTGGCTTTTCTGCTGGGACTTGCGATCGCAATTACCGTTAATGCCGATACGTTCTATATTGCCAGTCGGCTGGCTCGCGATCCGGCAGTGCGATCGCTAATTTCAGAAGCCAGTCTCGAACTGGTGCAGCAGGCCAATCCAGAAGCGGAACCCGATCCAGCCACGATTCGCCAGCGAGTTAATGAATTGACCAATGACCTACCGATTCCGCTGGGGCGTAGCCAAACCGTTTTGGATCAGCAGCGTCAGGATGAAGCACTATGGCCGTTTTGGCTACCGCGTCGGTTTCTGGGCTGGTTCGTGACGGGCATCGCCCTGTCAATGGGGTCATCCTTTTGGTTTGATCTGTTGAGCAAAGCAGTCCGAGTACGCAGCACAGGCTCAACGCCAGCTAGCAACACGGAAGCGTCGAAACAGTCGGAGTGAGGAGTAAAGAGTGAGAGGTGAGGAGCAAAGGGGCTGTAGGGGAGTGTAAAGGCTGTAGAGGCTGTAGAGTGAGCGGATAGGGTATCGGGTAACAGGATAGATTGGCTTAATCCCATCATCATTCATCCACCCGTCCACCCATCCACCCCCTTCTCAGCACTCACTCCTCACTTTTCCAAATTTCGCTCTCAGGATGGAGACGAAAAGTAAGGCATCTGTCTTATTCTGTTTGGCCTATAGCCATGTTGATTAATCTCTATATAGCCTTTCCTAAGCTACTGAGGTACAAGTTATTTTTTGGAAGCCGCGCGGAGCGCGGCTTCCAAAAAATAACTCCCCCTTTATTAGCACAAGAAGCGCTATAACTGTCGTTCTTAAGGCAAGCCGAATATTCTACAGGGTCATCCATTATGCCGTTGGAAATCGCTCATTCCATCCGTCAGCTCCGGCAGCAGCTTGGTCTATCTCAGGAAAAGTTTGCTGCTCAGCTTGGCGTTTCATTTCGGACTGTCAATCGTTGGGAGAACGGTCATACCGAACCGTCTGCCTTAGCGCTCAAGCAGCTTGAAATGTTGCTACAGCAAATGAGCCATTCATCGAAAGCGCATGTGCGTCAACAGGGCCAAACTTTACTGACTCAATATTTTCGAAGGTAACCTCGAAGGATGAGGCTTAATTGTGATACTCAGGCAATGATTATTGTTTATGTAGGTCAGGCTTACATAACTCATGACTCGCACCAAACCCCAGGAGGGCTATTTTGCTGTCGCAATGCGGCGGCAAAATAACCCTTGACAAGTTTTTGATCGGTAAGTGCAAGTTGATGAGCTAACCAACAATCATGGCTGTTTGCAGACATCCTAAGTCGGTAAAAACCAGCGATTGGAAGATGGAGATCGTGTTTAAGACATGAAGGCAAGGGACGCCAAAGATACCTTTGTGGGTGGCGGCGAGATGGGGGAGTTAATGCGATCGCAAGACTGGTCGCAAACGCCTTTTGGCCCAGTTGAGCAGTGGTCACCAAGCCTCAGATCAGCCCTGAGTATTTGCCTCAACTCTCGATTTCCCATTGCCATCTACTGGGGAACCGATCGCTTGCTGCTCTACAACGATGCGTGGCGACCCATCGTGGGGAATAAGCATCCGTGGTCACTAGGGCGACCTGGACAAGAGGTATGGCCTGAAATTTGGGACGACATTGGGCCAGAATTTGAGCAGGTTTTTGCAACGGGCGAAGGAATTTTTCACAGCGATGAGCTGTTGGCGATGTATCGCTTTGGCTACACGGAGGAGTGTTTCTTCGACTATACGTTCAATCCCATCCAGGGTGAGGGCGGCGGAGTTGAGGGCATTTTTAATGTGGTGAGTGAGACGACTTACCGGGTTTTAAATGATCGCCGCGCCCGCTTCCTGCGAGAACTCGCCGCCACAACTGGAAATATTAAGACGATTGATGCAGTTTATACGCAGATAACGAAGGTTCTTCAGGCTAATTCGACTGACATTCCGTTTTCGCTTCTTTATCGCATCGACTCAGAGGAGCAAGTTGCTTACCGCTGTGGTGATGCGGTGGGCGCTACTCAATCTGCATCATCCAAATTATCCAAATCATCTGCGCTCCTCACCGACTTCATTGCTCCCCAGCGAGTTGATTTAGCTCCAGCCACCTCGACGGGATGGCCCATTGCGGAGGTGGTTCGCACAGCCCAACCTCAGCGGATTGATAACGTGATAGAGCAGTTTGGCTCGCTGCCGGGTAGCCCCTGGCCGGAACCACCACGGGAGGCAATGGTGGTTCCGATTATGATCCCTGGGCACATGAAGGTTGCTGGGGTGCTGATTGCTGTGGCTAATCCTCGTCGGCAGCTAGATGATAACTATTGCGATTTTTTCAGTCAGACTGCCGGACAAATTGCGGCTGCGATCGCAAATGCCCAATCCTATGAAGAGGAACGCCGCCGAACTGAAGCCTTAGCAGAGCTAGATCGAGCTAAAACGGTATTCTTTAGCAACATCAGCCACGAGTTCCGCACACCGCTGACGCTCATGCTTGGCCCGGCTGAGGATGCATTACAGACTACTCAAGATCCAGAGCAGCGCGAACGCCTCGAACTCATCCACCGCAATGCATTGCGTCTCCAAAAACTGGTCAATACGCTATTAGACTTCTCCCGCATTGAATCCACCCGGATGCAGGCTGTGTATGAACCCACTGATCTAGCCGCACTGACAACCGATCTGGCGGGTGTCTTTCGTTCCGCAATCGAGCGGGCAGGACTAAACTTTCAGGTCAATTGTCCAACCCTTGCCGAACCCGCCTATATAGACCGGGAAATGTGGGAAAAGATTGTCCTGAACCTGCTCTCGAATGCGTTCAAGTTTACGTTTGAGGGAGAGATTCGGGTGAGCTTGTGCGTGGAGGAGTGGGGGCAGGGGAGTAAGGGAGCAGGGGAGCAAGGGGGAGTGTTCGATCAATCATCTCTCCCTCCCTCTCCACCCCCCTCTCCCCATTTCATCCTCACCGTCCAAGATACAGGCACCGGAATTCCGGCTGATGAGCTACCCCGTATCTTCGATCGATTTCATCGGGTAAAGAGAGTAAGAGGCCGCAGTTATGAGAGTTCAGGCATTGGTCTGGCCTTAGTGCAGGAGCTGGTTCATTTGCATGGCGGCACGATTGAGGTGAGCAGTGTCATCGACCAAGGCACGACGTTTACCGTGGCGATTCCAACCGGATCAGCTCATTTACCGTGCGATCGCATCCATGCTGACCGGACGCTGACCTCAACCGCAACGGGAGCCATGCCCTATGTGGAAGAAGCCTTGCGCTGGTTACCAGCAGAGAGGGTAGGAGAGTGGGAGCAAAGGAGCAGAGGGGCAAGGGAGCAAGGGAGCGAGGGAGCAAGGGAGCAAACCCATCCACCCATCCACTCCCCTACCCATCTACCTAAAATTCTCCTGGCCGACGACAACACCGATATGCTCGACTACGTGCAGCGCTTGTTGATTCCACAGTATGACGTAGAGGTGGTCAGGGATGGCCGAGCGGCATTAGCGGCTATTCGGCAGGAGCGGCCCGATCTGGTGCTGAGTGATGTCATGATGCCGGAACTGGATGGCTTTGAGCTGCTGCGGCAGTTACGCGCTGATCCAGCAACCCAAGATTTACCTGTTATCCTGCTGTCGGCGCGAGCGGGTGAAGAGTCTCGCCTTGGTTGTTTGGTGGCGGGAGCCGATGATTATCTGGTGAAACCCTTTTCGGCCCGTGAGCTACTGGCTCGGGTTGAGGCGGTACTAAAACTCATGCAGCTCCGGCAAGAGGCTAGCGCCACTCTGCACCGCAGTGAAGAGCGATCGCAACTGGCGCTTCAAATTGCTCAACTGGGAACCTGGCGCTATGACCCTGTAACGACGTTGGTTGATTTCGACGAGCGCATGCGGGAAATTTGGGGCGAGCCAGCGGATGCAGCCCAGTTGACCCTCGCACGGGTCATCGAGCGGATTCATCCAGCGGATCGGGATTGGTTGACGAGTACAGTGAGTGCCGCTGTTGAACCCACCTCACCCGGTACCTACAAAATTGACTACCGGATTATTTGGGATGACGGTACGGAGCGCTGGATCGCTGCGAATGGGCAGGCTATCTTCGCGGGGGAGGGCGACCAACGGCAAGTCGTCGAGTTTTTGGGGACTGCGCTGGATATTACCGATCGCCGCTCGACAGAAGCGGCTTTGCGAGAAAGCGAAGAACTGACGCAGCGGATTCTTGACAGCAGTAATGACTGCATTAAGGTGCTGACGCTGGAGGGACAAATTCTCTACATGAATCGGGGTGGATTGCTGACGATTGAGGCCAATGATTCCACCGCGATTCTGGGTAGTAACTGGATTGATTTTTGGCAGGATGACGAACGGGAACAGGCCATTGCTGCGATCGCAAATGCCAAAGCAGGCAACGTCGGTCGGATGCAGGGCTACTGTCCCACGCTAAACGGTAAACCGAAATGGTGGGATATCGTCGTTACACCCCTGCGCGATGCTACCGAACAGGTAGTCAAACTGGTTGTGGTTTCCCGCGATATCACCGAGCAGAAGCAAGCAAATGCAGCTCTCCGGGAGAGCGAGGAGCGGTTCCGCTGTATGGCTGATAATGCCCCCGTGATGGTTTGGGTGTCTGACCCAACTGGCTATTGCACCTACCTAAGCCAAACCTGGTATGACTTTTCCGGTCAAACAGAGGCGACCGGGCTGGGATTTGGCTGGTTAGATGTGGTGCATCCTGAAGATCAGGCCATCACTCGCACTATTTTTATGGCTGCTAATCAGCGGCAAGAAGCCTTTCAGTTCGAGTATCGGCTGCGGCGCAAGGATGGGGAATACCGCTGGGCGATTGATGCCGCTAGCCCCTGGTTTGGCGTAGATGGTCAGTTCAAGGGCTACATTGGCTCGGTGATGGATATTAGCGATCGCAAACGAGCCGAGGAAACCCTGCGGCAGCGCGAAACCGAACTGCGCTTAGTGACCAACTCCGTACCCGCCCTGATCTCATTTATTGATGCCGATCAGCGCTACCGCTTCACCAATCAAGGATATGAGGAATGGTTCGCCCGCCCAGCCGTAGGAGATATCTACGGGAAGCATATCCAGGAAGTCGTGGGTGAAGCGACCTATGCCGAAATTCGGCCCTATGTGGAACAGGTCCTGGCCGGAGAGCAAGTTACATTTGAACGACAAGTCCTCTATAAAGACGGTGTTATTCGCCACGTCAGCGCCACCTACGTACCGCGCTTTAATAGCCAGGGAGCCGTTGAAGGATTTGTCGCGCTGGTCAATGACATCAGCGACATCAAACAGGCCGAAGCTGCTCTGCGACAAAGCGAAGAGCGCTATCGCTATCTGGCTGAATCGATTCCGCAACTGGTGTGGACAGCCGACGCAGGCGGCAGGCTCTTGGATGTCAATCAGCGCTGGACGGAGTTCACGGGACTGTCCCTCGAACAGGCCCAAATCGGCGGTTGGCAAGCCGTTGTTCATCCCGAGGATATCCCTACTCTCAACCAAAAGTGGACAATGGCGCAGCAAGCGGGCGCTAACTATCAGGCCGAGGGGCGTATGCGTCAAATCGGCGGTAGCTATCGCTGGCATCTCCATCAGGCCGTCCCGCTCAAGAATAAGCAGGGTCGAGTGATCAAATGGTTTGGCACAGCCACCGACATCGAAGAACAAAAGCAGCTAGAACAGCAGCGCAGCCAACTACTAGAGCGAGAACAAGCCGCCCGAGAAGCGGCTGAAGCTGCCAACCGCACCAAAGATGAATTTTTAGCGGTGGTCTCCCACGAGTTGCGATCGCCGCTCAACCCGATTTTGGGCTGGTCAACTCTGCTCAAAAACGGCGTTTTGGATGAGGCCAAGACCCAAAAAGCGCTAGCTGTGATTGAGCGCAATGCCAAACTGCAAACCGAACTGATTGACGACCTGCTCGATGTTTCTCGCATGCTGCGGGGCAAGCTGGATATCACAGTTCGTCCAGTTAATTTAGCTGCCACTATTCAAGCCGCCACTGAAACTGTCCGCCTCGCAGCAGAAGCCAAATCGATCCAGATTCACCTCAATCTGGATCGCAACGTGGGGCTGGTAGCGGGTGATGTTACGCGCCTACAGCAAATTGTCTGGAATCTTCTTGCCAATGCCGTCAAGTTTACGCCGAATGGAGGCCGAGTGGAGGTGAGGTTAGAGCAGGTTAGTGGGGAGAGGCGAGGGAGCAAGGGGGCAAGGGGGCAAGAGAATGCTGCTCCCCCTCTCTCCTTCTCCCCCTCTCCCCCTCCTACCTATGCTCAAATCACCGTCAGCGATACCGGGAAAGGGATTACACCGGAATTTCTGCCCCATGTGTTTGACTATTTCCGGCAGGCCGATAGTGCGACGACGCGGCAGTTCGGTGGTCTAGGGTTGGGGCTGGCAATTGTGCGTCATCTGGTGGAGCTACACGGTGGCACAATTCAGGCTGAGAGTTTGGGTGAAGACATGGGTGCAACGTTTGTCGTGACCTTGCCAACTCTATCGGCTCAACAAACTGCCAAACAAGCGGCTCGACGGAAAAAGCCAGCTCTTAATTTACAGGATGTCTGTGTTTTAGTGGTTGATGATGAGCCGGATACCCGAGATATTACGGCTGTTATCTTGAAGCAGGCTGGCGCTAGTGTGGCTTTGGCTGGTTCTGCTGCAGAAGCGCTGAGAGCTTTACAGCACGCTCAACCCCAAGTGTTGGTTAGCGACATTGGAATGCCGGATATTGATGGCTATACGCTGATGCGGCAAATCCGAATTCTATCACCTGAGCAAGGTGGTCAGATTCCAGCCATTGCCTTGACCGCTTATGCTTCAGAGCTTGACTATGGCCGGGTCATGGCCGCTGGTTTTCATAAGCATGTGCCCAAGCCTGTCGAACCTGATGTGTTGATTGAGGCAGTGGCAAGTTTAGTCAGAGGGAAGGTTTGACTGTAGGCAGCTAACTTTTATAGCGGGGGGAGAGTTCGAGAGGGGACGGTGTTATAGGACTTGATTAGCTCGGATACAGTTGGCGTACCAGTCGAAGCTGGCTTTGGGAATGCGTTGCTGGGTGGCGTAGTCTACGTAGGTAATGCCGAATCGACGGTCGTAGCCATAAGCCCATTCGAAGTTGTCCAGCAGACTCCAGACAAAATAACCCATCAACGGATAGCCTTCACTCACCGCGCGATGGGCATTTTTTAGCATTTGCCTTAGATAGAAAATGCGATCGCAATCTAGCACCTCGCCCTGTTCGGTCACCTGATCTTCAACTGCACAGCCATTTTCGCTGATAAACACAGATAACTCAGGCCGATCCAGCGTGTCGCTAATGTGGCGCACACCCCAGTACAGCGCTTCAGGAATCACATGCAGCCAGGGCATATTTAATCGGGGATAGCTTGTGGGAAACGGCAGTACTTCATAGCCCAATTTGTTATCGGCAGCTCGCACGTATAAACCGCTATACACATTGAAGCCAAAGGCATCCAGCGGCTGATGGATCGTCTCTAAATCACCTGGCTGGATATCCGGCATCTGATCGCCAAGTTTGTCATAGAGCGCGTCGCTGTAGCGCCCCGTCAACGCCGGATAGAGAATGCCGCCGTTGGTGCCAACGCGACCCATTGCGTTTTGAGCAGCGGCAATATGCTCATCGGTTTCCGCGATCGGAACCGTTGCCAGAAAGTTGTCTACTAGCGCCACTGAGCAGGGCTGCGGCGTGTGGGCGCGAATCGCCTGACAGGCTAAACCGTGAGCCAGCAGCGCATGATGGGAGGTCTGCCAAACGTCCTTCTTGGACTGCACCACCGTCCCCGGCGCATGGGGCGGCACCTGATTGATCCCGTATCCCAAATGAGTAAAACAAAAGATTTCATTAATGGTCATCCAGTGCCGCACCCGATCGCCCAGTCGCTGCACCACGATGCTGGCATAGTCAGCAAAATCCTTGGCCATCTCCCGACTGCGCCAGGAGCCATAGCGGTCTTCCAGAGCCTGCGGGCTGTCCCAGTGAAACAGGGTGACGTGCGGCGTGATGCCATTTTCCAGCAGCGCATCGACTAGCTGGCAGTAAAAGTCTAACCCTACCTGATTTACATTGCCCCGCCCCTCCGGCACTACGCGCGGCCAGGCAATGCTGAAGCGGTAGTGCTGAATTCCCAGCTTCACCATCAGCGCAATATCGTCTCGATAGCGATGGTAGTGATCACATGCGATCGCACCTGTATCTCCGTTCAAAACTCGTCCTGGCGTAGCGCTAAACGTATCCCAGACGCTGTCTTGACGGCCATTGGCCTGTGTCGCTCCCTCGATTTGATAAGCGGCGGTTGCGGCTCCCCACTGAAAACCGGATGGAAATGAATAGCTGGTCATGAGCCAAAACTCTCTAAACGGCCTTGAAGCAGTACCCCATGAGTATCGATTGCAGCGGTCGGCATTTTCTGGGGTCGGCTTCAAACTGTATTAAGCAATCTTATCTTGTATATTATTTGGAAGAACGATTGCTCAACAGGACACAATGCTAAAGCTTCTCACAACCACGGCTCGGTGGCGCTCACGCCTAACCCGTCTGATTGGCCTAGTTGGCCTTGCTATATTGACCTTACAGCTTTGGGCAACGCCAGCCTGGGCAACGGGAGTCGCCGACATTCCCAACGTTTCAGCCGGACAGCCAACGTGGATAGTTGACCAGGCAAATCTGTTTAGTCGGATTAATGAAACAAAGATTAGCGATCGGCTAAGCGAGCTGGCTGCACAAACCGGAAAAGAAGTCCGGATTGTCACGATCCATCGGCTAGACTATGGCGAAACAGCTGAAAGTCTAACCAATAAGCTATTTGACGCTTGGTTTCCAACCCTGTCTGAGCGCTCCAATCAAGTCGTTCTGTTTATCGACGATGTGACCAACGGCGTGGCGATTCGCACGGGCGAGAGCGTGAAGTCCCTCATGTCCGACGACATTGCTGAGAGCGTCGCTCAGGAAACGGTGATGGTGCCCCTGCGGGATGGTAATCGCTATAACCAAGCGTTTCTGGATGCTACAGAGCGAATGGTTGCCGTTCTGTCTGGCCAAGCCGATCCAGGCCCACCGATTGTCGAAGATAATATCAATGTCGAAGGCACGTTTACACGGGCGGAAGACACAGACGACTACACAGCGACGATTGTTGTCGTGGTGCTACTAATCGCTGCAACCGTGATTCCGATGGTGACTTACTACTGGTATGTTCGATAGCTTGGCGATGGTTAGTGCTGAAGACTGAGTGCTGAAGACTGAGTGCTGAGTGAGTCTTTGTAGCTGTTACAGTCATCTACAGGCAAATTTCTCAAAAAATTGATGCCGAAATAATTCGCTCTTTAGAGGGATAGGCCCCCAAATGCCTGTCCTTTTTTTATGACTTTTATCGTGTGTGTTCACTTCAATTGGGGGATGAAAAATCAGTTGAGATTTGCCATTGTTGAGTGAATATATGTAGCGTTTTCAGTGCTCGAATAGAGTGAGGCGAGGGAGTTGAGGAGTGAGGCAAAAATGGCTGTAGAGGTCTGTAAAGGGCTGTAAAGACTCAGCGCTATATGCCTCCATATTCCTCCATAGCAGCTATTGAAGGTCGTTAAGAACCGAGAATCAAATTATGAGTTTTAAACGTATTTTAGTTGCCCTTGATCGGCATAGTTCTCTAGCAGAAAATGTTCTGAATCAGGCTGCTGATTTAGCTCAGGCTCAGTCAGCTCAGGTGTTGATGATGCATTGTTTGGATGCAGCTCGCTTGAGTGCGCTGGATCCCTTGCCGATGTATGCGCCATCGGGGATTCCAATTAGCCCAATTCACCCAGTTGTGGGGATGGAGATGCAGCCTGTCGCGGCTGCTCAACCGCAGGATTCAAAACAGGTTTCCAAACAGCAGCAGGAGTTTGAAGCTATTGATCAGTGGCTGAGCCAGCGTCAGACTCTACTCTGCGATCGCGGTATTCAGGCTGAAGTCGAACGCTGTTTCGGGCAGCCTAGCCATGAGATCTGCGATTTGGCAAAGCGCTGGAATGCAGAACCTAATTGTCATCGGGCGTCGCGGCCACAGCGGTTTAACCGAAGCGCTGATGGGCAGCGTGAGCAATCATGTTATGCATCATGCGCCCTGTGCGGTTTTGTTCGTTCAGTGACAGTGAGAGAAAAGTGCTGAGTGCTGAGTAGGGGTGGATGGGTGGATGGGTAAATGCGTAGTCGAGTGATGATTTGATGAAGTAGACTACCCTATCACCCGATTGCTCCATTGCTCCAGTTCACCTCTGAGGATTGTGGATTAAATAGCCTGTAAACCGTTCTATTCGTGGGGACACGGCATTGCCGTGTCTGAATCTCAACGCGTTTCTTATAGTGGTTCTAGATAAGAACGAGAGAGAAGAGTGCCTCATCATGAGGCACTCTTCTCTCTCGTTCTCTCGTTCTTAACTGGAATGACTATAGCTTCCGTAATAGCCCTTTTGTGCCTCACTCCTCACTTCTCTCGCCTCACTTTCTCAAAGTCGAAAAATGTCCATCAGAATGGCGTGATTGTCTACATGGCGATTTGGATTGGGTGAATCATAGACGATCAGCAATCCATCGGGATGATCCAGGCAGGGGCAAAGAGCAAGCCCTTCAGCGTGATCTGACCCTAAGGTGAATGGCAAATTAAATACGAGTTCTAGATATTTGGAATCTTGGTCAGTTATGGTCTCTGTTTCGCAATTTAGCGGATCATGCCAGCGATAGAGCTGCATCGCGCCTTCTAGCTCCATCGTTGGGCCAGCTAGCAGCAAGAGATCATCGTTGTGAAAGCAGAGTTCTCGAATGCCTAGCCCACCAAGGTTGAAAAAGTGTTTGCGGTAGGGCTGCGCGTTGGGGCCAATGGGCTTGAGCGTCATGGTGCCCGATTCGTCTGTTTCTACTTCTAGCTCTAGGATGATAGCCCAGCCGCGCAGCACTGGCCCTCGTAAGCCGAGATAAACGCGATCGCACTTTACCGCCAGTCCTTCAATATCCAGTCCGTTGTCTTTGCTGGGCAACTGGCTAGACACAATTGGCCCTAGATGGGCATCTTCACAGAGTGCATCCATCAGCACATTGCCCTGATCAGAGGTTTGGAGCGCACTAGCTGCGATCGCATCATATTTTGAATCAGGCCGATCATACGCTTTATATAAATCGCCTTCTACGAATGGAATTCGCATTAGCAAAAAGCGATTTGCGTCCGTCTTCACTTTACTCAGGGCTTTAATATCTTTTTCAATATTTTTCCCCTTGGGCTTCCCCCGCTTTGTACTGTGAGAGCCAATTACCCATAAATATGGCTCTGAGTAGTCCATACCCTCAATGTCAACTTCATCTTCTAAATTGAATAAGTCAATGTAGTCCTTGAGATGAACAACCTGGTGATCGCCGTAAATGTAAGGTGCGATCGGAGAAAGCCGTTCGAGGGTGCGAAATTCGTCTGATCCAACCCACAAGCTGCCATCGGGCGTAAACGCAGCAGCTGAAAGTTCATTCAGTAAATCATCGTCATCATCACCAAAGCGGAGTAGGACTCGGCTGAGCAAAAACGGATCAGACATAGGAAATCGCAAAATTCAGTTCACTTAAGTTTGCCAAGCAATCAGAAATTTGGCATCTCTCTAGAGAATATTTCGTGACGGGCTTAATTCACGCTGTCTATTTACCAGGGACGCGTCGCTGTAGTCAGCTCTGTTAGGACACCGACGTTTTTGTAGCCCAAAGCCGCGCCACAAAAATGGCCTAATCAAAACGTCCTAATCAATCCTAATCAATGGGACTATCGCTATATGATTGGATAGTTGGACAAGCCATTGGTCTTCTGTGTATTCAGATTATCCAGACAAAATTCGAGCCTAAACCTTAATATGGATGCGGTATCACCTCTAACACCATGTCAAAAAAAATTCTGATCGTTGATGACGAACCCCATATTCGGATGCTGATTGAGCAAACCTTGGAGGATTTAGAAGACCAAGATGTTGAGCTGCTGTTGGCCACAAACGGGCAAGAAGCGCTGGATATCATTCGGGCAGAGGAGCCGCAGCTCGTATTTTTAGACGTGATGATGCCGCAGATGAACGGGTTTGAGGTCTGCCGCACCGTCAAACACGATCTCAACCTCAGCGATATTTACATCGTCATGCTGACGGCTAAGGGGCAGGAGTTCGACAAGCAAAAGGGGCAAGAAGTCGGGGCCAATCTCTACATGACCAAACCGTTTGACCCCGATGATCTAGTTGACAAATCGATTGAGATTTTGGGGCTAGAACCTATTTAATTAACCTGTTCTAATGCCGCCACCCGTGCCTCTAATGCTCTCAAATCTTCTCTCAGTTCAATAGCCAATGTTGCCAGATTGTCGAACTGCTGATCTAGAGACAAATATGCGCCAGAAGCGGGTGGTGCAGATGGTAACGGTGGGGCAGGTTGCAGAGGTTGCGTCGGTTGCGATCGCGCGGTCGATGATAACCGACTCAGCTCAGCCTGCACCATTCTCAGCTCATACTCTAGGCTGTTCACTCTGGACTCCAAGCGAATATTCGCCCAACCAGGAGCCGCAATCAGAAATCCCCAGATACAGCTAGTGAGCAAGACTAATCCAATCATCCGCTGCCAAATACGAGATGATTTTGGTAGAAAACGAAAAGAACGACGATTCATAAACCCAACCTATGCAACTGCGGCACCGAAAGCGGCTGATTCTGAAAATCAGGGTGCTGAGCATCGACTTGATGGGCTTTCTTGACAATGCGTGGGAAAAAGCGGCGCACCAGCCAGAGCTGCCGGAAGATCTGCTGCGGGTCGGCTAAGTGAGTCGTGGGTAACTTCTGTCCTAGTTCCTTGAAGACCAGACCCAGCGGCACGTTGATCTCATCCTGAAGCTTTAGGTATTCAGCAAACGTTGGCGCAAAGGCTGACATCAGCGACCCGACGCCGCCCCGTGCCTGTCCCCAGCCGATGTAGTAAATTCCCTTATAGTCGGCCAAAAGCGATCCGGCGTAGCACTGCACCGTTGCGCCTTTCACTCGCTGGAGTTCCGGCGGCAAAAACGGATAGGCAACGTGATAGCCCGTGGCGCAGACAATCAGGTCAAATTCTTCCGCCGTACCGTCAACAAACTCGACCTGCTGACCATTGAGCCGCTTGACGCCGGGTTTGGGCGTAATTCGCCCGTGCTTGATGTAGTAGGGCACCTCATTATTCAGCGTCGGGTGCTTCTCAAAAATGCGGTAACTGGGTCGTTCTAGACCATAGCGCTCATGTGCACCGAAGGTGAGCTGCACGATGCCGTAGGCCAGCCAACGCTGTAACCGCTCTGGCATCCACCATTTGATTAAATCGGCAACGGGTTTGCCCATAAAAGATTTGGGGATAAACCAGACGGATTCCCGCATGCTCAGCACCGATTTCGCTGCCACTCGTCCGGCCTCTGCCGCCACGTCGCAGGCCGAGTTGCCGCCGCCGATGATTAGCACTCGCTTGCCGCGTAGCTGATCGGGGTGCTTGTAGTCCTTCGAGTGAATGATTTCGCCTGCAAACTCGCCGTCAAACTTTGGAAAGCGCTTGCTCCAGTGGTGACCGTTGCAGAGCAGAACGCCTTTGTAGAGCCGCTGTTCACCATTTGCCAAGGTGATGAGCCAGTGATTGTTTTCGACGGGTCGCACATTTTGTATCTTGCAGTTGAGCTGGATGTGCGATCGCAACTCAAAGTGGTCGGCAAAGCTCCACAGATAGTCCCGCATTTGCTGGGCACTGGGGAAATCCGGATAGTTGTCCGGCATGGGGAAATGGGTAAACTGGGTGATTTTGCGGGACGAGATGATGTGGGCTGTGGTATAGACACCGTGATACCAGTTGCCGCCGATATTGTCGCTGGCGTCAACTTGGTCGTAGGGAATATTGGCTGCTTTCAGCGCTTGGGCCAGTCCTAAACCGACGAATCCGGCACCGATAATCAGGTGCTTATCGGTACAGTCCTGAACCGGGCGATCCTGGAGGTGAGGGGCAACCAGGGAGCTAGTGTTCACGTTGCTGCATTCTCCGCATGATGAGGGTACTGATCCAGTTTAAGAACTGTGGCGAATATCGGAGTAAAACGTAGCTGCTGCGGGACATCCGATCGGGGAAAACGTGTAGCTGTTCGCGGGCAATGCCCTGTAGAGTGGCGGCCATCACTTGAGCCGGATCGGTAGCCATTTCGGCGGGGAAGCCCTGCATACCCTTGGCCAGAGAGCCGAACCGTTCAGACTGCAAAATTGGCGTGCGGCTGAAGTAGGGATACACCGCCGTTACCTTGACGCTGTAGGGAGCCAATTCCTGAGCCAGTCCTTCACTGAATCCCCGCAGGCCAAACTTACTGGTGCTGTAGTGGGCCATCCCCGCCGGAGCCGTCCAGCCAGCCAGCGAGGAAATGTTTACAATATGCCCCTGTCGCCGCTTAATCATGTCGGTCATAAACAGCGTACTCAGCCGCATGGGAGCCAGCAGATTCACCTGCATCAGCCGCTCCCACTTCTCGCTGGGGACTTCATCCATTCGACCATAGAGGCCAATGCCGGCGTTGTTGATCAGGATGTCTATAGGCTGATTGAGTTCTTTAACCTGTTTGTAGATGCGATCGCACCCTTCGCGCGAGGACAGATCAGCCGCGAAACAAGCCATCACCTCACCTGTTTGAACCTGGGTTTGAATGTGCTTCACCTGCTGCTGTAGGCGATCAGCATCCAAATCGGTCAAAATTAATCGACTGCCCGCTGCCAGCAGGAGACGGGTTAACTCCTGACCAAAACCACCTGCTGCCCCCGTTAACAGTACAACCGCTCCGTTAAACTGCGTCATGTCAAACCGCCTGACCTCATTTGATATAGCGCTATGCGCTTAGAACCAGGAAGGTCATCTTTGGGGAGCCGTGCAGAGCGCGGCTTCCCAAAAACGACTTGTCCTGACTTGATTACGTGATACAAGCCAGCATAATCATTAATATCTGCGATCGCTAGGGATAACGCGGCTATAGGCTCGGCACGATGGATGGGGTTTTAAGCAATTTGGCGCTGGATGAGGCGTTGAAATAAACCGGGCTGCTGAGCTAGCTCGTCGAAGGTTCCCTGCTGCACAATTCGGCCTGTGTCGAGGACATAAATGCGATCGGCATCGCGAATTGTACTCAATCGGTGGGCAACCACGAGACGAGTCACCTGAAGCTGGCTCATGCTGCGGCTGACAATAGCCTGGGTGTGGTTGTCCAAGGCACTTGTCGCTTCATCCAGGAGCAAGATGCGGGGTTGATGAGCTAGGGCGCGGGCAATCACCAGTCGTTGGCGCTGCCCACCGGAGAGATTGCTGCCCCCTTCATTAATCACCGTATGCATCTGCATGGGCATGGCTTGGATATCCGCCGCCAAGCCGCTCATCTCGGCGGCCTGCCAAGCGGCTTCCATGCTGATCAGGGCACCGCCCGCAATGTTCTCGAAAATGGAGCCTGCATTGATGCGCCCATTTTGTAAGACAGTGCCAAACTGACGCCGCACGGCGGCGATATCGAGTCCGGCAAGCGCCTGCCCGTCGTAGTAAATTTCGCCCGACTGAGGTATCTCGAACCCCATCAGCAAGCGGAAGATGGTTGATTTGCCCGACCCGGATGGCCCGACTAGCGCAACAAATTCGCCCGGTTCAATGTCGAGCGTGACGTTATCAAGAATCAGCGGCCCGTCACTGCGGTAGCGAAATGAGGCATGATCGACCTTGATCCGCCCGGATAGAATTCCCGGATCGACGGCATCAGCGCTGACTTCGGGCTGAGCTTGCAGGATGGGTTGCGATCGCAGCCAGAGGGGATAAATTGCCACGGCTTCCGTGATTGCGGCGCTGAGGCTGGTGGCTCCCCGGATAAAGATGCCGTAGGCGGCAAAAAAGGCCAGAAACGTTCCGGTTGACAGATCCGCTCGCGCCATTGATTGAGGGCCGGAGACGCTCAAGCTGGCCAGCGCAAAAATGAGGATGGTGGCCACGGTCGGGGCTGTGGTGTTGAACACCTCAACGGTATCTTCCAACTGCTGGGTATTCAGCCGAATCCGCAACTGCTGCACGTAGGATTTGCCCCACTGAGCGAAGGCGCGATTTTCGGCTCCTGCCGTTCGCAGTTTGGACATGCCGCTGATCAACTGCACGACTGTGCCGTATAGCTCGCCTTCCATTTGCTTCAGGGGCCGCTGGCGGTTCACGATCAGGATGCCCGTAATTGTCGTGACCAAAAGAGTTGCGATCGCAACCCCGAACGCTAACGAGGCTAGCAGCGGGCTGTAATAGATCAGCAGTCCCAAATTGAGCAGCGCAAACATGCCGGTTAAAAACGATTGGAGCAGCGTTCCGCTCAAGATCTGGCGAATTGCCGTGATGCTGGAGACGCGAGCATTCAAATCGCCAGTTGAGTAATCGCGGAAAAACGTTGTCCGCAGGGACAGCAACCGATCCCACACGGCTGCCTGTAGAGTCACGTCAGATGCCGTTTCGATTCGCATAGATGCGATCGCTTGAGTCAGACGAAAGGCAGCACTACCGAAGGCCGCAGCTAGGAGTCCCAAACCTAAGCCCCACAAGAGATTGCTGTTGCCAAAGGGAATGGCCTGATCAATCAGGACTGCCGTCGCTTGAGGCACAACCATCCCGATTAGCGTGGCCACAATCCCCGCCAGCAGCAATGCCACCATGTCGCCATATCGACCCCGCAGCACGAACCGCAGCAGTTTCCACGCCGTCAAGTCACCATCCGGTAGCGGCGGATAGAACATGTAGGCTGCCGGGTCAAGCGTATGAGCAAGCGCTGCGTCAACGATCTGGCTAGATGGCGACATCTCAGCCGTACCGGGTTGAACCAGCTCATAGCGATCGCCAGTCACTGGAATCAGGGCCACTGGATGATGCTCCATGCGGGTGTAGGCCACCAGCGGCCCATGATCCCGCTGCCACCAGTTGCCCCGCAGCAGCACCCGTCGCAGTCGCAACTGTGAGGCACGTGCGATCGCATCTAAAGGTTCTTTGATCGGCTGCAAATCCTCGGCCTGACGCGGTGGCCGAATCGGCACGCCCAGTGCCCGTCCCACCCGACCAGCGGCAGCAAGAACGGCTGATTCTGCTGATCGCTCGACCGCAGTCGGTGCCAGTAGAATCGAGCCAAGCTGCTGGAGTGTCTGCTGAATCGACTGCTGGTTCAGCGCCTCCAGCTCAGTAAACTGCTGCTGAACTCTAGCCGAATACTGCATTTGCCACTGCTGAACGCTGTCTAGGACGTACTGATGCAGTTGCGCTAACCCTTTGACTAAGACCTCAACCCGCTGAACGGCCTCTGTTCCTCTCGCGAACAGTTCCACATCGCCATTGGCAGTGAGCGGCATAGTGGCGCTGACTGGGAAACAGCCCGTTTCAGCCGTGAGCACGAATTCCGGCTGATTGCGCCACTGTAGCTCACCCCGTCTAACGCTGATCCACTGCACGGTTCCCACTGGCGGCTGGCAGCGCTGGCCTGGTAACAAAGAGAGATAATGAGCCGCAATGTCATCACCAGCTTGTGGGGTCGGCCAACCATCAATATCACCCAGCGATCGAATCCACGGATCGATATAGGTTTTCAGTAGCTCTAGTTTTTCGTGGACTGCCAAGCCATTCAAATCAATACCAGACACCTCACTCGGCTCCAGCGGTACTGCGATTAAGCCCAAGTGATGAGCCATTTCTTTCGCCCTGTAGCCAAATAAAGCTTGACCGCAAGACACATTGAAGAGATAGCGGCGCTCTCCTTCCGGCTGCCCGTTTAGGATATAGGTCGCAAAAACGGCCAGTTCACCTGTAGTCAGGATCAGTAGCGTATCGGGCTGATCGAGCACTAATGGACGATTAGCCCTGACTGGAATTGCGGTGCTGGTCAAATTGAGAGCGAAAGGGGCAGGGGGGATGGGGAGAGTTAGATTGGCCTGGTCGCTCTCAATAGCTCCCTCGCTCCCCTTGCCCCCACTGCTCCCCTCCCTCCCCTTGCTCCCATTCACCTCATCTTCCACTTGCACAGAAAACTGACTAGACATCTCAACTGCCTCCTTCACTCTGAATCAGGTGAGCATAGGCTCCTGGCTGATGTTTGAGTTGATCGTGAGTGCCGCGCTGCACGACTTGCCCCTGGTCTAGAACAATGATTTCATCCGCATCGCGAATTGTGCTGAGGCGGTGAGCCACGATAATGCAGGTGCAGCCGCGTCGCCTCAAGTTTCGATCAATCCGCCGCTCGGTCTCGGTATCTAGGGCGCTCGTCGCTTCATCTAACACCAAAATGGAAGGATTATTGACCAAGGCGCGGGCAATTTCGAGCCGCTGCCGCTGACCTCCGCTCAAATTGACGGCTCCCTCCAGCAGTTCTGCATCGTAGCCACAGGGCAGTGCCAACACAGCCGATTCGATTTCAGCATCGCGAACGGCCTGCTGAATATCAGCCATCGGTATAGCGCTATTCCACAGGGTGAGATTGTCGCGTAGCGTACCCGCAAACAGCAGAATTTCTTGTTCAACAAATGCGATCGCAGTTGTGCGAACGGTGGCTGGCAAATCGGCTTGGGGAATGCCATCAAAATAGATGTGGCCTGACCAGGGTTGATACAGCCCGACGATGACTCGGGCCAGGGTGGACTTGCCGGAGCCGCTACCGCCAACCAGCGCAATTCGCTGCCCTGGTCGGATCGATAGGTTGAAATTCTCAATCAGGGGTGGATTCAGCCGACTGTAGCCAAAGGTCAAGTTTTGAATGTCAATGTATCCCTGTAGTCGCGTCAGAGCTGGCGGATTGGCCTGATCTGTGGTCGGCAAGGAACTAGCTACGGGAGCATCCCGTTTTTGCAAATGGCCCTCATCCCCCAGCCCCTTCTCCCAATTGTGGGAGAAGGGGAGAAGGTTCAGTACTTTCAAAGTCCCTCTCCCAATGTTGGGAGAGGGATTTAGGGTGAGGGCAAGAGAACCCGTTTGCACATTCGGGATATGCCCGCTAGCTACATCGCCTAATGGAGCTTGCAGTAAAGAGTCTACCTGATTATCCAGCACATCATCTAAGCGCTGGAGGCTACCGTAGAGCGTTTGCAGTGTCGTACTAAACTGCACCAGCTGATTGACCGGAGCCTGAAAGCTCTGGGCCAAGAGCTGAAATGCAACCAGCATGCCGATAGTCAGACTGCCGTGAATCACGCGCCAGCCACCGATCACCAGAATAGCAAGCATGGTCAGCATGGATAGCAGCGTGGGTAAAAGCCCCACTAGTTGGTTCGTTGCGCTTAAGCCCTGCTGGACATTAACGGCTTTGGTGTAGTAGCCTGACCAGCGAGCAAAAAAGTCCGATTCAATCCCCGCCGCTTTCAGCGTTTCAATGCTTTGTAAACCCGCGATCGCAACTCCGTCTACTTTGCCGTATTCCTGAGCGAGCCGTAGATTGGCATCGGCGCGACGGCGGGCAACCCACTGGAGGACGAGGATGTTGACTCCCGCTAAACCCACGACAATTGCGGTTAGCACAGGGTCATACAGCAGCATGATCATTCCATAGAAAACCGTGACAACCAGGCTCACCACCGTTGTCGCCAAGCGACCAGAGAGCGCATTGGCCACCTGATCATTCAGTCGTATCCGGCTAGCAATTTCACCGGGATAGCGCTGGGTGTAGAAGTCCACAGGTAACCGCAGCACATGCCACATAAAACGGCTGGTCATGCTGATCGATAGCTTGAGCTTGAGCGATCGCAGATAGCGCAGTTGCAAAACGGTTAAGTAGCCCTGTAGCACGACGATGACGGCCAGAGTCAGCAAAACGTAGGGCAACCAACTGAAGCGGCGAGCAACCAAGACGCCATCGATAAAAATTTGGCTGAGAGCAGGCAGCAAAATGTTAGGTACAACCAGCAGTAGCCCTGTAGCTACCGTCAGTAAAATGGCTCCAGGCGATGATTTCAGCCGCCGCTGGAGCGCTGCCAATACGCTCGGAGATTGACCACTCGGAGCAAATTCCTCTCCCGGTTCCACGACGAGAGCAATTCCGGTATAGCCTTCGTCAAACTCGGCCAGCGTCACCGTCCGGGGGCCAGTGGCCGGATCGTTGAGAAAAACGCGATCGCGGCTAAACCCTTCTACCACCAGAAAGTGATTGAAGTGCCAAAACACGATAAATGGCGGCGTGAGTTCCTGCACTCGGTCGAGTGATTTCTTGAACCCTTTGGCCATCATGCCGTAGCGCCGCGCCGCTTTTAGCACATTTGCAGCGGTCACACCATCGCGCGATACACTACAGCTCTGGCGCAGTTCGGCTAAAGGGACAAACTTTTTGTAGTGGGCCAAAATAATGCCGAGTGCGGCGGCACCACACTCCACCGCCTCCATTTGCAGCACGGTTGGCGTTTTGATCCGGGCTGGACGCTGCTGAAGACGGGGTAGAACGAGAGTCATGATTCACGGTCTCCCAAAAACGGAAAGACAAGCTGGATGGGAGCCAATTCCATGAGCGTCAACCGAGCCGTTGCTGTTGCCCCTGCCGGAATCGTCAAATCTCTGCCGCTGGCTGATGTCCATTTATAGCCGCTCACCGTTGTCGTATCTGGCTCTAGGTCAACCAGCACGATCACTGTTTGCTGTGGTAGTCCCTCTAGCGACATTTGATTTTGCGCCTGATCCAGGGTTGTAACCGACGAAGCGGAAATGTCCTGAATGCGCCCGATTACGCCGCCGATGCGATCGCCACCTGTGATATCGGGTACTAGCACAACTGGCATCCCCACCCGAATTTGATTGGCATCGCGGCTGTCGAAGTAAGCCAGTCCCATCAACTGCTCTGAACCATCGGCTGGATGCACGAGTACACTTGCACCCACTGCCGTGACGGGAATGCGACCCAGGATGCTCCAACCGATACCCGCAGCCAGCGCTACACCAACTGCTGCAATTGGAATCCAGCGCTTTGGACTGGCAATTTGCATGAGCTGATCGAGCTGTTCAGGCGAAGATAAGCGCTCTAGCGAAACTTGACGAAAGAGATGATCCTGACGATTGCTATTCATGACGCGAACCTATTGCTGACTAAATTCGGGCTTCCAGCTGGCTCAGCATCCAATCAAATCGGGCCGCTCCTTGGGAAACCTGTTCAAGGTCGGCCAAATTTAGCTCGTCTTCGTCCATTGCCGTTTGATCTGGCTGATTGATTCGATCGGTTGGCCTTGCGTCGGTGAGGGCAGTCTGGTTCTGGTCAGCCTCCTGACCCACCTGATGGATCACCGTTTGTAAAAGAGTCGCAATTTGAACGGCAATCACCCGATAGAAACGAGCCGCAAAACTCACATCTTGCTGGAGCTTGGCCATGAGCTGAGGGCGCGGAATGGAGAGGATACGAGTCGTGGTGACGGCTCGTATCGTCACGGGCAGCGGACGGGCATCTAAAAATGAGGAAATCCCCGGTAGCCCGCCCTTGGAGATTTCAGCAAATACCCGGTAGGACTGACTGCTTTCCTCTAGCCCCATGAAGCAGAGGATTAAGGGATCGGTACTGCCATCCGGTGTGGCAATGGATAAGCGACCATCGAGAATAATGTGCAGCGCGTCAACGGGTCGCCCCGCTTGCAGTAAAACCTTGTTCACCATCAGCGATGTGACGGTGCCAGTCTGCATCAGCCAATCAATATCGCTGTCCCGCAGTTCACCAAAGACAAATAGCGCTTCCTTGACGGACTGGTTGTACTGAAACTGGAGCCGTTCTGGAGACTCAAATAGCGATCGCAACCGCTCCGATAGCACAATTGCGATCGCACGATACAAATGGCTAGCAAAACACGGCTCGTGCTGCATTTTGTGAATTAGATCAGCATAGGAGATGGCTAAAACAACGGAGTCTGTCACTGCTTGAATTTGAGTATCCGATTGAAGCTGAAATAGGGGATCTTCGCCAATCATTTCACCGCGCGTAATCGTCGTAAGAACGCTGGCAGAATGTTGCGATCGCAGTGTGAGCTGGCCGCTAATCAGAATAAATAAATGATCAGTTACTTGATAGGGATGGAGTAATATTTCAGCAGCCTGGAGCGATCGTTTTTCGCTATGAGTAATTAACCAGTCTAAATCTGAATTAGTTAGCTCCCTTAATAAAATATCGGTCATTGTAGAAAACCAATTTAAAAAATTTGCCCGTCAACCAGGTAAGCTGGGGCCAAGTCTGCCCCAGCTTATGAATGGGATGTTTCGGTCTAGCTGTCTAGATTCTGATCGCGAGCGTCTTGGAAGCGATCATTTAAGTTGCTATCTAGAGTCTGTAGTCGCTCTTGCCGAAAACGGTCATTCAGGCCACCTGAAACCTCTTCGAGCTGATCATCAGAGAGCTGATCGTCGCTCATCGCTTCAGATACTTTAACCTCTTGTTCTGCCATGACAGTCTCCTGTATAGAGTTTTTTGCTTGAAGTAATCAACTAAATTACAAACTGCTTTGCAGCAAGTCGGTGATTTGGCTGATGATTTATTGTTGTGGCATTAGATGAGAAATACCTGAGATTTTTCTGAGAAAATATCTAGTTTAAATAGAAAGTTTTGTGGTTGATTGTATAGGAAAATATCATTCTTTAAGAACAGATTATCCTTTTATTTTCTTGATCAAAATCGATCGGATAAGAAATATGATTGAGAAAAACTTCAACTAAGTTTGATACTTATTGGATTTAGAAATATAACAAAATTCGTCTTTTTGTAAGATTGCCTCAATATAGCTTTATTAAATCGCCCCTTTGGCCGGGATACCACTTGATTAGATCCCCCTCGGTGGGTTAATTTTGTTGCGCGATCGCAATATTCCGAGCTGGAGGGTTTACCATTAAAAATCTGCTCTGACGACACCCCATGCCTCATGCAGCCACTGTGGAAACAAGTACATGCCTGGACAGAAGCCGCTGTTTTTAACCTAGAGACAACCGACTTTCTGCTCCGACAGGCGACAGCCAAGCTGGCAGCGGTTTATCATGCAGACTGCTTATTATGGATTGGTTTTGCCGCCAATCAAGGCCAGCAAAAATCAGTCCAGGTTTTGACGTGCGATCGCATTGCTGAACGTCTCCAGCAGACGGGGCAGTTTAGGCCCGAGGTGGCATCTACACAGAGCCACGCGGCTCGCGTTCAAGATGTGGCCCGTTTGATGCCCGTCCAGTTGCCCCATGTTATTCAGCAAATCCAGCGACAGCCTCAATTGCTGCGCCTGCCGACGGGCGATCTGATGGTGCCCTGGATCAGTGGGGGGAATGCTGCTCTGCCCAGTGTGTCTACGCTCCAGTTTGTGCTTCAGCTCCAGCGCTCACCGCGACACCTGTCGAACCAAGATGCGATCGCGGATTCTGCTCCCCCGTCTCCCCTGCGGAATCTGTCTAGTATCCTCAAAGCTCAAACGCCCCAGTCTGAAGCGGATTTTCGGTTTGACGGTGACGCCATTGGTCAGCCAATTCGATCTGTTGAAGATCTCAAGCCTTGGACAACCGAGGAAATTCGATCGCTAGAAATTATCGGAAAATCGCTGATTTTGGCCTATCAGGCACTATTTTGGCGAGAACGATTGGAGCAGTCGCGTCATCGAACGGCCTTAGTCGGTCGAGTCACTCAATTAATCAACTCCCGCCTCAATCCCAGTCAGGTGATCCAGCGCTTGGTCGATGAACTGGGTCAAGATGTGCGCTGCGATTGCCTTGTACTGCTGGATATGCGTAGCTCTGAAGTGCGACAACTGGCAGCATGGACGGCGAATACTACTGATTCCGAGTCGGAGATGTCGGCTGTAATTCCAACCGTTAGAGCGGCTGATCCGGCTGGCAATATTCCGACTGAGCCGACGCAGCCCGCTCCGCTAACCTTTCCCGCAGATCCAACGCCCCAAACGCTCTGGCAAGACGTGATTGATATGTTCACTCAGGGGGGCGCGTCCTATTTGGAACTGGATTTGACCCAGCCGCAGATGGCCGATCTGTCCGACTGGCTCAGCCAGTTAGGAGTCGTTAAGGTGCTGATCGTTCCCCTATTTGTCCAAACCGAGTTTTTTGGCTGTTTTTTGCTGCTCTCCCAACAGCCGCAGGTCACCTATCCGCTAGAGCAACTGCAAACAATTCGTCAGGTGGCCGACCAAACTGCGATCGCACTGGTCAACGCCCGCTACTATGTCAGTTCTCCCCATCAAGATGCGCTGTTGTTCGCCGACTATTCAACCCCAGACGGCAGTCAGGACAGCTTGACGGGCTTGTTAAATCGCCACGCCCTGAATCAAGAACTAGACAACCTCAGTACACCTACCATTTGGGTCATCCAGCAGCCCTTTGCCATTCTGCTAGGCGATTTGGACTATTTTCAAATGGTGAACGACACCTATGGTCACAGCGTCGGGGATGAGATTTTACAAGAAGTAGCAGAGCGCTTGCGATCGCAGCTCCGCCAAGACACATCCGCCTATCGATATGGCGGTGAAGAGTTTGTGATTTTGCTGCCCGATACTCTCCCGAACGCAGCAGTTGATGTTGCAGAACGTCTGCGGCGCACCCTGCGATCGCGCCCATTTGCCACCTCTGCCGGAGACGTGAAAGTCACCATCAGCTTCGGCGTTGCCTACCAAGACCCAGCCATTGACACCGACGCATCTACTGTCATGCAGCGAGCCGAACAGGCCCTAGAAATGGCCAAATACCAAGGCCGCGACTGCGTCGTCACCGTTTAACAGGCAGGGATTATAAGGATCTCTGCTGCCCTTTATGCTCGCTGAAGGGCGAATGCCATTCGCCCCTACTGATTCCCTCGACACCCCTTACAGCCCTTTACAACCCATCCACCCATCCACCCTCCTACCCCTAAACCCCCTGACTCCGCACATACTTCCGAATCGTTGGCTGTAGCGTAAAGCAGGTATTCTTCTCCTGCTTCACCGTTTCAATCATCGAGCGCCGACCCAGCGATTCCAGCGCCTGCAGCAGTTCCGACCAAGGCTCATCGGCCTGAATGCCTTGGCGGAGTGCGGATAGCGTCGCGGGCTGATCGGTTTGGCCTAGCCAGCAGAGGATTTCCTTTTCCAGGTCAGATAGTCGCTGAAACTGCTGGTGCAGTAAATAGCTAAAATCGCCCAGAAACAGCGTATTTTGGTCTAAAAACTCGGTGACGCTGCCACCAAATAGCTCATGAATCGTGGTCGCAACCACCTTCAGCGCCAAAGGATTGCCTCGATAGGGATAAATCAGCTCGTCCCAGGCTGACTCATCCGCCAGTTCTCGTTCAGCCAGCAGCAGCTTGGCGTCGGTACCCAGACCTTTGACAACGTGCGATCGCACCGGACTCGTTTCACCCTCCATCACCGCCACCGTCGCCAATTTATCCCAGCTTGTGATCAGCGCACAGCTCCGGTGAGCCACCTCTCCCAATCGCCGAAACAGATCGTCATAGTCCTCATAGCCGACTTGATAGCTCCCCGCCAACTTTCCTTCACTGAGAATAGCCTGCACATCTTCCAGCACCAGCAAACACCGATGCCGCTGTAAGCACTCCATCAGCTTCAGTAACTGCCCATCCACTGACACCTGCTGATCTCCGTCCATCGAGCCAAGCAGCACAGTGAGAACATCACCCAGCAAATCATTCAGCATTGGCGTATTACTGAGCGATCGCCAAACAATGTAGTCAAACTGCTCTTGAATATCATCAGCTAGCTTGGCAGCCAGTGCTGTCTTGCCAACACCGCCAATCCCCAGTAGAGCCACTAGCCGACAGCGATCCGTAAGTATCCACTGCTTCAGCATTGACAGCTCTTGGGTTCGGCCATAGAACGCCTCCAGATGGGGCTTACCGTCCCAACTGTAGCGATTGTCCTGAGCGCCTTCTGGAACCGAGCGTTCTAGCTCAGTCATACTGCCTTCGCCAGCTAGTCTCGGTATAGGCGGATTTAGCTGGCTGGTAAGTCGATAACCTGCCCGCTCCATCAAAATCGCCACTCGGCTCCAGTCTTTAACCCGTGCCTGCTGCTCTGCATTACGCATCAAAAATTCTTCAATGTAGCGATAAAGCCCCTTGGACAGATAGTTACGGACTGTATCACTCGCCACATGGCACCGTTCAGCAATTTCATTAGGGCTATATCCACAGAGCAGTCCCCGCAAATACTGTTTTTCAACTGGGGTGAGTCCTTTTCCCTTAGCTGAACCTAAGTCGGTATAGAGCCGTTCCAAATTCCAAAGTTCAGCGGCTTCAGCAAATTCGAGATCGGTTGAGCCTGTGGATGGGGCCATAGCAAATTGAACTACCGGATATAAGGAGCAATTTGTTCATGATTCTACCCAATCTTTCACTAGGCTCACATTCTGCTCCAAACGCTAAAAGCGCAGACCAATGCTGTGTTACAGCGCCAAAATGCTCGGGTTCAGTTTGACCATAGGATAGAAAACTTTGGCACTTTTCACATTTAGTCAAGCATGGAGTCGAGCAGATTAGGTAAACAGCAATGGTCTGAGCCACAGTCTTCACCCTACGACCCTTTGAGCTTCCAATCCCATCTGTATTGATGATATTTCAACCAACGTACCTTCGCTTTTCACCTACGGTATCTCCCAAAAATCTTGTCAAAATCACCCACGCAATCCCCCATATCTGTGTGGCGACCCAGCCCCTTTGCGCTGGATATTCTGAGGACAGTTAAGCAAAAGCACTGTTCGATACCGAATCGATACCGAATCGATGCCGAACAACACCCCACTTAACTTGTTCATTCACCCACAGGTAACAATCATGGCTAATCTTTACGGCACAATTTTTGGCGATGTCCTAGACGCAATCTCCTATGGCAACAGCAACGACAATCTCTATGGCTATGCCGGGAATGACACCCTCTACGGTTGGAATGGTAATGATAATCTCTACGGCCACGGTGGAAATGATGCGCTCTACGGCGAGGCTGGCAATGACTACCTAGATGGCGGCACCGGGGCCGATTACATGAACGGTGGTTCTGGCAACGACACCTATATTGTTGATAACGTTGGCGACACTGTGTACGAATTCTCTGGGGGCGGCATTGACACAGTGCAGTCCTCGATCAACTACACTCTAGGCAACTATGTTGAGAACTTGACCCTCACGGGTTCTGCCTATTCCGGATATGGTAACGCGCTGGATAACGTCATCAAAGGCAACGATTACGCCAATTATCTCTTCGGCGATAACGGCAACGATACGATGTATGGCTATGGCGGCAATGATTACATGGACGGTTGGAATGGGAATGACTCGCTCTATGGTGGCGACGGCAACGACACGATGTATGGCTACTATGGCAACGACTACATCAACGGTGGCAATGGCAACGACTCACTTTATGGTGAAGCGGGCAACGATACGCTAGATGGCTGGTATGGCGACGACTATATCAGCGGTGGATCGGGTGATGATACGCTCCTTGGCTACTATGGTCACGATGATTTATACGGCGGCAGTGGCGCTGATAAGCTTTATGGTGAGGCGGGTAACGACTACCTCAATGGTGGAGCGGGTAACGATCATCTCAGTGGTGGTTCCGGCTCTGATGAGTTGGTCGGTGGAGATGGCAATGATGTCCTAACTGGCTATGGCTTCACGGCGTCTGAATATGACTCGATGACAGGCGGAGCTGGAGCCGATACGTTTGTTCTGGGTAATGCTTACGATGCTTATTATCAGTCTTCAGGCTATGAAGTTGGCTATGCAACCATTGAGGACTTCAACTATGCAGAAGGCGATAAGATTCAGGTCTATGGTTCACACAGCAATTATACAGTCACGGATATTGGCAGTGATGCATATATCTACCACAACTCGAATACGTCTGATTTGGTTGCGGTTGTTGTCGGTGGTGCTGGAGTGAACTTGATTCCTGCCGTTGACTTTGTATCCGCTTAGTCGGCTGAATCTAGCTGTATAACACTTAATTTGTAATCTAAAAGAGGTTTCGGTTCTGTTTTTCCGAAGCCTCTTTTGCTGTGTTTGTAATTGAAAAAGTTTGATTTGGTGGTCGCTGAGTAGGTTGCGAGATGCGCGATCGCAATTTGAACGTTTGAAAATAGCTCTAATCAGCTCTAATCAAGCCATGCAAACAGCATTAGAAACTTGGTCAAATGTTGCAGATATTGATTTTGTCCAGGCTTCTAATAATGATGCTAATGCTGATTTTGGTTTTACTCTTGTCAATGATTTCGAGCTTGGGGCACTAGGACAATTTTCCCCACCAGGAACGTTTTGGAAAGGCATTGGTTATTTCAACTGGGAAGGCACAGGCTGGGATATATCCGGTTTACAACAAGGTGGATTTGGCTTCATCACGCTGATTCATGAATTGGGTCATGGTTTAGGACTTGCACATCCGCATGATGACGGTGGTGGATCAAGCATATTTCCAGGCGTATCGTCTCCTTTTGGCGATACTGGAGATTACGATTTGAACCAGGGCGTTTGGACAACTATGTCTTACAACGATGGTTTGGTATCTGATGGTGTATACGCTGCGGGCATTTTCGATTACGGATATCAAGGCACACCGATGGCGCTAGACATTGCGGCAATCCAGCATTTGTATGGCGCCAACATGTCTCACAATACGGGCAATGATAGTTACACGTTGGCCACGGTTAATGCTTCAGGAACATTCTATTCCTGTATTTGGGATGCAGGTGGCGCGGATACAATTTCTGCTGCATCGGCTACCGTTAGCGCAACGATTAACCTAAATGATGCTCCTTTAACTGGCCCTAAATGCAGGTGGTTATCTTTCAGTGGTTGACGGAATCTATGGCGGTTTTACGATCGCAAATGGTGTTGTGATTGAAAATGCGATCGGTGGCTCGGGAGACGACCATATTACGGGCAATGAAGCTAATAATTCCTTAGATGGTGGTGCGGGTGATGACTATCTTAGTGGTGGTGCTGGCAACGATGATATAGATGGTTGGACAGGAGACGACAGCATCTACGGTAATCAGGGGCACGATTCTCTTTGGGGCTGGAGTGGAAACGATAGCATTCATGGCGGAGATGGTAATGACTCCCTCTACGGCGAATCAGGCAACGATTATTTAGATGGCTGGGATGGCGACGATGATTTATATGGCGGCAGTGGCAATGATGACCTTTTCGGTTGGTACGGCGAGGATAGTCTTTACGGCGGCAGCGGCAATGATGATCTCTATGGTGAAGCTGATGATGATTATCTGAATGGTGGTTCTGGCACAGATAATTTAG
>CBKWJC010000028.1:0-69266 GCA_966674685.1 uncultured bacterium
AAACCGCGATCGCTTAACTGGTTTTTCCTCTGCTCGTAACTTACCAAGTCGTGTAGATGTCCTGAATTTTCGCCTGATCTGTAATGCCAATTTGCTTTAAATAATCCTCAGTTTGCGCCGCATCAAACTGCTGAATCGAGCGCTCATACAAACACTGCCGATCCTGCTTCAGCTTGCGCCAGCCCTCTTCCCGCAAAATACTGTGTCGCCCTGCAATCATCAGGCAAACCTGCTGCTCCGCCAAATTCGTATTGCCCAACAGCGTCCGCCACAGCCAGGTATCAATCGTCGAAGGCGCTTTTTCGTAGGTATCCAAAATCAAAATAATCGGCTGCTGTTTCGCCTGTTCCGCCACCCCTTCCACAAATGCCTGCGTCAGCTTTGGCAATGGCTCCAGCATCAGTTCTTGCAACGCCTGATCTCGCTTTGTCGCCTTATGCTGCTGCAACAACTGCCGCACATTGTCCGCCAGCGACAACCCCGCCACCGCTGCATCCAAGCCCCGATCCGCGATTGTTCCAACAGTTTTCTTACTCGCCTCTGACAAAAACACGCCGCTAACATCCACCCCAAGCTGCACCAGTTGCTTCACCTGGCTAACCTGCTCCTCGCCCACTTCGCCTTTGCCCGCAGCGGCTTGGGTCTCAAGCTGATGAATCGTCTCGTAATACAGCTCATACTTCTCCCAAAACGGATCTCTGCTCCAGCTATCCCGCTCAGCAACCTGCTCATACAGCTTTGCCATCAGCGGAATTGGTTCTTCAATGCCTTCCGTCAAGCCAAACGACACCTCGGCAATCGTGGCCGTATCGCGATGCGCCTCTTTCACCTTCTCCTTCAGCGTCGATTTACCGACGCCACCAATGCCGCAAACATGCAGAATACAGGTCGGCTCTTGATGCTCGTGGATCGCTTGATTGAATTTAGCTAAAAACTCTTCGGCAGCTTGGCGGGAAATGTAAGGAATCTGACCCATGCTTCGGCGGGATACGTAATCTCTCTCCAAATTTTAGTTGCTTCTGACTTGAGGTGTCATATACATGAACACAAGTCTTTTAATCAAGAGGCTGCAATTCCCCGGTATGATAGTTAACCGGACTTCTGCTGCAAAACAAGACTAGAACCATGACACAGCACTTTCGCATTACGCTGCTTCCCGGTGATGGCATTGGCCCAGAGATTATGGCCGTTTCCGTTTCCGTCCTCAAACAGGTTGGCCAACAGCTCGACCTCACGTTTGACTTTCAAGAGGCTCCCATCGGCGGCGTAGCGATTGATGCCACAGGTAATCCCCTACCCGATGAAACGCTGGAAATTTGTAAGTCCAGCGATGCTGTTTTGCTGGCGGCCATTGGTGGCTACAAATGGGACAATCTGCCTCGCCATCAGCGACCTGAAACCGGGCTGCTGGGTCTACGGGCTGGGCTGAATCTGTTCGCCAATCTGCGTCCGGCAACGATTTTGCCTCAGTTGGTTGATGCCTCTAGCCTGAAGCGGGAAGTCGTCGAAGGCGTAGACATCATGGTCGTGCGCGAGCTGACGGGCGGCATTTACTTTGGTCAGCCCAAGGGCATTTTTACCACTGAATCCGGCGAGAAGCGCGGTGTAAATACAATGGCCTACACCGAAAGCGAAATTGATCGGATTGGCCGAGTCGCGTTTGAAACAGCGCAGAAGCGGGGTGGTAAGCTGTGCTCCGTCGATAAAGCAAACGTGTTGGACGTGTCGCAACTGTGGCGCGATCGCATTTCTGCCCTCGCTAATGAGTACAGCGATGTCGAGCTTTCCCACTTATATGTAGACAACGCTGCCATGCAGCTGATCCGCTGGCCGAAGCAGTTCGACACCATCGTCACAGGCAACCTGTTTGGCGATATCCTCTCCGATGCGGCGGCGATGCTGACGGGCAGTATCGGCATGTTGCCATCGGCTAGCTTGGGTGCCGATGGCCCCGGTGTGTATGAACCCGTTCACGGTTCCGCTCCCGACATTGCGGGACAGGATAAGGCCAACCCAATCGCGCAGGTACTCAGCGCCGCGATGATGTTGCGCTATGGCCTGGATCAGCCGGAAGCGGCAACTCGAATTGAAAACGCGGTGATGACCGTGCTGGATCAGGGCAAGCGCACGGGCGATATTATGTCCGAAGGCATGACCTTGGTGGGCTGCCAGGAAATGGGTGATGCACTGATGGCTGCATTGGAAGCATGAATGACAAGCTAAGCTTCATTCTCAAAGTTGTGATTGGCTCCGCCTTGATCTCGCTAGCGATCAAATATCTGGGGCCACAGCTTGCTGTGCCTGCCACATCAGGAGTTGCGATCGCAATTGTCCTGGCACCACCGATCATCATGGCCGCCCTACTCGGCTGGCGACTCCAGCGCGATCGCAGCTAATATTCACTTCGCATTCAATCCGTTAAGGCAACCTGAAGAACAGACTCTTTCCAACCGAATAGCATACAATCGAATTCTGCGTAGGGGCGAAAGGCCATTCGCCCTTACATGAGATTTGACAGACTCGACTCCCCCTTACAGCCCTTTACAGCCTCAAACTCTATACTCACATTTCGCCTTGCCCAACATACCCCACCCATCCCTACCGTGCAGCCCAGATCCACCCTAGGACAACCCCTAGCCGTCTTACTGATTGCGATCGCAGCTTACGTGTTCTGGCAAATGCGTCAGCTCATCTTGCTGGTGTTTGCGGCGATTGTGCTGGCGCAGGCGCTGCACCTTCAGGCTAGGAGCTTTGAGCGATTGGGAGTACAGTCACGCTGGGCCAGATCATTTTCAATTGCGGTGCTTTTGGTCTTTACAGTCGTATTTGTCGGATTAATCGTTCCGCCCGTTGCGGCTCAGATTCAGCAGCTCATACGGGTGTTGCCGCAGGGTCTAACCGAGCTTGAGCTATGGCTGAGACAGGCCAGTGAGCAAATCTCGTTTATTGAACTAGAGGACATTGACTTATCACAGATTATTGAGTCGTTTCAGCCCGTCCTGATGGAAATCTTGGCGCGGCCTGTAATGTTTGTATCGGTGCCGCTGGCGGTAGCGCTGAATTTGCTGATTGTTCTGGTCTTAGCTCTAATGCTGTGGGCCAATCCTGCCGCCTATCGCAATGTTTTGATTTGTCTATTTCCCAAGTTTTATCGGCCCCGCGCGGTTCAAATCCTTAGCCAGAGCGAAGCCACGCTGAGCCGCTGGCTCACTGCCGTTGTCCTGCAAATGATCACCGTTGCCGTTCTCAGCGGTTTGGGACTCTGGATCTTGGGCGTGCGCTTTGCCCTCGCGCTCGGTATCCTATCGGGGCTGCTGACGTTTATCCCCTATCTAGGGCCAACCATCAGCGTCATCCCGCCGTTTCTAACGAGCCTTGAAAATCCCGGTACTGCGATCGCAGTTTTAATGCTCTATGGTCTCATCCACTGGGTGATTATCCACCACGGTTTATCTAAATGGATTCAGCGCTCTACTCAAATCTTGCCTGGAGTCGCCCTGCTGATTGAGATTCTCTTTGCGCGGTTGTTCGGTATTTCCGGTTTGATCTTAGCCTTTCCCTTTGCTCTAGTGGCTCAGGTGTGGATTCATTCAACTCTAGTAGAAGACGTACTGAATCCGTGGCGCGATCGCACCTTTACCACCTCCGAAGATCCAAACCCCTCACTCCTCACTCCTCACTCCTCACTCCCATCCCCCATTCCCGATTCCACCGAACCCCCCGATCCCTCTGTTCCCTAATCTTCATGCGTACCATCGCCGACATCAACGACAAAATCCGCGATCGCAGCGTCACCGTCTGCACCGTCAGTGAAGTCAAAAAGCGGGTAGCGGAACAGGGAGTCAAAGCTGTTGCCAAAACCGTTGATGTGATTACTGCAGGCACGTTTGAGCCGATGGAGTCTTCTGGGGCGATGATTAACCTCGGCCACACCGATCCGCCGATCAAAATTCGCCAGTGCTGGATCGACGGTGTACCCGCCTACGCCGGATTTGGAGCCGTGGATCTATATCTGGGGGCAACTCAGCCGATTGAATACCCAATTCAGGGTGAAACCGTTGATTCTGATGAAAACCGCGATCGCGGCGGCGGCCATGTGATTGCCGATTTGATTGCAGGTAAACCCTTACCAATTCGCGCCATTGGTCAAGTCACAGACTGCTATCCTCGCGCATCCTTTGAAACCACCATTAGCCGCGACACAATCAACCAGTTTTATCTGTTTAATCCGCGCAATCTGCACCAAAATTTCATCGTCGGCGTTAATGGTGGCGATCGGCAGTTGTTTACTTACCTTGGCCCCCTCCAGCCCCGTCTAGGCAATGCAGTCTACTGCAATCCCGGTGCGATTTCACCGCTGATGAATGATCCTGATTTAGAACTGGTCGGCATCGGCAGCCGCGTCTTTTTGGGCGGTGGTGTGGGCTACATCACCTGGGAGGGTACGCAGCATTTTCCGCTCCAGAAACGGTTGCCCAATCGCACGCCGATTGGGCCTGCTGCCACTGTGGCGCTGATTGGCGATGCCCGTCAGATGTCTGCCAAGTGGGTGCGCGGCTGCTACTTCAAAGGCTACGGCTCCTCGATCATGCTGGGGATTGGCGTTCCGCTACCTGTTTTACATGAAGAGGTCGTCGCTCGCTGTGCTGTTGCGGATGATGAGCTGGTAGCGCCTGTGGTGGATTTCTCAATTCCTCGACGCGTCCGCCCGACGTTCGGGTTAGTTAGCTATGCCCAGCTCAAATCAGGGCACATTGTAATTGACGGCAAAAAAGTACGCACGGCTCCACTAGCCAGTATTTACCTGTCTGGGCAAGTGGCTGAAGAACTCAAACAGTGGATTGAACAGGGCGATTTCTTCCTGAGTGAACCCGTTGCTTTGCTGCCCAAAGACCGCTCGTTCTTACCGCAAAACTTTTGGGGTACGACTCTGAATTTGGAGTAACAGTTCAACATTTTCTGAGTTGGCTCAAAACTGTCCGGATGGCTCCCCTAGCTTTTGGAAAGGAGTGATTAGTAGATGCACCCTGATTCATCCCTGGCCTCTCTCCGGAGAAGCTAGGGATTTTTCTTGACGATTTACATCGGTTGGAGCGCGAGTTCAAAATTTCTTTGAGAGAATGGGATTTCAAAGGTGTCAGAAGAGAATGAAACGCTCATGAGTCGCGCTGTGATTAAATTTTCGTCGGCAGACTGTGGGATCTGCCATAAGATGTCGTTCTATGACGAGAAAGTTGCCACCGAGCTGGGGCTGGACTTTGTCAACGTCAAAATGCAGGACACGGCCACTTATCGCAAGTACCGCAAGATCCTGCTGACTCAGTATCCCGATAAGTCTGCAATGGGCTGGCCGACCTACTTGGTCTGTGAGAAACCCGAAAGCGATGATGTCCAGATTTTGGGTGAGGTGAAGGGGGGACATCCCAAAGGCGACTTCCGCAGCAAGTTACAAGCTGTTTTAGAAACGGCGTCTTAATCAGGATTTAAGCTATATAAAACAAAGGCTGGGCTGGTGGACAGTGCCTGTCCGACGAAAGCTGTTTTTGTTTATTGGTGACTGTATCTTATAAATTGGGCACTCTAAACGGTGCTGTACATAAGATACAGGGGCACATCAGATGTGATCGAATCGTGACCGTTGACGGTCAGATGCCATTCTCTGAAGTAGACTAGTTGGGTCGAATGTCAGCTAGTCATATGAAGTCCGATGCAAAACCGATCGTTTGTTGTGTGTAAAACGCTTGCTAGGTAGGCGTTTTACACACAGCAAATTGGACTTTTACACCTGGACTTGGATAGTACTTCAATCAAAGCTGAACTTGAGTGCGTAGGATTAACGGGATGAAATTAGCCGCACGGGTCAATCGGGTAGAAGCGTCATTAACGTTGGCTATCTCTGCAAAGGCCAAGGCAATGAAAGCTGATGGATTAGATGTTTGTAGCTTTAGTGCTGGGGAGCCAGATTTTGATACGCCAGAGCACATTAAGGCAGCAGCGAAACAAGCCTTGGATGACGGTAAAACTCGCTATGGGCCAGCGGCTGGTGAACCCGCCTTAAGAACTGCGATCGCACATAAGCTGCAAACTGAGAATCAGCTTCCCTATGAAGCGAAGAATATTGCGGTGACCAACGGCGGCAAGCAGTCGCTCTACAATCTGACTCAAGCGCTGATTGAGGAAGGCGATGAGGTAATTATTCCGGCTCCCTACTGGGTCAGCTATCCCGAAATGGTGAAGCTGGCGGGTGGGACATCGGTTGTTGTGGAAACCACCGTAGATCGGGGCTACAAGATTACGCCGGAGCAGTTGAAGCAGGCGATTACGCCCCAGACGAAGCTGTTTATCTTTAACTCGCCGTCCAATCCGACGGGCATGGTGTATTCACCCGATGAGGTGCGTGCGATCGCACAGGTGATTGTTGATGCGGGCATCTGGGTGGTGGCTGACGAAATCTATGAGCGGATTCTTTATGATGGCGCAACTCACTTCAGCATTGGCGCAGCCAGTCCAGAAGCGTTTGCTCGCACGATTACCAGTAATGGGTTCGCCAAGGCTTACTCCATGACGGGCTGGCGGGTTGGCTATCTGGCGGGGCCGGAAGAGCTGATTCAGGCGACGACTAAGATTCAAGGCCACAGCACGTCTAATGTGTGTACCTTTGCTCAGTATGGTGCGATCGCAGCTTTGGAAGAGTCGCAAGACTGCGTGGAAGAGATGCGCCTCGCTTTTGCAAAGCGACGTAACTATATCTACGAGGCATTGAATTCCATTCCTGGGTTCATCTGTCCGGAACCGCAGGGCGCGTTTTACATGTTCCCCAATATTTCTAAGCTGGGCATCAAGTCGATGGACTTCTGCACGAAGCTGCTCGAAGCTGAGCATGTGGCCGCGATTCCAGGTGTGGCCTTTGGTGCCGATGAAAATATCCGTCTGTCCTACGCCACGGATATGGAAACGATTAAAAAGGGCATGGAGCGTCTAGAACGCTTTGCCAAATCGCTGGTTTAACCCAAAAAGAGGGGTGGTAGTGCCACCCCTCTTTTTGGGAAACCAACACTTTTGAAAACTAACCGCTGAGCAGCGCTTCAACAAATTCGTAGCTGGAAAACGGGCGCAGGTCTTCAATGCCCTCACCCGCTCCAATAAAGCGGATCGGTAAACCCAACTGCTGCACCACGGCCAGAGCGATACCGCCCTTTGCCGTGCCGTCCAGCTTGGTCAAAACCACACCGCTCAGTTGAGCGGCCTCAGCAAATACTTCGGCCTGCCGCAGGCCGTTCTGACCCAGCGTGGCGTCTAGCACCAGCAGCGATTCAATCTTCGCACTATCGGAACGTTTGTCGATAATGCGGCGAATTTTGCTCAGCTCCTCCATCAGGTTCTTCTTATTCTGGAGTCGGCCCGCCGTATCCACCAGTAAAAGCTCTGTTTCGCGAGACTGGGCGGCACTGATGGCGTCGTAGACCACAGCCGCCGGATCGGTGTTCTTGCCGGGGTTGGCAATCACTTCTACATCACTACGCTGTCCCCAGACTTTGACCTGCTCCACCGCTGCTGCCCGAAACGTGTCTGCTGCGGCAATCAGACAGCGATAGTCCGACTTCTTGGCCAGATGGGCGATTTTACCAATCGTTGTGGTTTTACCTGCGCCGTTAACGCCTGTAATTAGCCAGATGTTGAATGTATCTTTCTCCGGCGCAAACGTGGCGTTGTACTTGCCCTGGAGCGGCTGATCGAGCATCTTCCGCAGGATTTCTTTAAGATATGCGATCGCAGCTTCGGGTGGCAGTGCTTCCTGCCGTAGCCGCTGTTGGAGAGCGCTGATAATTTTATCAGTGGCTTCAATCCCAACATCTGCCTGGAGCAGCAGCGCCTCAATCTCCATCACGGCATCTTCATTGAGCGGCCCTTGACCAACCACGGCCTTGAGCTGATTGACCAGACCCCGGCGGGTTTTGCCCAGTCCCTGACGCAGCCGCTTCAGCCAGGTAATTTCTTCAGCCGAGATTTCCTCAGGTCGTCGCCCCTGAGCCGCCAAAACCTCCGCTGACCAGATGAAACCTTCATCAAAGTCAACCAGCTCTGGTGGAATTTCAGGTGGTGCCGTTTTCGTCGTTGCCGCAACGGGCTGAGGTGTTGGTTCCGGTTCGGGTTCCTCTTCCTCAGCAGTTGCTTTTAAGCGCTCTAAGCGCTCCTGCCGTTCAGCATTCGCCTGCATCCAAAACGGTGTCGCAGCGGCGGGCTGGTCTGCCGATTCTGCTTCAGATTCCTCTTCAGATAGTTCTGTAGTCGTCTCGACAGGTTCCTCAACCCTTGAAGCAGGGGATTCAGACGTAGCGGATTCTGGCTCTGGCGTAGCCCCTGACGCCGCTTGCACGTTTGTCTCGATTGCCGCTAGCTCTGTTGCTGTTGGTTCTGGAGTCGGCTCAGCACTGGGTTCAGCCGTAGTTTCGTCACTGGCTGATTCGGTACTTTCAGATTCCTCTGCCATTGGTGTTGCAGATACAGTAGAGGAATCTGTAGATGCTGTCGATGTCGCAGTCTGCTGCTTTTGAATATTTTGGTAGGCTGCTTTGGCCCACTCTAGGTAATCCAGTGCCTGTTGCTGAGAGGCCGATGGAGCCGCTTGCTCCGATGCGGAATCAGCATCTGATTTTGCGGTAGATTCCTGCTGCTCCTGCGATTCATCAGGCTGCTCAGATTGCGCTTTTTCATCAAACTCTCGGCGGAACCAGTTAAACGGCGGCATGATCTTTCCTAACGGATGTAACTCTCGTGTTTAATTGTGTCCGATAATGGCCAGCACTCAAAGCGAAAATACCGAACTCATGGCAGTGTTGGGGTGGCAGTGGTGGAGAATTATTGGGGTTTCGCAAGCTTGATACCGACCTGTAGTCATAGGTTGGGTATAGTCCTAGGGCATCGTTACGCTAAAGCATTAACATAACCCGACAAGACTGCTGCTGGTGTTGGGTTCCACGTTGTTTAACCCAACCTACTGAATGACTCTTAGGCTGACAGTCACTACGAAACCGAGGGTTCTGTTTCCGCGGCAGCTGACTCAGCAGATGCGAGATTTCCAGCAACCGTTTCAGATTTTAAATAGTTGCTCACCCGACGCAGAACGCCGTTGATGAAACGATGACCTTCTTCGCCGCTGTAGCGCTTGGAGATTTCAACGGCTTCGTTGATGGTTACTCGTTCCGGTGTGCCCAAATACTTGATTTCCGCCACGGCAACGCGCAGGATGTCCTGATCGACTTTGGCTAAGCGGTTCAGTTGCCAGTCAACCAGATTCTGAATCAGCAGTTCATCAATATCGGCCTTGTGTGCCGCCACATTCGTCAAAATCTGCATGGCGTAGTCGCGGACTTCTCGCTGGTTGGCAAGCTGAATAAACTCTGGCAGTTCTAGCGCATTGCCCACCAGATTAATAGCTGTTTGAGTAATCTCGGCGGCTTCGGCCAGCATGGCGCGAGCGCTGTCGATAGTTGTAGAGCGGGTTTCGCTTTCTAGTAGACGATTGTTGCCTCGCTTCAGCTCGGCGGCAGCGGTTTCTAGTGCGTCTTGTGCCTCAGTGGTTAGCGTCCGCACAGCGGCAAGAACAACATCTTGGAGCTGTTGCGCTTGAATTTTATGGGGATCAGAAGGTAGCTGGCTCAAGCTGAGCAGGGCCAGTTCACGGGCGATTCGACGAGCTTGCATGGCAGTGAATTAATTAAGGGTAAGGAGCAAGGAGCAGTCTAATAACGCTATCCAATCTCGTCATCATGAGCAAGAGAGGGTAGCGTTTGCGATCGCAGATTCATACTGGTGGATTCCGCTGGTGGCTCAAGTTCCAAATCTAAATCCAGCGGTTGGACAGAAGACGACTTCAGCGATAGGGCAGTGGTAACATCAGGCGCAGTATCGTCAGCAGCGGGTTCAGCCGGAGAGGCAAATGAGCTAGGGCCAACGATGCCGCCTGAGATCAGGACTTTGAACGCGTCTTCAATCGACATCGATAGATTGATCACGTCTTTTTCCGGCACAATGGCATACCAGCCAGTCGTCGGGTTTGGTGTCGTTGGGATAAAAACGCTCAACATGGGGCCAGGTAGGTCGGGCTGCATAGCGTTGGCAATCGTACCCGTTACAAATGCGATCGCCCACATACCGCGCCGAGGATATTCCACCAAAATCACGCGGCGGAATTTGGAACTGGTATCGCGAAATAGGGTTTCCAGCAGTTGCTTCAGCGTTTTGTAAACCGAACCTGCAAAAGGGATTGCCTGGAGGATACGCTCCCCAAAGTCCAGCAGCCAGCGCCCAACAATATTGCGAGCCATCAGGCCAATCACCAAAATGCACAGCAGCGGTACGGCTAGCCCAACGCCTAAATTCAGTAAATTACTGAGAATCGGATGTAGATCGTTAAACGGATTGATCCGTTTAGGCACCCGCGTCAAAAAATTGACGACCCAAGCCGACACCGTTGTCGTTAACCAAATCGTGGTGGCTAATGGAATCACCACCAGCAACCCCGCAATCAGGTCATTTTTCAGATCTTGCTTTAGGCGTTGAATCACGGACAACCCACTCTCCTTGCAACGGATGGTGATCAAACTGCGATCGCACGTCAGCAGCGGCAAGAGACTAACTAAGCTGATCCCTACTTGAGCCACAATTTCGGTGCGAGCCTGATCCGGCCTCCTATTTCGATCCTAATCGATCAAACAAACTGGAACCGAATTGATCGAAAGAACCGCTGCCCCCAATCGTGCAACAGTCTCGACCGTTTTCGTACTTTCTCTCTATAAGTTTTAAGCTCTGTAAAGATTTGTATCAAGGATTTTACACTTTCGCTAGCGCTTTGTTTGCGGCTCAAGACGCTAAATCGATGCATAATGCCCCATTTTGATCTCGCCAATAACAGCCAAGTCGCACCAGCCCAAACATGAACGCTACAGCAAACGAGTCAGTTAATAGACTTTATTGGAAATAAAGTTTTTGGGGTTGGAAATTGTTTTGTAGCGCGGCTCCGCCGCGCTACAAAACAATTTCCGATAAAGTTTAATAGAGAGTCACTATTGATAGCAATTTCGTATAGCTCGTAACACTTTTATATCTTTCAGAATACCTTAGAAATTTGCATCTTGCACCCAAACCTGGCAGGGCCGTTTCACCCCCCCCCGCATCGTGGCGGCAAAATGGCTCTGTTGATGCCAACTTACTTGCTAGGGATGGCATCAATTGAATTGGGCGAGTCAGACTCATTCGCTAACGGTAATTGAGTTGTCTTTGAATCCTGATCTTGACTCGGATTTGAGACTGGCATGTGGCGCAGTTCCCACACCTTGAGCGTGATCAGGTACTCGTAAAATGCTTGCAGCATACACCACGCAAAGCCAGCGTGCCCATCGAGAATCCCACCCAGGATGAAATACATGTAGAAAAAGCGAATTACGGGGCGGAAGGGCAGCCGCAGCGATAGATCTTTCAGAGCACGGCGGCGCTCAATCTCGGTTTTGCCCAAAATAATTTGCGGCAGATTAACTGAGCCAGATTCCAGTTGGCGCAGGGTTTCTTTGGCTTCATCGCTGGAGTAGCGGTTGTGCTTTTCAATCCAGCGATCGAACCCTTTGCCGCAGGTGTAGTGCGGATAGGTTTCCTTTAGAAATCCAGTTGGGCCATCGCAGACTTCTCGTTCCGTGTGACCGTAGTCGGTAAACCAAACTTTGTCTTTGCGAAACAGCCGCATTTGGTAGCGGGGATACTGAGTGCTGTGGCGAATCCAGCGGCCCATGAACATAACCCGCTCGGCCACGTAGTAGCCAATGTACTCATCGGACTGCATCGCCTTCAGGCACTCTTGAAACAGCTCTGGCGTCATCCGCTCATCGGCTTCTAGGATGTAGACCCATTCGTGCTTGGCGGGCACGTCGCGCAGCATCCACGTCCGCTGCTGACCGTGGCTGGCAAACTGATGCTGTACCAGACGAACGGGGTAGTGCTGAGCAATTTCACAGGTGCGATCGCGGCTGAAGGAATCGACGACAATCACGTCATCTGAAAGAAGAGCCGACTCAATGCATTCGGCAATATCAATCTCTTCGTTATAGGTGAGGATATAAATCGAAAACATGCGGATATTAAAGTTCAGATGACAATTGGGGACGATTGGAAATGAGCGCTACTACGATATGCAGAGGCTGGATGCATACAGCAATTTTGACCGAGCCTTTCCACATTTTTCCCGAATTTAGTCAAAAGTCATCAGCTACATACAAGCATCACGTTAGGTTTAACCAGATTCAAACACCTCCTACTCAAAATACAAGAGGGCTGTACGGTGTAACTGTACAGCCCTTCAGACTCTAGCTAGAGTAGTTCTCAAACGGCATAAATTTCTGCTGTATAAGCTAGATCCGCACAACAAAAATCATTACTCAAAACCCAAATCTCAATTAGGCTCCAGCTTTTAAGCTCCGGAAGCCAACAACTGCAATGATGAAATAGCCAATCGCTAGTAAGAGGCTACTAAGCGATACGCGAATGCCCGATTTGAGAGCTTCTTGGCGAATCCGCTGGGTTGCCTCCTCGCGTCGCCCGCCGATTTCTTGCTGAATTTGGGTGCGAAACTGACCGACGCGGTCTTGTAAAAACTGATCCAGCGCTTGCGGATCTTCACGGAACTGACGCAAGAGCGCAGCTTGTTCCTGCGGCACCTGACCGCTTTCAATTGCCTGTGCCAACAAATTTTCATCTTCAATCAGGGCATCAATTTGCCCCCGCTGCTGCTGAAGCTCTTGGGATAAACGACCTTCAAGCTGGCTTTCAGCCGTAGTGGCTTCCTGCTGAATTTGCTCTAGCGCCTCTTGGCTATTGGCGCGGACATTGTTGGGATGCAGTACGGTAAAAAGCAGAAAGACTAAGCCAAAAATGGCAGATAGCACGAGTGCCCAGACCCGCAAATCGGCCCAAGCTGCTCGGCGACCACTCCATCCAGCCGTACTTTGCACCCAGTATCCAGCTAGCAAGAGCGCTACCCCAACCATCGGCACAATGCCGCGATCGACGATCTGACTGATCATTTCAAGCTGCCAGCCTCGATTGCTGAAGTTGGTGGGAAAGATAATCATGATGAAGTCGAGGAGGGACGCCAGGATGGTGACGACGCCAACGACTTTTAGGGCAATGGATGTCATTGATGCATTGGGTGCATTGCCCGTGGTGGGTGCATTGCTCGGTGAATCCATATAACTCATAAGAATGCTGAACCTTACTCTAAGAACAAATGATGAACACTGGCGTGATTCTTAACATTAGCCATTGCCCTATTGGTGATGTGGCATTCGGTTTCGGAGAGTTCCGTCACGAAGCTCATCACACTCCCCCATCACACACCAAGTTATGCTGGGCAGATTCCAGCGTAACGATGAATTTGTATTCATCGCAACTGAATTTGTCCGCGCATATCATCATGCCTCAATTTAGTTGAAATTGAACAAATTAAAACGGTTAAACAATTATTGACGGGGTTGCCCCGCGACGGTTATTTCCGGTAGCGAACATTAATTTGAGCTTTCTGTTCGTACCAGCGGTTTAATAGACGAGGATCAAGCCCTAAATGATAGGTCAACTTTAGCCACTGGTTGAGTAGGGCATGTTTATAAATGCCGCGATCGCAAAATCGGCGAGCAGATGTAATCACGTTTTCAGGTGCGATCGCAGGTTTACCGTATTGCTGTAGCGCTTCACTTAATGCCGTATCTTCGAAAATGTCCAAATCTGGCACACCGCCGATTTTTTCAAGGACTGCGCGACGCCCGAAAACGCAGTGGTCAAAGTACAAAATGCCGCCCCGTTGCCCCCGTTGATAGGTGGAATACCAGGAGGTAAACCGCAGCAGCCAGTGGTCGAAATCAAACTGATGCCGAAAACCGCCCCATGCGATC
Organism: uncultured bacterium; assembly: GCA_966674685.1. Lineage (GTDB taxonomy): Bacteria > Cyanobacteriota > Cyanobacteriia > Phormidesmidales > Phormidesmidaceae > Thainema. The sequence goes on from CBKWJC010000028.1 coordinate 13,938, forward strand.
GCGGGATCGCTTAATACCTGCTCAATCTGCTGGAGGGCGGTGTGGGCGGGTAACAGAGTGGCAGGGTGATGGAGCAAAACAATGTTGCCCTGACTGGCGGCAATGCCCACGTTGAATCGCTGGGCGCGGTTGGTGGCCTCGGTTTCAATCAGCTCAACATCTGGATAGTTCAAAATGGCGTCTTTCGTTCCATCGTCGCTGGGACTGAGCACAACGATGATTTCTTTTTCTCCCACCTGCGCCGTTAGGTTGTCCAAAATGTTGAGCAGATAGCCGTGGCGCATCTCATTGATGCAAGGCAGAATAATGGAAATCATTGACGGGGTAACAAAGGTTTAGACAGGATTTTTGCACGGATTCTGACCCGAATTCTTACAATTCCCTGAGAGAGATGAGACTGTGGGCAAGATTGCGCTAGGGTTCTGAGGGATATCGCATCAACCGTAACGATTGTTGAGGTACTTAGACTATGAGTCGAACCGTAGAAGTTCTGTCCGATAAGACCGCGTTGATTGAGCGGGCGCTGCAAATTACCGTTGACCGCCTGCAAAGTGCGATCGCAGATCGGGGATTTTGCACCATTGCCCTCTCTGGCGGTAGTACGCCAAAGCCGCTCTACGAAGCGCTCGCCAAGCAGGATTTGCCGTGGGATCAGGTCTACGTTTTCTGGGGCGATGAGCGGTATGTCCCGGCTGAACATGCGGACAGTAACGCCGGGATGGCTCGCAAAGCCTGGCTCGATCACGTCAGTATTCCCGCTGGAAATATTTACCCGATGCCCACGGACGCACCGGAACCCGCCACAGCAGCGGCGCAGTACGACCAAACGATTCAAGCCTTTTTTCAGGAAAAAACGGGTAAAACCATTGACTTCCCTGAGTTCGACGTGGTGCTGCTCGGCATGGGCGATGATGGTCACACCGCCTCGCTGTTTCCCCATACGGAAGCGCTACAGGTGTGCGATCGCAGAATCACCGTCGGCAACAAAGACGGACAGCCTCGCATCACCTTCACCGTACCGCTGATCAACTGCGCCCGCACCATCCTGTTTGTCGTAGCCGGAGCCGATAAACAAGACGCCCTCTCCCACATCTTCAGCTCAGACGCCAACTACGACACCTACCCCTCCAAATTTATTCAACCCCAACAGGGCGAACTGATCTGGCTCCTCGACCAAGCCGCTGGCCAAAACCTTGATCCAGTCACAACTTAGTTATTTACCCACTTCCCCCTTATCTCCTGACTCCCTTTACAGCCTCAAATCCCTACGCCGCGCTTCGCTTTGCCCAACACACCCTACGACTGACTCCCTTGACTCCCCCTTGCCCCTTAGCTCCCCTGCCCCCCTACTCATCCACCCTCCTACCCCCTTCCCTCCCAAACCCCATCCCGATCAAAATCTCGATTATGCTACTAGCCGTATCGCAATATTAAAATCCAACACATTCAATTAAAATCAAGCACGTTCAACCATTTCTATAGCCAACCATTTTTTATGATGGTCGCATTATGTGGGGAATGCCCATGATTGTTTGCCCAAATTGCAATCACCAGAATCCAGATGGAGCCGTGCAGTGTGAAGCCTGCTATACGCCGCTACCAGAGATGATCGCCTGCCCCAACTGCCAAGCCCCCGTGCAGGCTGATGCCAGTTTTTGTGGACAATGTGGATACAATCTCCAAACTGCGCCACCGCCAACCTTTGCTGCATCAGCCTCGCCATCGTCCGATCTACCGGATTTTGAATCGTTTGCATCATCATCGGGTGAAATTCCCAATTTGATGCCTCCCGATCCACTGGTGCAGCCTGACCCCATTTCTCCCAAAGCTGAAGCAGCCATGTCCTCGTCAGAGGCGGCTCCATCAGCTAGTGCAGCCGCAGTCCCCATGTCACCTCCTCCTGCTCCTACACCTGACGCTGCTGTCCCTCCAGCAACTCCAGCCAGCACAACCCAGCTCCAGCAGCAAACAGCTCGCCTGCTGCACATCCAAACCAATACGTTGATTGAGCTGCCTGCTAATTTACCTCTGATTCACATTGGCAAACCCAACGACCGCATTCCCCCAGACGTTGATGTTTCGGGCTTTCCCAGTTCAGAGATTGTTTCACGAGTACATGCTGATATTCGAGTCGAGGGCGATATCTACTATATTGAGGATGTTGGAAGTTCGAATGGTACCTACGTCAACAACTTACCGCTTCCCTTGGGCAATCGCCATCGATTACGTCCCGGCGATCGGATCGCGTTAGGAAAAGGCGATAAAGTTTCTTTTATTTTTCAATTTTCTTGATGTTCTGTTTTATGCGTCAAGATTCCACATAGAATCACGAAGGCATTGTTTGGCTTGCCGCGATCGCTGAATTTATCCACACGAATTTATCCACACATTGATTTCAGAGAATGTGATTACTCTGCTTCTTCTACATCCGCAAAAAAAGACACCCGTTCAGCACTGGACGTTTGAAAACGAATCCGTGATTCGAATAGGACGCTCAACAGACAATCATGTTGTGCTCTATAGCGCTGTTGTCTCACGGCATCATGTTGAACTGAGACAGCAAGGCAACCGCTGGGAAATTATAAATTTGGGCACTAATGGCACCTATGTCGATGGCAAGCGCATTACCCAGATGCCAGCTCAAGATGGGGTGATTATTCGGTTGGCTCGGTCTGGCCCTAATATTCAAATTCTCATGGGTCAAGACGCGCTCCAGCATATTCAGAAACTGTCGTCTCAGGCTCAAGCTGCGGATCAGCCACAGGTACCCGTACCTGGTGTTAAAACAGCGGTGGTTGATGATGTTCCGTCACAGCCGTTGGACGAGGCCGATCCGCCGCCCAAATCGTCTGTGATTCCGGTTCCCGATCATCTACGCTTGCCGGATCAGCCAGAGCCAGTCCAAAACAGCCACTTTGGGTCAGTGACACCCAGTGCACCACGATTTGATCCATCTGATTTGAGTGACTTCTTGAGCGGCGATTTGGGCATGGATTCATCCTGTGGGATAGAAACCTATGCTGAACACACGATTCCTCGTCTGCGGCCTAAACAGCTTGAGGATGGGCCACCACTGTCGGAGCAGATGCAGAGTGATTGCCCCCATGCGAATCCGGGCAAGCTGTTTTGCCGAGACTGTGGCAGGCCGCTGCATCCACTAATGGCGATCGCAGGTTATCAGATTGTCGGGCAGTTGGGGCGCGGTGAGGTTGGCGTTACCTATTGGGCTTGGCAAGAGGGCTTTAATCTTGACGGCCATAATGTGGTGATCAAAACATTGAACCCGGACTGGGCACGTCATCCCCAAGCGGTTGAAGCTTTTCAGCGTGAAGCAGATTTACTGCATCAACTGCATCATCCTCGGATTCCGGAACTGCTGGACTATATCGAAGTCAAGGGACAGCTTTATCTAATTATGGAGCTGATTCGGGGGCCGACGCTGGCTCAGTGGATTCGGAAGCAAGGCCCGGTAACAGAGGCGGATGCGGCTCGATGGATGATGCAGCTTTGTGATGTGCTGAGCTATCTCCACCGACAGTCTCCGCCTGTTTTGCATCGCAATTTGAATCCTAGTTCGCTGGTGTTGCGCGGTAGCTCAACGGCTCAACTTGAGCTAGCGGTGGTTAATTTCGACGTGATTGAACATGACTTGCTGGGTGTGGATCGACCCAGTGGTTTATCTGTCTACTCTGCGCCAGAGGAAATGGGTGGAGAACTGGACGCTACGACGGATTTGTATGCGCTTGGCCCGCTGCTGATCTTTTTGTTGACGGGACAGTCGCCAGAACTCTACTATGGCACTCGCGATCAGGGGCAGCGGCTCTATCCAGAGTATGTGACGGGCTTGTCGGGGCAGATGACCCACATTATTCGGACGTTAACGCATCCAGAGCCGATGGTGCGCTATGCGAGTGCTGAGTCGGTAGCGGCAGATCTGCGATCGCTGGCTGAAAGCTAAAGATTTAAACCAAAGACTGAACTATTGATGCCGAACTTGATCAATACTGAATGAGCGTGTTGACGCTACGAGTAAGTTCAATGGCCAAGGGCGACCAAATTTATGTGATGCGACAAATGCCACTGGTGCCGCATACCTATCAGCATCACGGCATTGACTGCGGCGATGGCAGCGTTATTCACTACCGAAAAGCAGGTGAGGCCACGATTACTCTAACTGCGATCGCAGAATTTGCTCAGAATCAGCCGATTCGCACCAAGCTTTATACCACTGCGTTTTTGCCGGAAATTGTGGTGAATCGCGCCATCAGCCGCTTGGGTGAGCAGCAGTATGATCTATTTACCAACAATTGCGAACACTTTGCCACCTGGTGCAAGGTTGGGCGCAGCGAGAGCGCTCAGCTTGTCAACTATGGTCTTTATCCTGAAGTGCTTGATTTTGCCGAATCGCGACCACTCATTGATCGGGCGACTTACGAAGCTGATCCGGCCCGATCGCTGGAGCTATTCAAGCAGGCTATTGTCAATCTTTATGAGGCGGAAAAGCAGGTGCGGCCTCAGTATCAGCAGACTCAAGCGGATATCGACACCTGGCATCGGGTAGCGCTCCTGGCCCTAAAGCGCGATCGCATGGACTTAGCTCGGGCGGCTTTGCAGCGTAAGTATGACGCCAAACAGAAGCTCAAGCGGCTTCAGCCCCAAATGGATCAGATTGAAGCGATCCGGCAAAATTTACAGGCCAACAGCGATGTTCTGCGACGGCGGCTTGAGATGAGCACGCCGACTATTTAGAACTCGATTCAGTGGGAGTTACGGCTATCTCCATAGTAGTGGGGACGTTTTTGTGGCGCAGCAAAGCTGTGCCACAAAAACGTCCGTATCCTAACCAAGCTGACTACAGCTATACGTCCAAAGTTTCAACATCATCGAACCATTTTGCCCATAGGTGAGCGATATCATCACAACTAGATCTATTTTTGTCTACCTCGTCTTGATCTACCTCGTCTTGATATTGATGCGTTAGAAAACTGACAAAGTCACTGACTTGCTGCAAAAATCTAGAACAAGACTCCAATTAAAGTTAGCAATACACCCAAGACTCCGGTTGCGATCGCAACATAGAACGCCGTTTTCGCGTTATTGTCGGCCGCTTTGGTCATTGCTTCATAGGGTTTGAGGGCAATGATATAGCGTTTGTCCTCAAGCGGTTTTCGGATGGCCAGCTTGCCTGTACTGTCTGTCACCATGCCAACCACGAGCGCTTCCCGATCCACGGGCAGGATGGATTCCGTAAATCGGTAGCCTAAAATGCGGCGGCGAGGCGTGGAGCGGTGGCCGATAGCAAACGAGAATGAACCAAAGGAAATTTTGCCAGCGACATGGGTATCAGGCCGAAACTCATCCAACACCTTAATCGTCTCAATGTCGGCCTGATCAGGATCGACGGTGATGACACCGGATGCGTCACACAGTTGGAACGGGATTGACTGCTGATTGCGCGATACGGTTTCGGAACTGCGGCGGGTACTTTGCTTGGTGTTGCCCTCGCTGTCTTTTTCGGTGACAGTTTCTTCATATTCCTGCGTCACGGTCATGGTGTAGTAAACGCAGGGCGACTGGTTTAGCGGTGATTCTAGCGGTTGGTCAGACTGGATTTCTCCCCACAGCCGCACGTAATCTTGCCAGTTGCCAGCGCCAATTTCCTGGGCGATTTCTTGCGCCAGATGATGTAAATCGCTGACGGAAGCGGCACGCGCCGATTTGAGGCTAAAGCTGCGCGATTTTTGATCTCGACTGATGAAATATGCGATCGCGCTCACAATCAGCAAAATAATGCCAATCACACCAATAGCAGACATGGCTTAAGCCTCGATTTATTCAGGTACCTGTTAATACAAATTTGCTTAGAAACCCATAAGCTGTTCCCACCTTATTCAAAAACAATTTTGGATCAGAGATTTAGACACAGATCTTTTCAAATGGCCTGAATTTAATTTAGCCAAAGGCTTACACGACAAAGCTTCCACTGCTATTCCTTATGAGCTGTGCCTATGAGCCATACCTCATGAGCAATCATCCTGCACAGCTTGATTGCGCCAGCCTGATTGTGCCAGCTTATCGTGATCGTTGAGAACCGCCTTGATGGGCTTGGATCGAGTCCGTACATGACACCCCTGTTTAATATGTTGTGAAATGAGGTTGAGCCAGTATATCGCAACAAAATACAGCATTTTTCAACCTCGTAAGCTACATAAAAGTGTTTCTCTGCCTCCGGTAGAGAAACACTTTTATAGTAATTCCAGTTAAGAGTGAGAGAGCGAGAGAGGAGAGCGCCTCAGGATGAGGCGCTCTCCTCTCTCGCTTTTACCTAGAACCCCTATACATACCAGCGTGGGAAACGCTGTAAGCAAGGGTTTTAACTGATTTCAATTGATCTAGCCTTACTGTCGCTGCAACAGCAGAATGGGTTGATTGAGAACGGCGCGCCAAAATGCAAGGTTTTCCTCTAGCCAATTTAATAAAACTTGACAAACAGAGACTGAGCTTGAAGATCAAGCCAAGATTACTGAGTTGCAAAAAACACATAGGCATGCCTGGGCACGGTAGGTACGAAGCCACTCGCTTTTTTTGGGGATTTACGCCTCAAAAAATTTGTAAAGCGGCTCGATCTGTTGTGTTATCTGAAACGTTTGATTCATGAATTCACGGAATCGATTGATTAAACTGCTGCTCACCTGTATCACGTTAGGATTGTGTCCCTCAGCTACGCTGCCAGAATTGGCCTCTGCTCAAACGACAGCGACCTCACAAGCCGCTGACCCAGTCGCTGATGTGACGACGGCTGCTCTTGAATCAGCCGTCGTTGCCGAAATCAATCGTATGCGAACTCATCCATCTGCCTACGCGGCTTGGTTAGAAACCACGAAAGCGTATTATGATGGCACAACGCTGGCGTTGCCGAATGAACCGCGTGTACGCACGGCGGAAGGAGTAGCCGCTGTTGATGATGCGATCGCAGTTCTCAATCAACTCGATCCGCTGCCACCACTTAAATACTCTGCTGGTTTGAACGATGCGGCGCGTGACCATGTTCAGGATCTGATTCGCATCGGGGCATTAACCTTGACGGGTAGCGACGGCAGTCAGCCCGAAGATCGAGTTAGCCGCTATGGTGAGCTTTCTGGTCAGGCCGCTGAATTGTTGAACTATGGTAATCAAACGGCGGCAGGGCTAGTCATGCAGCTTGTGATCAGTGACGGTAATCCTGATCGCGCCTCACGAGCTACTCTGCTGCGCTCTGATTTTACGGTGACGGGCGTGGGTTGCGATCGCATGAGCCAGCAAATGCTCTGCGTACTGGACTACGCCAGCGAATATAGTGATAACGAGGGGCTAAGTTCCGAAAACTTAGACGCTGAAGCCAGTGCTGAAACCGTTGAGCCAGTCGAAACCGTTAGCGGTAAGGTAGACAGCGTTGATAGCATGGCCAGCACAGCAGTAATTGCCAGTGACTCTGACGCTGATCTGTTAGATGATGCTCAGAATTCCAGTGATTCGTCAGTCACACCTGCTGCACCAGAACCAGCCGCTACCGCATCCCGTCCAGCCGCTAGCCCACCTAGTTTAGAACTCTCCGCAGTCGAACAAGCCCTGATCGAGGAAACCAATCTTTTACGGGCAAATCCAGCCGCCTACGCTAAGAAATTAGAACAGCTCCTGCCCTACTACGATGGTATGCAGCTCAAGCTGCCAGATCAGTCATTTGTTCTTGAAACCGAAGAAGGCGTGAGTGCAGTAGAAGAAGCGATCGCAGTTTTACGCGCTACCGATGCGCTACCTGTGCTTGAACCAATGGTGGGTTTATCGCTGGGAGCCAACGATCATGCTGTTGACCTGAGTTTGAATAACCGGATGGGACATTACGGTAGTGATGACAGCGATCCATTTGAGCGGATCAGCCGCTATGGCACCTATCACGATATCGCAGGTGAAAACATCAGCTACAGCCCAATTCATACCGCTGAATGGCATGTAATCCAGTGGCTAATTGATGACGGAGTTAGCGATCGCGGCCACCGGGAAACGTTGCTGAAACCAGAGTATCAGGCAACCGGAGTCGCCTGTGAACCCCATGCAGGTTTTGGCAACGTCTGCGTGATGACCTATGCGGGCGAGTACACCAATAATGAAGGTATTGAAACCTCCCTTGAGGTCGTGCAACGCTGATCTAGCGCTCCACGCTCAATCAGGAAAGAGGTAGCAGAATTAATGAGCATCATCAATTCAGATGGATATTCCTCAGTTGCTTCCTCTGGCTGTCACTCCATCTGTCACTAAATAAGTAGCTGCATAGGGATAAATACATATTGGAAAAACTGTAGGAGCGTCCTGCTGGAGCGCTCCTACAGTTTTTTGTACGTTTATTTATGCCAACCTAATTTATCCATGCTTTGGTCTGTCAGATCCGTCAGATCAAAAAGTATTTATAAATACAATCCACTCAGCCCGCAACCCTATGCCACAATGATGAGTTGTGTGGGGTTGTTATGAGTAGATCATATTCTGTACACCTTGTTGCACTATAGGACTACGAAACACTGTTTGAAGCAATGAATATTGGCGATCGCGTTCGAGTAAAAGAGACTGTCGTTGTCTATCACAATCCTGAAAATCGGGGCAACGAAACCAACATCCAAGGTATGGAAGGTGAGGTTGTTGACATTGTAAAAGAGTGGAAAGGGCGTCCTGTGAGCGCTAATTTTCCTGTCTATGTCATGTTCAATAAACGGTTCCGGGCTCATCTGCGGGAAGATGAACTGGAAGTGGTTAGTTAGGCACGGATTGCTGCTGATTGATAATTTTGCAATCAGTCATCATCCTCAAATGTCTGCCATAGACAAAACTAAAATTTCATATTTAGACTGAGGGGGTTGCTGATAGGCAGTCCCCTTTGTTTTTGGGTGAGGCGAGGGGGCTGAAGAGTTCTTAATTCAAAACCGCATATTGACACATGCGGGATGCTCCCAGTGTTTCACCAGCGTGGGAAACGCTGTATACCCAGACTTGATATTAGTGTTGACGCATGCTGATTGAACTTTGGCTGAGGACAAGTGGGACTTGGATTAATGTGGCAACTGTGCTGGTGGGAGCAGGTTTAGGACTGCTGCTGCGCGATCGCATTTCCAAGAACATGCTGCTCGCCATTACGCAGGGTGTGGGGCTGCTGACGCTGTTTTTGGGGATTACAATGGCGGGTCGGCTGCTGGATGTGCAGGCGGGGGCGGTTGATGGGATTATCATTGGCCTGCTAGCGATGGTGTTTGGCGGCATTGTGGGGGAATGGGCGCAAATTGAGCAGAAGCTCAGTCAAGTGGGCAACTGGCTGAAGCGGCAGGTGCGGGGCAGCGGTCAGTTTACGGAAGGCTTTGTTGCCGCCAGTTTGCTGTTCTGCATTGGGCCAATGACGTTGGTGGGCAGTATCAACAATGGCTTGCTGAAGGACAATGCGCTGCTGACGCTGAAGGCGACGATGGATGGTTTTGCTGCGATCGCACTGACGAGTAGCTTTGGTGTCGGAGTGGCGTTCTCTAGCTTATCGGTGCTAATTTACCAAGGCGCACTGTCGCTAGGGGCTGGGTTATTTGCGCGAGTGTTGCCGAATCCCGATACGAATCCATTAGTCCTGGTGATGACGGGGGTGGGCGGCCTGATGATTTTGGGGATTGGCCTAAATTTGCTGGAAATTGCCAAGATTCGCGTTGCCTCATTTCTACCCGGATTAATTTTGGCTCCGCTGCTATACAGCGTTTTTGTCCAGTTGTTTTAAGCGTTACAGGAGGCTACGGATTATGTTTCAACCCGGCGATACCGTTGTGTGGGCAAAGCGAGTGTCAGGCGATTTCTTTTTTCCGGTCAAGGCGACGGTCTTGTCGGTGACGGAAAAGCGGGTCAAAATCTCAGCCTATGATCCCGATGATAAGGGAGAGGGAGAGGTGATTCGTTATGTGTCGCCTAAGTTTTTGATGCCGTTTCAAGACCAGGAGTGAGGTGCGATCGCAGATCTAGTGTAGAACTCAAAGCTTTAATACAGCCAGCTTTGATACTCTGGTGATTCATCCTTCATGTCTTCGTACAGCCAAACCATCCGGTCGAGAAACCACAGCTTGCCTGCGTAAATTAAACCGCTGCCAAACAGCGTTGGCCAAATTTGCAGTGCCGCCACGCCCCAGACCAAAAACGGAATACCAAGTGCCGCTACTAGATTGAGAATAGTCGCCATTCGTTGGTGATGAACCGGAATCGGGATTTGATCTTGCTTCAATAGCACCCGTTCTCCTAAAACAGCTTTAGAAGCCCAATTATCTGTCGATACAGGTCGCTCAAACAGCCTGGGATTCAACCACATCCAAAATGCCGCCGCTGCGATCGGAAAAATCGACCACATTCCCAACCATATCCGCGACCACAGAGCCAAAATCAATAAAGGTAAAACAGTATTGCGCGTCCAAACACTCCAAGGATTAGCATGCCGCTGCCAAACTTCATCCGACATCGCAAAGGAATCTGCGATTTGTTGACGTAGACGGGGTCCCAGTGTTTTAGCCATCGTTCAAACAACTTAGATTAATTAGATTTGCTTTCATAACTGTAGTCAGCTTGGTGAGGACACAGAGGTTTGATGGCACGGCTTTGCACACCACCAAAACGTCGTGACCAATATAACTTCGCTATACTGACGTTCACAGGGTCAAACCCAGCGCTAGCTGGGTAGAGATGAGCATGATCTACGATTCAGGTCATAACGTATCACTTGACCATGAGTTTTTATCTCCTCGAAGATCTATCTTTCGGTGCAAGCCATTTGTAAATAGCATTGTTAACTTTTATGTTGTGTTGCTCATTTTGTAGTCATTCAAGATGAGTAGTGCGCTCACCAGATACGAATCGTAAACATCGTTTAAGGACAGTTTTTATGAAGCGCCTAGCAACCACAGCAATTACCAAGAAAATCCTAGCCGGAGTTCTAACGCTCGGCACTGTAGTTACAGTATCCGCTTGTGCAACAGAGCAAGATACAGTAACAACTACTCCCACCACTGAAGACCCTGCTGCAGTAGAAGGGACAGATACAGCAGAAGAACCCATGGCTAGCGATGTAGAGACCGATGCATCTACCGACGGTTCAATTGTTGATGTTGCATCTGCTGCCGGATCATTCAACACTCTAACGCAGGCTCTTGATGCTGCAGGTCTGACTGAAACCCTCTCTCAAGATGGTTCCTACACCGTATTTGCCCCAACGGACGAAGCCTTTGAGCAGCTACCGGAAGGAACCCTAGACCAGCTACTGCTGCCAGAAAACGAAGAACTGCTTCGTCAGATCCTGACTTATCACGTTGTGCCTCAGGAAGTAACCTCCGCTGAGATTCAGCCGGGCGAGGTCAACACCGTTGAAGGTACACCAGTTGATATCCAGGTCAGTGGCGGCAGTGTCATGGTCAACGATGCAATGGTAACTCAGCCCGATATCGAAGCTAGCAATGGTGTAATTCACGCTATTGACCAAGTTATTTTGCCGCCACAAGTTGCTGCTCAATTAACAGATGCAAGCCCAGACAGCGAAGGCTAAAACCCTTCATTAGCTTGGCACTCCTCAATGAGTTTGAAAGACACGCTCTGCGTGTCTTTTTCTTTGTATGAGGTTCTTTGTATGAGAACCCAATTTATTGTTTATGGAACGTTTGTTCTGCAAACGTTCCATAAACAATAAATTGGGTTTTTAGCCAGATTTGATAAAGGCCGAGAAATATTCCTCGGAACCTCACTAGGCTGAAAAAATGCTGTATACCAATGTCAAATTGAGGAAAAGTAGATGAATCTTTGGGAGCATCCTGCGTTTGCAAATGGCGCTCATCTCCCAGCTTTTTTCACAGGATTGGGCTGAGGAACTTTGCAAGATTGGTATTACAGCAGCGGCCATCTGCAAACACAGTAATACAAAATCATTATTCAATAAGCACTAAAAAGCGAGGAGAACGTGCCTTGAAGACACATTCTCCTCGCTTTCGATTGCAAGTGCAAGTTTAACTGTGCGTTGCTGCTTAGAACAAACCCAGCGTTAAAGACTCGCTAATTGGGAAGGTTGCACCAATTCCAAGCCATAGCGTCACCAATGTTCCAAACAGGAATACAGTGGTTGCTACAGGGCGACGGAACGGGTTCTGAAACTTATTGACATTCTCGATGAACGGGACAAGCATCAGTCCTAGAGGAATTGCAGTTTGGAGCGCGATTCCCAACAGCTTGTTAGGTACGATCCGCAGAATTTGAAAAGCGGGATAGAGATACCACTCTGGCAAAATCTCTAGCGGTGTCGCGAATGGGTTAGCTGGCTCACCGACTAGTGCTGGATCAAGTACAGCTAATGCTGTGACACAGGCAATTGTACCCAGAATAACAACTGGGAATGTATAAAGTAGGTCATTCGGCCAAGCAGGCTCACCGTAGTAGTTGTGACCCATACCGCGCTTTAGTTTCTCGCGCAGTTTCGGATCGGCTAAATCCGGCTTTTTTACAATTTCCATAGCTTATTCAGTGTTCTCCTTCAAAGGCCAGTCAGACGGAATAAATTCGCTTCATAAGCTGATTCATTTCTTAAAGCGTACAGATTTCTGAGAAAAAATCTGCTTACTGGTAACCGTACTTTACAAGGGACCCGAGATACCCTGCTTACGGATCATCAAGAAGTGAAGCAGCATAAAGACTGCGATCAGCCAGGGCAATACAAACGTATGCAGGCTGTAGAAGCGGGTTAAAGTCGGCTGTCCGACGCTGACACCACCACGCAGCAGTTCAACCATGAGCGAACCCACAACTGGAATCGCTTCCGGTACACCAGATACGATTTTCACCGCCCAGTAACCAACTTGGTCCCAAGGCAGGGAGTATCCAGTTACACCAAACGAAACCGTGATGACAGCCAGGATGACGCCAGTGATCCAGGTCAACTCGCGGGGTTTCTTGAAACCACCCGTCAAGTAAACGCGGAAAACGTGCAGGATCATCATCAGCACCATCATGCTGGCTGACCAGCGGTGAATGGAGCGAATGAGCCAACCGAAGTTAACATCGGTCATCAAATATTGGACAGAAGAGAATGCTTCGGTGACGGTCGGCTTATAGTAGAACGTCATGGCGAAGCCCGTTGCAAATTGGATGAGAAAACACGTTAGCGTAATTCCACCCAAGCAGTAAAAAATGTTGACGTGGGGAGGAACGTATTTGCTAGAGATGTCATCCGCAATGGCTTGAATCTCTAGGCGTTCCTGAAACCACTGATAGGGTTTTGAATCTGTAACCTGCTTTGTAAACATGAAGCGAGCGTTCCGAAGAAATCATTGCTGTTCAGTAAAAATGTAACATAGCTCAACGCTAAATGAATGCAAGTCAGTCCTTGATTTACGCGGCTTCTATCACGGCATATCAGCCGTACAACAGCTTGTTTATACACTGCTTATGTAAAGACATGACTGCTCAAAAGCCGTCAATCTGGTGTTCCGGCAAACTTGGTAAACTGCTCAAACCAGTTACGGAGTAGACGTTTGCAGCAATTTTAAGCAAAATTAAGGAATCTAATTTTTCTCATAAACAGACTCATTTGTTAACACTACTTAACAGTTCAAGTGCTGTATGGTCTTGTTTGTGCCTTCAAGGGGAGCTTGTCCACTGCATCTGAGCTGTTTGGGAAGAGAATTAAACAGGTTAAGATCGTCAGCATGATTAGGAAACTGCTTCGTATCGGACTTTTAATATCCCTTGTTGCGCTCTGTTCGTGGGGATGGGCAACGCCGTCAGCATTTGCGTTTACGGATGAGCAAAAGCTGGTGTCTGAGGTCTGGCGGATTGTGAATCGGGCTTATTTGGACGAAACATTTAACGGTCAGAACTGGTGGTTTGTGCGCCAGCAGATGCTACGCAAGTCGATGCGCGATCGCGAAGAGACCTATGGGGTGATTCAGGACATGCTGGCGATGCTGAATGACCCTTATACCCGTCTGCTGAAGCCGAAGCAGTATCGAACGCTGCAAACGAATACGTCGGGGGAACTGACTGGGGTTGGTTTACAAATTGCCCAGGATGATGAGGGCTATTTACGGGTGATTGCGCCAATTGAGGGGTCGCCTGCGGAGGATGCTGGGATTCAACCCCGCGATCGCATTACTCAAATCAATGGATTTTCCACCCGCAACCTAACGCTAGATGAAGCGGCGGATCGGATGCGAGGGCAAGCTGGCACGATGGTAACGCTGACGGTGGAGCGAAACGAGCAAGCTCCGTTTGATGTCAATCTCAAGCGCGATCATATTGTGTTGAATCCGGTTTATGCTGATCTGCGATCGCAGTCCGACGGCAGCAAGATTGGCTATATTCGCCTGAATCAATTCAACGGCAATGCGGCAGCAGAAATGGCCAGTGCGCTGTCTGATTTGGAAAAGCGAGGGGCAGAATCCTATATCTTGGACTTACGCAATAATCCAGGTGGTTTGCTACAGGCGGGGGTTGAAATTGCTCAGCTCTGGCTGGACGATGCGCCAATTGTGTATACCGTGAACCGTCAGGGCATGATGGGTAGCTTTCAGGCGGCTGGTCAGGCAGCAACCCATGCGCCGCTGGTGGTGCTGGTCAACGGCGGCACTGCCAGCGCCAGCGAAATTCTGGCTGGGGCACTACAGGATAATGGGCGAGCGGAACTAGTCGGTGAGACGACGTTTGGTAAGGGGCTGATTCAGTCGCTGTTTGACCTTTCCGACGGGGCGGGTTTAGCGGTCACGATTGCTAAATATGAAACGCCCAGCCATCGCGATATTAATAAGTTAGGCATCACCCCGGATCATACTGTGTCATCTGAGCTAATCAGTCGCGCTCAATTTGCCACACCGGACGATCCGCAGTATCAGGCCGCTGTTGACCTGTTAACGGAAAAATCTCTCGTTGCTGCGGAGCCAGCGTCACGCTAATGAAACCCATCCAGAGCCGCACCTATCACGACCCTCTACAGGGTGCGATCGCACTGGATGGTAGTGACCCTGCCGAGGCGCTGATTATCCGACTGATTGATACGCCCGCCTTTCAGCGACTGCGGCGCATTCGCCAGTTGGGGCCAGTCAGCTTCACCTTTCACGGAGCCGAAGCGTCACGGTTTACTCATTCTCTGGGAGTGATGGCCGTGGCGCGTCGTGCATTTGACGGTATTGTCGAACGCTATCCATCGCTCAAACCCCATCGCGCTACTGTTCTCTGTGCAGCGCTCTTGCATGACGTGGGGCACGGGCCGTTTAGCCATACGGCTGAAGATGTGTTTGGTACAGAACATGAATACTGGACAGCGCAGATTTTGCAGCATTCGCCGCCCGTGCGCCAGCTGCTTGACCAGTTTTCCCCTGGTTTATTGGAATCAATCCTCCAGGTTTACCAGCATCAGCATTCTGTGCCGCTGGTTTGGCAGTTGGTGTCGAGCCAATTGGACTGCGATCGCTTGGACTACCTCATGCGCGACAGCTACTTTACCGGAGCCGCCTATGGTCAGCTGGATCTAGACCGTATCCTGATGGCAATGCGCTATGACCCGGTGAGTCAGCAGTTGGCGGTTGCCCAGAAAGGACTGGCTGCGATTGAGCACTACCTGATGGTGCGCCATTTTATGTATACCCAGGTCTACAATCACCCTAAAAACATTGCAGCAACCTGGATGCTCTGTCAGTTGTTTGATCGGGCGCGATCGCAACTTCGATCCGGCCAGTTAGACGCCGACGAAACCATGCGGGCCTGGATGCAGCAGCCCCAGCAGTCGCTGAGCCTCAACCACTACTTGGCTGCCGATGACATGGTGCTGATCTACCACCTGCACCGCTGGCAGCAGCATGCCGATCCCATCTTGTCGGATCTCTGTCGGCGCTATCAGGATCGGGATTTGTTGAAGGCTAAGGACATTACCCATCGCTCCCTGGCGGATCAGACGGCACTACTCCAGCAGGTTTACCGCGAACTAGAGCAGCGGGGCTGGTCGGCCAAGCATTACGCGGGGCTACAGCAGTCGCTGAGTCGAGGCTATACGCTATATCACCACGGGATTAAGGTGCAGACGCCGAGCGGGCTACAGGAGTTAAGTCTGCTGTCTAAGATTGTGCATACGCTGGCCCAGCCAATCCATCGCACCTGGCTAATTTATCCGCGCGAGGTGGAGAGTAAAGTGACGGGATTATTAGTATTGTAAACTCCCCAATCTCTACAGTAAGGGTGTTTGGGTGCGGAGCTGCTGGAGATCGAGTTGGGTGAGCTGGGTATAGGCATCTGCGATCGCACGTTCGCCGCGCAGAAATCCAGTATTGGCACCGGGACAAATCCACTGCAAGCTCTCTGCCGAAAACTCGTTGAGAATCCGCTCAACCTGCTGGAGCTGACGCGGCCAGTGGAAAGTTTTAGCAATCCGCAACGGTTCTGGAGCACCTTGGCGATTAGGCAGCAGATGTCGTCCAGTGAATAAAATGCCGCCGTGACGGTTATAAAAAACGCAGGCTGAACCCGGTGAATGTCCGGGTGTCCAGAAAACGCGGACGGTATCCGTCACCGTCAATTCTTGCTCAAAGCTCATTACAGTTAATCCCGGCAGGAGGTAAGCCTCTTGCTCCTGCACCACGATCTCGCACTGGAAGGCTTTTTGTAGAGTAGCTGCCTTGCCGTGTCCGCCCCGATGGGTGAGAACCAGCCAGCGCACTCCTCCCTGACTGTGCAAGAATTCCCATATCGGCTCATTCTCTGCCGGACAGTCAATCAGGACATTGCCAGTATTGCCTAAAATAAGATAGGCGGTTCCTCCCATCGTGTCGCGATTGGGTGGAAAAGAGTAGACCGATTCAAAAATTGGGCGAGGCAGTTTTCCTTTAGCTTCTGCCGGAGTTGATGGTGAAGGGATAGCAGACACAAGCAACCTTAAAAACGCATACAGAAAATCCGGTTTGAAACCCTCAAGTTATGTGTACGCAGTACGGTGTAACGCCTATATGGCACACAGAAATTGGATGTTATGAGCGGATTCTGTACCAGTATACAGTCAGGTTCTGCCTTCAGGTTTAGCCGAGTTGAGGCAAGCTAGATTTGATTCTGAATGGGTACAGCATTGATGACGGATAAAGCGAGAGATCGCTGGGGTGACAACGTTGAGCGGCAAACAAGTCAAGTGCAGGACAAGGAAAAAGTGATCTGTTTTTGATTAAAATGTGAGCGTTTTGCGTTTTATAGATTGCGTCTTATAGATTGCGTCTGATGAGGAGACATACGCCAAAATAGGAAAGGAGCTGCCACCATTCCAGCCTGTATGAAGTCCCGAATTCATTTCTTCGTGCCAGTTTGTTTTCTGATGTTTTTTGGCATCCGGTCTAATCTGCGAGAATGTAGTTGCTATTTTCCGAGAGTGCCTAGGGTTTAAGCCATGATTTTTTTGATATTACTGCTCTTACTCGGAATATACGCCTACGTAATTGTTTGGCGCAGCTTTTCTCAGCTCACTCGCACACCTGTCTGGCTGCTGTGGCTGGTGATGATGATGCCTGCCTTGGTGCTGATGGGCTGGGCGATCGCAAATGGCGATAACCAGCAATCATTTCCCCTGCCGCTGCTGCTAGGTCTGCTGATTCTCTGTCCGACGCTGTTCTGGTTCTTGATCCAACTGGGACGAGTCTCGCCGGAACAAATTCGCCAGTATCAAGAGCAGCAGCAGCGAGAAATTGCGGAAAAGCTAGCGGAAAAGCGGCCTAAGATTAAACCGATTAATCGCGAAGAAGAAGCCAGTCTGCGCCACTGCTTTCCCTGGACGGTTTATTATCTGCAAAATTTAGAGTATCGGCCCCAGGCCGTAATCTGCCGGGGCCAACTGAGATCGTCGCCGGAAATTGCCTACCGCACGATTCGCGAAAATATTGAAGCGAAATTTGGCGATCGCTTTTTGGTTGTGTTTCAAGAAGGCAGTAACCGCAAGCCGTTTTTTGCGCTGGTTCCCAACCCCCAAAGTCAGGCTAAGTCAGCTAAACAGCAACAAACATTGACTCGTCCTGGTCTTGCTTTGGGATTGCTAGCAATCACCCTAATTACAACCGCTTGGGCGGGCATGCAAATTGCGGGCTTTACCCCCACTGAGTTTCAAGACAATCCGGGCTTGATTCGTCAAGGTATTCCCTATGCACTGGCTCTGATGACGATTCTGGGCATTCACGAGATGGGGCATTATTTGGCAGCTCGCTACTACCGCATTCAAACGACGCTGCCCTATTTCATCCCGTTTCCATTTTTTCTGGGTACGTTTGGCGCATTTATTCAAATGCGATCGCCGATTCCCAACCGTAAATCATTATTTGACGTTGGCCTAGCGGGGCCTTTATCCGGCTTCATTGCCACACTGCCGCTGCTGTTCTGGGGACTAGCCCATTCCGAAGTGGTGCCGATGACAGATGAGGCCAGTTTGCTAAATTTTGAGGTGTTTAACCCGAGTAACTCTTTATTAATTGGGGTGTTAACCAAACTTGCCCTGGGCAGCGCCATTACTGCCGAGCAGGCCATTCACCTGCATCCAGTCGCCGTAGCCGCCTGCTTGGGTTTGGTTGTTACGGCACTAAATTTAATGCCCGTTGGTCAGCTAGACGGTGGTCACATTGTGCATGCGATGTTTGGTCAAAAAGTTGGCGCTAGAATTGGTCAGACGGCTCGCTTTTTGATGCTGGGACTATCGTTTGTCCAGCGTGAGTTTTTCCTATGGGCAATTTTGCTCTTTTTGATTCCGGCTGTGGATGAACCAGCCTTGAATGATGTGAGTGAGCTAAATGATCAGCGCGACTTTATGGGACTGCTGGCACTGACGATTTTAGTTTTGATTGTTTTGCCGATTCCACCCGCGCTGAAATCAATCCTATTCTGAGGTTTGGGTCATGAATGAGCGACAACAGCCATCGTCAACGCAGCATGGGGTAGCCCAGTGGCTGGCCGAAATTAAGCTGTTGCAAAATCAGTTAGCGACTGCTCGTCAAGAACGGGATGAATCCTTAAAAAGTGCAGCCAACTGGCGGCAGCTTTACGAAACGGAAGCTAAGCAGCGCCGCACCGACACGGCGATGAAGCAGCAGCAAATTGATCAGCTTCAGGCCGAACTAGCCCAGTATCGCGGCCATCAGCATAACGGCAGTCAAGCCGATGGACAGGCGCGATCGCAACTGGAAATTGAACAAAGCCTGTCCCATCTCAGCGATGCCGATCTCAAACAGCGCCTGCTGGAAGCCCTGCAAGATTGCGATCGCTTACGTCAAATTCTCCAAAAAGAGCGGGAAGAGCATAGCCAAACCCGCAAGAGTTTGACCAGTGCTCTGGGTGATGCGGTGGATCAGCTCACTCGCGCCCGTCAACTTGCTGGGACAAATACGTCCGTTGCAACTCAGGTTTCCAGTTCGGATAAATCAACTGATTAGATATTTTGCTTAAGCGAAAAGTGTATCAACGGCATCAGCACTTAGGGGCTTCGAGAATAGATAGCCCTGCCCGAAGTGACAGCCTAACTGCTTGAGCTGGGCAAACTGCTGCTTGGTTTCGATACCTTCTGCGATCGCATTCAGTCCTAATTGATGACTTAGCGAAATAATGGTCTTCGTAATCTGAAGATGGAACGGATCGTGAATATCGTTAACAAACGATTTGTCAATTTTTAAATTGTCTATAGGCATCCGATGCAAATAGCTCAGCGACGAATAGCCTGTGCCAAAATCATCCACGCTAATTTGAATACCCAGGCTTTGTAGCTGCTTCAACTTGTCAATTAGATCGAGTGAGCTTTCCACTAACAGACTTTCGGTTAGCTCCAGCGCCACATAATGAGCAGGTAAACCTGTTCGTTCTAAAATGTCTTGAATTTGCGACACAACTGCGGGCATTTTGAGCTGCCGCACCGACAAGTTAACGCTGATTTTGAGATTGTGTGCGGCCTTATGTCGGCGTCGCCAAACCATCATCTGTTGGCAGGCCACTTCCAGAATCCAAAGTCCTAAGGGTACGATTAGCCCTGTATCTTCGGCGACAGGCACAAAGTCAGCAGGTGAAATCAAGCCGCGTAGCGGATGCTCCCAGCGCACAAGTGCTTCAAAGCCAGTCAGTTCACCAGAATCGATCGCAATAATCGGCTGATAGTTTAGGAAAAACTCTCTATTTCCTAGGGCTTTACGTAAATCTGTTTCCAAATGGAGCCGCTTCAATGCGGTAGTGTGCATGGATGGCGTGAACACCGTATAGTGGTTCTTGCCGCTTGCCTTAGCCTGATACATCGCCAAATCAGCATCGCGCAGCAAGCTCTGAGGACTGTGATAGGAATCTTGACGATACACAATACCGATACTGACCGTTGCAAACAGCTCATAGTCCTCAACCAGGATGGGCTGCTGGAAAACTTGTGAGATTTGCTCAGCTAGGATCAGCGGCTGATTGTGGTTGTCGATAAAGGTCGATAGAATCACAAATTCATCGCCACCCAAGCGAGCCAGAAAATCATTGGCAGACACCAAACTTTGCAGTTTGCGGGCGATCATACACAATAGCTGGTCGCCAACTGGATGTCCCAAGCTGTCGTTGATTACCTTAAATTCATCAATATCTAAAAAGAGGACGGCAAAGGATTCATTGGGATGTACCAGTGATTGGGCTAATGCTTGTTCGAGGTGCTCCAGCAAAAAGCTGCGGTTCGGTAGTCCTGTCAATGAGTCATGGCGGGCATCATTGAGCAGTTGGGTCTGAAACTTGACGCGTTCAGTCACATCGCGGGCGGTGGTTTGGTAGCCGACAACGTGCTGATCGGGGGCCAGAATAGGCTTGACCAACGTTTCGAGCCAAATATAGTCACCATTTTTGTGGAGCATTCGGTAATAGGTGACCGGGGCTGATTCCTCGCCAGCCGTAGCTTGCCGGATGGCCTGTTCCAGTGTCGGCCAGTCATCCACATGGCAAAACGTTGATGGTTGCTGATTCAGGAGTTCCTGTGGGTGATATCCCAGCAGTGTTTGGCAGGATGGACTGATATAGCTGTAGCTGCCATCTGAACGATGCAGACAGACGAGGTCGCGCATGTTATCCGCTACTAAGCGATAGAGGGCTTCGCTTTGCCCCAGGGCGACCTGTGTCAGCTTGTGTTCAGCAATTTCCATTTGGGCCTGCTGATAGAGAGCGGCCTGGTGGACTGCGATCGCAACTTGAGTCGCCAACTGCTGGAGCAGTTCACTTTCCCAAGTATGCCACTGACGGGGATGGCGACACTGGTGAACAACCAGTAAGCCCCATAGATTGTCTTGGTGCAAAATCGGCACCACCAGCTTCGATTTCACCTCGATCTGCCGCAACGTTTCCCGTAAACATTCCGACATTTCATCCTGCTCAATATCAGTTACGCAGCGCACTCGCCCCTGGCGATAAACTTCATAGCACTCCAGCGGAAAAATATCAGCAGGTAGCGGCTGATCTAAGATGGCCATGCAGTCTGCCGCAACTGACTCGGTAATCACCTGTCCAGTACCGTCTAGATTGGCGCGATAGGTGACGACCCGATCTGCCTGAAGCAGCTGCCGCACTTCGGCCACAGTTGTATCTAGAATTTCATTCAGATCCAGCGAGTGGCGAATTCGATGTGCGATCGCACCAACAATCTGCTCTCGTTCCTGCTGTCGCCGCTGAAATTCTTCCGCCTGCCGACGTTCAGTAATATCATGACGAATCGCAACATATTGAAATGGTCGGCCTTCATCATCAACAAACGGCACAATTGTTGTATCAACCCAATAATAAGTGCCATCTTTAGCCCGATTTTTAATCTCGCTGTGCCACACCTCACCGCTCGAAATCGTGCGCCACATTTCTCGGAAAAATGCCCTCGGATGATGCCCCGAATTAATAATTTGATGGGTTTGGCCCAGCAGTTCAGCCCTAGAATATTGAGAAATTTCACAGAACTTATCGTTGACATAGGTAATCCGTCCGATCGCATCTGTAATTGCCACGATAGACGACTGATCCAGCGCAAACTTGATATTAGAAACCTCTTGTAGCGACTGCTGGAGATTGGCTTCAACTTGCTTTTGCTGCGTGATATCCCGCATTACGGCCAGGTTAACCCAGCGTCCATCTGGCAGGATCGGCAATGGCGTCGCGTGGGTAAACATCGACCGCCGATTGCCCTGGCAAGTAACAATATCAAACTCCAGCGTGCCTGATTTACCCTGACAAACCTGCTGATTGAAGACCTCAAATGCCGCTCGATACTCAGGTGCAATTAGGGGAGAAACAGGCTGACCGATCACCTCTGCCGCTTCGGTTGCCTCAATTAGCGCTAACCCAGCTGGATTCAGTTCCAGTAGAATACCGTTTACATCAATAATGGTGAGGCATTCGGGTTGATTTTCAATGATGGTATGAAGTCGCTTTTCCTGCTGCAACAGAATAGACGTGCGCCTGCGTAGCTCTAACTGACTGACAACCTGACGACTTAAAATTTGCAGCATTTCTACTTGTTCCGTGGTGATAGAACGCACCACATAGTCAATCACACACAACGTTCCAATCCGGCAACCATTCGGCGCAATTAATGGTACACCTGCATAAAAACGAAACCGAGGAGCATCAACCACTAGCGGATGGGTGGCAAATCGCGGATCGGCCTGCAAATCCGTCACAATTAGCGGCTGATCAGACTGAATAGCATAGTGACAAAATGAGCCATCCTTGGGAATTTCTGAAATTGTTAGTCCAACTTTGGCCTTGAACCACTGACGCGTTTGGTCAGATAGGCTAATCAGCGCAATGGGCGTATGACAAAACGTGGCGGCCAAGCAGGTGAGGTCGTCAAACTCAGGCTCAGTCCCTGAGTTTAAGATGTTGTACTCGCGGAGCATTTGTTGTTGTTCTTGCTCTGCAAGACTTTCTCGCACAGACATGTTCTCACCCTAGCTAAAATTTGACTTTTTTCGAATGCCTTAAAGTATTAATTTGCAGAAGGGCTATTTCGAGATGTTTTATACACATTAACGCTAGTTCGTTCGCCTTTAGGAACACCACGATTCGTTGCTGACAAGACGGCTACATTCCCATTAATCCCCATTCCCGCTTTGCTGCACCAGAATAATATGACACTTAACAACCCCGCCTGTTCGTCATCTTTATTCTTTTGATTACGCAGACCAATGATTAAGTAAACTCATGCATTTTGCTGAGACAATTACGTAATTCAACCGATTCATTGCTTTTGTTACAAAGAATTAAAAATATTTAGATAATTTACAAATCAGTATTAACTTTTTAATAAAGTTGACGAATTTTTAGTACCTGTTAACAATCCTAAGATTTACGCAATTTGATTTAGAAACGCAGTTGAATAATTTGCGAGTTGCTCAGCAACTCGCAAATTATTCAACTGCGCTAGTTCTTAAGTAGGTTGTACAAATAAACGCGCTAAAAAACCGGGGAATACTCCTCCGGAGTGCGTCCCGGTTTTTAAGATATACAGTTGTCTATGGGCAGCTACCTAAGCTGATTTGAAGTGTTGATGAGGTAGTAACTCATTTGAGAGTGCTGTGTGGTGGGCTGGCTGTGCTTGGGTTATCAGCTTTTTACCGAATATGTCACTGGCAGGAAGGCTTAAATCGGCTCACGGACGAGACTGGATGACGAGACTGGATTGCGATCGCACCTCCCAATCCCAATCCCACAAGCTCCCAATCACCTTTTAAGCGAGATATCTCATCACTCTCATTGCAGCCTGTCTCATACTCTGATACCGCTCAACAACGGTAAAATAATGTAAAGATTCTGAGACTGGAGACTCGATACTCATGCGCGTGATTCTGATGACCGGAAAAGGTGGCGTTGGCAAAACGTCAGTTGCTGCCGCAACGGGCCTCCGCTGTGCAGAACTTGGCTATAAAACCCTTGTCCTCAGCACCGACCCAGCCCACTCTCTAGCAGATAGCTTTGATATGGAACTGGAGCATGCTCCGCGACAGGTGCGTCCAAATCTATGGGGAGCTGAACTAGATGCTCTCATGGAACTCGAAGGAAACTGGGGAGCCGTTAAACGCTATATCACTCAAGTATTGCAAGCACGCGGGCTTGAAGGAATAGAAGCCGAAGAATTGGCCATCTTGCCAGGTATGGACGAAATCTTCAGCCTAGTGCGGATGAAGCGTCACTACGATGAAGGCGAATATGATGTACTAATCATTGATTCCGCGCCGACGGGTACAGCCCTGCGACTCTTGAGCTTGCCCGAAGTCGCTGGTTGGTACATGCGCCGCTTCTACAAACCCCTACAGGCTATGTCTACTGCACTGCGCCCCGTCTTTGAACCAATCTTCAAGCCGATCGCAGGTTTTTCCTTACCGAATAAAGAGGTAATGGATGCACCCTACGAATTCTATGAGCAGATTGAAGCCCTGGAAAAAGTGCTGACCGACACGACTCAAACCTCCGTGCGTTTGGTTACCAACCCCGAAAAAATGGTAATTAAAGAGTCCCTCAGAGCCCATGCCTATTTGAGCCTCTACAACGTTGGTACTGATATGGTGGTTGCCAATCGTATTATTCCTGATTCTGTAAGCGATCCATTTTTTCAGCGCTGGAAAGAAAATCAGCAGCAGTATCGTCAGGAGATTCACGAAAACTTTCGTCCGCTGCCTGTTAAAGAAGTTCCTCTTTATTCCGAAGAAATGTGTGGGCTAGAAGCGCTTGAGCGACTAAAAGAAACCCTCTACGGTGACGAAGATCCGACGCAAGTTTACTACAAAGAAACGACACTCAAGGTGATTCAACATCAAAATGAATATAGCCTTGAAGTATATTTGCCTGGTATTCCTAAGAACCAGATTGAGCTGAGCAAATCGGCTGATGAACTGAATATTCGCATTGGGAACCATCGACGGAACTTGGTGTTACCTCAAGCACTTGCTGCACTACAACCCGCCGGAGCCAAAATGGAAGAAGACTATCTTAAAATTCGCTTTTCTACAATCAACTAAGTAGGTTGACATCAATATACCTCACGAGATTGAAAAGGCTGTAAACAAAAACCGAAAAATCACAACTTACATCAAAATCACTTTCTTGGGTTCTAGATTGGTAATACCGTTTCTCTAAAACGTGGCTACACATCACTTTTCAATCGCGTGAGGCGAGAGGAGCAAGGAGTGAGGCGAATTGACCACTCAGCACTGAGCACTAAATTCATTGATGGTGTTAAATTGCAGAACTGATATAAAGTGCAAAAGGCCATGCTGCTACATCACGGTAGCAGCATGGCCTTTCTAATCTTGGGTGATTTTCAATTCAAGAGCATTTTCGCGCCCTAAACGTGAAGGTTATGACGCTTCTTCTTGGTCAAGCTGCTTCAGATGAATATGCTTCCGTCCCAAGGAGATTTCAAATTCATCGCCGGGCTTTAGCTCCATCTGCCGAGTGTAAGCCGATCCGATCAGTAGGTTGCCATTTGACTGGACGCTAATGCGATAGCTGGCACTGCGGCCACCTCGACCATTGGCTGATGCTTTACCGTCTAGTTCGATTCCTTCTGCGTCGATTAGCGCATTCAGGAACTTCATCATGTTGACCCGCTTGACGCCACTCTTCGTGGTTGTGTAGTAACCACAGGCTTTTGCTTTGTCTTCCTTACTTAAATTGCCGAGTTCTTTGACTTTCGTCAGTAATTCTTCGCCAACTAGCGGAGTTTCTTTCTTTTTCTTTGCCATTTGATGATGCTCTCAACTCTACAACAATAAAACAGCGACAAAACCGTGACAAAACGATAGCGAACAAATACTTGGGAACACAGTCAATGGGGATAAGTAGGTGATATAAGTAAACGTATCTAAAAACCGGGGGGTAATCCGGGAGAGAGGTTCCTCCGGTTTTTAGGTTCTGCATTTAGTTATATGCGACTACTTAATAGCCACTGCTGCCACGGAACCCGAACGAAACATCCGCCCCGAATCAGTATGCTTCGGAGCTGATGAACAGGTAGCACTCGTAGGCGATGCGGGTTTCTATCACATTCAACCCAAACAATGCATTGATAGAGCAATTGATTACTCTATATTGCTCCTACCCAAGCTGTTAGCTCTAACCTCTAAGCATTCATGCCCATTTAAATGCCGATTTTTTATAGATTAAATCGAGATTTAGCAAAAATCTGCTTATTAAAATATAGTATACCCAAATTTCATCATTGTTCTACTCATTGTTTTAGCTCTAAAACTATTTTGCTCAGATAGAGTTTGCATTTCGTTTTTAAGGGAAATGAGAGATGCGAAGGAAGCCAACATAAATCGATCTAAGGTTGGCAAGAGAGAGGTGTTGATCTAAAATCCTTTTTCATCTTCAGAGTGCTTCCAGTTTGAATTCAATCAACCTAGCTGTTGAGATGGCTGAGTCTAGTTGAACCGCCAACAGTCTGTAAACGATGCGATCGCAAACACTTTAAACTTCTGGCAACTTTAAACGAAAGAGGGTTGCCGAAGCAAGATTGCTGCTGCATTGTATTGGGCTAGCTGCACGCTTTAGCTTGACAAGATGTAATCCGCTAGTGGTTGATAATGCTCTCTAGCCATGATTTCTGTTAGGATGACTGACTTGTTAGGATTACCGATGGGATTGCCTACAATCAGCAGAGCAAAAATTAATTTGGCAAGATGGTTAAACCGACATGAAGCTAACAACGCGCGGACACTACAGTGTAAAAGCCTTACTTGATTTGTGTCTCCAGCCCCATCGACAGCCCGTGGCCGTGCGGTTAATTGCCCAACGGCAAGATATTCCTGCGCCGTATTTAGAGAAGCTACTAATTGATTTGCGGCGTGCAAAACTAGTGCGCTCGGTACGGGGTTCTCAAGGGGGATATCAGCTTGCCCGTGCGCCACATAAAATCACGCTAGGTGAGATTTTAGAGGCGGTCGGAGAAACAATTGAGCCACTCCCTCGACATGAACCAGTTGCCGATCATGCTGAGGATTGGGTGACGTTTACCCTGTGGAATCGTTTACATCAGACTCTGAAGGCAGCACTGCACGGCATCACGTTAGAGGATCTTTATTTTGATGCTCGCAGTTGGCAAGCCGCTCAGGGTGAAGCAGTTAGTTTTGTGGTCTAGGTTCTAATCTTAGATCTTGCACTTTGCCGCGCCATAGGCTCTTTGGGGTTTGGGACAAGCGGGAGTCAATTCACATCTTGCACCATACAAAACTGAGACCGGAAGAGGTGATTTTGCCGCCTTGATGCGGCAGTGAAATCATGCTTTTGAGTTTTTGTGCAAGATGTGAGTAAATGTATCGCCTGCTTGAAAAATGGGATTGCTAAAGTTGGGGATGACTTGGGGATTTTAGGGTAAGTTTTGCATTGTTCCGCTGAGGCTGCCGACTAGATAGAGCTACACTCAAGCTAAATCAGTAAAGTCCAGTAATTTAGTGAAACGTTGCTTAATCATTTCTCACAATAGTTGAGTTAAGAATGTTGGATCTGTCGCTTGCTTTTCAATGGGTGGGGCAGTACATGCCTCATGGTTCGTGCTATCTTTGGCAGTCTGATTTGATTTGGCTCCATGTTGGATCGGATGGATTAACCGCGATCGCATATTATTCGATTCCCATCACGCTGCTGTATTTTGTGCGTCGTCGTCAAGATTTACCATTTGACTGGATATTTTTGCTATTCGGAGCGTTTATTGTTGCTTGCGGCACGACTCACCTGATGGAAATCTGGACGCTGTGGCAACCAGATTATTGGCTTTCAGGCTACATCAAGGCGATTACGGCGGCAGTGTCAGTTTATACGGCGATTCAACTCATTCCTTTAGTGCCCAAAGCGCTGGCGTTGCCGAGTCCGGCTCAGCTTGAGCAGGCCAATCAGTCGCTGCGACAAGAGGTAGAAGCGCGTCAGCAGGCTGAAGCACAAGTGCGACAAATCAATAACGAATTGGAGTTTCGGATTGCGGAACGGACGCAGGAACTCGAACAGGCCAATCGCATTCAGCGAGAACTGCTAACCCGCGAACGGCAGGCTCGGACGACAGCAGAACAGGCTAACCGCGTCAAGGATGAGTTTGTCACAACGCTGTCGCATGAACTGCGGACACCGCTCAATGCGATCGCAGGTTGGACACAGCTCATGCAGCGGCGGGACGGCTCACCCGACATGTTAGACAAGGGAATTAGCGTGATTGAGCGCAATGTCCAATCGCTGACTCACATGATTGAAGACATTCTGGACATATCGCGCATCGTCCGGGGACAGGTGCGCGTTGTCATTCAACCCGTTGATTTGGGCGACATTATCAGAACGGCAGTAGACAGCGTGACGCCAGCGGCCACGGCTCGCAATATTTCAATTCACTGTCATTTAGCTGACAGCAACACCCTGATCCAGGGTGATGAACAGCGCTTGCAGCAGGTCATCTGGAACCTGTTGTCCAATGCGGTGAAGTTCACGCCGAATGGGGGACAAGTTGACATATTTCTCACCGCAGAAGATGACCAAGTTCAAATCAAAGTAACCGATACGGGACAGGGCATTGAAGCCAGCTTCCTGCCCCATGTTTTTGAATATTTTCGACAGGCAGACGGCAGCATGACGCGATCGCGGAATGGATTGGGTCTGGGCCTAGCAATCGTCCGCTATCTGGTTGAACTACACGGCGGCACCATCACAGCAGAAAGCCCTGGGTTAGAGCAAGGCTCTACTTTTACTGTGAATCTGCCCAATACCCCAACCGTGCAACTCTTGAATCAGTCTATTCAGCCTTCGGCCAGCAGTAACTACCGCTTTGTTTCAGCCTGGGGTCAAAGCGATACGTCGATCAATTCAGCCGGGGGTGCAGCACAGAACACCACGATTTCATCCCCTGATTTGAACCATTTGTCTTTACTACTGGTGGAAGATGATGACTCCTCGCGAGAGTTTTTGGCCTTCACGCTAGAAGTCTACGGGGCGCAGGTGCAAACCGCTGCTAGTGTAGAGGAGGCCATTCAATTCCTAGAATCAACGATTCCCGATGCGATTGTTAGCGACATCGCCATGCCCGATCAAGACGGCTACGCGCTGCTCCAATATCTTCAGAGTCAGCCGCATCTAGCCCGCCTGCCCGTCATCGCCGTAACGGCTTATGCTCAACAAGAGGAACAGGATCGAATTACCCAAGCTGGTTTTTACCGCTGCCTGTCAAAACCCGTTCATGTCGATCAGCTGGTAGAAATTTTGCAATCCAGTCTGCTCAGCACGATTCGAATTGAGTCATAGACGCTGCGTCGATGTTTTCACTCACCCCCGGAGAATATGCTGAGATTATCCCAATCACGCTTTTACTTGCTGCCGGACTGGACTATTTATTGGCTGATCCGTGGGGCTGGCCGCATCCGGTTCAGGTAATGGGCTGGGTAATTCAAACCAGCAGCCATTTTTTGCTAAGCCGCATCAAATCAGCGCGGGGCCAGCGAATTGCCGGAGTGTGTTTGGGGCTAACGGTCATCGGCGGCAGTGGCGTTGTTGGCTGGCTGCTGGTCTTGCTGGCCATGCGGCTGCATCCGCTGCTGGGCTGGACAGTAGAAACGATCGTGCTGGCAAGCTGTTTTGCGGGTCGCAGCTTACGCAGAGCGGCTGAAGACGTACTGCGGCCCTACCTAGCTGGGGATTTAGACCAGGCTCGGCAGCGACTGAGTCTCTATGTGGGACGCGATACGGCGACGCTATCGGCTCCCGACATTCTTCGGGCGGTGTTTGAAACTGTCACAGAAAATGCCACTGATGGCGCAACCGCACCCTTGTTTTATGCGATCGCAGGTGCCTGTTTACCGGGAATCGGCAGCGTTCCCCTAGCGTTGGCCTACAAAGCCGCCAGCACCCTCGACTCAATGGTGGGCTATCAGCGTTCCCCCTACACCGACATCGGCTGGTTTAGCGCTCGCCTAGAGGATTGCCTCACCTGGCTGCCCTGCCGCCTGACCGTGTGGACAATTGCGCTTCTTTCCGGCCAACCTCGGCACGTTTGGCGCATTTGCCAGCGGGATGCCCCGGCTGATCCAAGTCCTAATGCAGGCTGGAGTGAATGTGCCTATGCGGCGGCTCTCGGAGTCCAGGTTGGCGGCATCAATATATATCAAGGGCAAATCAAACAAAAACCCCTACTAGGTGACCCGCTCCAGCCCATTACCGTCCCGATCATTCGTCAAGCGATGCACCTAACGCGGCTGAGCTTGCTGATCTGGCTGGCAGTTGCGATCGCGCTCAGCATTGGCTCATACCCGTTCTATTAATTGGTGATACAAATAAGGCCAACAGATAAGGCCAGTATCGTCAGATAGACGTACCGAATTTTGGCAAAACTCTCTAAGATCAAGACAGGTCTTGCCTAGAACCAGATTTGAGATTATACATTTGACAGAAGAACGCTAAACGCTAAGTAGAAAGCCATGTTTCTAGACGAATTAACCCCCCTATTCAAAGAGCTTGTTGGCCACCCCGTTGCCTTTTTAGGTGGATTTGCATCGGGTGTGCTCAAGCTCAATTTAGCCGATGACCCAGTTAAAGGCTGGCTGGCCCAGCAGGGAGCCGTCGGCTTCTCAACACCAGCAGATAGTCCCAACGGCAGAAGCACAGGGCCGCAAACCATCGAGATTGATTAAAGCTTCACGAAATGCTTAATCTTGTAGAATTTTCTGCCAACCTCTGCTAGGTTAACCGTTACGTCATTGCAAGGATGGCATGACATTGCCATTTTTACAGTTTATAGCGGTATAACTAGTTAGCAGTACTGTGCTCAAACCAGAACCGAAGAAATATCCTGACGGGATGCTTCCTCGGTTTTTAGATCGAGTTTGGGTCTACTAGCGACTTGGTTTTGTTGATGAATTCACGACTAAATTGTTGAAATCTTGCGGATTTCTCAATCGTTTGGCTGGATTCTGTATAAAGAACTGAGTGGTGAATCAGATTTCTAAACTGCTAAATTGGCAAAGAATTCTGCCAGAACCGTTCAACGTACCGTGTCAACTGCTAGGGTTAGCGTAAGATGGCATGGATAAATGCTAATTCAATGGGAAAGGTTGTTGCAGCAGATGATGCTTCAAGCCTTCGTCTCTGCTACTGGGAGGTGTTATGAGTTCTTCGACAGATCGATTTTCGGAATCATCACAATCAGATCCAAAAGCATTGGATCTAGACATTAATGCTAATTCTGACTCATCTCAATCTCCCCATCCGCCTGAGGCCCAAAAGCCATCCGGCAGGATTATGCAACCTTCCTCAGACGATATGATGCCCCCGACTACTTCACAATCTGCATCCAAGCAATCCACGCACGCTGCACAGAATGCGAAAGGAGTAAAAGACGCGAATAGCTCTACTCCAGCAGAATCGACGGACTCTACAGCAAGCGAAGCGGAGAAAAAGCCCCGCCAGCAGCCGATCCCGCCACCGAGCGAACCCATGCAGTACCGGGCAATTGGCCTGATTCGGGGCCGCTATGCACCGTCTGAAGAGCAGTTCAATCGGGGCAACATCATTGCTGAGGGGGATGTTAAGGTTGATGCAGTTCTACTAGGTCGTGTGACGAGCTTAGTCAAGAAGCACCTTGACCCAGAGCAGGAGCACCTGTGGGTTGTCTATCCGCGTACTCGTGAAAAGCAAAATGATCTGCATGTTCAGATCGTCGGTGTGTGGGAACCTGAAAAGCTACAGGCTAAAGAAGAAGAACCGGAGATCAGTAGCTCAGGGTTGGCGCTGCGTCCGCCGCAACCACCCCAGCCCCGCAATAACTACTTCTCGATTCGGGGAGAAGTGATTTATTACGACGAGGACGAGGAAGCGGTTACGGTTAAAATTTTGCAGTCTCCTAAGCGACCTACGGACTCGACGAAGGTATTCAAGCTTAACTTGCGCGGCAAACTGCCAGGAGCTAGAACGGTTGGTCACTTCTGGGATATTAATGCGCGGCGTGAGGCCGATTATTTAGAAGTCTATTTAGCAGAGCGGGTCGCCATGATGAAACCCCGCAAGCCTCGCCGTCGCGATCCACGTAGCGATCGCACGAGTCGGAGTGGGCCACCAAAACGACCGTTCAGAAAGCCTTCACATGATGCAGCGGGTTCTACGGGATCGTCTGGCGCATCTAAACCCGTTCCTAAGCCAGCTAAGCGCACAAGTTCTGACTCGTCCGGAGCATCCAGCTAGCGTTTAATTCCAAGTCCAGGCAATTCACAACGCGAAAACCAGAAAGGTGATTTATTGCTGCATCGCAGCAGTAAATCACCTTTCGTTTTTTTAGAGAGGACAGGGACGTTGTTATGGTACGGCGACGACGAGCCACAACAACGTCCTAACCAATGTGGCTACCGCTTATACCATTTGCGCCCAAGCTTCCTTGTTCCCCTGCTCCGATACACCGACAGCATCCGAATCTATAGCTCTAGGTCGTGAAAAGTAGTCCTGCATCATCCCGCGCAAGACTTTAAGATCCAGCCTAAGACGATTCCCATGCCGCCAAACCGTACTGCTTGCCAAAATGGCTCTCGAAGACTGCTCCACGAGAACAAGCGGCTCTCTAGGGCAAGTTCTACCTCATCAAGCTGCTGCTGTACTTGTTTTAGTTCTTGCTTCAGTTCTTGCTGGCGAGATGACTGTTGTTCGGCATTGGCCTGCTTCAAATCCTGTTTAGCCCGCTGCTGCTGCTGCTGTAAGTATTGCTGATGCCGATAGCTGGTCTCGACTTGCTCAAAGCGCAGCCGCAGTTCCTGAAGTGCTTGCTCAGTGGACTGTAGCTGTGCGATGAGTGTATCCCAATCTTCAACTGGATTGTTGGGTTCGGGTGATGCAGCCGAGTTTGGAGGAGGAGATGCAGACATGCTGATAGGGAACAAGGAACTCGTTTAAGCCCTCTATACATAGTCTAAATTGGTGGATCAATTCACCGCTTTGCAAGAGAACGTCACACTTTCTCCTTTTTTATTGCTAATTCTTCTATCGCTGATTTGGTCTAGGTAGAGCAATAATCCAAAGGTACAAGGAGCAGAATCTACGTCACAATGAAGTCAGAATCGTAATCACAACGCACGTTTTACATCACTATGGCTGATTCCACTGTTCAATCTGTTAAGACTCCTGAGCTGAGCGATTTGCGGCAGGCTGACCCTACTGTATTGGCCCAAGTTCTAGCCGAAAAACTTGCGATCGCACCCAATGATTGGCATCGTCTCAAGGGCAACCGCAAAGCTCGCGCCCAAGAACAAGCCGCTTCAGCCCTGGTCTACCTGCTCAATGATCAGCCGGAAGAAGCCCTCGCCCGCTTACAGCAGGCCACAGGCTGGCTAGATCGCTCAATTTCTGCGCCTCCCTGTCCGACACATGGTCATTAAGGAGAAACGTGCTGAGGATTAAGTGCTTGAGGATTAAGTGCTGATGACTGAGAACTAAGTTCTAAATGGCCAGAATACGCCTCACTCCTTACTCCTCTCGCCTCACTTTTCAAACCAGGCCAAGGCACTGACGTTTGCAGATGCAGCCATCTACCCGTGCGGGGATGCTGTACTTGTACGGATTGGGCGTGTAGATACAGCCGATCGCTGGCAGCGATCGGTTGAGTGCCGTAAATGCGATCGCATAAAATTGGCGCATTCAAACCCTCTGGTGCCGCCGCGTGGACTCGCAGTTGATGGGTACGTCCGGTGATTGGAAAAAACTCAACCTCTGTACAGTAGCCTTCTGCGGTTTGCGCGGATGATAGGACTTGGAACTTGGTGACGCAGGGTTTTCCGTGCTGCCAGTCCACTACCTGTCGGGGGCGATCGGTCGGGTCGGCACGCAGGGGCAGTTCAATCAATCCGGCTTGAGCCCATATCTGACCTGCAAGAATAGCGACGTACCGCTTGTGTACCTGGCGCTGCTGAAACTGCTGGCGGAGATGGCGGGCAGCAGCGGCATGACGGGCAATCAGCAAAATACCGGATGTATCCTGATCGAGGCGGTGGACAGCGCTGAGTTGATCATCATCGTGTTCGCCGCTGTGATACTGGCAGCGCAATCGGCTGAGCACGCTATCTTGACTGTGAAAATAGCGACCAGGAACAGACAGTAAACCAGCGGGCTTATTGACAGCAATCAGATCGGCATCTTCGTAAATGATGTCCAATAAAAGTACAGGAACCTCGAAGTCTCTTTCACCCAGGGAAAGGGATTTAGGGTGAGGGTCAACTACCGCATCGGCAAAATGCGATAGTCCCGATAGCAAAAAGCCCATAATTGGTTGGCAGCGGTCAGTACAGGCTTCATAGAAGCAACCGGAGTGCTTCTCGCTGTTGTCCGCATCAATCGCGGCTACGCCGTTACGATTGGCATCCTGATTTGGATCATGCTTAAACGTCCCGTCCCACCAAAACTCAGCCATTGCTAGCGGTTCCAACCCGTGGGTCGCGGCATAGTGCAAAAGCTTGGGTGCACAGCAATCCCCTGTTCCAGTCGGCAGCGCAGGCATCAACTGATCGAGGCTAGCGGACTCCCCAGCAAAGTTAGTGAGCTGATAGGCCGCATGCATTTGGGTTTGGAGCTGACGCGAGATGTGTTTGCGCTGTTGTTTAAGCTGGCGCATTTTTTCATCGGCCTGGTTGACCTGCTTTTGTAGTGGTTGTAAAACCTGATCGCGCTGCTGTTTGAGCTGACGACGAGCCATACCGTCCTGCTGGCTTTGCCGATCTAGCTCTGCTAAGGCCGAGACCAACTCACCTCCACTCAGCTCAGCTTGAAACTGGAGCCGCAGTTGATGACGCTGCTGTTTGCGATCGCGATGTTCGGCGGCCTGCGATCGCAACTGTTCCGCAAAATCGGCGGTTTGCTGTTCAAGCTGCTGGCGGACTGGCAACTGACTGAGCTGGATTAATTCTTGCTTAATCGCGTCTAGTTGAGCGAGAGTTTGGGTCTCAGCCATAGAAATGCGATCGCGACCCGGAATGGGCGGCACCCAGCCCTCAAGCTCGCGACAGCCATTGAGCAAACCCGAAAAGGCTTTTAGAACGCCAACCCCCGTGGCGCTACGCACCAGTAACACGCCATACATCTTGCCTTCACGACTGTACTGTTGATCAGCAGCTAGTTGAGCCATTAAGCCCTGTGCAACCGCTTCCGCCTGTGCCGTTCGAGGTAACCGCAGTAGACGCTGCTGTTTTGGGCACATTCCTTCGTACCAATAAGTCGGTGTTGCCAAATCAACGCTAATTTCATCTTTTACAAATATATTCAGCGGATACAGCATGTTGTAAAGATTACATCTGTCTAGGTACGTAATTTTGCTGGTGCAAATCTAAGAGGACGAGAGACAACCCGTCCATATTTTTCCTCGCAGCCAACTGAACGATGAGCCATACTGTCACATTGGGGCAGCGCAACTCACCTATAGATCCGTAGCTTGACGTATAGACTGTAACGGGCGCAACTATGAGGCCAAGCACCAATCCTAGATGGATCACAAACAGCAGACTGTGCTGACCAATGCTTCACTTAAACTGCGCTGTTTTACCCAACATCAGTGCCATCATCCTCAACGAGCGTAGCAAGCAGCGCGTATTTGAGCTTAATACGTGCGTAAATTTACGCCAGTTAATAGAGGATTTGTATAAAAAGTTGATTAACTCGCTGGAGATTTGTTGTTGCTTGCGAGTCAGAAATGAGAAAAAGGCATGGAGACTTACTTGCTTTCAGTATATTTGCGACCACTACCTATCATGATAGTCATCACAAACCCATGCCCAAACCCTATTCTATCTCCAGATTTTCCTCCGTTGATGAGCGGATAGCATAAATCGTTGTTTGCAGTCCAGTCAATTTACAGTCTGGTCAAAACGAGTAGCTGCATCTACCTGCATAGTGATCACAGTAGCCCCATTGGTTAGGACATCAAGCAGCCCTAAAGACACTTGAAGAAAACGCTCAAAGAAAACGTTCGACCACTTAACGTTGGTCTTTCCCAATTTCTAAACCTTAATGACAGCGGCTACATCTCTGCATCTACCGTTCAAATGGATTAATTCTGCACGGCATCGCAATGGTGATGTTCAAGTTGATTTGCTTTCTGGCTCAACATCTCCACGCCGCTTATTGCATTCATTCTCAGCCTAGATTCACAAAACGATTTGGAGATTTTGATTGATGGATAGACTTCGCTTTGAAGCCGAATCCCTGATTCTCAGTGGTTATAGCATCGAAACCAACGATAGTATTGCTAAATTTGCCTCCAATGGCTCAATCATCAAATTGGACGGTCAAACTGGAACTGCCTCAAGAGAGATTACCGCTACTGAAGCAGGCACCTATGATATCGAAGTCGCTTATTTTGATGAGAAAGACGGAGAATCCACCGCTAGAATTCTGCTGAATGGCGTTGAGCTAGAGGGAAGCAGTTGGATATTTGATGCGACATCTGGTGGGACGCGGGCATCAGCCTATAACCGCTATATCTTTAAGCTGGAAGGCATTACTCTCGCTGAGGGTGATGTTCTCACGATTGAAGGCACACAGAGCGAAGGCGAAAATGCGCGCCTCGACTATATTGAACTGGTTACCAGTGAGACAACCACTACTCCAGAAGAACCGACTGCGCCTGAGACGACAAATACTGCGCCAGATGCGATCGCAGATAGCTACACAGTCAATACAGGCAATACGCTCATGGTTGCGACCGGAAATGGCGTCACTGCCAATGATGGCGATGGCGATGGCGATGCGCTGAGCGTATCTCTTGTTCAGGGCGTGAATCACGGAACGCTCACGCTCGGCTCTGACGGTTCCTTTACGTACACACCAGAAGCTGGCTTTTCCGGCACCGATAGCTTTATCTACAGCCTATCTGATGGAAAAGGAGGAACCGACACCGCCACGGTTACCTTGACCGTTGAACCAGTTACCACCAGCGATCCACTTCCTGATGAAGAACCGGATCCTGACCCCATTCCCACGGGTGACCCGCTCCGCATTGAAGCGGAGGACATGACCCTAGGCGGCTCCTATGGTGTTGAATATAAGAGCTTTGCCTCAGATGGCGGCATGATCGGTCTGAGTGGAGAAAATGGGACTGCATCCGCTATTTTCACGGGCGCAACAGGCACCTACAAAGTCGTTGTTGGCTACTACGACGAAAACGATGGTAAGTCTCAACTTACGGTTAATGTCGGCGGACAAACTCTAGATAGCTGGATTTTTGACCAATCCCTGGGTGGTACTCGTGCCGAAGAGCGTAATTTTGTTGAACGTGTTATTGCTACAGAAGTTACCATCACCAATGGCAGTCTGATCGAGCTGCTGGGCGTCCGAGAAACGGGGGAAAACGCTCGGGTTGACTATATCGAATTCATTCCAGTTGGGCCAGCCAACGAAGATCCCAACGCAGCTCCCGTTGCCCAACCCGATGGCTACAGTGCGACTGAAGATACGGCGCTCGTCGTCCCAGTAGCGACTGGTGTTTTAAGCAACGACAGCGATCCAGAAGGCGAGGCACTCAGCGTCAGCGCCTATGACGCAACTTCTGTCGCCGGTGGCACTGTGGTAATGAATGCCGACGGCAGCTTTACCTACACGCCTGCTGCTAATTTCAACGGCACCGACAGCTTTACTTATACCGTCAGTGATCCGAACGGCAGCACATCAACGGAAACTGTAACCATTTCAGTTAGTGCGGTAAATGATGCTCCTGTTGCCGCCGCCGACAATCTCAGTACAGGTGCTAATACGCCGCTTAACTTTACTGCGGCTGATCTACTGGGTAACGACAGTGATATTGACGGAGATACGCTAGCGCTGACCAGTGTTACCAATCCAGCAAATGGGGTGCTGGTCGATAACGGTGACGGCAGCTTTACCTACACGCCTAACGCAAATTTTAACGGCGCTGATAGCTTTACCTATACCGTTGACGATGGCAAGGGCGGCGTTGATACTGCCACAGTTGCGATCGCAGTTAATCCACAGCCCCCTGTGTCCCTCGACCCCATCCGCTTTGAAGCAGAAAATCTGACGCTCAGCGGTGCCTATCGCGTCGAATCGCAAAGTTTTGCATCCAACGGTGGCTTAATTGGTCTCAGCGACTTAAATGGCACTGCATCCGCTACCTTCACAGGTGCAACAGGTACCTACAAAGTTGTCGTTGGCTACTACGATGAAAGCGATGGGGAAGCGACATTAACCGTCAATATCGGCGGAAATCAAGTTGATAGCTGGGTCTTTGACCAGTCCCTAGGTGGTACCCGTGCCACACAGAAAAACTTTGTTGAACGTGTTGTAGCCACGGAAGTTACTATCACCAATGGCAGTTTGATTGAACTAGTTGGTCTTCAAGATCCAACCGGGGAAAATGCTCGGGTTGATTACATTGAATTCATTCCAGTTGGTGAACCGTCACCACCTGATCCCGATCAGCAAGCTCCCACAGCGAGCCTGAACGCAAATTCTGCATCCGTTACCCTAGGCTCTGCTCAGGAGTATGTCTTCACGGTTGAGTACGCCGATAACGTAGGAGTGAATGTCGATACGCTGGACAACAGCGATATTCGAATCATTGGCCCTGATGGCTCCAGCAGCTTGGCTCGTTTAGTGTCGGTAAACGACTCGACAGACGGCACGCCTCGGGTCGCAACCTATGCCTTCACCCCATTTGGGGGCAGTTGGGATGCAGATGAACTTGGCACCTACATGGTTGAAATTGAGCCAAACCAAGTCACTGACTTAGAAGGGAATGCCGTTGGAAGCCAGACTCTCGGCAATTTCCAAATCCAGGAAGTCAGTAATGGTGAAACGGCAGATTATTCCACTGCTGAAAACGGTGTCATTTTGAATCTCAGTACCAATGTTGCTCTGCGCCCCGTTTTTGGAGCGTTAGCCGATCCTAGGATCATGCCGCTCGGCGATTCAATTACGGCTGGACAGCATCGGTATGGAGCTGAACCGGGTGGCTACCGCATTCAGTTTTGGGATCGAGCCGTGACGGATGGCCTGAGCATTGACTTCGTGGGTGGCGAAAACAATGGCGAAAACAATACCCTTTTAGGCATCACGCGACCCTTAGGCGATGGTGATCATGAGGGGCATTCGGGCTGGAAGATCGGTGATATCGAAGAGCTGGTCAGCAATGGACAGCTTGTTGACTACCCTTCAGATGTCATTTTGCTGATGATTGGAACGAATGATTCCAACAGCACAACCTCAGGTACGACTCTACGCGATCGTCTCAGCTCACTGATTGACGCAATTGCCGAACAAGCACCTGATACCTATCTGATTGTTTCATCAATTCCGGCCCGAGATGCGCCCCGTGCGAGTGCAGAAAGTGCTCAAAATACAGCAGATTACAATGCCCTTATCCCGTCATTAGTTGCCCAGAAGGCAAGCGAAGGAAAACTTGTCTCTTTCGTGAATGCTGGCGGCAGTCTGACTGTCGGTGATATGAATGGTGACAATAGTGACACCAACGATTTGGATGATGGCCTACATCCTACAGAAGAGGGTTACTACAAGCTGGGTAATGCTTGGTATGACGGAGTTTTCAATCCAGAATCACTGGCTGGTAAAGCGAATCTCGTTGGCAGCAGTTCTAATGATATTTTGATCGGCAATACCAGCAGCAATATCCTGGAAGGTGGAGCTGGCAATGATCAACTGACAGGTGGAGGTGGAGCCGATTCGTTTAGATATAGCAGTCGGTTCCACGGTGGAGATGCGATCGCAGATTTTAGTAGTAATGATGCCTTCCTAATTTCGGCATCCGGATTTGGCGGTGGTCTCGTCGCTGGCATGAGCCTAGACAGCAGCACCTTCATCGTAGATGGCAATCCTGTTTCCGGCAGTGGAACGTTCTTGTTCAGCACCAGCTCTAGAACGCTCAGCTTTGATCAGGATGGCACGGGTGGTGGCTCAGCTCTCGCGATTGCTACCTTTACCAATAGTTTCAACAGTCTACAGGCTAATCAAATTCAGATTATTGCCTGATACGCGCTGCGCGCTTAAGTGAAATCAACTATTTTGGAAAGCCGCGCCCCGCGCGGCTTTCCAAAATGATATGTTCCTAACCTAGCTCTTTTTGCCTCACTACTCCGAGATTTCCAGGCTAGCTTGCGAATGAAGTGGATTTGTTTCTGGTAAAAGAATAGTGCTATCAGGATTGTCGTCCTGCATGACAGTACAAGTTTCGATTAAAGGATGAGGCGTTTGATGATGGCGAAACTGAAAAGCCTGATAGAGAATCTGCCATGCTCTGATATTCAAAAGATGGGGCAGGATAAGCTGCAATCCGTCTGAGATTTTATGGTGTTTACAGGCCACCAGCCCCCAGTGGAGAGACAAATAGGCTGCGATGTCTTGATGAGATGGCGTAACCGTTTGATATTTGGGCTGCACGAGCGGATAAATTCGCTCTTTGACTAACAAATTTGTTTTTAAGCGATCGCAGATTGAAACGCGATAGTTGTAGGCTCCAGGCCAGATGGTGCGATAGGCCAAACATTCATTAATAAAAACCACATCGCCATACCGAGCAATTCGAATCCAAGAGTCCGAATCATCGGAATTCACATCAAAATCAGAATTCCAGCCGCCCGTTTTCAAAAAGGCTTCCCGCTGGAAGGCTACCTGGATGGGCGTTCCGAGTGGGACTCGCTCCAGCAGCATGGCAAAGTGGACATCGGATTGCGGAATATAAAATACTTTGCCGGAACCCGCTTTGATGGTGCGACTCAGAACCTTTTCGCTGAGATCAACTTGAGCCGCTTGGCAGGAACAAAGTACTGGATTGGGGCAAAGCGCGATCGCAGTTTGCATCCATTCGATGCAGTTGGGCGCAATGTAATCATCGTCATCAAAGGGTTTTACCCAATCTCCACTGGCTAGCTCAACGCCCAAGTTGATCGATTTAGAATGGCCCAGGTTCTCCGAATTACGATGATAAACAACCTGCTCGCCCAAGCTCCGCACATAGTCTTCGGTACCGTCTGAGGAGCAATCGTCCACTACGACAACTTCGCACGGAATGGTCTGTGAGAGAGCCGACGAAATCGCTCGCTTCAGCAAGTCAACTCGGTTGTAGGTAGTAATAACGATGCTAAACCGCATGGGTAGGAGAATGAAATGGCTAGGCCAAAGGGCATCAAGCGCAATACGTTTAGTATAGACAGGCTGTAGCTCAAGATAACAGACAACGGGATAATCAGGATCAGCCGGAAGTGGATAGTCTGCAAACAGTAACGATTTTTAGCTAGGTGGGTTTGGCTGACGCCGCAAAAATTATTATCCACATACAGCTTATGCTGCTTCTCGTTGAACTGCGGTCATGGCTGTAGCCCGGTTATCCCCCAAACGAAGGTGATGTGTATGATGCGTGTCCAGTCAGTGTGGCGATTTATCGCAATCGTTTGCTTGGTAGTAGGGGTGACAGTGACAGTCGCCGCCTGTAATAACAATAGTTCAACTGATCAAAATTCGGTCATTCGGGTTGGCTCAAAAGATTTTACCGAGCAGTTCATCATTGGCGAAATGTATGCCCTGGTTCTGGAGGAAAGCGGTTTGTCCGTAGAGCGCAAGCTCAACTTAGGCGGCACTCCTGTTGCCCAAGCGGCGCTGACAAGCGGCGAAGTTGATCTCTATCCCGAATATACGGGTACTGGATTACTCACTGTCCTGAAGCAGCCTGCGAACAGTGATCCTGAAGCGGTCTATCAAACTGTTGCCAATCAGTATCAGGAACAATTTGGTCTCGTTTGGCTAGAACCTGCGCCGATGAATAATACCCAGGCGTTAGCGATGACGCAGGAGCAATCAGCGGCGTTAGGAATTACCACCATTTCCGAAATGGCAGCCCAAGCGGATCAGCTTACTATGATCGGCCCCCCAGAGTTTGAGGTGCGTGAGGATGGCTTACCTGGACTGAAGTCAGCCTACGGAGATTTTTCGCTGAAAGCATACAGAGCCGTTGATCCGGGACTGCGCTATACCGCCTTGGTAGATGGGGAAGCCGATGTGGCGGTGGCCTTTGGCACTGATGGTGAGATTGCGGCCTATGATTTGGTCGTTTTAGCCGATGATCAAAACTTGTTTCCGCCCTATCAGGTCGCCCCGGTGGTGCGCCAGGACATTTTGGATGCCTATCCCACACTAGC
The DNA here is from genome assembly GCA_966674685.1 of uncultured bacterium. Lineage (GTDB taxonomy): Bacteria > Cyanobacteriota > Cyanobacteriia > Phormidesmidales > Phormidesmidaceae > Thainema. The sequence goes on from CBKWJC010000028.1 coordinate 56,126, forward strand.
TGATACTTTAAATGCGATCGCGCCTCTCCTGACCAACGAAACTATGCAGCAGCTCAACTACGAGGTCAGCGGCAATCAGCGAGAACCCGCCGATGTAGCACAGGAATTTCTGCAACAGTCTGGGCTAATTCAGTAACCAAACAGCCGATATAGCTGTACTCACATCCTGCACCAAAACCCGAAGATGAATGGAGCGCTATGATATGGCGAGCCATTCATCTTTGAAGTTGCAAATGATATCAATCGAAAAATAATGGGCATGCTGAAGAATGAACTAACGCATCGGAAATTCAGGGCAGCATCTCAATCATTACTCAATCAGAACTCGATTAAAACTCGTTTTTCTACGTTATAGGGTACACAGGTGGCAGTAGTCAGGTTGCGATGCTGTCCTGTGGTAAGGTCTATCAAAATCTATCCAAATTAAAGTTGGCAGACACTAGTTTGATCCTGTACAGTGACTAATTCGGGATTGTCAATGGAATTCATAGCTGTAGTCGGCCTGTTAGGACACAAACATTTTTATGGCGTGGCGTCGTGCCATAAAAATGCCCCAACCAATACGACTATTGCTATATCTCAAAAATAGACTTGGTGTTGAGATTTGAATTTTCACGCAACCCATTGACAGGCTTGTTCTAAGTAGGTTGGCATCAATAAGCACATTTAAAAACCGGGGGAGCATCCCGCCGGGGCACTCCCCCGGTTTTTAAGATATGCATTTATTTATTTGCAGCTACTGATCAGCAATTCAAACTGATGGTATTGCACAATAAAAGTTCGGCGAAATGCCGGATATCACTTGCTTCAACCTCGGCTTCAACCTCGGCAAATTTCTTTTAAGAAAGTATCCTGAGCAAGCAAAAGCTACGGTGTAGATATGAAAATGGTTTCCTGTAATGCAGAGGATAGCTTGAGGAGTTCTCGCAGAATCATGAATCGACTCAGCACAATCAATTTCTAGTGTCGAGTCTGTGTACAAGAACCCAATTTATTTTTTGTGAAACGCTTTCTCAGTAAACATTTTACAAAAAATAAATGATTGGTTTTCAGCCAGGCTTCATATAGGCATAGAACTTAGTAGGTGGATATTAGTCGATTCTCAACTATCCAACGATTCAAGAGTGGATTAAATCTGTACCCTATTCACCAGATTGATATCAGCTTAGCCCTACAGCCATTTTAAGTAATTTATAAGAGATGAATTGATTTTTATCTATCCCACGGCCTGTAACTCTTCTCTTGGTTTTTGAGCTATTTGAAATCGCTATGTTAGTTAATATGGTGAACCAATATGAGATTGATCAATAGGTTCTGTATCTTATCCAACGAACTGTCGTGATTGCCACCTTCGTACAGCGCATTCGCAGGACTCTAAACCCAACCTGGCTGAATTGCGATCGCAACTATTTCATGAGACCAATGGCAAAGTTGGGCGCACGTTCCGTGCTGCTGTCCAGCCTTGCGGTCACGGCTGTCGTGGGTGGCACGGCTGAGCTGTTGCAGATTTTTGAGCCATCGGAGTTTTATGTTTACGACATGATGACGTGGCTACAGCCGGATGAGGATGTCGATCCGCGTTTAGTGGTAGTGGGCATTACGGAAACGGATCTAGCCGTTCAGAAGCAGTGGCCGCTCAATGACCAGATCTTGGCTGAGGTGCTGGCAACTCTACAAACCCATCAGCCGACGGTCGTCGGTTTAGACATCTATCGCAATGTGCCCCATCCGCCCGGCAACGATCAGCTCCTCCAGCAGCTACAGGCCGATAATTTGATTGCCATTACTAATGTGGGTGGTTCCTCTGAGGTGGCAGCCGTAGAATCGCCGCCAACCGTTCCAGAGCAGCGGGTTGGGTTTAACGATTTAGTCCTAGACCGGGGCGGCCTAGTGCGGCGCAATTTGCTGTTTGTGCCGACGGCAAGCAAAGAGTTTTATTCCTTTGGTCTGCGGGTTAGCTTGGCGTACTTAGCCAGTCAATCCGATCCGGCTACCAATGCGGAACGTGCCCTGCTATTTCGCTTTGACCAACAGGGAATCTATGTCAACGGTGTGCCGTTTCCGCGCTTGCCCAACTATGCGGGCGGATATGCCCGAGCCGATACGAGTGGCTATCAGATCATGGCTCAATATCGAGATCGCAACCAGGTGGCCCGCCAAATCAGCGTGACTGATGTGCTAAACGGCAACTACGATCCTGACTGGATTGAAGGCAAAATCGTCCTGATTGGCGTCACGGCTCCCAGCCTGAAGGATTTATTTTTGACGCCCTACAGCACCTATCAGCAGAGCGAAATGCCGGGGGTGTTTCTGCACGCCCAGATGATCAGCCAGATTCTCTCAACCGTTGAGGATCAGCAAGCCCTTTTCCGCTTCTGGCCGCGCTGGGGAGAATGGCTGTGGCTCTGGAGCTGTGCCGTAGCAGGTGGGATGCTTGGCTGGTGGGTACGCAATCCTCGCTGGCTTGCGATCGCAGGTGCCGCTAGCCCGCTAGTAATCTTGGGTTTCGGCTGGCTCAGCTTTAATCTCAACCTTTGGATTCCAGTTGTTACACCAATCGCTACACTTTTAGCTGCTGGCATCCTCGTCATTAGCTATCGCCTGTCCTACAGTACCTCCCGTGACTGGACAACCGGACTACCCAACCGCGATGAATTTATCCGCCGCGTTCAACAATTCCTTAACCGTTCCCAGCGCCACAAATCGGATCAGTCCGTTGCCGTCATGTTTCTAAACCTGGAGCGGTTCAAAATTATTAGCGAAAGCGTCGGACAGGATCTGGGCAATCAGTTCCTCAATCGGATCGTGTCTCGCATTCATTCGTTGCTGCCATCCTCTGCTCAACTTGCCCGCGTCGGTGGTGACGAGTTTGCCATTTTATTTCCCTATGAAACTGGAGCAGACGTATCAAACTTTGCCGATGATTTACAGGCACAGCTCAGCGCCCCCTTTTCGCTCGAAAACCGCGAAGTTTCCACCTCCGTCAGTATTGGCATTGCTCTAGCTCAGCAGGGTTATGCCCATCGGCCTGAGAATTTCCTACGCGATGCTCATACGGCAATGTATCGCGCCAAAGCCCTGGGTAAAGCCCGTCATGAGGTGTTTGCGGCAGGCATGCTCAACGAGGTGATTGATCGGCTGCAGATGGAAAGCGATTTGCGGCAAGGGCTAGAGCATCGAGAATTTTCGCTGCACTATCAACCCATTATCCAGCTAGACTCTGGCCTGATTTCGGGCTTCGAGGCCCTGGCGCGGTGGCGACATCACCAGCGGGGCTTCGTGTCCCCCGGTGCCTTTATTCCGGTAGCAGAAGAAACAGGGCTGATTGTTCCCCTGGGTGAGTGGATCTTTCGAGAAGCCTGCCAGCAGATCCGCGACTGGCAAGAGCAATTTTCCCACTATCCATCGCTTTCCATGAGCATTAATCTATCCGGTCGCCAGTTCACCCATGCTGATTTAGCCGGACAGCTAGGTCGAATTCTGCAAGACGTGGGCATCGGCGGCGAACATATTCGGATTGAAATCACAGAAAGCATGGTGATGAGCGATGTGGAAGCAGCCATTGACCTGATGCTGAGTCTGAAGGCACTCAACTTTAAGTTGAGCATCGATGATTTTGGTACAGGCTACTCTTCGCTGAGCTATCTGCACCGATTTCCGATGGACACGCTGAAGATCGATCAGTCATTCATTAGCCGCATGGAAGAAGATAACGAGAATCACGAAATTGTCCAAACGATTATCTCGCTGGGTCATAATCTCGGTATGGAGATCGTCGCAGAAGGCGTTGAGAGTCAGGCGCAGGTTAGCATTCTTAAACGGCTCCAGTGCGAGTATGGTCAGGGCTATTATTTTGCAAAGCCCTTGTCGCAGCAACAGATGGATGACTTTCTCAGCCAACCCCGTCATTGGGCATAAGCATTGTTGAACGAACTCAGTCGTAGGGTGTGTTGAGCGCAGCGAAACGCACCGGATCTAGACCAAATCTAGGGCCATAGGGCTCTTAAAGATTACGTTTTTAATTTTGAATGTTGAGTTTTGAATTCACTTCCTTAATTCAAAACTCAACATTCAAAACTCCTCACTCCATCACAGCGCTTAGCACTGAACTCATCTAGAGTGCTAAATTGCGGAACTAATATTAGAACCAGGACGGTGATTTTTGAAGAGCTAAGCAGCTTGCGGCTTCTCAAAAACGTCCTGTCCTAACCTGATTACGTAAGGCTATACAATTGTGGGTGGCATCAAGCCATGCCGTTAGATGATGTCGTTAGATTTAGTTAGTAATGGCGAGTCAGATGCATGGTAGAACCTGCCGTCTTCGGATATGTGGTTCGATACCACAAGCAATCTGACCAGCGCTATAGTTATAGTCCCAGCCGATTGAGAAGTAGGAGCATTCTGCGCGTGGAGTCTCGATATAACCCCGCCAATATTGAGCAAAAGTGGCAACAGCATTGGGTCGAGCAGGGTATCGATCAAACCCCTGAGAACAGCGACAAGCCCAAATTTTATGCGCTGTCGATGTTCCCCTATCCCTCTGGCAAACTGCACATGGGGCACGTCCGCAACTACACGATCACGGACGTGATTGCCCGCGTGCAGCGCATGAAGGGCTACCGGGTGCTGCATCCGATGGGTTGGGATGCCTTTGGTTTACCTGCCGAGAACGCCGCCATTGATCGGGGCATTCATCCTGCTAAGTGGACGTACCAAAACATTGACCAAATGCGGGAACAGCTCCAGCAGTTGGGCTTCTCGATTGACTGGTCGAAGGAAGTTGCCACCTGTTCGCCAGATTACTATCGCTGGACGCAGTGGATTTTCCTGGAGTTCTTTAAAGCGGGTTTGGCCTACCAGAAAGAATCCGCTGTCAACTGGGACCCCATTGACCAAACCGTCCTGGCGAACGAGCAGGTGGATAGCGAGGGCTATTCCTGGCGATCGGGCGCAAAAGTGGAGCGCAAAATGCTGCGCCAGTGGTTCCTCAAGATTACGGACTATGCCGATCAGCTTTTGGCTGACCTACAAACCCTAGACGGCTGGCCGGAGCGGGTGAAGCTGATGCAGGAAAACTGGATCGGCAAGTCCACCGGGGCACGGGTCGTGTTTAAAACCGAAGCGGGTGAGGATCTGCCCGTATTCACGACGCGCCCGGATACGCTCTGGGGTGCTACGTTTATGGTACTCTCGCCGGAGCATCCCCTGGTCGAACAGCTCACAACAGCCGAGCAGAAAGCAACGGTCGAAGCGTATCAGGAAGAAGCGGCTGGCAAGAGCGAAATTGACCGCACCGCCGAAGATCGCGAGAAAACTGGCGTGTGGACAGGCAGTTACGCCGTTAATCCCGTCAATGGTGAAAAAATTCCCATCTGGATCGCGGATTACGTCCTCATGGGCTATGGCACAGGCGCGATTATGGCGGTGCCCGCCCATGATCAGCGAGACTTTGAGTTTGCCCGCAAGTTCAACTTGCCTGTAAAAGCGGTTGTACAACCCGCTGATCAAACTCTGGATGGCGACACGATGACCCAGGCGTGGCCAGGTGAGGGAGTGATGGTCAACTCTGGCCCCTTGGATGGCGTGACCGCTGGTAAAGGCGAAGGCGAAAGCGTCGAAGCTGCGATCGCATATCTCGAAAAAAATAATAAAGGCGAACGGCAGGTCAATTTCCGGCTGCGGGACTGGCTAATTTCGCGGCAGCGCTACTGGGGCGCACCGATTCCGATTATTCACTGCCCGAGCTGTGGCGCGGTGCCCGTTCCGGATGATCAGCTTCCGGTGCAACTGCCGGAGGACGTTCAATTCTCTGGTCGTGGCCCATCCCCCTTGGCGCAGTTGGATGACTGGATTAACGTCACCTGTCCCTCCTGTGGCGAACCTGCCAAGCGGGAAACCGATACGATGGACACGTTTATTGACTCGTCTTGGTATTTCCTGCGCTATCCGGATGCCGGAAATGAAAGCGAGGTATTTGATCCGACAAAGACCAATGACTGGATGGCGGTGGATCAGTACGTGGGCGGCATTGAGCATGCAATTTTGCACCTGCTCTACTCGCGTTTCTTTACCAAATTTTTGCGCGATCGCAACTTGCTCAACGTAGACGAACCGTTTAAGCGATTGCTGACGCAGGGCATGGTGCAGGGTCTGACCTACAAAAATCCCAAGACGGGCAAATACATTCCGCCCGCTGAGGTGAATGCCGACGACCTCAAAGATCCGGCCACGGGCGATCCGCTGGAGGTCTTTTACGAGAAGATGTCGAAGTCGAAGTACAACGGCATTGATCCGGCGCTGGTGCTGGAGAAGTACGGTGCCGATACGGCTCGGATGTTTATTCTGTTTAAGGCCCCACCAGAGAAGGATTTGGAGTGGGATGATGCTGACGTGGAGGGACAGTATCGCTTCTTGAATCGCGTGTGGCGATTGGTGAGCGAATTTGCCACTCAGCAGCAGGAGTATCTGGCGCAGATTCCAGCTTTGGTGCAGCTTCAGGAGCAGAATGCCGAGGGCTTATCCAAGGACGAGAAAACGCTGCGGCGGGCGATTCACACTGCTATCAAGGAAGTCACTGAAGACTTAGAGGGCGACTACCAGTTCAATACAGCCGTGTCTGAGCTGATGAAGCTGAGCAATGCGCTGTCGGATTTCAAGGCTGCTGACGCTCCGATTTATGCTGAGGGGATTCAAACCCTCTTGCTGCTGCTGGCTCCCTTTGCACCGCATCTTGCTGAGGAACTCTGGCATATATTGGGCCACTCGGACTCAATTCACCATGAAAGCTGGCCAACCTATGATCCCGAAGCTCTCGTGGCAGATGAGATTACGCTGGTCATTCAGATTATGGGTAAAACGCGCGGCACAATTGAGGTACCTGCCGATTCCAGCAAGGAAGACCTGGAAACCTATGCTCGTGAGTCAGAAGTGGCGCAGCGCTACATTGAAGGCAAAACAATCCGTAAGGTGATTGTGGTGCCGGGTAAGCTGGTAAATTTTGTAGTGAGCTAGGGTCGCAAAAACCGTGACTGTTACCGAAACTCCGCATTCCAACCAACCGCAGCCTAATCCCTCACAGCCCCAGGCTACGCTGCCGCCGGGTGAGATGGGTTTACCGTTCCTAGGTGAAACGCTCGATTTCTTTGGTGATCCCAATTTCGCGAAGAAACGCTTTCAAAAATATGGCGGCAGTGCCTTCAAAAGCAGACTACTCGGCAGTCCGACCATCTTTGTGCGGGGTGCTGAAGCCAATCGGTTTGTGCTGACCCACGACAATGACTATTTCCAGATCAGTTGGCCGCCCAGTACCTCGGCGCTGCTGGGTGAGCTGTCCCTGGCGCTGCAAACGGGCGGCACCCACCAGACTCGGCGTAAGCTGTTGGCGCAGGCGTTTATGCCGCGAGCGCTCTCAACCTATGTCGATGCAATGACTGAGATTACGACAGCCTACTGTCATCGCTGGCTGCGCCAGGGAACAGTGACCTGGTATCCCGAATTGCGGAATTACACGCTGGATGTGGCCTGCAAACTGCTGGTCGGGTTAGACGATGGGTCTCAGACCCCGTTGGGTCATGTGTTTGAAACCTGGTGTGAAGGGCTGTTTTCCATTCCGCTCAACCTGCCGTGGATGCGATTTGGCAAAGCGAAACAGGCTCGTCGTCGGTTACTCAATGAAATTGAAACCATTGTTCGGCAGCGACAGGCACAGTTCGCTCAGTCCGCTGGTTTATCCACAGATGAGCAGATTGCCAAAGCACAAGATGCACTCGATTTACTCGTTCAAGCAGAAGATGAAGACGGTGCTCGGCTCAGCGCTGAAGAATTAAAAGATCAGGTGCTGCTGCTGCTGTTTGCCGGGCATGAAACCTTGACATCTGCGATCGCAACCTTCTGTCTCCAAACGGCTTTACATCCGGATATCCTGAACCGGATTCGCGCTGAGCAAGACCAGTTTAAGGATCAGCACCTAACTTTGGATACGCTCAAGCAGATGACCTATCTAGAGCAAGTGCTGAAAGAAGTGCTGCGGTTCACGCCGCCTGTGGGTGGCGGCTTCCGAAAAGTGCTGAAGGACTGCGAGTTTGAAGGCTATAAAATTCCCGCTGGTTGGATGGTGCTCTATCAGATTGGTCTAACTCATTACGAACCCGATCTATACGAGAATCCAGAGCAGTTTGATCCCGATCGCTTTAGTCCAGAACGCTCTGAAAATCGGCAAAAGTATGGCTATGTTCCCTTTGGCGGCGGCATTCGTGAATGTCTGGGCAAAGAATTCGCCCGCTTAGAAATGAAAATTTTTGCGGCCCTGCTTGCTCGTGACTATGACTGGCAGTTGCTGCCCGATCAGGATCTGAGCTTGGTGACGATACCCACACCACGCCCCCGCGATAACCTACGCATTCGCTTCCAATCCCGTTCATCTTGATACCACATCCGTTTATTTTTTATGAACGGCAGGCCGAGCCTGCCGTTCATAAAAAATTCTGGTTCTTTCTAGTCAGATTTGATTTCATAAAGAATAAACGGGGTTCCCATACACAAACTTGATATCAATAAGCGACAGCTCCATCACAAGGTAGCGCTCTCGCTCGACCTGTGTGCCACAATGTGCCACTGCTCAGGTTCACAGAAAGCTTGTGCATAGTGTTGATTGCGTCCCCCTCGTTTAGCCTCATAGAGCGCTCGATCTGCGTCTTGAACCAAGATGTATGGATCTTTTTGGTAATGGGGAATGTAGCTCGCGATGCCGTAGCTCAGGGTCACCAGATCGCTCGTGCTGGATTGGGCATGAGGAATTTTTTTCTCACTTAAGTTTTGAGTGATAATTTTGGCAATTTGAACAGCGCCATCTAGATCGGTATTTGGGAGTAAGATGGCAAACTCTTCGCCCCCATAGCGAGCCACAAAATCAGCAGGTCGTCTAACTGATTCTATGAGTACCTGTGCGACTTCCTGTAGACATTTATCGCCCGCCGGATGACCATAGTTGTCGTTATAAGCTTTGAAATAGTCAACATCACATAGAATCAGCGACAGCGGCAGTTGCTCTCGGCTAAGACGCTGCCATTCGTTGTGTAAGCTTTGATCGAAGGCTAGTCGATTGGCGACTTGGGTTAGCCCGTCGAGATGCGCCATTCGCTTTAGCTGATGATTGAGTTCCAACAGTTCTTGGTTGAGCTGTAGGAGATGATTCGTCATTTCATGTTCGCGATCGCAAGCCTGTTTCAGATTGACCGATAGCTTTCGCATACGCAGAAGTGTGTTGACCCGCAACAGCGCTTCCCATTTTTTGACGGGGATAGGCAGCACTTCATCAACCGACGAGGATAAACCTTCCAAGGCTCGAACCATATCGGCTTCATGGGCTAGAAGCAGAACTGGCAGGAATACCGATTGGGCTTGGCGGCGATACTGCTTAATAACTGGCTGTAGTTGACTAAATGTTGGCCAATCCAAAATGTAAAGATCGCAGTCTTGGGCCTCCTGAATGGGAGTGTTCAGCGGATAAAGTTGGTGATGCTGCTGTAGGAAGCCATGTAAAAGATTGAGATTAGCGGGATTAGCCAGATGTAACCAGATTCTAAACATGCTTCTCTTGATCATCTGAATCAATGAAATCTGGCACTCCTGTTAGAATGCCGCGCAATTGAGTCAGCGGCCTGCCAACTTTAATGCCGTAGCGAGTAATTTCAATTTCCCGTAATGTTTTCTCAAAATCACTGAGGCGCTTTTTAAGCACACCAATGGCTTTTCGCATTTCCCCTTTAATTTCTAAGAAGCGGAGAAACACAATGTTGTCTACGAGGTACGAAATTCCAACCTCCGTGGCCCGAAAATCGCCCGTAATGGATTCCACCTCGTTAATTAAAAGAGTAGTAACACCCCGAATGCGGAGGTACTGAGCCATGCGATGCAGGTGCTGTAACAGATTTTCTTCGATGTCAGCAAAAGAAATGCGATAGCCAGAAACACTGTCAATCATGACAATTTTGCTGCCTTTTTCTTCCACTTCGGTACGAATGAGATTGATGAATTCATCGGGACTGAAGTTGAGTGGTTCTAGCTCAACAATAGATAGAGTTCCCTGTCTTAACATTGCCTTAACAGGAATGTTGACTGACTCGCAGCGTTGAACTAGGGTTTCTTTGGCTTCTTCGAATAGGTAGACGACTGTGCGTTCGCCTCGTCCGGCGGATTCTTTGGCGAACTGGAGGCCCAGCGTTGATTTGCCTACGCCGCTCGGCCCCGTAATCAGGCTGATGGTGCCGCGTTCAAGACCGCCGTTGAGTAACTCATCCATTTCGGGAATGCCGGATGGGACAGACTCGACTTCGAATTGAGCTTTTTCTTCTTTTCTGAATTCTAGTTTGGGGAATACCGTCATCCCCTCGTTACTTAGGCGAATGGCATGTTTGCCGCTGATGAAGCTGGAGCCGCGAAACTTGAGCACTTGGATAGTGTGCTGGGCGGTGGTGGCGGTGAGCTGCAAAATGCCGTCGCTGATAAACTGTAGGTCTTCGTCGGGTGCTTCAACGCTGGCTTCGGAGGTGAAGAGAATGGTTGCGCCTTGATCTGTCAGGTAGCGTAGGAGAGCGATACTCTGCTGACGAAATTGAAACGGATCGACCGACAAATAGCGAAACTGGGTCATGGAATCAATCACGATTCGCTGGGGTTTCAAGGTTGCGATCGCATCCATGATCGACCGAGTGATAGGACTCCGCTCGACTTCCGAGGGTGAAAAAATGTCGTAACTTTGCTGTTGGGTAAAAATGTCAATGGTTGGACTCAAATCCAGAAAATGAAGCTGATCCGACTGTACACCGAGCAACTGGGCACTGTGCTGGAGCTGAGAAGCTGACTCACCCAGAGTGATGTAGATTGAAGAGGAGTGTTCTTCTAGTCCACAGGAGAGAAAGTGCAGTCCTAGCGTTGTTTTGCCACTGCCTGGCCCACCGCGTAGCAAGTACGAGCGTTGGGGTAATAGCCCACCCCGCAGCACACGATCAAGCCCAGCCACTCCAGTAGAAAGGCGAGTCTGGGGAAAAGGCACAGTCGATTGCATATTGTTAACGGAAGGCAAAACAGCGGAAAAGTCGCAAAATTATCGCAGAGATTAAGTGTATCGCTTATTACCTAGCTTTCGGTACACCGAAGCATTTGGTAAACGGACAGATTAGACGCCTTGCGAAGAGATATTAAGTAACGAAGTATTGAATAGCTTCCTATTATTCAGTGATTACGGCTGTTTATCGCCAAAAGTGAGCAATTGTTAAGGTTCTCAATCCTTATTTACAAGTCAATATAATTTGAATCTGAGCTGATGCGATCGCAGTTATGGCAGTCGTCACATTGGTTAGGTCGTTGGGAAACGCTGAAAACGTTCCAACGTTTAAACGTTAGATTGCGTAAATGTCTCGACTAAGGTAGCGGAGGTATGGCAATGGCCGCAGAAACAGCAGATACCATTTTCAAAGCACCGTGGGGCAACCTGTTGATTCTAATGACGATCCTGGGCTGCGCGATTTTGATTGGCATTCCGCTGATTGGGGTGTTCACTGGCCCGCGTGGCAACTGGTTCTGGATTGCGTCGATGATTGTCATGCCGCTGGCAATTTTGCTGGGAACGGCAGTCTTCAGCGTGTGGGGCTATCAGGTGGCGAATGAAACACTTTATGTGCAGCGGTTGGGCTGGAAATCTGCGATCGCACTCGATCAGCTAACGTCGGTTGAAATCGATCCAACCGCGATGGATCAGTCGATTCGCACTTGGGGCAACGGTGGTCTATTTGGTTTTACGGGCCATTTCCGCAACCGTAAGCTGGGCAAGTATCAGGCGTATGCAACTGATTTCAAGCAGTCCGTTATTCTCCGATTTCGCGATCGCACAATTGTCGTCACTCCGGCTGATCCAAAACAATTTGTGCAAACGCTACAGCCTCAAATCCAGGCATAGTAGGGGCGAATGGCCATTCGTCCTGAGATAACGTCTGCTATGACATTAAACTTTATCGGAAATTGTTTGGTAGCGCGGCTCAGCCGCGCTACCAAACAATTTCCAACCCCAAAAACTTTATTTCCAATAAAGTCTATTGATAAAGTCTGATTACCAAAATCTGCCGTACTGTTTCAACAAAACAGTGCCAGAGCCGTCTTCTACCTATAATCAGAATTCGTTGCGCTTCACTTTGATTGAGGACATGAGATGGGATTTGATACGGCTGACGATAATCTGACTCCCAAAATGCGAATTCATGTGATTAATGGCAATACGTTTGATTTGATGACGCGGGGAATTGATGAATCGGCTCAGTTGGCCAAGTCGGCGGCGACTGAAGTGATAACGTCTCAGCCGAAATCTGGCCCGCAGTCGATTGAAAGCTACTATGACGAGTATTTGGCGATTCCGGGCATTTTGGAGCGAGTGATTGAAACTCGTGATCAGGTGGATGGGTTTGTGATTGCCTGCTGGGGCGATCCGGGGGTAGAAGCGGCGCGAGAAATTACCCATAAGCCCGTGGTGGGCATTGCTGAAGCCAGTATGTATGTGGCGAATATGGTGGCGGCGCGGTGGGGGGTGATTACGACGCAGCACCGCACGCTGGACATGATTGAAAAGACAATTCACAAAACTGGGTTTGCCCATCGCTGCGTGTCGATTCGAACGACAGGGATTCCGGTGACGGAGACGGAAACGGCACGGGCTGCGACGGTTGATGCGTTAGAAATTGAGGCGAGAAATGCGATCGCAACTGACCGAGTGGAAGCCTTTTGTCTGGGCTGTGCGGGAATGGCGGGTTTGGATTACGAACTGGAGCAGCGGCTAGGGATTCCGTTTATTGATGCCGTGGCGGCTGGGGTGAAGATGGTGGAGTCGCTGATTGGGTTGAAGAAATATAACAGTAAGGCGCTGACCTATCAGTATCCTGATGCCAAGATGATGCAGGGCTATCCGTCACACATGCAGCCTGAGCATTTTGTCCCTAAATCATAGTTCTACCTGTAGGGGCAGGTTTTGTTGACCCTTTGTGACGTTGACTCACAAGTGATCGGCTAAACCTGCCCCTACGAAACGTGTATCGATGGTACACACGACTTGGTAAGTTACGAGCAGAGGAAAAACCAGTTAAGCGATCGCGGT
>CBKWJC010000029.1:0-68936 GCA_966674685.1 uncultured bacterium
TTTTTGGGGAGGGAGGGTGGGTTGGGTTGGTCCTTTTTTTTACCCTCCCCCCCCCCCCCCCACCAAAATGTCCGTGTCCTAATAGAGCTGACTACAGCTATACAAATCTCTAGCGGGCGCTACTGCCGAGGATAAAGAGACTAATCATGGTGGCGCTGTTCCAAAGGCTGTGGAGCAGCATGGGAGCCAGCAAATTCCGCGATCGCGAATAGATAAATCCCAGCACCATGCCCAGCGTTGTCAGCGGCAGGACTTCCGAGAAGCTGAGGTGGGCAATGGCAAATAGGAGGCTGCTGGCCAGAATCGCACCGCTGACGGGCATATAGCGGGTGAGAGAGGGCAGCAGGAAGCCGCGAAATAGCGTTTCTTCAAATAGTGGAGCTGCGATCGCAGCCGTCAGAAAGAATACAATCAGCGCCACTGAGTCGCCTTCTTCTAGCACGGTTTGCAGCAGGGGATTACTGCCGCCTTGACCGTTCCAGATCTGCTGGTTGACCAGCGACACTCCAATCATCAGCGGCAGCGCCACCAAATAACCACCAACGCCCCACAGCGGCCAGCGGCCAATCAGCTTGAACTGGAACCAATCGGCAGGCAGCGGCAAATAAGCACGAATTGACCAGTAGAGGACAGCAATGCCTCCTGCTGACATCAGTACGTAATAGGCTAGGGAATAAATCGCTCGCTCTCGTCCAGAGAACTGGCTGCTGTTGACGCCCAAGATTCCCAGCAAAATCGGCAGCAAAAACTGACCGACAAAAAAGAAACCGACGACAAACACCTGCCAAATCGTCTCCCCAGTCCACGGCACTTGCCACCTTTCGTCACTGTTGCGGGTCAGGATCGACTGCCGCCGCTTGATCAGCCACTGAATCGAAAGCGCGATCGCAATACCAACCCCAGCGATACTGCCCATCACGGGCAGCGCGCCGATGAACAGCAGTTTGATAAAGGTCTGCTGGGCAACGGCTTGTTCTGTGGCTGCGAGTTCTGCGAGAGCATCCTGCCGCTGCTGGAGTTCATAAAGCTGCTCTAGAGCACGGTAGCGAAACCAGCCGTCCAGGTTTTGCTGAACAACGGTTTCGGCATTGGGCGCAATTTGAGCTGGGTCACTCCATAGACCGCTTAGAACTTGAGCCGTTTCAGTCGAATTAGCATTTGGACTTGAAGTGTTGGCAGAAGTTGCAGCGGAATCTGACCCATTATCGACATCAACTGGCTCAATCTGTGACCAGATTTTGAGCGCCTCTTGTCGCTGTCCCGTTTCTGTTTTGAGAATGCCCAGTCGTAGATCAAGCTGACTGAGCAATGGCTGTAACTGCTGAATTGAGCGCAGAATTTGGCGTGGACTAGAGGACGTTGGTTCAAGTCCGCTTTCGGCTGGTGCAACGGGGGTCAGCTCCTCAAGCTGAGTTTGCGATCGCGCCAAATTCTCCTCGGCTTCTTTCCGCACCGATTCATACTGCTCAATCGCAGTTTCCAGCGGTTTTTGACCCACTAAAGCTTGTCGAAATGAGGCAGCTTCCTCTGCTTCAACTAAATCACCGCCTTGCCATTCGGTGGCTTGCAGCAGCAGGTCGGTTTGATAAAGCTGTAGACGGCTCGTGACCTGTGGCTCGTTTAAGCTACCAACCAGCGTACTGATAATCGGAATCGCCACCAGGATCGTTAGCGCACCTAAAACGAGAAGTTTAATTGCTCTGAAACCAGACTCTTTACCGTGATCGGCCATACCGCTCTCCACACGTTCACTGTTAGGCAGGGTTGCCCTTGGAACATTATGAAGTGAAACTCTACATTTTGTCGGCTTCTCAGCGACATAGCCAAATTAAGCAAAATGCCACCCGCAAGACACGGTAGAATTCTTCTGGCTTAACAGGAGGGCAGACCGCTGAAGACTCGTATTATCATCGTCCGGCATGGCGAAAGTACCTACAACATTGAATCCCGCATCCAGGGACATTGCGACGAATCCACGCTGACCGAAACAGGGCGACAGGGAGCAATTCAGGCGGCTCAGGCACTGCAAGGTATTCAAATTGATGCCGTGTATGCCAGTCCCTTCAAACGGGCAAGAGAGACGGCTGAGTTGATTGTGGCTCATACCAATGCGCCCGCGCCTACGTTTTCGGATGACCTGAAAGAGGTGAATCTGCCGCCCTGGGAGGGGATGACCTTTGATCAGGTGAAGGCCCAGTATCCCACTGAGTACAAAATTTGGCGGCAAGAAACCCATAAGCTGGTGCTGCAAGTTGAGCAGCCAGACGGCATTGTCGAATTTCGGCCACTGCCGGAGCTGTATGAGCAAGCGCAGCGCTTTTGGGATGCCACCCTGTCCCAGCACGAAGGTCAAACCATTCTGCTTGTCGGCCACAGCGCCATTAATCGAGCCTTAATTAGTACGTTGATTGGTCTTGGCATTGAGCGGTTCTCCTCGCTCTACCAGTCCAACTGCGGCATTAGCATTTTGAATCGCGACTCGGCTAGCGGCACTGTCCAGATTGAGTCGATGAACTTAACGGGACATTTGGGGCAACCTGTGCCTCGACCTCGGCGATCGCATTCTGGTGTTCGAGTACTGCTGGTGCGCCACGGTGAAACGGAATGGAATCGCCAGAAGCGGTTTCAGGGTCAGATTGACGTGCCGCTCAACGACAACGGTCGCAAGCAGGGGCAGCTCGTGGCCGACTTTTTAAAGACGATTCGGATTGACCGAGCCGTCAGCAGTTCGATGCTGCGTCCCAAAGCAACGGCAGAAGCCATTTTGCAGCATCATCCCGATGTGGATCTGGTGCTGGATGATGGACTGCGGGAAATTAGCCACGGTTTATGGGAAGGCAAGCTGGAATCGGAAATTGAAGCCGAGTTTCCTGGCGAGCTAGAGCGCTGGCAGAGTACGCCCGAAGTGGTGCAAATGCCGGAAGGCGAAAACCTACAGCAGGTCTGGGAACGGGTGGTGATTGCTTGGCAGAACCACATTAAAGACTGTGGCGATCCAGAGGAGTTGCTGACCTTACTGGTCGTTGCCCACGATGCGGTAAATAAGGCTATCCTGTGTGATGTTGTGGGGTTGGGGCCAGAGGCGTTCTGGGTTTTCAAACAGGGCAACGGTGCCGTCAGCGTGATTGACTATCCCCAAGGTTTGAACGGTCGCGCCATCCTGCGGGCATCGAACATTACCACTCACTTTGGCAGCGTGTTGGATACCACCGCAGCAGGTGCGCTTTAAAGGAACTGTGCATGACTCGTGAACTGTTACAACAGGTGCGACTGCTTGATCCGTTAACGGATACGGATCAGGTGACAGACGTGCTGATTGAAGATGGCGTCATCACTGCGATCGCACCTTCACTGTCCCCCGCTGCAGCCGATTCCACACAAAGCATCACAGCGCAAGGATGCATTCTTGCCCCCGGTTTAGTTGACCTCTATAGCCACAGCGGCGAACCCGGTTTTGAAAGTCGCGAAACCTTGGCTTCACTCAAAGCCGCTGCCGCCGCTAGTGGCTTTACTCGAATTGCGGTTTTGCCAGATACCGATCCGCCGATTGATCAGCCCAGCCAGGTGGCAGCCCTGCAAGCCCAGTGGTCACGGTCGGCTACTCCAAATCAACCCAGGCTGTATCCCTGGGGCGCATTGACGCTGGGTGTAAAAGGAGAACAGCTGGTCGAGTTTGCGGAACTGGCCGATGCGGGTGCGGTTGGCTTCGCTGATGGCTATCCGATTCAGAATCCGGTGCTGCTGCGACGATTACTTGAATTTTTGCAGCCGATGCAACGACCGATTGCGCTGTGGAGTTGCGATCGCACCTTATCCGGCGATGGTACGGCCAGGGAAGGGTTGGATTCGATTCGGTTTGGTCTACCTGGCAATCCGGCGCTGTCCGAAACCGTGGCCTTAACCTCGATTTTGGAATGCGTTGCGGCCATTGGCACTCCGGTTCACATCATGCGCGTCTCCACCGCCCGCAGTGTGGCGCTAATTCACGCCGCCAAAGATCGGGGATTGCCGATTACTGCCAGCACAACCTGGCTGCACCTGCTGTGCAATACCGGGGATTTAGCGACCTATGACCCCAATCTGCGACTTGAGCCTCCCTTGGGCACACCTGCCGATCAGCAGGCACTGATTGAGGGGATTAAGACAGGCGTAATTGATGCGATCGCAGTTGACCACAGCCCCTACACCTACGAAGAAAAAACGGTTGCCTTCAGCGAAGCCCCACCGGGAGCGATCGGCTTAGAGTTGGCATTACCCTTACTCTGGCAGCAGTTGGTGGAATCCCAAACGTTGTCCGCACTGGAACTCTGGCGAGCCTTGAGCGTTAATCCGGCTAACTGCCTCAACCAGTCACCTGCTCGCGCACAGGTCAATGCCCCAGCCGAACTGGTGCTATTTGATCCGGCTAAATCCTGGGTTGTCAATGCGGGAACATTGCGATCGCAATCCTTCAACACCTCCTGGCTCAACCAAACCATTCAAGGCAAAGTTCAACGCATCTGGATATCCTAAATCTCTACAGCCCCCTTGCTCCCCTGCTCCCCCGCCCCTCATGCTCCCGCTCCCGTACCTGTAGAACATCAGCGCAAACAATATCCGTCGTCTCAAAAATTCACCAGAGCAAAATCCAAAACCATCAGGATTCACTCAACTGCCACCGTAAAGAGTGGGTAATATCCAAATTCACCGACTCTTTTCAATATGAGAATTTCTTACAAATCACCCTCTGTGCTGCTTGGCTTATCCGTCCTGGGCGGTCTGATTGCCCAGAATCCAGCAGCAGCTGACGATCTAGACGGGTTCTTTGCCGAATATGATGCGCTGCGAGTGTCAACCTGCACGGTTGATCAAGACGCTGCCCGCTACCACTTTCAAAACATGGTGGCTCCCTCGACTGTGCGAGCCTATAGTCGCCTATCCCAGAAAGGATCTGTGGTGATTATGACTCCCGGCTGTCATCGGATTGGTATGCCAGTTGCGATCGCACCCACAGGTCAAGTTCGCGCTGTTTCGCCAACAAACCAGCGAATTGTCATCCGCACCTCATCGGTACAGAGCAACCCCACCCTTGCAGCCCGCGCAGTGGCAACTCCAGAAGTTGTCCCGCCCGCCTATCAACAAGTTGTAGCCTGGAATAATTAAAATCCGATAGTCTGCCGCCGCTTCATGGCAGTGGACTATCGGACGGCGGTGCCCAACTCTACAAACGGTTAGCTCACTCGCGTCTGGCAAACAACCTTTTCCGATGCAGTTTTACCAGATGCAAGCGATCAGCTTCTGTGAAGTCTGTTTGAAAACCCACAATTTAAAGCATTTGGGAGCATCCCGTTTTTGCAAATAGTCCTTATATACTCCACCCGTGTGGAGAAACGCGGTATTTTTCATGAAAAATGCCTTGTATTCCTATACAAAGCCCGATATTAAATGTTTTTCAGACGTCCTCTCAGTTTTTGGGAAGCATCTAGAATTCTTTTCTTAAATCGCAACTGATATCTATCAATTTTGCCAACTTCCGTTAACGTATAGCAGAAAATCAAGCTTGTTATTATCATCTCTCCACCATCCTCTATTACAACCAGGAGCAGATTGATAATCCTCAAAAACCAGCTATACATACCAGTCGTTGTTGACTCTTCATACATAACTTGAGTTATTGAATGAACGATATCGACTGCTACTCCAAAAAAGGCTAGAGCCAGCACTAAATAGACAATTCGCCGGGAGTTCCGCTTAAAGGCGCTTGATCCTCTCTGATAGGCGAATCCAATCACGACTAGGAAAAATAAAGCTGCTAAAAGAGATACGATTATCTCCCCATAATCTTGGATTCTCATCATCATCCAAGTTTCACTTCGCGGTGCGAAACCCAATTTATTAAATATCAGATTTCCAAGATTTTCGTGAACTAGAAAAGCATCATCAGCTAATAGATAACCAAAGAATAAACTCCAAGCAAAATAAGACCGCTCGATTAATAAACCAATGGCAGATAAGTTCAGAATAGACCAAAAGAATTTAATATACTGAAAAAATTCTGCATAGCTGCGATCATGATTGATGCTAAACATCGAGCTGCTGAATATTGGGCTTGAGGTAATGGAAAAATAGGCTCGTAAAATGTGAATGACAATAAATACCACATCACCCAAAAGGAGTAAACCTAGTAAATATATCAACAGGAAATCATATGATTTAGACGATTTCATGAATGCAGTGTCCTTTGAAGAAGAGTCAGCGAAAATTCTCTTAATTCCTTTAAATCTGAATAATTTCCATACGATACGGAGATTATGTATCGCTGGTCACAAATGAAATCCTGTTTCAGAACTCCATAGCTTGGTCTTATCATAGGCAAAACTTAACCTAAGGTTAAGTATTTTCACCTCTGGTTAACCTAATTTTCATGAAAACTCAGTACAGGCTTCCGTATGAGCATGACTTCGGTTAAGGAGAGCAGGCTGGAGATACGGTGCCGCTCCTCAAAGTAGAGTCTGATATGAGCTACTGATATGAGCTAGGAGTCTGCTGCTTCAATTGGATGATTTTGATGGAGCTGTGTGAAGTGCAGCACACCAACTGTCGAAGACTTGCTTGGCGCGATCGCAGATAGCCGAAAACAGTATGCTTCTTGTCCTGAGGGGATTGACGTAGAGAGCGTTTGTTTTCGGGATCGACGCAGCCCATTTAGGGCGATATCGGGCAGTAGTTATGCATCACGCGACCAAAGCCGCGCAGTTGTTCAAAATAGGTGCGGCTCACGATATCTCCGTTGGTTGCGAGCCGATCGATGCCGATGCCGTTGCGGCCTTGGTTGCGGCCTGAACTGTGGATATATTCGTCGTCACCCAGGCACAGACCGACATGGGTGGCCTTTTCCGGGGGGCCAAAAAAGACGAGGTCGCCTGGTTGCACTTCCGCTTGTTCAATCGGATCGGCAAATCCCTCCTGCTGATAGGCATCACGGGGAATCCAAATGTCCACAGATTGAAAAGCGGCCTGCATCAGGCCGGAACAGTCGTAATTCGGCGCAACCGTGCCGCCCCAGAGATATTCATTGGGCTGGTTCATAGCCGCTTGGGTAAACGCGATTACCTCAGGTAAGCGGGCGGCGATATCCTCTCGGTCGTAGACAGCGGGTTGGTAGGGAGCAGGTGCGATCGCAAGTTTCTCCAAATCATCTACCCGTAACCAGCCGGGATAGCCATCTTCTTCGAGACGGACGTAGAGATAGAGTGGAGAGGTGGAATTTTCAGGAGATTGAGCGGGCAGGCTTTCAACTCGGAGCTGGCGGTTCTGGGCGGCTTGGGTGACGAGGCTGTTTGCTTCAGGCGGCAAATCTGGAGTTTTGTAGAGATTCAGATTGGCCAAACATAGATAGGACTGATTGAGCTGAAGTTCAGAGAGTGTAACCATAAGATAACCGTGAGATAAGCCCGTTTTGTGACACCATGACCTTTTTTCAGCGCGACCCAGACCTCCAGCAGTCGTTAGAAACCATCCTGAATGAAACCTGGGCCGAGTTCCCGACTCTGGCTGAGAACCAGATTGCAGCTACCTGGATTGTGTATGACGAGCCGATTATTGTAAATACGGGCGGTGCCCTGAGTGCAAATGAATTTTGGCAGCATAAACCCAGAGGATCCGTTTACCGAGGGGTTGAGCGGATTTATCCGGCCAGTATCGTCAAGCTGTTCTATCTGGTGGCGGTGCAGGAATGGTTGGAAACCAACATGATTCAGTTTTCTGCGGAACTGGATCGAGCGGTGACGGACATGATCGTAGACTCTAGCAACGATGCGACGAGTCTGGTTGTCGATGTCCTATCCGGCACCACCAGCGGCCCCGAACTACCGCCTGGCCCGTTTGAAACCTGGCAGTATCAGCGCAATATCGTCAATCGCTACTACGAATCGCTACAGTGGCCGGAGTTGGCGACAATCAATGTCAATCAGAAAACCTGGTGTGATGGAGCTTACGGGCGGGAGCGCATTTTTCTCGGCGAACTGATGCAGCAGCGCAATATGCTGACCACCAATGCCACAGCCCGATTGCTGCATAGCATTGTCGGTGGCGTGGCGGTTTCATCAGTGCGATCGCAACTGATGATGCAGTTAATGTATCGCAGTCTGCACCCGGCAGATTTGGCAGCGAATCCGCTCAATCAGGTTAGGGGCTTTTTGGGAGCCGGACTCCCGCCAGCGGCGCGGCTCTGGTCAAAAGCGGGACACACAAGTCAGGTGCGGCATGATGCGATCTACGTTGAAATGCCGGAGCTGTTGCCGTACTTGCTGGTGGTGTTTACGGAAGGGGAAGCCCAGAGCCAGTCGGAGGAACTGTTGCCGTTTGTGTCGCAGCGAATTGTGGAGCAGATGCCAAAGCGTTCAATGTGATGTGATGTTGACATAGCCGTAGGGGCGAATGGCCATTCGCGTTTAGCGTAGCCGTATGATCCCCCGCTGTCGCCGCCCCCTGTAGCCCTTCGGGCATGGCTTCGCTTAGAAAAAAGGGGCTATTCCAACTTTGGCTCAAAGTTCCCCCTTTTTAAGGGGGATTTAGGGGGATCTAGCAGAGTGCCGCGCTAAACACATACGAATCGCCATTCGCCCCTACAAGGGCGTTCGTCCTTACACTAGATTTTTTTCCTACAGAATTTATTTGCTCACGCTTGCAGCCTTATAAGCGGCCCAGCCGCCGAGGTCGGAGATGTCGGGCCAGTTATATTGTTCGACCAGTTCTTGGGGATAAAGCATAGCGGTGAGGACTTCGCCGTCTTCGAGCACCACGTCAGCGGGGTACATGTTGGGTGGCTCGTTGGCCAGCAGATATTCGAACTCAGCTAGGGTCAGCTCGTAGACTTCGCCGGGAATGCTGATGCCGTCGGTTTTGACTTGGTAGATGGCGGGGTGCCAGCCATCGCCTGCGGCGTGGAGACGATAGAGGGGTTTCGTTTTGGCTTCTTTAATGAATGTGGCGTTCCCCAGATTTTCATGATCGGGCTGTCCCCGCAGGGCAGAACCACAAATAAAAATCCGCTTCGTTGCTGCCGTTGGCTCAGACATAGGTACTCCTTTCAAATATTTTGAATCCTTGATATAAAGGGCGCAGGTTTACATTTCTTCATAAATGCTGTGATAAACGGCACCGTAATCCGTCCGAACATCGAGCTGTTTCGCCTGAAGCCATCTGCATGGATTCGCCTTCAACCGGGAATTCTAGCAGCTATAGGAATACCAACTGTTCAAGCTAATTTTACGCATGGTTAATGAGGAATTGTTCGGTAAATGTGTAAGCCTACACAGGTTATCCGCAGATTAACTGAATACTGTATACAAAAGGCAGAATAGAATTGTCAAATCTGCTTGAGTGTGACTGAACTGATTTGTCTGAGCGGAATCTATATGTAGAAGTTGATGATTCCAAATCCCTACGACAGGACGATCAATCTAATCTCCAACAAGCTTCAGGATGAACAGTAGACTCGCTGAAGTGGTTCAGTTTCACCTGGCTCACGGCTAACCAGTTCTCACTCATCACCTCATTGATCCCTAGATCGATGTTCTGCAAATCGCGTTTCAACAAACCATAGCTAACCAGGGGAGGGACAACACAACCATGATCGCAATTACCCGGCAGTTCACGTTAGATGTCAATGGCGATCGCCTCAATGCCAGTATTGAGCGACTAGCTGAAATCGGTAAGCTCTCTCAGGGTGGCATTCGACGGTTGGCTTTTACATTGGAAGACCAAAAGGCGCGCGCCCTGGTGCAGTGCTGGATGCAGGAAGCGGGCATGATGGTTCGCATCGATACGGCGGGTAATTTAATCGGACGCTATGAAGGCAAAATCCCCCATGCTCCTGCGCTGGTGACGGGTTCTCATATCGATACGGTACCGCTGGGCGGTAAGTATGACGGCGTTTTGGGCGTTCTGGCCGGGATTGAAGTGGTGCGGACGCTGAATGAGAACCGGATTCGGCTGAATCACCCCGTCGAAGTGATTGTATTTGCCGATGAAGAAAGCAGCATGATCGGTGCACAGGGTATGGCGGGCACCGTGAAAGCGGCTGAGTACATTCATCCGCCCAATGATGAAGGCTCGATTGAGTCCTGTCTGGAAAATATTGGCGGCGACTGGAACCAGATTCATACCGCTGTGCGATCGCGGGATAATATGGCGGCGTTTGTCGAACTGCACGTTGAGCAGGGCGGCGTTCTGGAGAGCCAAAATACAGAAATTGGCGTCGTTTTGGGTGTCGTCGGGATGCATCGCTATGCCATTCGGGTCACAGGCATACCCAATCACGCTGGCACGACACCCATGAATCAGCGGCAGGATGCCCTGATTGCAGCGTCGCAGATTGTCCTCGCTGTGCAGAAGCTGGCGCTGGATGCGCCGGGTGATCCAGTGGCGACTGTCGGTTCGCTGGAAGTCTTTCCCAATGCGGCTAACATCGTACCGGGTCAGGTGCATCTGACGGTAGATATGCGCGATTTGTCGCCGGACTGTTTGGCGCTGATGACGAAGCGACTGCATCGAGCGCTGAACGAAATTGCGCGGCAAACTGATACAGAAATTGAAATTGAGCCGATCTTGGTCGTCGAACCCTCGCCAGCCGCGAACCATGTGCAGAAGGTGATTGAGCAAACCTGTCAGGAACTTAACCTCAGCTACTGCCACTTACCCAGCCGTGCCGGACATGACGCGATGGAGATGGGTCGCATCACCGACATGGGCATGATTTTTGTGCCGAGTCACCAGGGAATTAGCCACTCGGAAGCAGAATATACGTCACCTGAACAGTGTACGCAGGGGGCAAATGTATTGCTTTATACGTTAATGAAGCTAGA
The DNA here is from genome assembly GCA_966674685.1 of uncultured bacterium. Lineage (GTDB taxonomy): Bacteria > Cyanobacteriota > Cyanobacteriia > Phormidesmidales > Phormidesmidaceae > Thainema. Next base: position 10,848 of record CBKWJC010000029.1, read on the forward strand.
TCAGGCGTATCGTTAAGCTTTATCCCGAAAACCCCAGAAAAAGGACGGTGCTGCCGTCCTTTTATTTTGAAAGCATTTATAGCGCTTCTTGTGCTAATAAAGGGGGAGTTATTTTTTGGAAGCCGCGCGGAGAGCGGCTTCCAAAAAATAACTTGTACCTCAGTAGCTTAGGAAGGGCTATATAGCCATAGTTATAGTAATTCCAGTTAGGAATGATACGGATTCCGTATTAGCCACAACAAGAGATTTAAACGAGTTTGGGTAGTTCCAGCCAGTGATATAAATGCTGTTTAACCTGTTGGGTGAACTGCGATCGCAAGTCATATTTATCAGTTCGCATGGGCTTGCGTTCGTCGTTTAATACCCAGCCATAATCGCTGCTGAGGCGCAGTTTATCTTGCCAATCCGCAATCGACAGAATGAGCTGCGGAGACGGTGAATTGTCGTAGTCCATCACGCGAAAGACGTAGTTGAAGGTGTTCTGGCTGGCGGCGGCCACGGTGGACGATTGACCAAACTCTTCGGCTAGCTGCTCCTTCACCCTGCGCGTCAGCTCCGGTTGATGGATATCTTCCAGTTTTCGCACCGATAGCGTAATGGCAAAGTAAAACTCTTCAACTGGAATAAACTCAAGCTGCATTACGTTCCGTTCACCCACTCGACATCGCTTAATTGGTTATCATGCCATGTCCAGGTACCTGCTAGGGCGCTAAACGGTAAATCCCATTTCCAATAGCCCCTGGCGGAGGCGCTGCGCTTCGGCTGGGTTGTGCTGGTCATGAATGGCCACGGCCTGATGGAAGGCGTCTAGGCTTTCGGGCACTCGACCCAGCTTGAGGTAAACGACGCCCAGATTTTGGTAGGCATCGGCATAGAGTGGATTGATCTGGAGCGCTCGTTGGTAAGCTGCGATCGCACCTGCCAAATCGCCCAACCCCTTACGCACCATGCCCAAGTTGTAGTGTCCAGGCGCAAACGTCGGATCAATCTGAATTACCTGCTCATAAAGCTGTCGGGCTGGGGTGAGCTGGCCTGCTGCCTGCAAGATTGCGCCCAAATTAGTCAACGCTCCCAGCTTCAGCGACGGCAAGATGCGCTGCTGAATCGCGGCTTGGTAGTGCTGCACCGCCCGATTCGGATCGCCCTGCTGACGATAGGCAATGCCCAGGTGATAGTGCAGCTCATAGGCAACACTGGGATCGAGCGTGCTGGTGTCCTGTAACCCTCGCTTCAAGAGTGCGATACCGTCTTGAATCCGCCCCTGCTGAACATAGAGCGCGCCTAGTTTGCTGCACACATAGGCATCATGGGAATGATCGGCTAGATAGGAACTCATGGCGGCTTCGGCGCGGGCAAGTTTATCGCGACTTGCGATCGCACCGGGCTGGTAGCCTTCATGCCAAATTGCAACCTGTGGCAGCGACCGAATCTGCCACTGCGGTTCCTGCTGCAAAATCTCGGCCACGCTATCGTCAATCATGGCGTGGTAGGGGCGGGTGAAGTAAATCCTGGGATGCCTGCGAAACAGGCGTGAAACGAGGGAATAGGGCGACTGCGCCGCGCCGATTTCTTGCCGGATTAAGTTGACAACTAAGGTACTGTCTGACTGAATCGCGTCTTTGATCGCGGGAATCGCATCCGGTGCAAGCTGTTCGTCGGCGTCTAAAACCAACACCCAGTCACCTGTAACGTACTGTAGGGCAGCGTTACGAGCCGCCGCAAAATCGTTAATCCAGGTAAATGAAGCTGCGATCGCGCCAAATTCCTCGGCAATTTTCACCGTATCGTCGGTAGACCCCGTATCCAGCACAATCATTTCGTCCACTACGCCTTGTACGCTGGCCAAACATTTCGGCAGCGCCTCGGCTTCATTTTTGACAATCATGCACAGGCTAAGTTTCACGATAATTTATTAGGATAAATACAACGTTTTGTAAAACACAAAAAGTTTTAACGTTTGAGGTGTGAAATATAGTTTGGGCTACATTTTGGTCTAATGCCCATGTTACTAACTTAATTACATCTCATCATGGAAGAACAATATATCGGACTGACTGCTTGTGATGAATGTGGATCAAAATTTCGAGTAAAACGCAAGCATCAGCATTTAGTGGGCCAGCCTGTCCGATGCCCAAAATGCAATAGCATTTTTACGATGGGATTGGTTAACTTAAGTCCTTTTGAGACGGCTGCGATTGAACAAGAAAGCAGCAGTGTAACCTCGGAAAAGGGCAGTGTGACCTCGGAAAAGAATGGAGAAGAGAACCAAGAACAATCACGACGGCGGACAAAAGTCGAAATCAAGCAAGAGCTAATTGATTCCATCTGTGAAAATTTTCGGTTGCTGCATCCACGTCTAACGGAAATTTCTAATGCCGCACGTTCTTCAGAAGAAGCCGTTAGGATTTGGGTTGTTGATGCACTAGAAAAAGCGCTGGGCTATAGCAAAAGCAATATAGATACCGAAATTTCTACAATAGGCGGACGAATAGATATCGCACTGCGGCAGGATAATCATGTATTCATGGTGATTGAATGCAAAAATATTCGAGCCAAGCTAAATAAGTCTGTTCGTGATCAAGCTATCAACTATGCAACAACTCTTTCCGCAGAATGGGCAGTTGTTACGAATGGGGCTATCTGGAAGTTATACCGAGTTATTCCACAGCCTGGTAGAGATCCGCATGTCATCGAAATTTTTGATCTATCTTTGCTAGATGAAGACGGTGTCAGTGAAGCTGATGCTGAAAATCTTTACCTGCTAACATCTAGAGCTGTTTTTGGCGGTGATTTGCAGAAAATGAGCCATTTGTTAGCCTGCACAAGTAAGAAGAGAATTTTGAATGCTTGTTTGTCAGAGAGAGTTGTAAAAGCTTTTCGTCTAGAACTATCCTCTGTTTACAAGGATGAACATAACATCAGTGTCAAACTCGATGATGAAGAGGTTACAAATGCACTACGAGAAGCCTTTTCGCTGATTGATCTTTAAAGAAATACCTTTTGCAACTGCTATACACGTCTTGATGTATGGATTGAGCTGATCCTGTTAGCAGAATGAAAATAGCGAATTAGCTAGTCTTCCATTAGGCAGATGAGATATCTTCTGTCGCTGTCTAACCTATGGGCAGTGTTACCCATAGGCAATAGCCATGATTGCAGCTCAATCCAATCCCCGTGCGGCTGAATGTATTGAAGCCTGTTTGCGCTGTTTGCAGGACTGCGAAAATTGCGCGACAGCTTGCCTTAACAGCGACATGGTGCAGATGATGGCACAGTGTATTCAGCGGTGTCGCGACTGTGCTGATACCTGTAGTCTCTGTTCGCGGCTGATGGCGCGTCGGTCTGAAATTGCCGCTTATATGTGTCAAGCCTGTGCCGAAGCTTGCGATCGCTGTGCTGCAGAATGTGGCCAACACGACGCGGAGCACTGCCAGCGCTGCGCTGAATCCTGTCGCCGCTGTGCTGACTTATGCCGTCAAATGGCTGCATAATACGGTTTCTTCTCAATGTCGCTATACAGCAATAATTGTTAGTAACGTGAGGCGAGAGGAGTGAGGAGTAAGGAGTTTTGAGTTTTTAATGTTGAGTTTTGAATAATTGGTCTAACTCAGTATTCAGCATTCAGCACTGGACTCATCTGTAGGGTTTAAATTGCAGAATTGATATAGCGGTAGTCATTTTGGTTAGGACAGTGTTTTAACAGAGCTGACTATGCCGATGTAAGACAGCACTATTGCTATGTGAGTTTGAATTCATGCATAAACAGGGATGTGGAGCAGTGAGGAACTGCTCCACATCCCTGTCTAATATCAAATCTGTGTATAGGAACCCGATTTCTTTTTTGTGAGACGTTTGCGCCGCAAACGTTTCACAAAAAAGAAGTTATGGGTTTTTAACTAGACTTGATATAACTTATTGCCGAACCTAACTTGCTCTAGCGATTAACGGGCGTGCCGGGAGTCCGTCCACCCTCGTCATTGCTGCCGCCGCGAGGTGCGGAGTTACCCGGATCGCAGCCTTCTGCACCGTTGCCGATGCCTTGGTTGCAGTTTTGACGCCGATTGCGATCGCGATCATCATTGTCGTCATCGTCATCCACATCAATATCCACATCGACATCGTCGTCATCGTCATCGTCATCGTCAACATCAATATCAACATTGGTACGAGTTTCAGTTGTCGTGGTGGTGGTCTGTCCCTGGTTGACCCGAATCAGCTGTAGGCCCGAGAAATTCACGTTGTTGACGATGTAAGAAGACTGAATGCTTTCTACGCGACCGAGGTAGGCCAACGTCTGGTAGACAAAGCCACACGCCTCAGAGCGGCTGACGAACTGAGACAAGTTTAGCGATCGCACTTGGGGATAATTCACCAAGATGCCGCGCTCAACCAGCGCCGCGATGATCACCCGGTACTGGCTAGGAATCTCGTCAGCATCATCAAAAATGCTCAGCAGTTGGTCAACGGATTGGCCGGAGGAAACTTGTGTAACCCCAAGTCCGCGAGCGAGCATCACCAGCATGTCTAAGCGAGTCATGCCGCCATCAACGTCAATGCTGCCATTATTCAAATCGAGGAAGCCCATCGAGTAGGCGGTTTGAATAGCTTCGTAGGCCCAATAGCTACGAGATACGTTTTGAATCGATACAAGCTGCCGAGTAGCGGGCATGTCAAATGCCTGGGCAATCATGGCTGCATACTGCGCTTTGGTCAGCCGAGCCGAAGGGCGAAACTCGTTACCAGGAAAACCGCTGACAACCTGAATGGCAGACAGCCGATAGATGAAGTCATTGGCCCAGTAGTTTGAACTCAAGTCGGTGTAGCGTACCTGAGTTACGCTGGTTTGGCCAACCGTGGTTTGACCAAGGATGATCTCGCCGCCTTCTGCTTGATCGACGGTGTCAACAGCGACTTCATCCAGCAGCGCATCATCGAGCAGCCAGTTGAAGTCTTGAATCGGGCCATTGGTCGTGCCACTGGCAGTTTCGCCTGCGGCCAAAGCAGTGGGTGCAAAGCTGCTGCCGATGATTGCAGTGAGCGCAACAGCAGATAGGGGTAAAGCACGTCGTAATGGAGTCCAGCGAATTGATTTCATGATTTACTCGGTAGGTTTGTTTTTGTCAGTCGTCATTGAAATTGAGTGGCGACGCACCAGATGTAGTACCAAATTCGGTGTGAAACAGCCTCTAGCTGCCGCTGCTGTTAGACATGAGCAGCCAAATTAAGCCGATACTCGGCGCTTTGCGCTGTTTATAGGCGTACATGACTATTTAAGCCGCGCTTAGGTGGCATAACCTCGGTAAACTTACGATAACTTTGTTAAATAGCACTAAATATGTGGATTAAATGAAGGGGCTGATCCGGAGAGCTGCCCCTTCACATTACGTTTACTCAAGATAGCGATCGCAAAACTGCTGAAGCTGAGATTTACACTGCTGCGTCCAGTTTGCGTCCGGTGAAACGGCGTGGGCGCAGCGGGTGCCATAGGCCAAGGTGTAAATCATGGCCGCACCGATCGCGGTCTGTTCCTCAGTTGAAAAGGGCTGCCCTTTACCGAATTCATACTCCTGCACAAACGCCTCAGCTTCAGCGACCGTAATCGTTCGAGCAGGCGCACCGATACGCCAGTCATGGGCATAGCAGCGGGCTGCACCACCGACAAAAAAGGCTTCTGGCCCTACGCGCAGGCTGTCCCAGTCAAACACGCTCGTGATCTCTGCCTGGTGAAAAGCCATATTTTGCAGGCTCCAGTCGGCATGACCGATTACCCACGGCAGTTTAATATCCAGTAGCAACCGTTGGGCGCGAGTTGCGATCGCATCAATCCATTCAGCTCCAGCCCGCGTCTGCTCGAAATCAAATAGAGTATTGTGTGGCGTTGGCCACAGCGGTTTATCCGTTGTCCCGTCACCAGCCAACCACGGCATCCAGGGCGCTAAATCGGTTGGTATAGCCCACACACGGGTTTGGCGAATCAGTCGCGCTAGTAGCAAGGCCATGCTGCGCCGCACGGCTGGATCAAACGGTTCAACCGTTTCACCTGGATCACAGTAACTCTGAGCCACCAACAGCGTCCGATCTTGAATCTGTGGAGCAGCAATCCCACCTGGGCAGGGAAATCCAGCCTGGGCGAGCTGTGCCTGAACCTGAAAGCTACGGCATAGGGCAGGTGGTTGCAGAGCAGGTAGACCGTGGTCGGTACCGTAGGCTTTGATCACCACTATCTGGGCGTTACTGAGCCGAACGACAACCGTTGCCCCAACCGAGACGTAGGCAAAGCCACAGCTTTCAATTTCAGCATGCAGCGCAGACTGGGCAAACTGGTTGAAGGCGGCGCTGATGCGGGCTGCATCCGTTGTGCCAAAGATGCTGCGGGTGATCGGACAATCGTCTAGCTCAAGCGGCTGAATGTGATCGGTGAGAGACTGCCAGTTCATTGGACAAGCGCTGCACTGGAATTTGAATGATAAATTCTGCTCCATGACCGGGCGATGAGATAAGCTCCAGTTTACCGCCGTGCTTCTCGGTGATGATCTGATAGCTGATCGACATGCCCATGCCCGTGCCTTTGCCGATGGCTTTGGTTGTAAAGAACGGATCGAAAATGCGGCTTTGTACCGCTGGCGGAATGCCTGGGCCATTGTCTGCGATCGCAATTTTCACCCACGTATTCTCGATTAGGCTGGTGCGGATGGTGATTTGATACGGCGGCTTGCCCTTCTCCTCCAGCGCATCAATGGCATTGGACACAATATTCATCACCACCTGATTGAGCTGGCCAGGATAGCACTCCACCAGGGGCAACTTATCATACTGCCGAATAACCTCAATTGCAGGACGGTCGCTTTTGGCCTTGAGACGATGCTGCAAAATCAGCAGCGTGCTTTCGATGCCTTCATGAATGTCAACAGCCTTGAACTCAGCCTCATCCATGCGGGAAAAATTACGTAGCGACAGCACAATTTGCCGAATGCGATCGCTACCAATCTGCATCGAATGTAGAATCTTGCCCAAGTCCTCCTGCAAAAACTCCAGATCCATCTCGTCCGTCGCGTCCAAAATCTCATCCGGTGGATGCGGATAAGCCTGCTGGTACAGCGCCACTAGGCGCAGCAAGTCCTGAGAGTAGGTTTCAATATGCGTCAGATTGCCGTAGATAAAGTTGACGGGATTATTAATTTCATGCGCCACACCCGCTACGAGCTGACCAAGGCTGGACATTTTCTCGGCCTGCACCAGTTGAGTTTGAGTACGCTGCAAGTCGGTCAGCGTCTGCTCAACCTGCTCTCGCGCTTCGGTGATGGCAGCAATTTGGGGCAAACTCGTCCAACATGCGATCGCAACTCCAATAAACGCCACCGTCACCAGCAAAATACTAAACAGTGCCGTATGAGTAGTCAGATCTGTGCGCTCCAGTCTTGCTCGCGCCAGCCAGCCAATACTGACAGCTCCGCAGATCAGGGTAATCAAAATCGTCACCTGTAGCGCCACCCAATCGGCTTTGGTCTGGGTCGAACGCGGCGACTGATCGCGCTGCCACCACCAGCTCGGTTGCAGCACCCGCAGCCGTAAGCGGGGTAACTGGGTCGCCAGACCGCCCACAATCAGAGGCATCGCTAGCCCCATCAGCCAGTCCTGCCAGCCCCAGGCAATGCCGCCCACCACCAGCACGACACTCTCCAGAATGAAGAAGCCCAGCGAGGCGGTTTGCCAACGGGTTTCACTGCGATCGCGGCTGACCCATTCGCCCAAATGGATCGCCATCATTGAGGTCAAGTAGCCTGTTCCCGTCACCATCACCACCCGCGCCACATCGCCCCACATCAGCGACAGGAGGCTGAGCGCAAAGGTAAACAACAGCCCCGGTGCCAGTACTGAGCGCCGAGAAATCACGCTGAATACAGGCGGAATATACTGATCTTGAGCCAACTGGTAGAGCAAACGCGGACAGTTGGCCACTGCCGTAGCGGAACTGAGCAAGCAGCCAGACGTAATCAGAAACGTGACGAGCGCTGGCCCCATGCTGCCCCAGAAGGGTTGACTGGCGGCGACTAAATTCAAGTAGGTGCTGTCTGCCGCTGTTGCATTGGTGGCTAGACGCATAACCACCCAAGAGCCACCCACGTAAACAACTGGAATCAAGCTTGCCGTCACTGCCAAACAGCGTAGCGTCACTTGTGGCCGCCGACTATCGGCTACAAATGAAGACGCCGTTTCGCAGCCATACACGGCGTAGACGGCAATGTAAAACCACTTCAGCCAATCAACTAAATTGGGAGTCGGCCAAACATCCGGCAGCAGTCCAGGACTGGTCGGTGCCGTACCCAGCCAAGTTAGCCCTTGCAAACAGAAGGTCATCAAAAAGCCGATGGCCGGAAATACAAAAAAGGTGTGGAGAATGCCAATCGTGCGCGTGCCGCTGAAGGCAACGATGAACGGCAGCGCCAAGAAGCAAATTCTCAGCAGGGTGACGGGCACGTAAAACCCCAGTGGCACCAGATTAGATTCGATCAAATCCGCCAAAATAATGGCATTCATGGCCGGAACGGAAATCCAGCCCAGAAAGTAACCGATCGCAGCATACTGCGCCAGCACCGGAAACCGTCGCAGCAAGTGAGTGGTATAGTTCGGTGTACCACCGGAGACGTTGGGGAAGTAGGTGCCTAGGCGTTGAACCTGGAGGTTTAGCATAATCCCAATCACGGCACCGGGGATCCAAACCAGCAGCGCATTTGGCCCCAGAGCCGTGTGCATAGCAGGTGCAGTTCCTAGCCACAGCAACAGTCCGCTAAAGCCAAATCCACAGGTTTCTAGCGACGATAAGCTGCGAGGCAGCGAAAATTCTAAGCGGGTGGACGGATTCATAGCTGGGAGATCCTAGGATTTCACACCCTGCTAGTTTGCCCAAAGGGACGAAATCCTATCAGGACAAGCACATGGAACGCTGCTTGTCGCTAGTCCTCTAGGTGAATATCTGCGCTAACTCCAGCACAAAATTGGGTAAAACAGGAGCGCACCTCTGAATATCAGAGTCAAATTCACTTGATAAGAACCCGTTTACGTTTATCGCATATCCATGAGATCTCTAAAACTAAGAGTTCCTATCATTAAGTGAACATCTATTTCAAATGAGAAATTTTATTTAATACAGCCATCATTCCAAATAGCAGGATAGTTATACTGAATGTCTCCACCTAATTACCTAAATGGGAATGTTAGGCTAATGAGTTTCTACTTAATCACCTAAATAGGGATATTAAGCAAAAAGTTTCGCTCTAATTGATAGTTAGCTGCTACAGCCCACATGTTTCAAAGAGATACTTCTATTGGTAGATGAAGACTGTTACGGGTAGAAATTCAATAATTGATCTAAAAACCAAGCGTATGAATAAACTTCTTAATGCATAAATCTGCATCATGATTTTTCAAAAGATGCGGAATGACACAGTTGAATTTATTCGCAAGTTAAATTATGGCTTTTGTAAAAGATATCCGAATCGAAGATAATGCAGTCCCTGCAGCAGCTACATCAAAAATTGTTGCTCAACGACTTGGAAAAACACTTAGAGAAAGGTTTGAAAATTATATTCATAAACGTGAATGTAGGACTAACCAGCCAGACTATGAAATCAAAATGGCTAGCAGGGCAATCGCAGCATTTTCAATATATAACTTAGCTGCTGTAGACGATATTACTGCTGGTCAGTGTGTTTGCGATAGTTCCCACGATGGCGGGATTGATGCGATATGTGTAAATCATAGTGAAAAAATAGTCGTAGTTGTTCAGTCTAAGTTTAATCAATTAGGGAATGGTACTTGGATCAAAGATGATTTTCTTTCATTTAAAGATGCATGTGAAAAATTGCAGCTAGAAGAATATTTCCGATTTGATCAAATTTTGCAGAGGATGTCTAGCGATATAGATATGGGTCTTAGCTCACAAGATTATAAGTTTCTATTTGTAATGGCTCATACGGGAAAGCGAGGCGCAGCAGAGCTTATTCTGAGTGATATGCAAAACTGGCAAGATGAACTTAATTCAGCTGCGTTAATTCCTGATAATCTACCCCAAGTTGATCTTCCGTTTCAGGTCCATCTTGTATCTGCAGAAGATTTAACTGAATGGCTGCAAGCAGGTACGCATGTAAACATTGATCTCGAAGATGTTGAAATCGAACATTATGGTCAAAAAGATGAACCCTATTTAGCATTATATGGGCAGATTAGTGGTGATCAGATACTTGAGTGGTGGGAGGCTCATGGAACCCGTCTTTTTTCGAAAAACATAAGAAATTTGTTAGGGAATACTGATGTTAATGACTCAATAAAAAATACTGCAATCAGTGATCCCAAAATGTTCTGGTACTACAATAATGGAATAACTTTATTGGTTTCAGATATATTTCCGCACCGACGAAATGCAAATCGGGGTACTATCAGAGGGACATTTAGATTTACGAATGCTAGCGTTATCAATGGCGCTCAAACAGTTAGTACTATTGGTCAAGTATTTAGAAGTATTTCCGAAGAAACTAGTAATACGCTTGCACAAATAAAAGTCCCTGCTCGTTTTATTAAGGTTACAGATATAGATAATGCAGATGTAGCAACGGCTATTACAAAAGCTAATAATCATCAGAATAGAGTGCTAGGAAGAGACTTTGCATCTCAACACCATGAACAACTAAGAATTTCAAGAGAGCTGGCTGTCGAAAGTTATCAATACCAGCTTCTTAGAACTTCAGATCAAAGTATAGGAGATGATGCTAGTACGATTGATTTAGATGAGGCTCTCGATGGCTTAGCATGTTTGACGTTGTCACCCACAATCTTATCAACTTTGAAGGCTCAAAGAGGTCGATTTTTTGAGAATCTAGAAGGTAACTTATATAAGAGTGTTTTTAACCCTACGGTTTCAGGCATAAAGGTCGTTAATTCTGTTTTACATCTCCGTGTAGTTGAGCGACTTATAAATGCTAAGCTTGCTGGAATTGACAGAAATGTGTACAGAAAACAACATCTTATTATTACTCATGCAAATAGAGTTTTGACCGCACTTCTTTTAAATAAGGTGAGCGGTATTGCTGGTTCAGCAGAACTCGTCACTCCTAATGAAGAACACTTGTCAACAAAACTTGATTTTCTCTGTAGTGAAGTAGGACAATACATAGAGCAAAACTACACAAATGCGTATCCCGCACGATTCTTTGTGAACGTTGAAAAAGTCAATGAAATTATAAATTATTTGAGTGATAAGCTTTAAATCTGAGTGAGTTTATGTTTTGGTTAAATATCTTGAGTATACACAGCTAACACGTCAGGGCAGCGGACAGTCGAAAGCTGCTTGTGCTGAGTTCGAGGTTGTCTGTCACCGCCACATTTTGCCGTTAAACCGCGTCCGCCTTGGGAACTGAAGTTTGGAATATTTTGACCACATAAGTCTTGCTAGCTAAGGATCATAGACAATTCTAAAAACTATAGTTTTAACCTGGACGCGGTTTAGATGGCAAATGTCTTCATGTATTAAATCAACAGCAAACATGTTTGTGTATAGATTGAAATGTGCGATCGCACCCCTAATAACCTCGATGAAATTGCCAATAGATGCGATCGCATATTTTTTGAGCTAGAGCAAGGTGCGATCGCAGGGATTAAGAATCTTCAACCGTACCAAAGCCACCGCCGCCAGGGGTTTCGATGATGAAGGTGTCGCCGGGATTGAGAGTTGCGATCGCACTTCCAGCATGACACTACAAGTGCGATCGCATGTTTTTTTGAGCTAGAGCAAGGTGCGATCGCACCTCCAACATGACGCCACAAGTGCGATCGCATATTTTTTTATTTTTTTAGCTAGAGCAATGTGCGATCGCAGGGATTAAGAATCTTCAACCGTACCAAAGCCACCGCCGCCAGGGGTTTCGATGATGAAGGTGTCGCCGGGGTTGAGCGTTGCGATCGCAACCTCGCACTGCTTATAAAAACAAGCGTTCTAGAACTCAAAATCTATAATGTCTCTAGATTCCCTTGCAAGAGCGCAGACTATGTTGGCACACCGCTTTGAAGCTACAGTCGGTCATAACAGAACTCTAACCTTGGAAAACCTTCCCTTTCATTCTGGCGAACAAGTAGAGATTATTATCTTGTCTCGACCTCATCAGGCATCACAGCAAACAGGATACCCATTACGTGGAACGGTGATTCAGTATGTTGAACCAATGGAACCTGTTGCTCAGAATGATTGGGAAGTCACACAATGATTGTGTTGGATACCCACATTTGGATTTGGTGGGTGAATGGTGACACTCAACTAATGCAGGAATATCAAGACTATATCCAACAGCAAGAAGCACAGGGTTTGGGGATTAGCGCAATTTCCTGCTGGGAAGTCGCGAAGTTAGTCGAACGCAACAGATTAGTGTTGTCGATTCCAGTTGATCAGTGGTTAGATCAAGCTCTTATGTATCCTGGTGTCAGTCTTTTGGATCTAACCCCGAAAATCTGTGTCGAGTCTACTCAACTTCCTGGTGAGTTTCATCGAGATCCAGCCGATCAGATCATCGTAGCGACAGCACGAATTTATGATTGTCCTTTAGTTACGATGGACAACAAAATTTTGGGCTATGCTCACGTCCAAACACAGCCATCAATTCCCTAGCAATTCCAATGCCGCAGACGGTTTCAACCGACGGTATCAAGAGTGATCAGGAATCTTGCAGGACGCCAAAGCCACCGCCGCCAGGGGTTTCGATGATGAAGGTGTCGCCGGGGTTGAGAGTTGCGATCGCAATTCCATCCAGTTCCTCAATTGTGCCATCTGCTCGTCGCACTGCATTGCGGCCCGTCTGTCCCGGTTTTCCTCCAGCCAAGCCGAACGGCTGAACCTGCCGATGGTTCGAGAGGATGGCTGCCGTCATCGTTTCTTTGAACTGGATTTGGCGAACGATGCCATTGCCGCCGCGATGCTGACCGCTGCCGCCGCTGTTGGGTCGAATGCTGAACTGCTCTAGCAGCACCGGGAAGCGCCACTCTAGCACTTCTGGGTCAGTGAGGCGCGAATTGGTCATGTGGGTATGCACTGCATCCGTGCCGTCGAAGTCCTTTCCTGCACCGGAACCGCCACAGATGGTTTCGTAATACTGATAGCGATCGTTGCCAAAAGTGAAGTTATTCATCGTGCCTTGAGAGCCAGCTAGCACTCCCAAAGCACCATACAGCGCGTCTGTCACCACCTGTGATGTCTCGACATTGCCTGCGACCACTGCTGCTGGCGGCTGAGGATTGAGCAGGCAACCTGCCAGAATGCGGATATCCAGCGGCTTCAGACAGCCTGCATTCAGGGGAATATCATCATCAACCAACGTGCGGAACACGTACAGCACCGCCGCTTTGCACACGGCCACTGGCGCATTGAAATTGCTCTCAAGCTGCGGCGATGTCCCCGCAAAATCGATTACAGCACTACGAACATCGGCATCCAGCGTCACCGTTACCTGCACCTGCGCCCCGTTGTCCATTGGGTAAGCAAACGTCGAGGTATTGCCCTCAAACGTATGGCAGAGCTGGGCAATAGCTCGTCGAACGGATTCCTCGGCGTTGTTCTGCACATGCTGCATATAGGTTTGCACCGTTGCTAGCCCGTAGTGATCCACCATCTTCAGCAGTTCTGCTACGCCTTTTTCATTGGCGGCAATCTGCGCTTGCAGGTCGGCCAGATTTTGCTTGAAGTTCCGCACCGGATAAGCCCCAGTGGTGAGCAATTGCTCTAGTTCCGCCGCGCGAAACTTACCCTGTGCTAGCAGTTGGAACTGATCGATTAATATGCCTTCTTCGTGAATTGAGGTGCTGTTGGGCGGCATGGAGCCGGGGGTAATGCCGCCGATGTCGGCGTGGTGACCGCGGGAAGCGACGTAGAAGAGGGGTGGAGAGGGAGATGGGGAGATGGGGAGATGGGGAGATGGGTGGAGTATCTAGCGAGTTTTGGGCGAATACGGGGGTGATTACGGTTACGTCGGGTAAGTGGGTGCCGCCGTTGTAGGGGTTGTTGAGCATGTAGACATCTCCGGGTTGGAGGGTGGAGATGCGATCGCGGATCAAACTCTGGACACTTTCCCCCATTGAGCCGAGATGCACGGGAATGTGGGGCGCATTGGCCACCAGTTGGCCGTTTTGGTCAAAGATGGCGCAGGAGAAATCGAGCCGCTCTTTGATATTGACCGAATAGCTGGTGTTTTGTAAGGTTACGCCCATCTCCTCGGCAATGGCACGGAAGAGGTTATTGAAGATTTCCAGCATCACTGGGTCGGGCGTAGCGGTGGCTGAAATAGTTGGCAAATTTTGGTTAGACGCTCCTAGCTGAGATTGAGTACCGGGGAGATCGGCAACCTGAACTTTTTGCATCACCAGTGCCCCTTGATCCGTCAGCTCAGCTTGCCAACCCAGTTCTACGACATTCGTTCCGGTCGCCTCAATAACCAGTGCTGGGCCACAAAGCACATCTCCTGCCCGTAGATCAGAACGTTGGTAAACGGGTGTATCGCGCCAAGAATGAGCCATATAGACAGGCACCTGCGCCACGGGTAACAACGGGGCTTCCCGCTGTGTTTCGACTTTCAGCGATTCCGGTGAGGGCATAAGGCCAATCACTTCCACGGAAACAGATTCAACAATTAATGCTTTTTGCGACACGATAAACCCGTAGCGCTGCCGATGAGCGGCTTCAAACTGCGATCGCACCTCATCCTCTGTCCCAAAATCAACAATTAGCGGCGAGTCCGTCCCTTCGTACTTCAAATGCAGCTTGGGCTGCACCTGAATTCGCTCAGAGCTATTGGCATTGAAGCCTTGCTGCTCAAGCTCTTGGCGACCTGCTTGGGTAAGCCGCTCTATCAGTTGTTCGAGTTCAAGCATAACGGTATTGGTGAGCGCAGCTTCGACTGCCTGTTCCCGCAAAACCCTGATATCAGCTAGTCCCATGCCGTAAGCTGACAAAACACCTGCATAGGGATGAATAAAGATCTGCTTCATGCCCAGCGCGTCAGCAATCAGACAGGCGTGTTGTCCTCCCGCTCCACCAAAGCAGCAGAGCGTGTATTCTGACACATCGTAACCGCGCTGGGTGGAGATTTTCTTGATGGCGCTGGCCATATTGTCGATGGCAATATTCAGAAACCCCTGAGCGATCTCGGCCAGCGGTTTGCGATCGCTCGTTGCCTGCTCAATTCGAGCCGCTAGTTCTTTAAACTGCTGAATAACAATTTCCCGATCCAGCGGCAAGTCTCCCGCTTGCCCAAACACGGCTGGAAAGAACTCCGGTTGCAGCTTTCCCAGCATCACGTTGCAGTCCGTCACCGCCAGCGGCCCGCCATTGCGATAGCAGGCTGGCCCTGGATACGCTCCAGCCGACTCTGGCCCCACTCGGTATCGCGCCCCGTCGAACACCAGAATCGAGCCGCCGCCTGCCGCCACGGTATGAATGGACATCATCGGTGCCCGCAGCCGCACACCCGCCACTTCCGTTTCAAACGTGCGCTCATACTCACCGCGATAGTGGGACACATCGGTAGACGTGCCGCCCATGTCGAAGCCAATCATCCGTTCGAAACCCGCTTGTAGGCTGGTCTGTACCGCGCCGACAATGCCCCCGGCTGGGCCGGACAGGATACTGTCTTTGCCCTGAAATAGGTGAGCGTCAGTCAAACCACCGTTCGACTGCATAAACATCAGTCGCAGCCCCTGTTCCTCAGCTTCCAGCTCAGCGGCAATCCGGTCTACATAGCGCCGCAGAATCGGCGACAGATAGGCATCCATCACAGTTGTGTCGCCGCGACTGACGATTTTCATCAGGGGACTAACTTGGTGAGACACAGATACCTGCGTGAAACCCATGTCCCGCACCACTTGCGCCACCTGCTGCTCATGCTGAGGATAGCGGTAGCCGTGCATCAGCACCACTGCACAGGCGCGAATGCCAGCATCATAGGCAGCTTGCAGTTCCGTGACCCATGCCCCATCGGGCTGGAGCGATCGCAACACATCACCCTGAGCGTCGTACCGTTCGTCTACCTCAATCACCCGCTCGTAAAGCATTTCCGGCAGGATGATTTGACGGGCAAAGATATCGGGTCGGTTCTGATAGCCAATGCGTAATAAATCCCGAAAGCCTTT
This sequence comes from uncultured bacterium, assembly GCA_966674685.1. GTDB lineage: Bacteria > Cyanobacteriota > Cyanobacteriia > Phormidesmidales > Phormidesmidaceae > Thainema. Next base: position 27,012 of record CBKWJC010000029.1, read on the forward strand.
GGTAATCAGCAGAACTGTGCGATCGCCTTTGCGCTCCAGCAGCGCATTGGTGGCAACGGTCGTGCCCATCTTCACGGCGGCGATGTCTTGAGCTGGAATCGGCTGGTCACTGGACAACCCCATCAGATCGCGAATACCTTGAAGCGGCGCATCCTGGTAGCGGTCTGGATTCTCCGACAGCAGCTTGTGAATTGCGATCGCACCATCCGGTTTCTGCGCCACGATGTCGGTAAAGGTGCCGCCCCGATCAATCCAGAACTGCCATTTGCGATCGCGGTTTTCTGCTGCCATCCTAACCTGTCCAATTCAACGCTCAACTATACTGGCTTTATCTTATCGAGCAGATGAAACCTCGTAATATGGCTGAACCGAATCCTGAATTTATGCAAGCTGCGATCGCGCTGTCGCTCAAAAGCGTGCGCTCTGAGAACGGCGGCCCTTATGGCGCGGTTGTCGTCAAAGAGGGCAAAATCATCGGTCAGGGCAGCAATCAAGTTGCACCTTCCAACGATCCGACAGCTCATGCGGAAATGCTGGCGATTCGAGAAGCCTGTACCCATTTGGGTAGCTTTCAGCTCCAAGGCTGCGAACTCTACACCAGTTGCGAACCCTGCCCCATGTGTTTGGGAGCCATCTACTGGTCGCGCTTAGATCGGGTCTACTACGCCAACACCAAGGAAGATGCGGCCAAAATCGGTGGCGACAGTCAGCTCATCTACAGTGAAATGTCGGTGCCGCTCGACCAGCGCAAGATTCCCATGATTCCCCTGATGCGCGAAGAAGCTGCGATCGCATTCGAAGAGTGGGAGGCTCAGCCTAATAAGGTTATGTACTAACTCTGACTACAGTCGCACTTGCGCTAAAAACGACAGGGGAGCCTGCCACAATACGGCAAGCCCCCCTTCTCGTTTTGAATCTACTATGGAAATCCGGTTAAAAACCTATCGTTTGTTGGTGGTTCTCAAGAAGTAATAATTTTGGGTGGTGTGGGCACCGCCCACACCACCCAAAATCATCACCTGTATACCACTACCGATATAAGTACAGCTATGAGCCTACTGATTTGCCAGCTTACGCTTACAGAAAGCCGCACCACCGACTAGTCCCAAACCGAGCAGCATGGCAGGCTCAGGGACATCTGCGGGGGGTTCCTCGAAGCGCTTGAAGTTGGTACCAACAAATTTCCAATCAGGGCCGTTAAAGCCACTCTCGCTGAAGAAGCGAACGCTGGAAACTGGGCCACTGACGCCTAAGTCGGCCATGAAGTTAACACCCAAAGAACCGACCTTCTGCTCACCACCGATTTCGAGAGTATCGATGCTGTAGCCCGCATAGACCCAGTCGGATCGATTGATCTTTAAGTAATTACCGATTAGGTTCCCGTCTGCATCCAGCGCTTGAATTCCCAAGTCGCTATTCATGCCACGTTCCCAAACCAGCAAATTGTCCATTGCATGGTCAAAATTTAGGTCAATTTGGAACGAACCGCTGTCTTCAGTGTCAATAATGTTATTAAGATTGTTGGTACCTAAATTAAAGGCGATATCCGCAGCAGAAGCATCTTCTACTTTAATACCTGTAGTAGCGTTATCACCTTTGTCTGCACTCGCAGCCCCCGTATTGCCACCAGTGTACTGATCATTGCTTACGACACTGGCGCTAGTAATAAAAGAAAAATTACTAACAACTTCACCATTTTCCAATGTCACAGACTTGAGGAAAACATCATTTTTACCTGCTGTTCCCTCGTATTGGGTAGTGAAGCTAAATGCATTAGCACTGCCAGCAAAAGATAGTAGTGCCGCTGAAGCCGTACTGGCTGCGATCGCACATTTCAAAAAGTTGTTTTTCATCGTGATTGTAGCCTTGTAACGACATGCCGAACTATCCGCAGGCTAACCGCTCCTCCATCGGAGCATCGACAGAAATGACACGGAATATTTTTGTCAATAAATGAATGATGATCGGATGGTTTTTGCAAAGCTTTAAAAGCAGTATGAATACGAAGCAAGCGCAACCGTAAATTCACAAGATAAATTGTCTGGTCTTGATGAAATTGAGATAATTGTTGCTAAATCGAGGTGATATCTTGCTAGTTTTTACTATGCCAGCTTATACGTATGTCTGCTGACAGATTTGGGTCATCTCCAGCATTTTTCAGTCTAGTGAGGTTCTTAGGAATGTTTCTTCGCCTCCGGTGGAGAAACATTCCATGCTCTACCAGCATCGAAAAGGCTACAAACGGCAGCAGAAGGAACCCTGGGGGTAGCCGCTGGCCTCCAATATCCGCTATCGTGGTTAGTTGTCCAGCACGTTCACGGAGAATGCCATGACGGTTATTGCAGTCATTGACTACGACATGGGCAATCTGCACTCAGCCTGTAAAGGACTCGAAAATGCAGGAGCCATGACCAAAATTACAGACTCCGTTGATGATTTGCATCAAGCTGATGCCGTCGTGCTACCGGGCGTGGGCGCATTCGATCCAGCGGTGCAGCATTTGCGATCGCGGGATTTGATCAGCCCGATTCGAGACATTATTGCCAGCGGCAAGCCCTTTCTGGGCATCTGTCTCGGTCTCCAGGTTTTGCTGGAAGGCAGCGAGGAAGGCAAAGAAGAAGGGCTGGGCATTGTACCCGGATATGTGCGCCGCTTTCGGTCTGAGCCAGGTATCACAATTCCTCATATGGGCTGGAATCAGCTTGATTTAACTCAGCCCGATTTACCGATTTGGCAAGGCTTACCGGAGCATCCTTGGGTGTATTTCGTTCACTCCTATTACGCGGAACCCACGCACTCGACGGTGACTGCCGCCACGATTACCCACGGCAGTCAAACCGTGACGGCTGCGATCGCACAAGACAACGTCACAGCGGTGCAGTTCCACCCAGAAAAATCCTCCACGGCTGGCCTGAAGATTTTGGCGAACTTTGTGCAGCAGGTCAAAGCGCCCGAACTACAGATGCAAGCTTAATATCTGCGCTGACAACCACCATGCCCCTGCGAATTTACGGCAACCGCACGCTGAAGACCCTGCCGGGACAGGCAACTCGTCCCACCCCGGCACGGGTGCGGGAGGCGCTGTTCAATATTTGGCAAGGGCAGATTAGCGGCAGCCGCTGGCTAGACCTCTGTGCGGGCAGCGGCGCGATGGGAGCCGAAGCCCTCTGTCGAGGCGCGGCTGAAGTGGTTGGCATTGAACAATCGAGTAAAGCTTGCGGCATCATTCAGCAAAACTGGCAGCAGGTAGCGAAACCTGAACAGTCGTTTCAGATCTTGCGCGGCAATGTAGTCACCAAGCTCAGGGATCTAGCAGGCCAAACATTTGACCGCATCTATTTTGATCCGCCCTACGCCGGAGAACTGTATGAGCCAGTTCTAACTGCGATCGCACAATTGCAACTTCTCGCCCCCGACGGCGAACTGGCGGTTGAACATCAGCCCGATCTGTGGCAACCCCAAGCGTTCCTTGGACTGGAGTGCTATCGGCAAAAAGTTTATGGGAATACTGCGATCGCATTTTACCGCTAAGCACCCAGCTTTTGCTTCACCATCTCCTGCACGACTTTACCGTCGGCGCGGCCCTTCAGCTTTTGCATGGCAGGCCCCATCACCTTGCCCATATCTTTGGGAGATTGCGCCCCCGTCTCAGCCAGGATCTCGTCAATCACTGCGCCGATCTCTTCCTCAGAAAGCTGCTTGGGCAGATATTCCTCAATAATTGCTAGCTCCTGCGCCTCCGCGTCAGCCAGATCGTCGCGGCCTGCCTGCTGATACTGGGCAATCGAATCGCGCCGCTGTTTGGCCAGTTGGGACAGCACTTCCAGTTCCTGGGTTTCTGTCAGCTCGTCTTGACCCGATGGTCGAACGCTGACTTCCTTTTCCAGCAGGACTTTCTTGATGCTACGCACCGTCTCTAGGCGTACCTTGTCCTTGTTTTTCATGGCAGTTTTAATGTCTGCCGTAATCTGATCTTTCAAACTCATAGCGCCTTTTCCTCGTGAACCTATCTAAATCGACAATTGTAATGGCCAGAAATCACAGGTGCGATCGCAAATTTGTCTGTGCGAAACGTCAGAACTCGATCAAATAAGAGATGTTATCATCACCTAAATTTTGTTATAAAACACTAAGTTAAAAATTTCCGATTGTAGCGTGAGGCACCACTCTACGGTCGGCATAATCATATCTAATACCGCATAAACCCATAGAAAAAGATAAAGACCCAAATGATAAGATTGCGTTGACCGCGTTTCGAGGGCTTGCTGTGATCCACTCCGCCACTCTAACTCTTCAGCCACCACTGCCTCACATTTCCGAAAACAATCGCTTGAGGTTGTTTTCGGGATCAGCAAACGTTCCCCTAGCACAGGAAGTTGCTCGTTACCTCGGAATGGATCTCGGGCCGATGGTACGAAAGCGCTTTGCTGATGGCGAACTCTACGTTCAGATCCAAGAATCCATTCGAGGCTGCGATGTCTATTTAATTCAGCCGACCTGCCATCCGGTAAACGACAACCTGATGGAGTTGCTGATTATGATTGATGCCTGTCGGCGGGCATCCGCGCGGCAGATTACAGCCGTGATCCCCTACTATGGCTACGCTCGCGCCGATCGCAAGACGGCAGGACGGGAATCGATTACGGCTAAACTAGTCGCGAATTTGATTACCCAAGCCGGAGCAGGCCGCATTCTTGCAATGGACTTACACTCTGCTCAAATTCAGGGATATTTCGACATTCCCTTTGACCATGTGTACGGCTCTCCGGTCATTCTTGACTACATTGCCAGCAAGAACCTGTCGGACATCGTTGTCGTCTCGCCTGACGTTGGCGGTGTCGCACGGGCACGAGCGTTTGCCAAAAAGCTGGATGATGCACCTTTGGCAATTATCGACAAGCGCCGTCAAGCCCACAACGTGGCCGAAGTTTTCAACGTGATTGGTGATGTCGCAGGGAAAACTGCCGTTCTGGTAGACGACATGATCGACACCGCCGGCACCATCTGCGAAGGCGCTAAGCTGCTGCGGGAAGAAGGTGCTCGTCAGGTCTATGCTTGTGCGACCCATGCGGTCTTTTCTCCCCCCGCCATTGAGCGCCTGTCCAGCGGCATCTTCGAAGAAGTGATTGTCACTAACACCATTCCCATCCCCGAAGCGCGTCGATTTGACCAGCTAACGGTGCTATCGGTCGCTAACCTGCTGGGCGAAACCATCTGGCGAATTCACGAAGACAGCTCCGTCAGCAGCATGTTCCGCTAAAGATTATCGCTATATACACCAACGAAAAGGAGGTGGAGCCGCTGAGCGGCTCCACCTCCTTTTCGTTGGTGTATCCTTAAAAGTCGATCAGCAGTAAGCAACACATGACACAACCCACAGCAACAGATGTAGCGGTCATTGGGGCAGGACTAGCAGGTTTAGTCTGTGCCGAGCAGCTTCAGCAGCAGGGTTTAAGCGTTGCCGTTTTTGACAAATCCCGTGGACTAGGGGGACGGCTGGCGACACGACGCATTCAGTCGGCCTGGATAGATCATGGGGCACGCTACTGGCAGGTGCAAGGGGAACAAACGCAAGCGCTACTTGATAGCTTGCTGAAGCAGGATATTCTTCAGCCTTGGACAAGCTCCATCGCCCAAGTTGACGAAACAAGACAGGTAATTCCCTTCAATCCGGCATTCAATCCAGATAGCAGCCAACAGGATGATTTCTATGTTTCGCCTGTGGGTCTAACCGCGATCGCAAAATTCCTGGCTCAGGATTTGACAATTCACCGCAGCCAACGTGCGATCGCACTTGCACCCATGCCGTCGGGTCAGTGGCAAATTCAGTTTGAGGCTGATCCCGCTAATCAGAAAAGTAGCTCTGTGGCTTACACCAACGCAATTGTTTTAGCGATTCCAGCACCGCAAGCTTTACCACTACTTGCTCCCATAGTTGAACATGGACTGCCGCCGGAGATCCCAAACCAGATTCATGCGGTGGAGTTTGATCCCTGCATCAGCGTCATGGTAGGTTATCCCTCCGATCAGCCGTCTGGAGTCGCCAAACTACTGGGCAAGTGGCAAGCCTTGCGATTAACACAGCACCCAGCGCTATCCTGGGCCAGCCTGGAGCAATCGAAAGCGAACCAAGCCGATCAGCCGCTGCTCCTGATCCAAAGCACCGCAGCTTTTGCGGAGCAGTATTTAGAGACCGATGATTTACAGCCTGTTGGCAAAGCCCTACTAACCGCCCTAGCTGAGCTGGATCAACCGGAGTGGAGTGATCCTAACTGGATGCAGGTGCATCGTTGGCGCTATGCGTTTACCCGTCGTCCGCTGGGGCAGCCCTGGCTGGTAACCCATGCACCTCTGCCACTGATTTGCTGTGGGGACTGGTGTTTAGGTCACAATATTGAAGCGGCTCTCCAATCTGGCAGGGCGGCAGCAACACAATTTGCCACGATGTTAGCGGATGTTGACTAGCAGGTTTGACCTGAAACGTGAAATGCGCGATCGCAGCTTTGACCCCACTTGAATTGAGGTGCAAACTTGAGCAGGTTTAATATTACGTAACCGTTTCAATGGTTTTGCACAATCTAGATATACCGTGTAGTCTTTAGAGAAATTATTTTATAGACAGCAGTCTTTCCTCACCATGCCCAGAGTCGTCTCTATTCATTCCTATCGTGGTGGTACTGGCAAGTCCAACTTTACGGCAAACCTAGCGGCAACGATTGCCATGCAGGGATACCGCGTTGGCGTGGTGGATACAGATGTGCCGTCTCCTGGTATTCACAACCTGTTTAGTCTAGAGCCAGAGCAAATCAAGAACACGCTCAACAGCTTCCTCTGGGGAGAAAGCACGATTGAGGAGGCGGCCTACGATGTCAGTGCCAATATCGGCCTCTCCGGTGACGGTCAAGTATTCCTGGTTCCCTCCAGCATTAAAGCCGACGACATCGCCAAAATTTTACAAGAAGGCTATGACGTAAAGCTGCTCAACGATGGCTTCCGCAAGCTGGTGAAAGGGTTAGAACTGGATTATCTGTTTATCGACACTCACCCTGGCTTGTCGAAAGAAACCTTTTTGTCGATTGCGATTTCCCATGTGTTGATTTTGATTCTGCGCCCCGATAAGCAGGACTACCAGGGCACGGCAGTCACGATTGATGTGGCCCGACAGCTCAAGGTGCGTAAAATGCTGCTGGCCATTAACAAAGCCCTCAGCAAGCTCAATTTTGAGGCACTAAAGCAAAAAGCAGAAGAAACCTATGGCGTTCCGGTTGCAGGAATTTTTCCGCTGTCGGAAGATGTGGTGCAGCTTGCTAGTGAAGGAGTCTTTTGCACCAAATATCGCGATCATCCGATTAGTCAAGAGTTTCAAAAGGTCGCGGCTCAAATCATGGCCTAGCTGATCACAGGTCAATCACAGATTAATCACAAATTGGTCACGCAAATCATTGGCCGCAGCGCGATTTGCCAAAGTTGCTCACTCAAGTTGCTCATCCGAGTAATGTTCAGGATTGTTGATCAGGATTTCGATATCAGTCACTAGCACCAGTCTCTAATGCGAAAGACCGAGGACGCCATGACTCAAAAAACCGGTATGCAGTCTTTAGCCAGTTCTATCCAAGCTGCGACTTCGCCTTTTCGACAATACTTGAATGATTTGCATGAGCAATATCAGGCGCTGGCGGATGGAGCCGTCGCGGACTACATTCCCGAGCTGGCAACAGCAGATCCCAACTGGTTTGGCATTTGCGTGGTGAGTGCCGATGGTCAGGTTTTCGACGTGGGGGATTGCGACCAACTGTTCACGATTCAGTCTATTTCCAAGGCGTTTGTCTACGGTCTAGCCCTAGAGGATCACGGGCGCGAGTACGTCAACAGCAAGGTCAGCGTTGAACCATCCGGTGAAGCCTTTAACGCAATTGTGCTGGATGAGGCGACTAATCGACCCTACAATCCAATGGTGAATGCAGGCGCGATCGCAACTGCCGATTTAGTCAAAGGCAATAACGCCACCGAACGACTGAAGCGCTTACTGGATATGTTTAGCCGCTATACTGGACGGAAACTGGATGTGAGCGTGCCGATTTTTTTGTCAGAAAAATCGACTGGATTTCGCAATCGTGCGATCGCATATTTGATGCTCAACTTCGGCATGGTGACCGACCGAATTGAAGAAACGCTAGATCTGTATTTTCAGCAGTGTTCGATTCTAGTCAACGCCAAAGATCTGGCAATGATGGCGGCAACTCTGGCCAACAAAGGCGTCAATCCCGTCACAGGTATACGGGCACTAGATGAACGCTACGTGCAGGACGTAATCAGCGTCATGCTCACCTGCGGCATGTATGACTATTCCGGCGAGTGGGTTTACAAAGTGGGAATGCCTGCCAAAAGCGGCGTCGGTGGCGGCATTACGGCTGTTGTGCCCAATACGCTTGGTATCGGGACGTTTTCCCCACCGCTAGATGCCAAAGGCAACAGCGTCCGGGGCATTCGCGTCTGCGAAGACCTGTCGCGGGACTTTGGCCTACACCTCTTTAACGTGGCGGGAGCCGAACGTAATATCCACGACTGGATTGCGGGCAGCGCAACGGCAGATGATTGGTAAAATGCGCCACTGGCTGGCTGGGTTACCGCCTTGGCGAACAGGACGGACAGTGCCGCTACAGCGAGTCTTGATCGTGTCCTTTGCGCTGCAAGTTGCTGCCGCAGTGGGGCTAGTCGGTTACATCTCATTCCGCAATGGTCAGAAAGTGGTTTACAATCTGTCCTCGCAGTTGCGAGCCGAAATCGCGGCGCGGATTCGGCAGCAGCTCCAGTCCTATATCGACATTCCCCACTCAATTAACCGGATCAACGGCAACTCTGTCTTTAATGGCGATATTAATATCAGTCTCGCGACTGGAGAACACCAGCTTTGGCAACAGGCTAAGATTTTTTCCTACACCAATCTGATTTACTGTGCCAACGATATTGACGGCTCGTTTTTGGGCGTGGGGCGCAATGTCGCAGATCGCTCGCTCCAACTGGTAGTCTACAACGATTCATCCAATCATATTGCTAACTACTACAGCCTCAACGTCACAGGCGATCGCACGTATCTACTCGGCAAAGGCACCCGTCAATTCGATCCACGGGTGCGGCCCTGGTATTTGGCAGCTAAAGCCTCTGGAGGACCAACTTGGAGCGATATTTATCTTGATTTTGATACAGGACTGCCGACCATTACCGCAAGTCTGCCTGTCTATGAAGAGTTGGGTAACGGGCTGATTGGCGTTTGTGCCACCGACTTTATTTTGCCAGAGGAGATGAGCCGCTTTTTGCGATCGCTAGAGGTGAGTGAGTCAGGCGAGACATTCATTATGGAACGGTCTGGAACGCTGGTGTCCACGTCTACTGAAGATGATTTACTGATGGGTCGCGGTGCGGCGGTGCGGCGGCGAGATGCGGTGGAAAGCGACAACCCCTTGGTACAAGGAGCAGCAGAATACTTAAATCAAGAATTTCGCAACCTAGAGACTATTCAGCGATCGCACCAGCTAGAGTTCACCGTTGGCGGCAAGCGCCAGTTTTTGCAGGTTCTGCCGTTTAACGATGGGCGAGGACTTGATTGGCTGATTGTGGTCGTCGTCCCTGAAGCCGACTTTATGGAGCAGATCCACCAAAACAGACGCATCACGATTCTTTTTTCTGCGATCGCGCTGCTGATGGCAATGTGGCTGGGGGTACGCACCTCACGCTGGCTGGCCCAACCCATTCTCAAGCTCGATCAGGCCGCTCGACAAATCGCCGCTGGCAATCTGGCTCAAACAGTTGATGCCAGAGGGGTCGATGAGCTAGAAGCCCTGGCCAACTCTTTTAACAGCATGGCGCAACAGCTCCAGCGCTCATTTGCCGATTTACAAAACAGTGAAGCGACCAATCGCGCTCTGATCGATGCTCTACCGGATTTGCTGATTCGCGTCCGCCGCGATGGTGTGTATCTCGATATTCAAGGTCAAAGCCGCACGCAGATTTACGGTGCTGCACATTTCAAAGTGGGGCGACATGTCCATGAGTCTCTGCCCCGCGATCTGGCAGATGAGCGAATGCACTACATTCAGCAAGCGATCGCAACGGGCCAGATTCAAGTTTATGAACAGCGCTTCCAATCCAATCAGTGTCGCCAGACGGAAGAAGTGCGGATGGTGGCTCTGTCGGATAGTGAAGTGCTGATGATTGTACGCGACATCACCGAGCGCAAAGAAGCCGAAAATGCGCTCCGGATTGCTGAAGAAAACTATCGCAGCATTTACGAAAACGCCCTCGAAGGCATTTTTCAGTCTAGCCCCAATCACCGCTATATCAGCGTCAACCCAGCGATGGCTCGTATTCACGGCTATGCGTCTCCGCTAGACATGGTGGAGCAAATTGCCAATATTGGTAAGCAAATTTATGTCGATGCGATCGCATATCAGCAGTTTCGTCAGCAGATTGAGACAGCGGGACAGGTCGAAAGCTTTGAATATCAAGCTTATCGAGTTGACGGTTCCATCATTTGGCTGTCAGAAACGGCTCGCGCGGTTTATGACGACAGCGGCGCACTGCTCTACTACGAAGGCATCGTGCAGGATATCACCGAACGCAAGCGTAAAGAGCATGACCTCAAACGCCAGCTTGAAGACCTACAGATCGAGATTGACCACAAAAAGCGGGAACGCGACGTGGCCGAAATTACCCAGACGGATTACTTTCAAGAAATCCAAGCTGCTGCCAGTAGCTTTAATCTCGACGAATTCTGGGATGGGGAATAGAGACAATATGCTCAGCCGAAGCGACAATCAATCACCTCTTCCAGTTTCAGTTTTGCAGGGTGCAAGATATGTAGCCGAGTTGGGATAGAGATTATCTCATCCGGGAATGGATTGGGAGCGGAGGTGATCTCCACATCCCGTCCATTCATACAGTTAACAACGCCACATTAGGCTACTGTCCTAAACGCTGATTAATCTGCTCCAGCAGACTCGGATCTTGTTGAGCCATCAACAAAATCTGGTCAAATTCCTCAACAGTTAGGTTTTCAGCCTGAATGGCTGCCGCCATATCCTCGCGAACACTAGACTGAATCGTAGCCATCTGATCGGCTGCGGCCATAAATGACTCAGCTTGTTCAGGCGGTAACTCACTTCCACCAGACGCTTGTAATGTCTGAGCCATCGCATTAAATTCATCCACAGTCAGCCCTTCCGCCTCTACAGCAGCCACCATTTCGGTCTGGATTTCTTGCTGAATGGTTTGAACAGCCAGATAAGCTCTAGCAAACTGATCAATTTGCTCGTCTGTGACTTCGGCTGGAGCGGGTTGGGTTGATGGAGGGAGTTGAGCCACTGCAGGTTGGGCCATACCAACCGCCCCCAGCCCCAGCAGTACAGCGACAAAGGAACTGGTTAGCCGTGTTGCATTCAACATAATCGTTTCCTCTTACTACATTGAGACTATTCAATCTCGGGTCATTTTTGCCAAACAAATACCGATTCTCCAGATGGGGATTACACCTCCTGTTTTTAGAACAAGATGGTGGCACTACTGAACAGCGGTAGATGGCAGGATGATCTGATCGACGACGTGGATAATGCCATTGCTGGCTTGTAGGTCAGGTTGTGTCACGGCGGCGTTATTCACGGTTACGGCTTGAGCGCCCGCATCGGCTTCAACGCTTAGGGGAGAACCTGTTAGAGTTTCTACTGAACCTGCCGATTGCAGTTGATTGGCGGATAACTCTTCAGGCACCACATGGTAAGCCAGAATCTGTCTGAGTTGATCCTGGTTTTCAGGTGCTAACAGTTGCTGCAAGGTTTCTGGAGGAAGCTCTTCGAATGCCTGATCTGAGGGGGCAAATACCGTGTAGGAGCCAGGTTGATCCAAGGTATTGGTTAGGCCAGCAGATTCTAGGATGGTATTGAAAGTAGACAAAGATGTTTCGTTGGCGGCCACTTCGGTGATGGTTTCTGTCCCTGCGGTTGGATCAAGGGCGGAATCAGGCACGGTGGGAGCTTCACCCACCTCAGGATTGGTGGGAGGTTCACCCACTTCGGGATTGGTGGGAGCTTCGTCTACCTGAGGTGATGTCTCTAATGGGGCTTCAGCAGTATATGTGTCGCAGGCGGCGGCGCCAATCGCGAGTGCCAGGAAGAGTGTAGATAGTCCCAAGAACTTGCTTTTGGAATAGGTCAAGGTTCTTTCTCCTCGTGTTGTAAACCAGCATTTTCTAGGATTGGGGCTAAATGTGACGAGAAAGTGACAGGGGTGGATGGGTGGATGGGTTGATGGGTAGGTGAGTGAGGGATGGAGGGGTGGGGTTGTCACTTTTTGGTCATATTTGGAGAGGAGGCTGGGAGGGAGGATTGGAGAGGGTGAATGAGAAGTTTGTTGATGCGGAGTCCGATTGCGATCGCAATTGCTTGGATCGGGGGCTATCTGCTGATTGTTTTGTCGCCGCTGTTGATTTTGCTGCTGTATCCAGCACCCGCAGGTCGAGGGTTTTGGATTGAATTTTCGGTGGCGCTGGGTTTTATCGGACTGGCGATGATGGTGCTCCAGTTTGCGCTGACGGCCCGCATTCGCACCATTGAAGCCGCTTATGGCATTGACATCATCTTGCAGTTTCATCGCTACACCTCCATCCTGGCGTTTCTGCTGATTCTGGTGCATCCCATCATTCTGTTTGTGACTGATCCAGAGACGCTGCAACTGCTGAACTTTATTGAAGCGCCCTGGCGGGCGCGGGCGGCGGTGATTGCGACTCTGGCGCTGACGCTGCTGATTGTGACCGCCATCTGGCGGGAGAAACTGCATATTCCCTATGAACCCTGGCGCATTTGGCACGGGATTTTTGCGGTGATGGCTGTGGGTTTTGGACTGGCTCATGCCTTTGGAGTTGGGAACTACCTGAGCTTGTTCTGGAAGGGATTACTGTGGGCACTAATGGGTGCGATCGCACTGTGGCTGCTGATTTTTGTTCGCCTAGTCAAACCCTGGCAGATGACCCAGAATCCCTACTTAGTCGAGGAGGTTGTGCCGGAGCGGGGCAATGTATGGACTCTGGTATTGCGACCCAGAGGACATCAGGGGTTGACATTCCAACCGGGGCAGTTCTCCTGGCTCACCCTGAGAATTTCGCCCTTCCGCATGCGGGAACATCCGTTTTCTATGGCATCCAGCGCAGAAAAGCTAGATTGTCTGGAGTTTGGCATTAAATCCATCGGTGATTTCACCAGCCGCATTAAAGAGGTAAAACCAGGCACCGTCGCCTACCTGGATGGCCCCTATGGGGTGTTTACGATCGATCGCTACTGGGACTCGGCGGGATTCGTGATGATTGCCGGGGGCATCGGGATTACGCCGATCATGAGCATGTTGCGAACTGCCGCCGATCGCAAAGACAGTCGCCCTTTTTTACTCATCTACGCCAGCCGCTCCTGGGAAGACATCACCTACCGGGAAGACCTGGAAGTCCTCCAGGACAAACTGGATCTAACCATCGTGCATGTGCTGCGGAATGCCTCGGAGGATTGGCAGGGAGAAAGCGGATATGTCGATCGAGACCTGCTGGAGCGCTACATTCCCGCCCATCGGGGTAGCCGCCACTATTTTATCTGTGCAGTTCCCAAAATGATGGAGCAGGTGGAACGGGCACTTCACAAGTTGAATGTACCCGTCACTCATATTCACATGGAACATTACAACTTAGTTTGAGGAAGGGTGACAATGCGCTACAGCATTATGTTGCAATTGGTCACGACGATCAGCGTTATTTTTGTTGCTGCTGCTGCCCTTTTTGCTTGGTTTCAAAATCGACAAATGAATTCTAGTCAAGAGAGTGTTGAGAAAAGAGAATTTCGATTGGTAGCTGATATTTCTAATCAAGAAGAGTGGTTTATTTGAATATACTCACATCCTGCACCAAAACCCTCAAGGTTTATGTTTATGCTTATGCTCAATGTGGTGGCAATATAGCCGCTTCGAATTTTCAACGTACAGGGTGCAAGATGTGGATATATCAATACAGTAACTCCTACGTTTGGGAGAGGTTGTATCTCTAAACTATTTTTACTATTCACACAGTATGTATCGCTAGTCATATTAGTTGGGGCATGGGTAAACTCTGTCACCGTTCTCATGAACGTTTGAGCGTTAGATTATTCAACTGTCTCAACTCAACTGGCAGCGGCTATATTGATCGGCTGTATCTTATAGACCTCTTGCATAAATCGAAAAACACAACGTAATCACAAGGGTTTCAGCCTTCAAATCCTGGTTCGTGCAAGAGGTCTTATGAACACGTCGTTCAAAGGATTGGAAGATTTTCCAGATAGGTGATTTCCGGTTTTAGATGTGTTTATTGGTAGCAATCCGTTTATTGTGAATCTGACTAGAAAAAGCCGAATTGTTTCTGTGAAGGTTGGGCGCGGCACAGCTTTTGCAAAGCAATAAATATTGACTTTTTCGGCGATTTCGTATTACGAGACCTGCATGGGCGTTTCAGTGGCAGTGATTCAATCTGTCATTGCTATTTCCTTCTCTATGTATTTCGTTATGTATGAGTTCCATATGCAGATTGGATATACAAGCTCTATACATTAATTACGAGACATTAATCACAAATGACCGTGCCAATACTAAAACGAGCAGGAACAAGAAATATATAGAAATAGGCACTAAAACCAGAATGTAAAACTGAAGTAAAACTCTTCATATAGCCTTTCCTAAGCTACTGAGGTACAAGTTATTTTTTGGAAGCCGCGCTCCGCGCGGCTTCCAAAAAATAACTCCCCCTTTATTAGCACAAGAAGTGCTATATACCGAATCAAATATTTTCATTAGATGTTTCGAAAGTTTGTTGGAGGATACGATGTCAACGCAGCGAAAACTCTTCATTTTTCCAGATTTTAGTAAAGTGAATTCAGGCGCGATCGCACTGGGTGCAATGGCTCTTTTAGTTGCAGGTTGCGAAGGGTTAACGCCCACTGAAGATCAGCAGACGCAAACTGGCAATGGTGCTACGACAGAAGAGCTATCCGAAGAGGTGTCAGACCTTCCAGATGCTGACCCCACCTTAGGGGAACTAGTGACCCTGCGGGGTGGCGTAAATGAAGTCATCGACGACGATAGTTTTCTTATGAACACCGCCGACGGTGATACTATCTTGGTCCTCAACCCGACCGAGCAAACCTATCCTGCTCTACAGCAACAACCGGAAGCGCAACAGCAGACCGAAGCGGGACAAGCTGAAGCTCCAGCGACAGATACTGGACAGACCGCGCAGCAGGGGCAAGAAGACGAAGACCTAGAAATTCCGTTTCAGGTGACTGGCACTCTGGAGGAATTTGATCCAGCCCAGCTAGAGGAGCAGTACGGTTTAACCCTCGATCCCAGTTTGTATGAGGACTATGACCAGCAATTAGTAGTCGTTGCTGAAAATATCGCGCTGGCTCCCCGACCTCAAGAATTTTGGGACGCCCCAGTGAACTATTTTGAAAATGAAACCGTAGCTATTGAAGGGGATCTCAGACCGCTGGAAGATACCCAAAACGCTTTTGCTCTCTTTGAAGAAGGCTGGACAAACGATGTGGGTGTCTTGGTCGTAGGCACTCAAGACTTAGTTGATACCGAAAACCTAGAGCAGGGCGAGAATATCGTTGTGACTGGTCAAGCCCAACCCATTGACGAAGCGACATTGCAACAGGCCAACCTCGGCTGGGATGAGGCCCAAATTCAGGAATTCATTTCTCGCTATGAAAATCGACCAGTAATCCTGGCTGAGCAGGTTTACCCATCTGCAACGCCACCCCATCCCGTTCTCTAGTCAGCCGAGTTTCATCTAAAGCTATCCCCGCAGGGGTGTCCCCTTCCGGGATGTCGTGACAGTCCCCCAGTGCTGGATGGTTGGTGTCCGGTTCCCGATGCCGCCCGCATTCTTTCTCCCAAGACAAACTGGACGACATCGGGAATGTCTGGTCTGAGCTGCTTGCCCAGTAAGAGTTATAGCAAGTCACGCTCAAGGGGCTATGAAGCTGCGATCGCACCCCAGATCTATTCCGTCTCCCGCTTTGGCCAACCCTCCCCTACACCCAGAAGATGCCCGCTGCTAGGCCGAGCGGGTACACCCACTGGAGATTTACTCATGCCCAGCCCTTCACTCAGAGCCGTCCAGTTGAGCCTGCACCGAATCCTGAATAGTGTAGTGGGTCAGTCGCTGCACTGTTGCTGTTGGAATACCCAGTTCCTGAACAATCGAGGTTTCGACTTCATCCAGGCGAGTGGTAGACAGTTCAATCTCCCGCTCATGAACCGCCAGGTCAACGGGCTTGACGGCAACTTGAGTCTTACCCTGGGTTCGATCTACGTTGGCTTGAATTAGCCGAATGTCATGCTCCTGAACGTCGGCTGGCAGAGTTGCCTGAAGCTGGTGAATACTGGTTTCGGTCTGTTGAAGCATCCGCTGGGTCAGCAGCGTTCCCGCCACCCAGAATCCCAGACCGACTGTAGGCAACAGAAGCCAAAACCTAGCTCCCAGGATTCGCAAAGGCCATACTGACTGACTGACTGACATGGGCATTTCTCCACTCTCATCCAACAGTAGCGATAGACGGCTCCCCTGCAATCTAACCGGGGAAAGACGTGCTTTATCACCAGTTCAACACCCCTCAACATGCCGATATTCAGAAACCAATGAGGTCTTATGTCTCTACGTACGCTGACTATTCTGGCAGCGCTAGTTATCCTAGTAGGATTTCTGGGGTTCCAGCTTGAACTCACGCTACCAACCAGGCCACCAAACGTTGCGTCTACCTATACTCCCATAACGCAACCTGCCCCTCAAGGGATTGGCTCCTATGACGTGTTAGGGCACACTATTAGCCCAGCAGAAGCCGCTCAACTCCTGCAAACGGAAGCAGGGCGACAGCAGCTTTCGTCCGAGAACGGTGCGGTTGAAATCACTGAAGACCTTCTCGATTTGGGACGCGAGACGTTCTACCAGGAAACCTTCGGTAACGAAGTTTTATTTACCGATGTGGTTGGTATTCTGGATGGCCCCCTAGGGCTGCCGGAACTGACTAAAGCGATTCTGGCCCTGAAGGGGCAACCTACGAATAACTTGCAGGTGAAGCTGGATGAGACGCTGGAATTTCGCGATCGCACCTTTCCGGCTGGCACTGTGATCAACACAGGGCTGGATGTACCAGAAGGCTCTGTCTTTCCCCTCGGGGTGGTGACTCATATAGAGCACGCCCGCCCTAGAGTGGGCATCACCTGCGCGCTTTGCCACGCCACCGTGAATCAGGAAACAGGAAAAATTATTGAAGGCGCCACAAATACTGACATTAACTTAGGCATGCTGCTGGCAATGGCCTCCAACTCGGCGGCATTGTTTCGCCAATCTGACGTTAACCCTACTAATATTGCCCGTGGCGAACACTCGTATATTAACGACGAGGGAGAAACGGCCTACCTGCCCGACCCTGAACAGCTAGAAGCCGCCGTAGATAGCGCGTTCCTCTCTTGGCCACCGGGTAACTTCGTCTCCAATGGCGACCTGACCAATAACTCTGCCCAGGTACCCTCCTCCTATACCCACGCAGCGTTTCCCTACGCCTGGAGTGGAGTAGCGTCCATCGGTTGGTTCCACGGATTGACCACCCTGAACAATGCTGTCTTTGGCCTGAATGCCGACCCCACCACCACCGCCGATGCCGCCCCTGAGGTGCTGGGCATTGGTAAAGAAACCTATCTAGGAGCGATGTTCCAAAATGCGCCTAATGCCCATTATCGCTTGCCAGAAGGGGCACGTCCTTCACGGTTTGTAGAATCGGTAGACCCTACTCCCGGATCTCCTGGTCTTAACGCCACCATCAAAATGCCAGAGTATCCGAACGGCACTCTATTTATGCAGAATGGCCTGATGGCCGCCACTCCAGGACATCGCGTTGCCGAGGAACTCAATGGCATGTCAGCCTGGCAGAATACCCTGGCTCCACCACCCAACGAAGCTGTACAGGATGTGGCCTCAGTGCAGCGGGGAGCCAAAATCTTTGATGATGCTAACTGTGCTACCTGCCATAGCGGGCGCTACTTCACTAACCACCGGATCATTCCTCAGCGAGAACTGAAAACTCAGCCAGCTCGGGCACCTGCCTCCCGAAAATTTGCCGAGGCGTTTGTGCCGCCTGACACCTATGCTCCGAATGTGCCCGTACCGCTGCCCCCTGACCCAATGGTGCTGTCCATACCCACCGACATCACTTCTGAGGATGATATCCAGCTCGCCTATGCCCAGAGTGATCCCCAGGGTGGCTACAAAGTGATGAAGCTGATTGGTGCTTATCTCCATGCTCCATACCTGCATGATGGTGGTGTTGCCGCCAGTGCGACCGCCCTTAAACCTGAGGAAACTGGCTGGTTCACCGTGGCCGATCCAGCTCAGATCGGCATGGTGGGCACCTTCATGCGCGGGATCAGACCCGACTCGGCAGCCAGTCTGCGAATGCTGGTCGATCGCAATTTGCGAGAACCGATGGTGGAGGTGAATCGGGCCAACCCCGATCTGCAACGAGCCAATGTCAGCGGTCAGGGTCACGACTACTGGGTTGATCAGCAGGCCGGATATCGGCCTCAGGATCAGACGGATTTAGTCAATTTTTTGCTGTCGTTAGATGATGATCCGATTGCCTTGCCACCATTTGTGGCTTCAGATCTGGCTGATGCCAATCTAGCCCTAGGGTCACAGAATGAAGCTGGTCTTCAGTAGCGCTACTGCTAGAGACGCGATGTGCAACTTGAGCGTTATGGTTCACGATAGCCCAAACATGGGTGAGTAGGTGGGGGAGGTAGGGACAAAATAGTTGCACATCGCGTTACTGGTATGATCCGAGACGTTCATACGAATCAACTAGAGGAACGAAGACGCTTTATGCAGTACTGGTTAATGAAATCGGAACCAGATGCCTACAGCATTGACGACTTAGAGCGCGATCGCACCACCCTTTGGGATGGAGTACGCAACTATCAGGCCCGTAATTTTCTTCGGACAGCAGCCGTTGGGGATCAGGTCTTTTTCTACCATTCCAACACTAAACCCCCTGGCATTGTCGGCTTGATGCAGGTAGTCGAAACGAAGATTGACGACCCAACCCAGTTCGACCCCAACAGCCACTATTACGATCCCAAATCCACACCCGATAATCCGCGCTGGCAAACTGTACGGGTGGAATTTGTCGAGCGTTTTTCTGCTGCGATCGCACTTGACCAGCTAAAAGAAAAATTTGATCCAGATGAACTCCAGGTGGTGAAACGGGGGAATCGGCTTTCGGTCATGCCCATAGACGTAGATGTAGCAAAACGCATTCTCGCTCTGGTACCGAATTTGACGCGGACGACCCCGAAGGCTTCGTTATAAAGCTGCAAGGATTACTGATCGCTGAATGGAGTCTTGAAGACAGGTTTAGGATCGAAGTCCTCTGTGCCACCAACTGCACCATTACCCGAACTGGCAGGCTGTTCGGCTGGCGCATTGGGGTCATCCACTAAGTAAATAGCTTCAACCTGCTCCTGTTGGCGCGGCAGTGCCACAAAGCGGCCTTCATCGATGAGATACGTAATCGTTTCGGCCTGTAAGCTATTGCCCTCTTGCAGCACATAGACATTACCGCTGAGGACAATGCGACGTTCGCGGCTGTAGTACTGCGCTTGGGCAGAAGTGGCCTGGATTTGACGAGCTGGATAGTTGATTTGGACATTGCCGCGTGCTGTGATCACACCCGTGACGGAGTTGGCTTCCTGCACATCGGAGCGGAGGGTCAGCGCTTGGTTGCCAGTTTGGGCTTGAGCCGTTTGTCCGAAATAGGGTGCGATCGCACCTCCGACAATCATCAACGGTAAGAGCCAGCGAGCGGATGACAAGCTTGAACGAAACAATCGTCGCAACATGGTTTTACGGTGTTCTCAGCGTTTTGTGAATTAGTTTGACGCGGCTAATCGAAAATTTAGCGGTGGATGGTGTATCACTAAAAATCTACCAGGGCAAAACAGACTTCGTCAGGAATTTAGCAAAATGATTCAGTCTTTTACCCTCTCCTACAGACTAACTTGCCCAACATCCGGACTCCGGATCGCGCACCTTCGCAAAAATGAAACTATCGCGGGGACAAGATGACAGGTTGGGACGCATTGTGGCACAGCGCAACGTGCCTTCACGCCGCAGACCCACCTTCTCTAAAACCCTGGCTGAGGCCAGATTTTCAGTATCACATACTGCCCAGACTCGATAAATGGTTGGGAGACTGGTCAGCCATGCAATCACGGCACGAGCGGCTTCCGTCATATACCCCTGCCTCCAGTATTGCCGATGAAGAACATAGCCAAAGTCGGCTTTATGGCCGTCGATCCGACAGGCAATGGCACCTATCACCTGATCTGCGGGCTGGGCGGTGATTACCCAGCAGAACTCCTCGCCTGATTCCCACCGAGGGATACACCATTCAAGAAACCGAATTGTGTCTTGAATATCCGTATGCGTTGGCCAATCCATATAGCGCGTCACGTCTGGATCAGCGGCATACTCGAAGATGGCGGCAGCATCCGCCAGGGATGGGCAGCGGAGTTTGAGTCGGTCTGTGGTTAGATCAGTCGGGGGCTGGCGCATGTGATGGTATTGGATGAGATGACGGTGCGATCGCACCTAAAGTTTCAATCAGGCTTTTGATACCGAATTTTGGGCAACTTCAATCGCGATTTCAGATCTTCATCCAGCGGCTCAGCCAAATTTAAACCCGCAGCTTCCAGTGGAGTTCCGGATAACTGCTCCGCTGCCTCCTGGGTCATTTCCGCCACTGAATCCTCTGGCAGTAAACCCAAGTAGTGCGCGCAGGCCACCGCTTGCTCCGGGCCAGCCGTCTGGAGAGCCATCAGCAAATCGGAGCTTTGTTCAAGCAGATCATCAATATCAACGCCTGCGTAGTCGGAGTCGTAGCGGCGAATGCGACTGATGCCCTCGCCCAGCAGAATGACCGATCCTTTCCAGTTCTGATTGCTCAGGTGATAAATCCCCACCGCGACTTGCAAAATGCCCTGATACAGGCTCTTGGGCGGATCAGGAGCTTCCATCCAAATCGCTTCCAGCGTATCGTGGCAGGCGTAATATTCGCCGCGATTAAACTGTTCCAGTCCTTGCCAAAAGTCACTCGGCAGTTGATCCGTCATCTGATCTGACCTTTGAATGCGTTTCGGTAAACATTTTGCATAACCATTGGTATAACCATAGTCATATTTGGCTAAGACGTTTTTGCGACGTGGCGACGCCGCGCCACAAAAATGCCCGCGCCGGAACAGAGCTGACTACAGCTACAACGTAACGTTGCAAGTTCTCAAAGCATTGTCTGAATTCCGACCCTTGTGTAAACAAGATCCGGATCAGTCGCGCCGAGGTCGTAGATCCATATGGATAGCTCCATTCAATAGCTGGTGAACTCAGTTGACTGTGAATAGGCCAACCCGCTGGGATGACCTGTTCACAATCAACTGAAGATGGCTGTAGAGTCCCATTCGGATGAGCCAGTGGTGATGTTCCTATTTCAGTGAACAAATATCTCTCGATTGAGCCATTCTGAACATCTGCTCCTATCCTATGCTGGAGCATAACCAAATCGGAGCGTCAAGCAGCGTGTTCGGTAGTTCTCAAAGCATCGCTACCTGGATACAACTGCTCATTCCCATCGACTCGATTGATGCGCTGCAAACTCAAGAGCGAACGCTTCAGACGTTTCTGGAGAGTTGTCACACGTAAACAGTGCAAATTTTCGTGAAGATGGTATGCTCCACTGTGAGTGAGTGTGTGTAAGGAGTGTTTATACCTATGGTTACGTCTCCCCCCCGTCGTGCTGTTGCAGCGCGATCGCAACTTCGTTCGGCTCAACCCGGTGTTGTTTCACATCCTGCAATGGCGGGCTGGGCACCCTTATCGCTACCCCAGTCTTCGTTGTTTGGTACGGATGGCATTCGTGGACAGGTGGGAGAGTTGCTTAATGCTCCCCTAGCGCTACAGGTGGGCTTTTGGGCCGGACAGGTTTTACAATCCCATGCCCAGCGAACGGGCGTGGTTTTAATAGGTCAAGATTCTCGTAATTCCAGCGATATGCTGTCTGCGGCGTTGTCGGCTGGCCTGACGGCTTCTGGTCTAGAAGTTTGGAATCTAGGATTATGCGCGACACCCTGCGTGGCAACATTAACGCCCCAGTTGAACGCCTTGGGTGGCGTCATGATCTCCGCCAGCCACAATCCGCCCCAAGACAACGGGATCAAGTTTTTTGCCGCCGATGGCACCAAGCTCAGCACGGTGCTGCAAAAAGAAATCGAAGCGGCGCTACGCGGCAATTTATCTCCCATCGCCAGCGCTCTGCCAGAGGCAGGTTTGAACCCCTGGGGACGCTGTGAACAGCGGTTTGACCTGGTCGAGCGATATGCTCAAGCTCTGCATCGGTCGCTACCAACGGGCGTTGATTTGTCAGGAATGCGAATTGCGCTCGATTTAGCTTGGGGTTCCGCCACTCGATCTGCGATCGCAGTTTTCGAGTCCTTGGGAGCCGAGGTGATTGCCCTGCACAGCACCCCCGACGGCAATCGGATTAACGTTCACTGCGGTTCGACCCATCTCGAACCGCTAAAGGCGGCGGTGAAAGAGCATCAGGCTGATTTGGGCTTTGCTTTTGATGGCGACGCCGATCGGGTGATGGCCGTCGATGCTCAAGGCCGAGAAGTAAACGGTGATTATATTCTGTACTTCTGGGGCAATCTGCTACAGTCTGCGAATCAACTGCCTGAGAACCTGATTGTCTCAACCGTGATGGCGAACTTGGGCTTTGAGCGGGCGTGGCAGGCTCAGGGCGGCGAATTTGTCCGTACTCCCGTGGGCGATCAGCATGTTCACGCCGAGATGCAGCGGCGCGGTGCGATGCTGGGCGGCGAACAGTCTGGGCATATCCTGTGCCACCACTACAGTCTGACGGGCGATGGGGTGCTGACAGCACTGCACATTGCCGGACTGGTTCAGCAATCCGGCACGTCGCTGGCTGATCTAGTGGATCAGAGCTTCCAAACCTATCCGCAGTTACTCAAAAATATCCGGGTGGAAGATCGCGATCGCAGATTGAACTGGCAGGATTGCGATCCGCTTCAGCAGGCCATTGCTCAGGCCGAATCAGCAATGGGCGATCAGGGCCGCGTCTTAGTCCGAGCCTCGGGTACCGAACCCGTGATTCGGGTCATGGTGGAAGCCATTGACGCAGCGATGACAGCCCACTGGACAGATTTGCTATCGCAAACGGTGCAGCGGCATCTTGCAGTTTAATTCGTTCAGCATGGCATGACAGTAGGAGCGAGGTGACCTGTTTAGGAGGGTGAATTCAATCAGTTCGAGATTGAGTGGGGGCGATTCCGGCAACGATCTGCATTTGTTCATAGAGTTGACGGCAAACCTCGCTCCTCCCGTTTGCGATTTTGCGGATTGTTTGAATCCACGCTCCTGAGCGGGATGCTCTTGTCTTAGATAGCTTCTGGCTTAATGAAACCACCCTGCCTCATTAGGATGAGGAGTGAGGTGAATGAGACAACTCAGCACTCAGCACTGGACGTATCTGTAGCGCTAAATTGCAGAACTGATATTAGCCCTCAGCACTGATCTCATCATGTAGTGCCAACTCGTGGAACTGGTATTGAGTAGCTACATACAAATCAATGCATAGCTCAAAAGACGGAGCGCTCCCCCGGTTTTTGAGCTGCGTTTATTTATGCCAACCTAAATAGTCTGTCAACTTTGTTTTGATGGGTTTTGCTGGTTGATGTGCCGTGCTCCGCGCGGCACATCAACCAGCAAAACTTAATTTACAGAGTACTTAACTAATATGACTGTCGGGATAAGAGGCTGATTGGGAGCGGCGGCGAGTGAGTAGACGGATGCCGCGCGTGATGGTGTACCAAACCAAGAACACAATCAGACCCAGGGCCAGAAAGGGAAGTGCGATCGCAAGCCAGGTCATGATCACAGCACTGAGATTTTCCGCAGTGGACAGAGCGGGATTGGCGAAACCTCCCGTCGTTGCTGTAGACGCGAGCCGAGTCACAACCGTTGCGCCCTCGGTGGCGGCGGCTGTGCCGCCGCCGACCATCGCAGCCGCTGTCCACACGATCAGCGGACTGAGTTCAGGAAAGCTATCCATCACGGTACCCGATAGCATCCCTGCGGTTAGAATCGTGCCTGCGATCGCGGCGAGAGGCACCTCTACCACATCCAGCAGGTTATCAACCCAAGGGATATAGTAGGCAATGACTTCAACAACCGTAGCTCCGGCAAAGGCAATCAGCGCCGATTGAGTTGCCATCCAGGCCAATTCCTCCGGCGGTGCATAGTGTCCGGTGACAGCAGCAGCGCTCATGAGCAGCGGTGGAATGAAGATGCGAAATCCAGTTGCTGCACTGAGACCGATCCCAATGCACAGGGCAATTAAGATATCCATTTTGGCGAATGTCCAAATTGTGGAATAGGTGCAGCAGTCTGCTCATCTCGAGCTTCTGTAAAGCCGCACTGGACAAGGAGTTTATTCATGACAACCCCAAATTGAACGGGTATGGCAGCTTGACCCGACCCTGCTTAAGTTCTAGTTTAACAATCCTTAAAATCCAATACTTCGGTTGAGATTCGGCTGAAAAATTGACACAGTAGACTCATATCTACTCTTTATGAGATGGCACTCAACAAAGGGCTAAAGCCCTTTACCCTATCAGGGTTCATTCTGTTTACTCTCAATTTGAATTGGTATTAAATGTTACCCAAGCCTGGATTTAGGCTGTAAGCTGCTGACTTAGATTGTGTATCAAACAGATATAGACACCGATTGCATTGGGCTAGGAAACCGTTTTAGGAATGAATCGTGGTATTCGCACCTGCATTAAGCAAACGTCAAACGGCTGGATATTAACCGTTATTGAATCTGCACCCCGTCATACGAGTCGGGTTGCCCCCTATCGCTACCGCATCGATCACTTTTTGTCGTCCTATCAAGATGCGATCGCACTGCAACATTCCTACATGGCTAACGCTACCAGTGCCGTTGTACAGCCGTTAAACGATGCCCAAGACCAGCGTACTTACATCAGAACCAAAACCTGCTCGAATGCCTGAGCAATCACCTGCCGCTGCTCGGTGTCATATCCCCAGCGGTTGAGAAATTCGGCGTAGTCTCCCTGACCAGTTTGAGCACTAGTGTGGAGAGTCTTGGCTCGTTCTGACAGTCCAGCAAGGTCAAGCTGCTGCATCAGTTGCTGCGTGCGCCGCTGCACCCGTTCGGAACCCGCCGCCAGTTCATCATTTTCGTTACGACGATGGGCCACGGCCATTGCAGACGACATGGCCAAATTTTTTACCAATAGCTCTGACACGATCTGCGGTGACTGCTCTAGGGCGGTCAGCACGGCTGGAGTTGGCTGATCGGCTAGTGGGCTGTCTCCAGTGAGATAGGTGATGAAAAAGCCCCGCGCCCCGTTTTCGCTAGCAACCAGAGCTGCGATCGCAGTTTGCAGTTCGGTTTCTGCATAAGCCTGCTGATCAGCTTTTGCCAGCAGTTCTTGGCTAATGCCGATTGCCTGTTGAAAAGTCAGATTTTCGGGGATGACGCGGGGTGACTGAGCCATAAACGATTTCAAATCGGTTCTCTCCTGGTTCTCGCAATCCGTGATTCTTGCAATCAGGGCTGCGATCGCCTGTTCAATTCATACTGGTCAGTGTAACGAACTTCAATAGGTCACTCATTATCGAGGTCACTCATTTCATTATCGTTAAAACCGCTATAGTCTTAACGCTTGCCAAATTGGACATAATCTGGCTTCTGGCAGATGATTTATGACATCTAGCAGTGATAAATCTGGATAAATACCTGAGATTGGCTTTACCAACTCAAAAATAAACAATTTGACGTAATCATAGACGGAAGGTTGGCGCGTCGATTATCGTCTAATACGGTAATACGGATCTGGGTAATCCTCAAAGAGCGGCAATTTGCGTTGCGTAAGTCAAGCTTACCTAGCCCAAGCTCGCAATTGAGACCGTTACCTGAATTCATACACTCTCAAAGGAGACTCTACTCTAATGACTCGCGCCATCATGGAAACGGAAAAGGGCACCATTCATCTCGATCTATTCGATCAGGATGCACCCAACACCGTCAAGAACTTCGTCAAGCTGTCCGAATCAGGATTTTACGATGGACTCAACTTTCATCGTGTGATTCCTAACTTTATGATTCAGGGAGGCTGTCCTAAAGGTACGGGCACAGGTGGCCCCGGCTACACCATCAAGTGTGAAATCAACTCCAACAAGCACTTGGCTGGAACGCTGTCGATGGCTCATGCGGGGCGGGATACTGGCGGCAGTCAGTTCTTCATCTGCCACAGCCCACAGCCACACTTAGACGGTGTGCATACCGTGTTTGGTCAAACTGAGGATATGGATGTGGTCAATGCCATTCGTCAGGGTGACAAGATCCTATCCGTTAAAATCGAGCCGTAAATCGAGCTGTTTGTTGAGCCTAAACATTACTCATGCTGCTGTTCATCATTGCTGCCATTGTCATTGCACTAGGGGCTATCATCTTTGCCCTGCAAAACCCTGATCCGGTGATCGTGAACTTTCTAGCCCTCCAGTTCACGAATTCTCTTGCCCTGGTGCTGCTGGTGACGCTGGCAATTGGAGTTTTAATTGGGCTGCTGGTTTGTATCCCAGTGATCATTCGGCGCAACCTCAAGGTGTCGCATCAGAAACGACAGCTTGAGCAGATGCAAGCAGAAGTCCGCCATCGAGAGCGCGACTTGTCCAAGCAGGGACAAATGGTTGATGAGCTACATCAGCAAGGCAAAACGCGGCTGGATGTCTTTGGTTTAATTGAACCTGTGACGGGCTTGATGAGCCAAAGCGCCGTGCCCCAGGTGACGCAGTATTTGCTACAGCGGATGAGGCAAGAACCAGACAATTCTCGCTATCAATCCCTCAGCATTCTGCTGATTCGCATCAATCAAGTGCAGGCAGAAGACGGTCATAGCACATTGCCGATTACCGATCCGGTGCTATATGCGATCGCACAGGCGATTGAATCCAAGTCCTATCCTGAAAGCTGGCTGCACTGCGATGGTCGGCAGCAGTTTACCTGCATTACACCCGGATTGGATGCAGAAGTAGCGGCTGACTATGGCGAAATGCTGCGGGCAACGCTGAATGAGCTATCGATTACGCTCAGCAATGGTGCAAAAGTTCAGGTCAACGCCAGTGTAGGTGGCTCTCTGGCCGATACGACGCATCCAGTCGATAGCTCAGCTCAGTTACTGAACCACGCCAGAGAAGCCCTAGACAAAGCGGGTGAGCGGGGCAAAGATCGGTTTGCTTGGTTCCGGCCTGGTCTTGATCGGCTGATGTGGAATTAAGACCTAATTTTTCATAACTTTTTCTCACAGCCATTTCAGACAACTGTTTTTATTGTGATGAGTAATGGCTTAGCCAGATTTTATGCTTGCTTAAGCATTCTAAAGTTTGGCGACCTTACAGAAATGGGCTGAGATAAAGCGCGGAAACAATTTGAGCAGCAACCTGGCCCCCTTGGTTTGTTGAGCGGTTGTTTTAGCAGCCATAGCTCAGCCATTTCTGCGATCGCTAACGCTACTTCGGAAGAAACGGTTTGACCGCCTCGGCATGTCCTGAGAGCTGTCACGGCCGATGTAGCGAAACTTCATGGAAATAGCCAGCGCAGTCTCACTGAACCATCGCTAATTCTTAACGAGAAAGGCTCTCGCAGCGCGAGAGCCTTTCTTATTGAGCAAGTTGCATTAATAAAGCAGAGGTAGAACGACCAAACCAATTCTAACTATGACTCCGAATTAGCTCTCCTTGCCTCCCTGCCCCCCTGCACCCAGCATCTGAATCTATAGACTGATTGGGTAGAAATGAAACTAGCGCTTATGCTCACGCATGGACTGGACGAACTTCTCAAATAAATAATCGGCATCGTGCGGGCCAGGACTGGCTTCTGGGTGGTACTGCACTGAAAAAATGGGCAGCGATCGATGCTGAATGCCAGCAACGGTACGATCATTCAAATTCAAGTGGGTGACCTCGACATCAGCATTGGCGATTGAGTCTGCGTCAATTGCAAAGCCGTGGTTTTGGCTGGTGATTTCCACCTTCTGAGACAAACCACAGGGCTGGTTAAGACCGCGATGACCGAATTTCAGCTTAAAGGTCTTAGCACCTAGCGATAGTCCCAGAATTTGGTGCCCCATGCAGATGCCGAACATGGGCTTTTGGCTCTCCAGTAGCGCCTTTACCGTCTCGACGCCTTCCGTCACCGCTGCCGGATCGCCGGGGCCATTCGAGAGGAAAATGCCGTCGGGATTGTAGCTGAGGATTTTCTCAGGTGGCGTATCCACTGGTACCACGATGACACGGCAACCATAGCTGGCTAAACGGCGCAGGATATTGCGTTTCACGCCAAAATCGAGTGCAACGACGGTCAGCGGTTTATCCTCTGGACTGGAGGGCACGGGACCAAATTCCCAAACTGTATCCGTTGGATCAGACCACTCGTAAACGTCCGTCGTCGTAACGTCTTTGACCAGATTTAACCCTTCCATGTTGGGGGCATCCTGAAGCTGACGCAGTAGCTCGTCTGGATCGAGAATCGTCGTGGACAGAGCACCATTCATCGAGCCGGAGGAACGTAGCTTGCGCGTTAGGGCACGGGTGTCAATGCCGTAGATGCCGGGAATGTTGTGCGTTTTCAAATAATTGGGCAGAGACTGGGTCGAGCGCCAGTTGCTGGGTCGATGGCAGACATTACGTGCGATCGCAGCTACGACTTGAGGCGATTGAGACTCTTCATCGTCTGGATTGACACCTGTGTTACCGAGTTCGGGATAGGTAAACGTCAGCATCTGCCCCCGATAGCTGGGATCGGTGAGCACTTCCTGATAGCCCGTCATGCCAGTGTTGAAGACCACCTCACCCATGACAGTGCCCGGTGCACCAAACGACCAGCCTCGATAAACGCTACCATCACTTAAGACCAACAATGCCGGGTCAGCATTTTGAAGGGGCATAGACAAATGACCTCAGGGAATTTTTAGAGACGCTTAATTACGCTCGATTAGCGGTACTATCCTACGACTTGTGGGCAGGATATGGGTAGAGTTTTCGCTCAACAATTTCATCAGCTTGTGACAAAAACTGATAGCCAGAACCTGCGACCAAAGCAGATTGGTATAAACAGCCATATCTAAAGAACCGGGGGAGCGCCCCGCCGGGGCGCTCCCCCGGTTCTTTAGGTTATGTATTGAGTTATATGCACTTACTAACAACTGTGACAAAAGGTTGTGGCTTAGCCGTTTTTCCGAAAAGGGGTATACAGGTTTTGTGGCTATAGTTCGAGACCGTAGTCTAGCTAGCTTAGCATTCCACCAGCATCTTTGTACTCCACCTCACACCGACTCCTATAACTCCATGTGCTATCGATTTTCTCGTTCGCTTCTATCGTTCGTCCTGTTTGCTGGATTTGCGATCGCGGCTTCAGGCTGTAGCTTAACCCGCGATTCCACGACCAACGTTGAAGCTACTGCCAATATCACAGCCTCCTCCTCTGAACCAGAAGCGATAGCAAAAGCGACAACAGAGCCATCGACATCGCCAGCCACCTCATCGGCAGAATCGGAGGCTGCAACGGCGACACCACAAGCCGATCCGGGAGCCGTCGCTTACTATCAAGGGGTGACGCGTGCGTCCAGTGCATTCAGCATTTCCCAAACGGCCCGCACACCCGACGATTGGAAACTCGTTGCCAACCGCTGGCAGCAGGCAATCAATCTTTTGACAAAAGTTCCGTCTAGCAGCGCTTCCTACAGTGCGGCTCAAGGCAAAATTGTTGAATATAACCGTAATTTTCAGGTTGCCCAAGCTAAGGCTAATGACGCGCAGGTCTCATCCGTTACCAACCAGGGCGCAAAACGAACGTTTCGTGCTCGCATTATCGGGCGGGCGGGTGGAACCCCGGTTATCTTAGTGAACTTTAACGGCGGTAAGCTCTATCCCATGATTGTGGATACAGGAGCTAGCGGTACGGTGATTACCACTCAGATGGCGCAGGAACTGGGCGTTGTGCCGACTGGAGTGATTCGCGCTCAGGTGGCGGATGGTCGAATCGTCGAGAAGCTTGCGGGTGTTGTCCAATCTGTGGATGTGGCTGGAGCTAAGGCTGAAAATTTGCAGATTAGTGTTGCTCCACCCGCAATGGATATTGGCTTACTAGGCAACAATTTCTTTGCTCAATATAACGTCACGTTTGAGCAAGACTGGGTGGTTTTTCACGAGCGTTAAGCTAATTTTTGACAGGACGCTGAATGATTGAACGCGATGTGCGACTTTTGGGGCAAGCTGAGCAATTCCGCAGTCAAGGTCAGGGATTTGAAGCCCTTATCTAATCAGCTTTACAGAAGATTTGCTCATTCGTGCCCACCTATTTATCTGAAATCCGTGTATGGGAACCCTGTTTATGTTTTGTGAAATGCCTACTTGGCAGGCATTTCACAAAACATAAACAGTGAGATTTAATTGGATTTCATATTGTTCAAGGTGACAAACGAGGGATAATGCAGCGACCAGATTTGTAACGAAGCATAAAGGAAATAAATTGCTAGACGTTTGAACGGGTGACTGGGGATCAACAGCCTCGGACGGACTTTCAGCTCTTCGAAGGCTCTGCTAAGCACTGATTTTAGGTGATCCCATTGATGAGCGGTGCCTATGTGACTGCGATCGCAAATCTGAACATCCATCTCGCTGAGGTCGGAGAAAGAATTAAACTTCATTTCAACTTTTAAAGTTCTATCTGCTAGAACCCACCGAGCATGTTAAGTTCAGTATCGTTGCCAAACAGTTCAAACGTCATTCGATAGAGACTAGAGTTCTGTTATGCCTTTGTCTTCTAACCATTCCATTACCGATCTGTCTGCTGCGTCCCGTGAAGATTTCCGTGACTATGTCGCCCATCTTCAACTTCACATGGCGTTACAAGCGCGTAATCTAGTTCCCGGACTTCACCAGTCTGCCGATAGCCGTCAAGCCCTTCTGCACCAAGCGCAAGCCGATGTGGAAAAGCTGGCTTCTCGTCAGGCTTGGTAAATAACTTGTCACTAAAGCGTTATCACTAGGGAAAGAAGGTGTTAACCAAGTTTGCGATCGCAACCGTTCATTCGGTGCCGCAGCTTGCTTAGCACCTTTTTCTTATTTCCCAAGTCATACATAGTTCGGTTACATCAAATCGGTGTATAAGAATCCAATTGATTGTTGTGAAATGCTTGCAGAGCAAACATTTCACGACAGTTAATCATATTTTTCAACCGCAACTAATTTTCTCCAGAAGTCGAACTATCCAAAATCTCCACCGTACCTTGCGAGCCATCCACTCGTACCCACTGTCCAGACTTGAGATGATTCATGGCGTCCTGCACATTCATCACCGCTGGAATGCGATACTCGCGAGCGACAATTGCGCCATGCGATAGGCGTCCACCCACCTCAGCAATAAATCCAGCCGCCCGTGCCAGGAGCGGTGCCCAGCCTGCATCCGTGTGAGGCACCACCAAAATTGTTTCGGGATTCATTGTCGGCATGGCCTGAAACGACTTCAGCACCAGCACTTGCCCTTCCACTTGGCCGGGACTCGCGCCAATACCGCGCAGCGTGTTGCCCGTTACTGGACGAGATGCCACAAATAGCGGCGGTTCGTTGCCATAGACCAAATTGGGTACTGTGGTCATTGCTTGATCGGCGGCAAACTGAGTTTTACGCACCTCAATTCGCTGCCGAAGCTGCTGCACTAGCACTTGAGTCGGATCTGCAACCAGTTGGCGCACCTCGTCCAGTTCCAAAAAGAAAACATCTCTTGCGTGGTCGAGCGTTTGAGTTTCGCACCAGTGACGACCCAGCGCCACCAGGGTGTAGCGCAGCTCGGCTAATATGCGGCTGTAGGTCTGTGTCACCTGCCCTTTCAAATCCAGCCGCTGCTGCACATTGCGAATTTGCCAGTTTATTTGGTCTGGCTGTGCATGAGTTACCTCATCCTGCGGATCGAGGACGAACTGAGTAAACATCTCGCGCACGGCATGCTGATTTTCCTGCCAGCGGGGCACGGCGATATCGGTCGCCACTTCGCTGAGGTAGCCGTAGTCATTCAGAAAGCGATCAATCTGCTTCATAACTGCCTGACCATCAGGAGATTCGGCCAGGGCTGCAAATACCGAGGAGCTATGCTCGCAGTCCGGCGCAATACGTAAAACTAACGAGCGGTTTTCATCTGCGATCGCACGTAAAGCTCGAATTGATTCCACCTCTGGCGATTGCTGGCGATTTAAGACCGCATCGGGCACTTTAAACACACCTTGCCGCACCGCTAGGCTGAGGGGAGCGAGAATGCTGTAGTAGGTGGCACTGCGGAGCAAATCCAGCAGCGTCTCCATTCGGGTCAACAGTTCCACTGGCGATTGGGTATCTAGCTCATCCCGGCTCAGTTCGGCCAGCTTGGGCAAAAATTTCTGCTGATTCTCCTGCTCAAAATCCTTTGGCAACCGCATTTCTCGGCGCAGTAGTCGCCAAAGTCCGGCTGAGTTTTTCAGGGTTGAACCGATTGGAGGACGACTAAATTTTGCCCCACGGGTGAGAAACTCCAAACTTTCGGCAGGCAGACCCATGCGGCGAAAGATCTGACCCAGCAGCGACGCATTGAAATAGGCATAGCTGTGGTGCAGCGTGGCCGTTTGCTCAAAATCGAGATCCTGCACCCGCTCCGCCAGAACCAGGGTAAACAAGTCACCCCAGACGCCGCAGGTCAACGGACGGTTCACTGACCAAGTGAGCGGATGAATCGTACCGGGAATCACTTCAGCCGCAATTTTGCGCGTCCAGATTGGCAGCAGCGTTGTCACTGGACGGCTTTGCAGCACCCAGAGCTTCTGTCCATCAAACGTCCACTCCAAATCCTGGGGCACCCCGTGATAGCAGGCTTCCAGATGGCGCACCAGAAAAGCAACCTGCTGAATTAGCCTCGGCGGCACGTCTCCTTCCCCCTCCATGTCAAAGCGGCTCTCTTCCGGCAGGAACCAGTCCGGCGAGCCAGACGCTGCTGCTGCGATCGCACTTACCTGATCAAACTCATCCTGCGTGATCCACACCCGATATAGCTCCGGGGTTTCTCGCCCCGAAACGACGCGTGACGCTCCACCCGGCAGCGCCTCAATCACCACTGCATCGCCCTGACAGGTAATCGGATCGCGGCTAAAGGCTACCCCGGAAAACGCTCCGTCAATCTGCCGCTGCACCAGCACCGCCATTTGCGCGTCGGGAATATTGTGCTCCTGCCGATATGCGATCGCAGATGGCGCGTTATAGGAATTCAAGCAGCGTGCGATCGCCTCTTGCAGCGCTTCCGGACTGGCAATATTGAGCATTGACTGATACTGTCCGGCTGCCGATGCCGTTTCGCTGTCTTCACCCACAGCCGAAGAGCGCACGACCACGGGTTTAGCCCCGGATGGCTGAGCCGCTTCCGTCACCGCCGCCGGATCATCTCCGGCCTGGAGCACCCAGCCCATTGGCACCGGATAGCCCCACTGATAGAGTTGCGCCAAGGTTGCCGCTTTGTTGCCGACTTGATCGGCTTGCAGAGATTGCTGGAGCGATCGCGCCGAGCGATCGCCACGTAAAAATCGAAACATACCTTTTGAACTGGTTGAAGCTTCTTGTTCAGATAAATCTAAATCATCTGGAATCCGTTGATAAATCCAGGCCATGAGTAAGCTCAGTGCCGCTGCGGCCACAATTCGCTCTTCATTCGTGGGATAGAGCAGCAGCGTTAGAATCGGTAACAAAATTAGAACGACGTATTTGCCTAGCTTCCGCTGACGCAGTAGGGTAAAGCTAATGCCGCTGAGAAACAGCGTCATGCCCGCAATCCGCCAATCATGCACCACATAGCCCCAGGTAACATTGGTTGTCCCCGCACCCTGCCCCGACCAGTAGCGCCCAATCACCAGCGCCATCATGGCAATCAGTTCCCAGGTTGGATCAGCAGGAAAAAAATAGCGAGCCGCCAGCACCACGCCAATTCCCTTGAGCGCTTCAACTAAAACCGCCCAGATCCCGGCCCAGCGCCCACCGTGATAAAACGCGGCTGAAATGCCGATGTTTCCGGTGCCCATTTGGGCGAGATCCTTCCTCGCGAGCAGCCGAATGAACCAATAGGTAATCGGTATGCTGCCTACAAGCGGACATACAAATATGACGATGAATGCACCCCAAACCTGAGTCAGTGTCATGATTCGATCCTCACGTCTGCCTCCTCACATCTTGCACCAAAAACTAGAAGGATATTGGGTCGCCGCGCTATGGTAGCCAAATATCCTCTGCGGATTGCCAGTTTGCAAGGTACAAAATGTCAGCCTCTTCAATCTAGCGCTGTCTTGTGTTGCAGCGCTACGCGCTGAGAACCCGGAAGGTGGTTTTTGAGAAGCCGCATGGAGCGCGGCTCTCAGGAACTACCTTCCAGCCTGATTACGTAAGGATACATCAGTAGCTCTCCGGCCTGATTTGTTGCCGCTAAATGTTGCCGCTAAATACAGTTGAATACAGCAGCCCGAATGCAGTAGCCATTTTCAGCACAACCGCAAATCCTTCCCCGATACCAGTACCGTTCGCACCATCAAGGGTTTATCGTTAACTAGGTGTCTATCCAATCAAATCCTCACAAACCTATGTTGACCGTTGCCCTGCCCAAAGGTGCCTTACTTAAAGACAGCATTAATTTATTCAAGTCCGTTGGTCTTGACTTTAGCGGATTTCTAGATCCCTCTAATCGCCAACTGCAAATTACTGATGCCAGTGGCCAGGCAAAAGGGTTGTTAGTACGAACCCATGATGTGCCTGTCTATGTTGAATATGGTCAGGCGCAGCTTGGGATTGCGGGCTATGATGTCCTACGCGAAAAGCAGCCAGCGGTGGCTCACTTGGTTGATTTGGGGTTTGGTCACTGTCGCTTATCCGTTGCGGTGAAGGCGACGAGTCCCTATCGCTCAGCGGTTGAATTGCCGACCCACTGCCGAGTGGCATCTAAGTTTGTCAACTGCGCCCGTGAGTATTTTGAAAGTATTGATCTGCCTGTGGAAATTGTGCCGCTCTATGGTTCTGTGGAGCTTGGCCCAATTACGGGGATGTCTGAGGCGATTGTTGACCTGGTTTCCAGCGGACGGACTCTACGTGAAAACAATCTGCTGGAGCTTGAGGTGCTGTATGAAAGCACGGCAAGGCTGATTGCTCATCCGCTCAGCTATCGGCTAGATGAAGATGGTTTGAGTGAGATTATTCAGCAACTGCGAGAACAGGTTGCGGTGCCAGCATAGTTGAAACTGAAGGTATGGGTTGCGATCGCACTTTTATTGGCTGAGTGCAATTGAGTGCGATCGCAACTCTCACATTCCAACAAAAAAGCGGCAAGTGCATGACTCACCGCTTTTTTAGTTGATTCCAGCCTGGGAAACGTACCTGCTACACCGTCATTTCAACTTCAGCCTTTGGCTTATCCGCTGCGTAGTCCTGAATAGCTCGCACATCCAGCGGAGCCGTTTGCAGAGCCCGAATCGCCGCTGCCGTCGCCTTGGCACCTGCAATCGTCGTGATAATCGGCACCTTGTAGGCCAGCGCTGTGCGGCGAATGATGCGATCGTCTTCCTGAGCAGTCGCGCCCAGCGGCGTATTCACAATTAACTGCACCTGACCGTTTTTAATCGCGTCCAGAACGTGTGGACGACCTTCATGCACCTTAAGCGTCAGATCAACATTCAGCCCGTTCTCCTGCAAGACCTGCTTGGTGCCCGCCGTCGCAATCACGTCAAAGCCCAGGTCGATCAGATCCCGAACGACGGGGACAACCGCCTGCTTCTCACGGTCATTCATGGAAACAAACACCGTCCCCTCCAGCGGTAGGCGCTGTCCTGCCGCCAGTGCTGCCTTGGCAAACGCTTTGCCAAAATCGGTATCAATGCCCATCACCTCGCCCGTAGAGCGCATCTCTGGGCCAAGGATTGTGTCTGTACCCTGGAACTTCTCAAACGGTAGCACCGCTTCCTTCACGGCGATGTGACGCGGAATAATTTCTTCGGTGAAGTTCATGCTAGCCAGGGTTTCACCTGCCATTGCCCGCACCGCGATCTTGGCAAGCGGCACACCGATTGCTTTGGAGATGAACGGGACTGTGCGAGAGGCACGCGGGTTGGCTTCTAGGATGTAAACCGTGTCGCCCTGCACCGCAAATTGAATGTTCATCAGGCCGATGACTTTCAGTTCACCTGCCAGTTGAATCGTCCAGGTGCGAATTTTCGCTAAAGCTGCATCGCTCAGCGAGGTGTAGGGAATCGAACAGGCCGAGTCACCGGAGTGAATTCCGGCCTGCTCAATGTGCTCCATGATGCCGCCGATCACCACCTGTCCGGTTTGGTCAGCCACGGCGTCCACGTCTACTTCAATCGCATTTTCCAGGAACTTGTCGATCAGAATCGGGTGATCCGGCTCTACCTGCACCGCATAGGTCATGTAGCGCTCTAGATCCTGATCCGAATAGACAATTTCCATTGCCCGTCCGCCCAGGACGTAGCTGGGCCGCACAACAACCGGATAGCCAATTTTCTGAGCGACCTTGAGCGCCGACTCATAGCTGCGGGCAATGCCGTTGGGGGGCTGCTCAATATTCAGCTTCCGCAGGATTTGCTCAAAGCGCTCCCGGTCTTCAGCGGTGTCGATGGAGTCCGGCGAGGTGCCCCAGATGGGCGCATGGGCTTCTTCTAGAGGAACTGCCAGCTTCAGCGGCGTCTGACCACCAAACTGGATAATGATGCCCTCGGGCTGCTCGGCTTCAATGATATTGAGCACATCCTCTTTGGTCAGCGGCTCGAAATATAAGCGATCGCTAGTGTCGTAGTCCGTGGAAACCGTCTCTGGGTTAGAGTTGACCATGATGGTTTCAAAGCCTTCTGCTTGGAGTGCGTAGGAGGCATGACAGCAGCAGTAGTCAAACTCGATGCCCTGGCCAATCCGGTTGGGGCCGCTGCCGAGGATCATCACCTTGCGCTTGTCCGAGGGCAGGGTTTCGGTTTCTGCTTCGTAGGTGGAGTAGTAGTACGGCGTGTAGGCTTCAAATTCAGCGGCGCAGGTGTCTACTGTCTTATAAGCCGGGATGACGCCCAGACTCTTCCGATAGGCCCGCACCTCGTCTTCGGTGGTCTTGGTTGCATAGGCAATTTGGCGATCGCTAAAGCCCTGCTGCTTAATCGCGTACAGATCCTCTTTGGCGATCTCCTGGAGCTTCATCCGCTTCAGAACTTTCTCCGTTTTCAGCAAGTCCTCAAGCTTATCGAGGAACCAGGGATCGATCCCGGTCAGTTCGTAAATATCCTCAACCGACATGCCCATCAGCATGGCGTGGCGCAGGGTCAGCAGACGGTCTGGGTTGGGCGTCCGCAAATTGGCGCGAATTTGGGTCAGGCTGGGTAGTTTCTCATCGCGATCGCAGCCCCAACCGAAGCGACCCGTC
The DNA here is from genome assembly GCA_966674685.1 of uncultured bacterium. Classification (GTDB taxonomy): domain Bacteria; phylum Cyanobacteriota; class Cyanobacteriia; order Phormidesmidales; family Phormidesmidaceae; genus Thainema. Next base: position 64,706 of record CBKWJC010000029.1, read on the forward strand.
TCCAGCGATCGCATCGCCTTCTGAAACGATTCTTGGAAGGTGCGGCCAATCGCCATTGCTTCACCAACCGACTTCATCTGGGTGGTGAGAACGGGTTGGGAACCGGGAAATTTCTCAAAGGCAAAGCGGGGAATCTTGGTGACAACGTAGTCAATCGTCGGTTCAAAACTGGCTGGGGTCTTCTTGGTGATGTCGTTGGAGATCTCATCCAGGGTGTAACCGACGGCCAGCTTAGCGGCAAATTTTGCGATCGGGAATCCGGTCGCCTTGGAGGCCAGGGCAGAGCTGCGGGAGACGCGGGGGTTCATTTCGATCACCACCACGTCGCCATCGATGGGATTAACGGCGTACTGAATGTTGGAACCGCCTGTCTCAACCCCAATTTCGCGAATGATCTGAATCGAGTAGTCACGCAACCGCTGATACTCTTTGTCGGTCAATGTCTGGGCTGGGGCAACGGTGACGGAGTCGCCCGTATGGATGCCCATTGGGTCAACGTTTTCAATCGAGCAGATAATCACCACGTTATCGGCCAGATCGCGCATCACCTCTAGCTCATACTCCTTCCAGCCCAAGAGCGACTGCTCAATCAAAATCTGGGAGACGGGACTGGCATCCAAGCCTGACTGCGCGATTTCCTCAAACTCCTCCTGATTGTAGGCAATGCCGCCGCCGGAACCGCCCAGCGTAAACGCAGGCCGGATAATCAGCGGATAGGAGCCGATGCGAGCCGCGATGTCTTTCGCCTCGTCCATAGTCTCGGCCAGACCCGACGGGCAAACTTTAACGCCAATCCGCTCCATGGCCTCTTTGAACAGCTTGCGGTCTTCTGCCATCTCAATTGCGGGCAGCTTCGCGCCGATCAGCTCTACGTTGTACTGATCCAGCACGCCCGATTTGGCCAAGCTGACGGCAACATTGAGCGCTGTCTGGCCGCCCATCGTCGGCAGCAGGGCATCAGGCCGCTCTTTCTCAATGACTTTGGCGACCAGCTCGGGCGTCAATGGCTCAATATACGTGCGGTCAGCCGTTTCTGGATCGGTCATAATGGTGGCCGGGTTGGAGTTGACCAACACTACCTCATATCCCTCCTCTCGAAGGGCTTTGCACGCTTGAGTGCCGGAATAGTCAAACTCACAGGCTTGCCCAATCACAATTGGGCCAGAACCAATGAGCAGAATCTTTTTAATATCGTCGCGACGAGGCATAGACCTACCAGTTCAGTCACTTAAAATCCCAACTATTTTAGTGGGTATCGTTCAGAACAATGCGATCGCATATACAGGTTTACTGACATGCTCGCCTAAGATATATGGCCAGAATGCCCATTTTATAAGGAATTCAGCTACTTTTTTCAACGCTTCACAATCAGAAATGACTCTCAACAAGTCCAGTTGACATTAAGAACCGAGTCCGATATCGTCGAGAACGTGAATCTAATTAAGAATTACTTTCATTAAGAATTGATTCAAGCAGCGTAAGCAGTAAGGAGAGAAGTTTCGCTCATGGCAAGGTTCAGTTTCAAGAGACGCAGCGTTTTAACCACACTTGCAGGATTGGCGTTTTTAGCAGCAGTAGGCTGTAGCACCAATCAGTCTGCTTCTACGAGTACTGATGGCGAGGCGGCTGCACCAGATGCTGATTCAGCCGGAGAGATCGTTAATATATACTCTTCGCGCCACTACGACACGGATACGGCTCTGTATGAGGACTTTACAGCGGAAACCGGGATTGAGGTCAACCTGATTGAAGGCGATGCTGATGAGCTGATTGAGCGAATTAAGTCTGAGGGAGCCAACAGCCCCGCTGATGTGTTCATCACCGTAGATGCTGGACGGCTCTGGCGGGCAGAGCAGGAGGGCCTTCTTCAAACCTCTTCTTCACAGGTGCTAGAGGAGCGCATCCCTGCTAATCTGCGTCATCCCGAAGGCTATTGGTATGGCCTGACCAAGCGAGCACGAGTCATCGTTTACAACACGGACACGGTCGATCCAACTGAACTGTCTACCTACGAAGCTCTGGCTGAACCCCAGTGGGCAGGCCGCGTTTGCATTCGCAGCTCCGGTAATATCTACAACCAGTCCCTCGTTGGTTCGATGGTTGAAACGATGGGCACAGAAGAAACCGAGAAATGGGTCACAGGTTTGGTGAACAACCTGGCGCGGGAGCCGGAAGGTGGTGACACCGACCAAATTAAGGCCGTGGCTTCTGGTCAGTGTGATGTAGCGGTTGTGAACCACTACTACTGGGCCCGGATGGCAAAGTCAGAGGATGCCGCAGATCAGCAAGTCACGGAGCAGACTGGGGTCTTTTTCCCCAATCAGGGTGAAGGGGAACGAGGCACTCATGTGAATATCAGCGGTGCTGGTGTGGTGGCAAATGCACCCAATAAGGAAAATGCGATCGCATTTATCGAATTTCTCTCCAGTCCCGAAGCGCAGGAGATCTTCGCCCAAGGGAACAACGAGTATCCGGTTGTAGAAGGCGTCAAGGTCGATCCGATTGTGTCGGAGCTAGGTAACTATAAGGAAGACTCCGTCAACGTTTCAGCCTATGGGCAGAACAACCCAGAAGTTGTCAAAATTGTTGACCGGGCTGGCTGGAAGTAAGCGCCATACAGACACATCGGTAGGAGCAAGTAGGGGCAAATAGCATTCGCCCCTACTTGCTCCTACCCAATACGCCTCAAAAATCTCTTTCCCGGTTAAAAAGAGTTGAGGATTGGGTGATCCCAGTTGTTGTTGAGAATAATTTCAGCAATACTCCTTTAATAATGAGGCGTATTTGAGATCTTTATTGAGGATTAATTTCATTAAGTAGGGAGAGATGTTACGGTATCAAAGGGAAGACTAACGACAGAAGCTCTAAGCAAATGTCTCTTCTTTCTGATTGCTGCTAGGCTGATTCAGATAACGCTGGATGCGGCTAGATAGATGCGATCGCATAGTTTTTAAAAAATTGAGTAATTATTAATCGTCATTTCGCTAATTTCTAACTTATAAATTTCCACTTTATTTAATTTTTCCTTCACGCTTGCACACAGTTTATATGACTCAGCCTGTCGTTCTTCGTTTAGATAGCATCACCAAGCAGTACACATCCAGCAGTCTACCTGCGGTTGATCGAGTGAGTCTAACGCTGCATCAGGGAGAATTGCTATCGCTGCTAGGGCCATCAGGCTGTGGTAAAACGACCCTGCTGCGGCTAATTGCAGGCTTCGAACGCACAAAAACGGGTCAGATTAATCTAGCTAACCTGACAGTCGATGGTCATGGTGCTTGGTTGCCACCAGAGCAGCGAGATGTTGGTATCGTATTTCAGGACTACGCTCTGTTTCCCCATTTGACGGTTTACAAGAACGTCGCCTTTGGGCTGAAGCAAAAATCTCGGCGGCTGAGCGATCGCGAAATTCGCTTGCGGGCAATGGATGCGATCGCGCTGGTGGATTTGCAGGGATTGGAACATCGCTACCCCCACGAGCTATCTGGCGGACAGCAGCAGCGGGTTGCTCTAGCACGGGCATTAGCGCCTCGTCCTAACCTCATTCTGCTAGACGAACCGTTTAGTAACCTTGATGTAGAAGTGCGACTCTTTCTGCGGCAGAAAGTGCGCGAAGTGCTCAAGTCTACGGGCACAACTGCCGTATTCGTCACCCACGACCAAGAAGAAGCCCTTGCCATCTCCGATCGGGTGGGCGTCATGCGCCAGGGCCACCTAGAGCAAATCGGCACACCAGAAGAACTGTATCAGCAGCCTGCCTCGCGCTTTGTGGCGGGTTTCGTCACCCAGGCCAACTTCCTGCCCGCCCGTCGTCAAGGCCAGCTCTGGCAAACGGAAGTCGGCAACTTTGCTGTAGACGTGCTGCCCCAAGCCGATGCTGGCCACCAGCAGCGAGCAGGCGCTGCACTACATTCTCCCAGTCAGTCAGAGTATGAAGGCGACTTGATGATTCGCCAGGAAGACCTCCAGCTTGAACTGGACAATCAGAGTACCGTTCTAATCTGCGATCGCCAATTTCTGGGGCGGGAATATCGCTACTGCCTGCAAATGCCTTCAGGCCGAGAACTGCACGCCCGTACTCCTGTGCGATCGCCCTTGCCCGTCGGTAGTCGAGTACGGATAAAGCTAGCCCATCAAGTCTTTCAATTCTTTCCCTACACGCTGGCTCGATCATCTCTTGATTCAGTTGCCCAATTAAAAGCAAGCTAGAATTATCAAAGAAATCCTTGAA
>CBKWJC010000030.1:0-68849 GCA_966674685.1 uncultured bacterium
GGTTTCTACAGCTCGACTTTTATCTGCTCAGAAATTAACACCTTGAAAGGGCTACGCCTTACTCCTCTCGCCTCACTTTTCAAGTGCTGATTGCTAAATATTGGCCGCAATCTTTCGTTGCTCTTAACTATTGCTACACCTTAATTGTTCAGTATTGTGAGGCGGGAGGCGAGGGGAGAGAGGTGTATCGTACCTCAGCACTAGACTCATCTGTAGCGCTAAATTGGAGAATTAATATTAGAGAAGCGATATAAAACCTGGTACAACACAGCCTCGCGCGGTAGCGCGAGGCTGTGTTGGTATCGACCTCGCAGCGCGAGGTGTAAACCGATTACTTATTCGGTTGGGGCGTCATCCGCAGATAGGGCTTCACTTCAGTTACGCCTTTCGGGAACTTCTGCTTGGCTTCTTCAGTAGGAATGGTGGGGACAACAACGCAGTCGTCGCCATCTTGCCAGTTTGCAGGTGTTGCAACGCTGTAGTTATCCGTCAGTTGCAGCGCATCAATTACCCGCAAGATTTCGTCAAAGTTCCGTCCGGTTGCGGGTGGATAGGTGAGAGTCAGGCGCAGTTTCTTCTGAGGATCAATGATGAAGACAGAGCGCACCGTCACCTTGGCGTTGGCGTTGGGGTGGATCATCTCATAGAGGTCAGATACTTTCTTATCGCCATCGGCCAGGATGGGATAGTTGATTGAGGTGCCTTGAGTTTCCTCAATATCCTTAATCCAGCCCATGTGAGATTCAACGTCGTCAACGCTGAGCGCAATCACTTTTGTATTGCGCTTATCGAATTCCGGCTTTAGCTTGGCAACCATGCCGAGTTCGGTCGTGCAAACTGGCGTATAGTCTGCGGGGTGAGAGAATAGCACAGCCCAGCTATCTCCAATCCACTGGTGGAAGGAAATCTTACCTTCACTGGACTCTTGTTCAAAATCTGGGACAACATCCCCTAGTAACAGCGACATAACACAATTCCCCGTGTAAACATCACAACAAAATTCAATCGTCTTTCAATCCTGCCATAAAACCCCGGTTTTCCGGTCGGAGTTTAGATCTTTTTACGGTTTTTCCTAGAAAAATCTGCGATCGCACATCAACCAAAATTCAATCAATCTCTTACGGAATAGGGGGTTTCAAGCATTTTCTCCTCATCGGGAGGCACTGAGTAGCAGGATGAATTAATCTCCATCTTGAAACCGGGGATTTAATTTAACCTGAAGAACGGCTGAGTTTCATGAGAAACAAGTTAATTTCACCGTGGCCTGTGTCCTTCTCTGAGGGGTTACAAACAACCATCAAAAGGCGGACATCATTGTACGCGATCGCATCTGACAATCGGAAAAACCTGAGATTTCCTTAAGCTCTTAGGAGGAATTGCCCAAACTAGGTTTGGATTAACATTTAGTTGACTGTACTAGATTACTGTGTTTATGCTGCCGCTTATTCATCAGGTTGCGAATGGCCTCTTTGAAGGCTTACGCACCGTTTTAGGGCCGATGGGATTCATCGTCGGCATTGGACTGATTGGCATGATGGTGTGGAATTTGTTTTCTGTGACTCGCGATACGGTTGCGATCGCAAAGCAGATGCACGATATCCCCTGTCCTAACTGCCAGTACTACACGGGGGATCATCGCCTCAAGTGCCCCGTCCACCCCACCAAGGCCGCCTCCGAGCAAGCGATTAACTGCCAGGATTATCGAGCACTACCGAGGATTTAAGGCGTGTCGGCCATTAAGCTTCAGCGCTGGTCAATTCCGTGGTTTGGAGCGGCGCTACTTGGAATATGGCTGATTGCACTGGCGCTGCGCGTTTGGGGATTGGGCCGCTTTAATGACCTGGTGTTTGACGAGGTGTACTTCGCCAAGTTTGCCCATCACTATTTGACGCAAACGCCATTTTTCGACGCTCACCCACCGCTGGGCAAGTATCTGATTGCGATCGCACTGTGGATTGCGAACCACGTTCCCGGCATTGAACAAGCTCCGTCTCATGATTTAGCCGGATTTACGCTCACGCCGATTAGCTATCGCTGGCTGAATGCGCTGTGTGGCTCATTCATTCCGCTGACGGTGGCAGGCATTGCCTACCAGCTCAATGCCGATTCGCCCCATCGCCGAATTTACAGCATTGTGGCGGGCGGTTTGATGACTCTGGACGGCTTACTGCTGGTGGAATCGCGCTATGCACTGCTGAATGTCTATCTCCTACTCTTCGGGCTGGTGAGTCACTGGTGCCTGTTGCGATCGCTGACGGCTCGGCCATCCAATCGGTGGCGATGGCAAATGGCAACGGGGATTAGTTTGGGATGTGCGATCGCAGTCAAATGGAACGGCTTGGGCTTTTGGCTGGGTCTAGTCGTACTCTGGGCATTGGCAAAACTGAGTCAGTGGTTGCGTTCCGATGATTCCCCAGTTCAGCGCTCTATCTTGCCTCGGCTAGGAGAATACTCCGCCCAATCCATCGGTGTGTACTGGATTGCACTGCCAATCCTCGTTTACAGCCTGCTTTGGATTCCCCATTTGCAGTTCAACCCGCGCGGTTTCTGGCTGCTACATCAAGAGATGCTGGGCTATCACCAGCGAGTCGGCAGCGGGAGTGACATTCATCCCTACTGTTCAGCCTGGTTTACCTGGCCGCTGATGCTGCGTCCTGTTGCCTATTTTTATCAAACTCTGACGGCGGGTGAGTCGCTGCCGCCTTGGGCAGAGGGATTGGATTTTAACTCAATCATCCTAGAATCCTCAGATGGCGGATCTACGATGGCCTTTGATGTCCATGCTATGGGCAATCCGCTGCTGTGGTGGTTTGCAACGACGGCAATTCTGCTGATTAGTCTCCAACTGGTGCTGCGGTTGGGTCAGGCTTTCGGTCGCTGGTTGCTGCTGCTGCCGAGAGCAGACCATCCTATCGGTTTTTTCGGCACAGGAACCAATAGCATCACCACCTGGACAAGCGGCTATTTATTCATCAATTACATGGCTAACTGGTTGCCCTGGGCATCGGTTAGTCGCTGCCTCTTTCTCTATCACTACATGGCGGCGGCTGTCTTTGCTCAGTTAGCTATCTCCGAAATTATGACTCGCTGGCTACTGAGTCGTAATCAGGTGCGCCGGATCGCTGGCATCACGTTGCTGATTGGATGTGCGATCGCATTTCTATTTTGGTTCCCGCTCTACCTCGGCTTACCCCTATCACCGGACGCACTACAACAGCGCTGGTGGCTCAAATCATGGATCTAACCCTTTTTTAGAAAATAGCTGTAAAGTTCTCCCCTGATGACAGGCGTTTTTCGCTAGGATCTAAACCGCTCCATTGTGCCGCATGTAGGTATTCAACGTTGGCTGTTCCGAACCTCTGGTTATTGGTAGCTCCCCCCGTAATTGGCGGTGTGATTGGCTACTTCACCAATGATGTCGCTCTGAAAATGCTGTTTCGTCCCTATCGCCCGATTTATATTGCGGGCCGACGATTACCCTTCACCCCTGGCTTAATTCCTAGTAATCAAGAGCGCCTCGCTCAGCGAGTTGCCGACACGATTATGGGGTCACTCTTGACACCCGAAGAACTCCAGCGCCTAGCTCGACGGCTGCTGCAAACCGAGCGGATGCAGGCGGCCATTTACTGGCTGCTGCAACTGGTGCGCGACCAGATTCAAACCAGTTCTCAGGATCGCACCGTCCAAGTAATTGCCAATATCCTGCGCGATTTCTTTGGCGAGTCTTTGCCGCGCTTGCTAAAAGTCTTAGCTCGCCGGAGCGACTTTCTAGAAGATCAGCTCAACCAGCTATTTGACCAGGTATTGCTGGAATTTCAGCTCAGCGATCGCCAGGCCGAGCAACTCTCGCTGTGGATTTTGCAGGTGGTGCTGCCGCCCGACACCATCCGACAGGCCATGGTCGATTTTTTGACCGATCGCAACATTCAAACCATTGATGAAGGCTTCCGAGAACGGACAAGCGGTACCTACTGGGTAGTTGCAAATCTATTCGGCTTACGAAATGCCCTAACTCGCTTACGCACTTTTTGCCTAGACGAGCGGGAAGAAAGTAACGCTCGGATTGCTGAGCTAATTCAATCCCTGGGCGTCAAAGATCGACTGAAAGAGTGGCTGCAAAACTTTACATTGCAATCCCTCCCAGTTTCTACTGTGCGTCAGCTACGCAAGACAGTGCGGGAAACAGTCAGAGCATATATCCGCGATCGCGGATCGGATATTCTGCAAAGCCTAGGAGAATCAGTAGACTGGGAAAATATGGCCGCTCTAGTGGTCAACAGCCTCCAACAGTCTGAGGTTGTCAACAGTTCCCTCAATCCGGTTAGTCAAGAATTGGCTTTGGTACTGGAGCGCTATCTAGAACGAGATCTGGAAAATATTGTGGCAAAAGCCATTCCAATTTTGAATATTGACCAGGTGATCATCGATCGCGTCAACGCAACTTCGCCCAAAGATCTAGAGGTAGCCGTTCAGACAATTGTGAAAAACGAACTACAGGCCATTGTCAACTTGGGTGGTGTACTCGGTTTTATCATTGGCGGCTTTCAAGCTGTTTGGCTGCTTATTCAGTCTTAGGTCATCTCCAACTAAAAAGGGGCGCGCTGCGCCCCTTTTTGCTCGTTTATTCGGAATCTTCCGCAGCCCCCAGAGCCGCTTGTGTCTTCTCCCGATCCAGCTTAAAGACCACCACGCCCAGCGGAGGCAGACAAACATCTAGCGAGTGATAGTGCCCGTGTGCGCTCCAGTCATCAGCCCACTTGCCGCCATAGTTACCCATGCCGCTGCCGCCATACTCTTTGGCATCACTGTTAAACAGCTCTTTGTAGTAGCCCGGTAGCGGCACACCCACTTTGTAATGGCTGTGGGGCTGCGGCGTAAAGTTGCAGATTGTGACCGTAAAATCCTCTTCGTAGCCCTTCACTTTCCGCATAAAGGCGATAACGCTGTGGCTGTTGTCGTTACAATCAACCCACTCAAAGCCATCATAGGAAAAGTCGTCCATGTACAGAGACGGTTCACTGCGATAGAAGTGGTTGAGATCGGTCATGAACTTTTTGAGCTGCTGGTGTGGCTCATGCTGAAGCATATCCCACTCCAAATCGCCCCAGACATTCCACTCGCTCCACTGTCCATACTCCATACTCATGAACAGCGTTTTCTTGCCGGGGTGGGTAAACATATAAGCATAGAGCGCCCGCATATTGGCAAACTTTTGCCAGCGATCGCCGGGCATCTTACCCAGCATGTTGCTCTTGCCGTGAACTACTTCATCATGGGAAAGCGCCAGCATAAAGTTCTCGCTGAAGGCATACATGATGCTGAAGGTCAGATTGTTCTGATGGAACTGGCGGAACCAGGGATCCATCGCAAAGTAGTCCAGCATGTCGTGCATCCAGCCCATGTTCCACTTTAGGTTGAAACCCAGACCACCCACATAGGTTGGCCAGGACACCATTGGCCAAGAGGTCGATTCCTCAGCGATGGACAAAACGCCCGGATAATAGCTGAAAATAACGTGGTTTACCTGCCGCAAAAAGTCCGCCGCTTCAATGTTCTCGCGACCACCATACTCATTGGGAATCCACTCATCTCGCAGATAGTCGAGATAGAGCATAGACGCAACAGCATCCACGCGGATACCGTCAATGTGATACTTGTCAAACCAGAAGAGAGCGTTCGCGACCAGAAAATTACGCACCTCATTTCGGGAATAGTTGAAGACTAGCGTGCCCCATTCCTTATGTTCCCCTTTGCGCGGATCGCCATGTTCGTAGAGGTGCGTTCCGTCAAATAGTGCTAGACCATGCCCGTCTTTGGGAAAGTGACCGGGTACCCAATCGACTAGAACACCAATGCCGTTTTGGTGACACTGATCGATGAAATACATCAGGTCTTCTGGCGAACCGTAGCGAGACGTGGCGGCGTAGTAGCCTGTCACTTGATAACCCCAGGAGCCGTCGAAGGGATGTTCGGCAATGGGCAATACTTCAATATGAGTGAAGCCCAGTTCTTTCACATAGGGAATCAAGCGATCTGCTAGCTCCCGATAGGTCAAAAATCGCGCTCCGGGTTTCAAATCAGCCGCAGCGACAGGCGGAATAATGTTGCCGTGGGCATCACGACCGGGGTTGTCCCAGTCGCCATGCATCCAGGAGCCAAGGTGGACTTCATAAACCGAAATAGGCTGCTTGAGCGCATCGCGATCGCGCCGTTGCTCTAGCCACTCTTGGTCATGCCATTCATAGGAATCTAAGTCCGCCACAATAGAGGCCGTCTTGGGCCGAACTTCCTGCTGGAACCCGTAGGGATCGGACTTTTCGTAAATATGCCCTGCGTAGTTTTTGACTTCGTATTTGTAGTGAGTGCCGTAATCCAGCCCCGGAACGAAGAGTTCCCAAACACCGTTGCCGAGCTTTCGCATTTGGTGTTTACGGCCATCCCAGTAGTTGAAGTCGCCCAAAATAGAGACGTTGCGAGCATTGGGTGCCCAGACAGCAAAATAAACGCCTTTGACATCATCAATGGTTAGAACGTGAGCACCCAGCTTCTCGTAGATGCGGTGATGGTTGCCCTCAGCAAACAAGTAGAAATCCATTTCTTGGAACTGGCAGTCCCGGAAGGCATACGGATCGTAAATTGTGCGCTCGTGGTCGCCTTCTTTGATCCGGAGCTGGTAGTTTTTTAGCTCAAAGTCTTCGATGACACACTCAAAGAAATGAGGATGATGCACAGACTGCATCGGAAATTCCTGCCGCTCTTCGGGGCAGACAACCGTCACGGTGTTGGCTTCGGGCTGATAGGCACGGACAACCCAAATCGATTTTCCATTGTCTGTAATGCGATGCGGACCCAGTACCTCAAACGGATCATGATGATGGTTCCAAACAATGCGATCGATTTGGTCTGGAGCAACGGACATCACCATAGAATCTACCTTCCTAGCCTGATTAAGCTGATTTGAGAAAATGGTTGCTGGCTTAAAAATACAGCGTCGCTGGCAACATTTGTTAAAAGAACTGCAATAAACCGTATCAAATTCACGGCTAACTCTCAAATAATCTATTGCTTTTGGCGATTTGGGAGGAAGTCTCGGAGGGGGGATTTGTGTAAAGGGTGAGTAGGGGTGGATAGATGGGGCGAGAGGGGGCTGTAGAGGGCTGTCAAGAAAGTGAGGTGAGAGGAGTGAGTTGTAACGTAACCCCTAATAACCCAATATCCGATTCTTAGTTCTTTGAATCCAAAATCTAAAATCCAAAATCCACAGCGCTCAGCGCTTTATTTCAGCAAAAAGGGAAAGAAGGTGCGGATGGCGCGGCGGAGGCGGAGCAGGGTGATGATTTCTTGGATTTGGGCGGCGACGACGGGATCGGTGGGATCTTCTTGTAAGAGGGCTTGGAGTTCGGCGTATTCGGCAGCGGTGAGTAACTCGCCGTCGATGGGCGATCGCGCTTCGGTGATAATTTCGGTGCGGAGAATTTCTTCGGGGGTGTCTTCGGGTGGGGGGAGGCAGCGGCCAATGGTTGTGAGGTTTATGGATAGGACAGTGCTCAGAGATGCGATCGCAACTCTTCTGCTCCATGTTCTGCGCTGTCGAGTTTGAATCTGCCGTGGTTGCATAGGTATGGGTACGATACGCTGTGGTTTGAATTTCTGACCAATTAGATTAATACAATTCATACTTCATCAGTTGGCAAGGGAGGGAGCCGTTGTAGACCGAGAAGCGCTGGGCAGATTTGAGGCCAATTGTTTTTGACAGCTCTTTGTTGCCGCTGAGAACGAAGGCTGTCCAGCCTTTGAATCGCTGCTTCAGTACGTCTCCCAGGAGCTTATAGAATATGCCCAGTTCCTTGGCTGATCCGAGTCGCTCACCGTAGGGAGGATTGCACATTAGGATGCCGCTATCGGCGGGTGCTTCCACGTCGGCCAGTTCGGCAATGCTGAACTGCACCTGGTCGTAAACGCCGCAGTTTTTGGCATTGGTTCGCGCCTGCTGGATGACATCGGGATTGCGATCGCAGCCGCCAATCCAGTTCGCCAATTGCTCAGACCGAGCGACCTGCGCGGCGGCCACTAGCTGCTCAAACAGCTCGGCATCGTAATCGGGCCAGGTTTGAAAGCCAAAGCGATCGCGAAATAGACCGGGGGCGACATTTAGCGATTTTAGACTGGCTTCTAGCGGCAGTGTTCCTGAGCCGCAGAGCGGATCGAAAAAAGGCTGTTCGGTTTGCCAACCGGAAAGCTGAATCAAGGCGGCGGCTAGGGACTCTTTCAGCGGTGCTGCGCCGACGGCTGGCCGATAGCCGCGCCGATGCAGGCTGCTGCCGGAACTGTCTAGGCTGATCGTGGCGCGATCGCGATGCAGATGCAGGTTAATCTGCACGTCGGCAGCTTCGGTGTCCACACTGGAACGTTCGCCAAACTGCTGGTGCTGCTGGTCAACAATGGCGTTTTTGGTCTGGAGGGCGGTGAAGTGGGTGTGGTTCAACTGCTGGGTTTTGCCTGTGGCTCGCACTGACAGGGTTTGGGCTGGGGTGAGATAGATGGCCCAGTCGATTTTCTGAATACCGTCGTAGAGATCATCAGCATCGCGACAGGAGAATTCCGCGATTTGCAGCAGAATTCGAAACGGCAGCCGCGCCCAAAGGTTGGCCCGATACAGCAAGGTACGATCGCCTGTGAACGATACGCCGCAAAACCCTGGTTCTACGGCATCCGCCCCCAACTGCCGCAGTTCGTCAGCCGCTAAATCTTCTAGTCCCCGCGCTACCGTAGCAAAATAGTGTGTCATGAATTGTGAGAAGTGCGATCGCAATACCAATCTAGGGCAGGAGCGTACAGCGTATACCCAGCGTACAGTCTCAAACAAAACAGCGAACCGCATTTAGCAGTCCGCTGTTACCGATTTACATCATACGGTTCAAAAGCAGGTTATCGGCGGACACAGTTACATTCTTGTAGGGACAGGTTTAACCAATCCGTTATCTTTTGAAAGAGAACGTTGTCACAAAACCCTACAGTCAAATGTCCAATTAATGCCTGAGTTTATACGCTAAATCGTGCAGCTCAGATCGCCTGACTTTTGAGTAAACAGCAGATTTTCGCGATAGTCCACCGGACAGTCAATCACTACTGGCACATCCTGCTGGAGCGCTTCTTGCAGCGTTGGGATAAAGTCCTCCGTCTTCTCAACCCGATAGCCCTTCAGCCCCATGCTCTCAGCCAAACGCACAAAGTCAGGATTGGTGAAGTGAACGAAGGCAGACTCGCCATACTGATTGAGCTGTTTCCATTCAATCAGGCCATAGCCACCGTCATTAAAGATAATCGTGACGAAGGCCGTCCCGACTCGCAGTGCCGTTTCTAGCTCCTGGCAGTTCATCATAAAGCCGCCATCACCCGTGACCGCGACAACATTGCGATTGGGGTGAACCAACTTAGCTGCGATCGCACCTGGAATGGCAATCCCCATTGCCGCAAATCCGTTGGAGATAATACAGGTATTGGGCGATGCACCGTGATAGTTGCGCGCCATCCACATTTTGTGAGCGCCCACATCAGAAATCACGATATCTTCAGCTCCCATCACCTGCCGCAGGTCGTAGATCAGCTTTTGCGGCTTCACGGGGAAACCGTTGTCGTTGGCGTACTGCTCATAGTCTGAGCGAATATCCTCCCGCAGCTCAAGCGATCGGGGAGCTGGACGGCCTTGACGGTTCGCCCGCTTCAGAATTTCTGCCAGTGAATCAGAAATATCGCCGACAACTTCAACACGAGGAATATAGCTGCTGTCAATTTCAGCAGGCGTCAGCCCGATGTGAATGATGGGGACCTGACCATCTGGATTCCACCGTTTGGGTGAATATTCCACCAGGTCATAGCCAACGGCAATCACTAAATCGGCACTGTCGAAGCCACAGCTAATGTAGTCTCGCTGCTGTAAGCCCATCGTCCACAGGGCTAAGGGATGGGTGTAAGGGATGAGACCTTTACCCATAAACGTGTTCGTGACGGGAATATTGAGCTGGGTAGCAAATTCCGTTAGGGCCTGACTGGCATTGTCTCGAATTGCGCCATTGCCAACCAGAATCAGCGGATTTGTCGCCTGAGAAATGGCAACGGCTGCTTGTTGGACGCTTTGCAGCGAGGCATAGGTTTTTTCGCGACTGTCCCGCTTGAGCGGACGCCCTTCGGCAGGCATGGCGGCAATATTTTCCGGCAGATCGATGTGAACCGCTCCTGGCTTCTCGGTTTGAGCCAGCTTAAAGGCTTTGCGTACAATTTCTGGCGTATTGCTGGGCCGTACAATCTGGGCGTTCCACTTGGTCACGGGCGCAAACATCGACACCAAATCGAGATACTGGTGCGATTCGATATGCATCCGGTCAGTGCCAACCTGACCTGTAATCGCGACGAGGGGAGCGCGATCGAGGTTGGCATCGGCCACACCCGTCATCAAGTTTGTGGCACCAGGGCCAAGCGTAGACAGACAAACTCCGGCTTTACCCGTCAGCCGACCATAGACGTCAGCCATAAACGCTGCGCCCTGTTCATGGCGCGTCGTGATGAACTGAATGGATGATTTTTTTAAAGCGGCGAGAATCGCTAAATTCTCCTCACCCGGTAGCCCAAAAATATACTCAACACCTTCATTTTCCAAACATTGAATTAGCAATTCAGCCGTGTTCATAAGTTCCCCTCTCTAGGTATGTCCTCACAGGTAGGTATTAAATGCAGTCAGTTGCGATCGCAGCGGATGAAGCTGAACTTGCGATCGCTTCCGATCAATTGTGGCGGATGCAGTGAATATACGGTGGCGGATGCAGTGAATATACGATTGTCAGCGTTCAGACCCTGTGGCTTGTGTTACTAAGATTGCCCAACCGCAGCAAATTAGCACCGTCATCTCAATAGACTGTAACGAGGATTACAAAACTAGCACTCGCCTCACTTGACCCAGACCGTCTTGATATTGACGAACTCGTGCATCCCTTCGCTGCCCAGTTCTCGGCCATAGCCGGATCGCTTAATGCCGCCAAAAGGCATGCGCGGATCGGATTTGACCAGACCGTTGATAAACACTGCGCCGGCCTCTAGGTCGCGAATCAGCCGCTTCTGCTCGTCCTGATTATTTGTCCAAGCGCTGGCTCCTAAGCCAAAGCAGGTCTTATTTGCGATCGCAATCGCTTCGTCAATAGATTTGACCGTAAAAAGCAGCGCTACGGGGCCAAAGAACTCCTCAATGTCTGCCGGACTGCCGACGGGAATATCGGTTAAGATCGTGGCCGGATAGTAGTTACCTGGCCCATCCAGCGACTTGCCGCCGATTAGTACCCGCGCGCCCAGTTCCACGCTAGCCTGCACCTGCTGATCGAGGTCGTCTCGGATGCCAGGGGTGGCTAGGGGCCCCAGATCCGTATCTTCCAGCATGGGGTCGCCCATCTTCAGCGCGCTGAATTTCTCAAACATGCGCTTCTCAAAGGTTTCAGCGATACTTTCTGCCACAATAAATCGCTTGGCGGCAATGCAGGACTGGCCGTTATTCAACATGCGGGCTGTGACTGCCGTATCAACGGCTGCGTCTAAATCAGCACTCTCCAGCACGATAAACGGATCGCTGCCGCCTAGTTCCAGCACGGTTTTCTTAATTTGTCGTCCTGCCGCCGCTGCCAGACTGGCACCCGCTGCTTCGCTGCCCGTCAGCGTCGCCGCTTTCACGCGGTCATCTTCCACAATGGCGCTGACTTGACTCGCGCCAACCAGCAGGGTTTGGAAAACACCAGTTGGGAACCCAGCACGGCTAAAGATTTCCTCAATCGCCAGCGCACACTGCGGTACGTTCGACGCATGCTTCAGTAGTCCCACATTACCCGCCATCAGAGCCGGAGCGGCAAACCGGAACACCTGCCAAAACGGGAAGTTCCAGGGCATAACCGCCAGCACCACACCGAGCGGTTGGTAGGACACATAGCTGCGGCTAGCATCGGTTTCCACGACTTTATCACTGAGGAATTCTTCGGCTTTTTCGGCATAGAACCGACAGACCCAGGCCGACTTTTTCACTTCTGCGATCGCAGATTTAATTGGCTTGCCCATTTCTAGGGTCATGATTTCGCCAAAGCGCCGCTGCTCATCTTCCAAAATTTGAGCGGCTTGATTAAGCCAGTGCGATCGCGATTTCAAGTCAATGAGGCGATAAGCTTCAAATGCAGCTTGGGCTTTAGCGATTCGCTGTTCAACCTCTTGATCGGTCAGAGGTTCAAAGGTTTGGATGGTTTCTCCAGTTGCAGGATTAATACTTGCAATTGCCATGACCTGATCTCCTAGTATCACGCAACGATCTGATCTAGCATTTGACCCCAGCCACATGGCTAAATTACAGAATGCAAACCGCCAACTGACGAACCGCATGTTCCGCCTTGTTCTGCACTGTAACCAGTTGAATTGTCAAATGAACAATCAGTGAATCATCAAGCACATGCTGGTAAAGGTGCTGCTACTATTGTTCGTCTACTCACATCTTGCACATTGAAAACTCGAAGAATTTATTTTGCCGACACATCACGGCGGCAAAATAAACTGGGTTTTGGCGCAAGCTATGAGTCTACTTTTTAGATGCTGGCAGACATTCATTTACTGCGGCTGAGGCAATTGACCAACACAAAAGCTAGATACCGTCTAACTTCCATGTTCCAATATGCCCCGAGGCATTCACGGGAAACGTATAGATTGTTTTTATTCTTTAAGACTTGACGCAAAGAAATGTATCGAACCTCTAATTTCAATCAAGAAAAACTCGGTTCACTGAGTAATCTTGCGGATTGAAAGATGTATAGCGCTAGTCGCATTGGTTAGGGCGTTGGTTAGGGCGTTTTTGTAGCGCGGCGAAGCTGTGCTGCAAAAACGCCCAGGTTCTCATCTGGCTGGTTATAGCCACATATTTTGCTCTCAATTTGAAACAAAATTGTCTGCCATACGACTTGATCACAAGAACCATTGAATTCCGGTTCAAACATCGGGTTGAAATATCCGGTTCAAATACAACTTGTTTTGGCTCATCAAGCTTGATGACTCAAAATTTGAAGAACTTGTAGCAATTGCAGGCAAGACGATGGAACCGTGGATGATTTGGGTATGGTGTGTTTATCGCAAAATTCGCATCGTGTGACTTAGAAAAAGGGGTTGGCATGGATTGGAGTCATCTCATGAGCCTGATGTTTGGGCTTGGATGTGGGGCAGTTGGCACTGTGGTCTGGTTGCGATCGCGCACGGCTTCACCCACGGCGCTGCTCGCTGCATCCAGTCCTAGATCTACAAATTCGGCTCACGCTGTATTGCCCAATCAAAAGCAGTTTCAGCGAATTGATCAGCCACTCAGTCAGCCAATTGACCAGCTAGAACACCAACTCCTTACTCTCCAGCAGGCTTACTTTCGAGCACTCGAACTGAGTCAGTTTAAGGCTGGACTGCTCGCGCGCACATCCCATGAGTTGCGATCGCCCCTCAACGGCGTCATTGGCATACATCAGCTCATTTTGGCCGATCTCTGCGACAGCCCAGAAGAAGAGCGCGAGTTTCTTCAGCAGGCCCACACCTCAGTGCTGAAGATGCTGGGGCTTTTAGATGAGCTAATTGTGATTTCCAAAATTGAGTATGGCACCGGAAATTTATGTTTAGAACCTGTTCAGTTAGCGGAACTGTTTAAGGAAGTTCAGACCGCCGTCCACCTCCAGGCCGAAAACCGCAACCTGCGCCTGCAAATCGTGATTCCTGACGCAGATGTTGAAGTGCTAGCCGACTGGAAACAGTTGCGACAAGTTCTAGTTAGTCTGCTTGATGCCGCTATTTCACACATGGAAGATGGCCAGCTTCGGTTACAGGTCTGTCCATCAGCTCCAGGTGAACCCGTGCGGATCTGGCTGGAAGATCAGCGATCGGCATCCGCTTGGCGAGAGGCATTTGACCTCATTGGTGCCAGCAATCAGTCAATTCAGGCCATTCAAAATATTCAGCCACCTCAGAAGGTCGTGCCAGCAGTAATCGAGCAAATTCTGGCTGAAACGGGAGATAGTCTCCACCCGTCAATGGGTCTTAGCCTGCTAATGAATCACATTTTGCTGCACTGTATGGGCGGCAAGTTAACGATTCTGCAAACTCCGATCGCACATTCAACCGATAACTTTACTACCACTCAAGCCTCAGATCCAATCTCGCTCAATCCGCTGGATGATGAGTGGTCCAACTTAACCCGACTAGAGTGCTGCCTACCGCGACCGTAACTCATGGGTGAAGACGACCAAACGAGATTTAGTAGCCTAAGATGGCAAAGGAACGCGATTGCCGATGATGCTGTCATGACTTATCCGACCGATGACTACTTAGGAGACGAAGCGGCTCTGCCCACTGATCGCGATCGCACATCCGATCCAAACTCGCGCTCAACTGCTCAACCACCGCATGGTCGTCCCATTTCGTCCGTTGGCCCACTGGCGATGGTGGAAACCGCTTTTCTAGCCAGCACTGCCAGCCTCATTTGGTTGGTGAACTATTATTTCCCCGCTGGGCCGCTGCTGCGAATTTTCTTCCCCATCCCGATTGCGATGGTCTATTTACGCTGGGGAGGACGATCTGCCTGGATGTCTGCCTTCGTATCCGGACTTTTGCTCTCTGTTCTGATGGGGCCACCGCGCAGCTTACTATTTTTCATTCCATACGGTCTATTGGGCGTCCAGCTTGGTGGCATGTGGCGACGACAGGCTGGCTGGGCCAGTTCAATCACCATTGGCTCAATTATCTGTAGCTTTGGGTTCTTTTTCCGGCTGTGGCTGCTTTCGATTTTGCTGGGCGAAGATTTGTGGATTTACATCACCACGCAGGTGACCCAGCTTATTGAGTGGGTTTCAACTCACTTGGTCAATTTTGGCCTGCTCGGCGTTGGCGCACTGGGCGAACCAAGCCGCATGCTAATTCAAATTGTCATGCTGGTGCTGGTGTTGATCAGCAATATCGTCTATGTTTTTACGGTGCATCTAGCTGCCTGGCTGCTGCTGGAGCGATTAAAAATTGCAATGCCTGCCCCGCCCCAATGGGTTCAGGTGCTGCTTGATGAGTGAGCTGAGGCTTGAGTTTTCAAATGATTGAGGGATTTATTATGAAATCCGTTTGTAAAAGCTAGGCA
Source organism: uncultured bacterium (assembly GCA_966674685.1). Taxonomy (GTDB): domain Bacteria; phylum Cyanobacteriota; class Cyanobacteriia; order Phormidesmidales; family Phormidesmidaceae; genus Thainema. The sequence continues at coordinate 15,176 of CBKWJC010000030.1, forward strand.
CAGCCTGACTTCTTGTAAAAGCTAGGCACAGCCTGACTTCTGCAAAACATAACTCGGATTCTCTGCTGGGCGGATTCGGGATCAAGATGTGCGATCGCAGCATTTATCCTGATCCCCACGCTTGACGCAACCTTTTGTTACTCGGCTAAAATAAAACCTTTGAGTACAAAAAGTGCATTTTTACCAACAGGTTATGGCACTACGTCCATAGGTTATGACACATATGTTTTTGGGAAAGCCACGTTCCGCGCGACTTTCCCAAAATATTGGGTTTTCCTGAAGGGCGCAACAATATACCGTAGGGTGTGTTAGCGAAGCGAAACGCACCAAGAGGCTGTAGAGTGTGTGAGGCATAGCCATAACGCACCAAACAATTGGCTGTAAGCCTGAATGCCCTTGTACTGTCGTGTTCCCAGCGAAAGCGCTGTGTCTGCATGAATCAACTCAACAATGCGTTGACGCTGTTTATGAGCCTGCTGGTGGAAGCCATGCCTTTCCTATTATTGGGAGTTGCTTTCTCTAGCGTGCTGAAGCTGTTCATCAACGAACGCCGTCTTGTGGAAGCGATGCCCAAAAATCCTTTGATGGGAGCCTTGGCTGGCAGCTTGGTGGGATTTTTGTTTCCCGTTTGCGAATGCGGCAATGTTCCCGTAGCGCGACGGTTACTGGTGCAAGGCGCACCCTCATCGGTCGCGATTGGCTTTTTACTCGCGGCTCCAACGGTTAATCCCATTGTCTTCTGGGCCACCTGGATTGCCTTTCGCGATCAGCCGGAAATGGTGTTTCTCCGCATTGGCTTGTCGCTGCTGGTGGCAGTATTAGTGGCCTGGATCTTCAGTTTCCAGATAGATTTGCGCCCATTCATGCAGCCAAACGTGGCCAAGATGATGCCGGAATGCGAGCTACCCAATGGATCGCAGAGAGCTAGTGCTGGAGAACCCATGTCTCCCCTGCTGCAATCCGGCACGTTTTTAATTGGTCAACCGGGACAACCGATTCCGTTTAATCCCGCCACTGCCGAAACCTTGGCAGCGAATCCTGCCCTCAGTCTACCGATGTTCCAACGGCTGTCACTTCTGGTAGACAACATGGTTCAGGAACTGCGGGAACTGGGTGGAGCCTTGGTGATTGGAGCTGCGATCGCATCTATTGTGCAAGTCGCCATGCCCCGCGAAATCATCCTGGGCTTAGGGCAAAGTACGGTACTGTCTATCCTAGCCATGATGATTTTGGCCTGGGTGGTTTCGATTTGTTCGACGGTAGACTCCTTCTTTGCTCTCTCATTCGCCTCAACGTTCACCAGCGCTTCACTACTGGCCTTTTTAGTCTTTGGGCCAATGGTCGATGTCAAAAATATTGGCCTGTTGCTGACGGTATTCCGATGGCGCGCTATTTTCTACCTATTCGCCTTGGCAGGCTTACTCACCTTCCTATTTACCCTCTTGCTCAGTTCCTACATTAGCTAGGGGTTTGGGATGGATATCGATACGTCTATAACTCATCTTCAATACCAATCATCACGAACCATCCAACTACGAATCATCAACCATGAACCATTTACCTACTGTTCATCGTTCATGGTTAATAGTGTTCAACTCCAAACTTGCCCCATTCCTACAAACTCTTAGACCTCTAACGCCTACTCCGTTTTAGCTCCTACACACTCATGAAGACTGAACCTAATCAAACGGCTGCTGAACAGCGCTCAATGAAGCGGAAACGGCCCACTAGCCAGAAACGCCTCCATTGGCGGCCAGTCGTCGATATCCTAGTTTTGCTGACCTGGGGCATCATGCTGCTGCGGTTTTGGTGGACGGGCAAGATTAACATCCTGCTGCATCCTGACTACATGTGGCTGTCAAACAGCGCAGGCGTCGTCCTGATCGTGATGGGACTGCTGAAGCTGGTGCAGTTGATGCGAAACAAAGTGCAGCCGTCCTCTATGCCCCATCTCAGCCTGTTTCCACCGGGAGTGAGCAGTGCAATTCTACTGGGCATTGCCGTTTTCGGTCTGCTGTTCACGCCTCGACCTTTCGCTAGTGAAACCGCGATGGCGCGAGGCATTTCCGAGGGCATTCCAGCAACTCGTGCCCAGCCGCAGCAGTTTGGCAATTTCACGAAGCCGGAAGACCGCTCCCTTGTCGGCTGGATTCGGACGCTGACGGTGTATCCGGAACCCGATGAGTATGCTGGACAGCCCGTTAATATCGACGGTTTTGTCATCCATAATCCCGACCTGCCGGATAATTACATCACCCTGGCCCGCTTTGTCATCACCTGCTGCGCTGCCGATGTCTACCCAGTTGGCCTACCAATCCAGCTACCGGATGATCGGCAAGCCTATCCACCGGATCAGTGGCTCCAGGTCAAAGGCCAAATGATTTCCGAAACACTGAACGGTGAGCGTACGCTGGTTGTGCAGGCGGATGAGTTAACGGAAATTCCAGAACCGGAGAATCCCTATGACTACTAATCGCCTCAAGCCGTCATGGGTGCAGACGCTGGATCGAGTTGCGATCGCAGTCATAGTTGTGCTTATGGTCGCAATCGGGATTGTGCTGATCAGCGGTGAGCATTCAACCCCCCGCATCCGGCAGTTTAGCTGGGACGGCCAGCGGATCGGTATGGAAGATACGGCTTTTATCCTGACGTTCAACCGACCGATGAATCGGCAAAGCGTCGAATCGAACCTCACGATTGAGCCAGAACTACCGGGTAAGTTTAGCTGGGCGGGTCGCCGCATGGCCTACACGCTGGAACAGCCTGCTCCCTACGGTGAAACTTTTCAGCTTACTCTCACGAACGCGACCGATCGCTACAGTGATACCCAAGCCGATCGACCGGAAATTGAACCGTTTCAGACCACATTTCAAAGCCGCGATCGCGCCTTCGCATTTATCGGTACTGAAGGCGGCGAAGCAGGACGGTTGGTGCTGTACAACCTGACCCAAAAGAGCAGCCAGCTTTTAACGCCTGAAAACCTCTCGGTCTTGGATTTTGAGGCATATCCCCAAGGCGATCGGATTTTATTTTCTGCTGTGGATAAATCCACTGGCCAAAACAGTATTCTGAGCCAAGAACTCTATACCGTTACCACAGGTATTAATGCCGAAACCGCCCAGTCAAGCTGGCAATGGCTACCGTGGCGGAAAGCCGCTCAGCCTCAAGAACCTGGCATAATTGAGAAAGTTCTGGATAGCCAGCGGTATCAAAATCTGAAGTTTGATTTATCGCCCGATGGTCAAACGATTGTTGTACAGCGGGTGAATCAAGCTGATCCGGCTGACTTTGGCCCTTGGATTGTCCGCGAAGGAGAGAAGTCACAGCCCATCGAAACCGATCCGGGCGGTGATTTCCTGATCACGCCGGACAGTACGGCGCTAGTTCTGGCTCAGGGCGAAGGTTTGGCCATTCTGCCGCTTCAGTCTGAGACAGAGCCGCTGGATTTCTTGCCCCAGTTCGGCATGGTGATGAACTTTGCTCGTGATGGTTCAGCCGCAGCAATGGTGAAATTCAACACGGACTATACGCGATCGCTGTTTGTCGTCACCAACCAAGGCGAAGAAATTGAGCTATTGCGAACGGAAGGCTCTGTCCTAGATGCTCAGTTTTCGCCCGATAATCAAACGCTGTACTGCGTTCTAACTAATCTGCTGCCAGGAGAAGAGTATATTGAGCAGCCGTTTTTGACGGCAATTGATATTGAATCAACTGAGCGAACGGATTTAGTACTTCTGCCAGTGCAGCAATCGGTGCAGATGAGTCTCGCCCCCGATGGTTTGGGACTGCTATTTGATCAGTCTGTCGCGTCCAACAACGCAACTAATGAGGCTTTGCCGCAAACCGAAGATGGTCGCGTGATTACTGCAAGCCAGCTCTGGTTCTTACCGCTTGTAAATGATGATCAAGGTCAACTGATCGACGCCGATCCGGAAGCCCTTTCAATCACTGGAGTCTATCCCCGCTGGCTTCCCTAGCTCCAAACCTAAAAGCAGGGTGGTTTCATTTTGCCAAAGTAAATTCTGGAGCCGCCATTTCAGATACCTGGTAGGGGCGAATGGCCATTCGCCCTTACGCAACGTTTATGGTTCGAAGTTATTCTCTATCTAAATGAAACCACCCTGCTAGCTCCAAACCTAAAAGAGTGCCGCATCGCGGCACTCTTTTAGGTTTGGAGCTATTTAGTTATCACTACAGTCACGGCTCCCTTTCTCCCCCGCCCCCTCGCTCCTTCAGGGACATCAATCAGAAATCAAGTTAGCCCACCTAAGCCAGTAACTCCCCCGTTTCCTGCAAGGCGTGTAGTCGATGATAAATACCACCATATCGCAGCAGTTCCTCGTGGTTGCCCACTTCGGCGATGTGGCCCTGATCGAGTACGACAATCTTATCCGCTTCCCGTACCGTACTGAGACGGTGGGCAATCACAATCGTGGTGCGCGTACCGAGAATACTCCGCATGGCAAGCTGGATCGAGCGTTCTGATTCGTAGTCCAAGCTAGAGGTCGCCTCGTCGAACACCAGTACGTCCGGATCAACCAGCAGCGCACGGGCGATGCCAATTCGCTGGCGTTGACCACCCGATAAGCGCACGCCTCGCTCACCCACCATCGTGTAGTAGCCGCGCGGCAGCAGGTGCAGGAACTCATCCACGCGGGCAATCCGACAGGCTTCTTCAACTTGCTCAAAGGTAGCCTTGGGGTTACCGTAGGTGAGATTATCCAGCAGCGTACCGTTAAAAACATCCACTTCCTGATGCACAATGGCTAATCGCTTACGATAGGCCGTGATATCCAGTCGTCGAATATCTTGCCCATCAATCAGGATTTGACCCTGACTGGGTTCAAAGTAGCGGAACAGCAGTTTCACCAAGGTTGATTTACCCGAGCCAGATCGTCCAACCAGTGCCACCGTCTGACAGGGATGAATCAACAGATTGATATCCTGTAAAACAGGCTTATCCGGGTTGTAGCTGAAGGACAAATTCCGCAGTTCCAGCTTGCCCGTAAACTGATAGCTCAGGTCAACCGGAGGACGGGTTTCGTCCAGTGCCGTACTAAATTCCGCCGCATCTTGTCCAGCGGGTAGCTCCATAAAGTCATGAAAACGCTGGATGGAGGTATAGCGGCGGGAAAAGATCTCGGCCAGAGCGCTAATCGGTTCCAACTCGGCATAGGCCATGTTCGAGATAGTCAGTGTCGTGACGAAGTGACCTAACGACATTTGCCCCCGTAGCACTGCGAACAGGGTAAGCAGCAAGACGCCAAAGACGCACATCTGGATAAACGTGCGCTGCCAGGTAAACAGCATCACGTAACCTTTGTGAATGCGATAGACAACAACATCATATTCGCGGTTGAGCCGCTGCTGCTGTCGGGCAAATTCGCTGTGCTCCGTGGCAAAAGCCTTAACGGTTTTGATGTTAGTGATTAGCTCAGATGTGCGACTTTGGGTATTTTCCATGTAGCGATCGAGCCGATCTTCACGCTGAATTAGCCGCTTTAGATTTGTCAGGGTGAAAGCCAGAATCGCCACAAATGAAATGGCAAATAAAACTGCAATCCGCCATTCAATCAGCAGGATGATCACGAAAATGCCCAGCACCCGCATTAATTTGGGCACGAGCTGCCCCGCAATTTCCGGATACGTCCAGGTATGATTTTCCAGACCGCGCGTAATCCGTCCGGCAATTCGGCCCGGATTGTTCTCGTCATAGAAATCCAGCGGTAAGGTCAAAATTTGCCGCGTTGCCTGCTTGAAATGATCACGCCGTGCCTTCAATGACACAATCCAGTGATACCAAACGCCCAGCCACGGCTGAATCGGTGCTCGCACCACCGTCACCAGAAAAATCACGCCCATCAAGACCGCGATCGCAAGTCCTCGTCCCGCTGAAACGCCTGTAATTTGAGCTACTCCATTGATAACCCGCTGGCTCAGCTCGTCTACAGGCTGTCCCGATAAAACGTTCAGCACCTGCCCAATCGCATAGGGCACCGCCAAGTCAATAATTTCAAACCCACTACTCGCAGCGATGCTAAAAAACGCGATCGCACGATAGGGTCGATAGTAATTTAAGACGGTTCGAAAATTAGCCATCCGTCACCTCCCCATGCAGCCCTCTTGAATATACTACATATACTACAATCTTTGACTGCGTTTTTCGGACGATGCGCCGTTTTAATTACCCCCTACGCTGAGCCACCCAAGTTTGATTCGCGGTATCAGGTCGCTGTAAAACTGCGATCGCAGCTTTGGCCACGTCTTCTGCACTGAGCGCTTTCCTGCTAGTTTCGGTTGGTTGAACCTGCGGGGCGTCTGCCTTGAGATAGAGCGTAATTGGGTGGGACGGTGTTTCAGCAGCCACAGACTCATACTGCACCGTAGTACAGCAAAGCTTGTCATCCATCGCAGCCTGGAGCTGCTGCTGCATCTGTAGGCCAGTGTCAGATCGCTCGGGAGTGATGAACAAAAACTGAGGGAACGAACCTGAAGCAGTTGAGTAGGCCGAAATTTGTGCGATCGCAAGCTGGAATTCACCGGGTATGAAGTGGGGATTTAACCCACCGTCATGCTCAAACTTGCTGAGCATAAACTGAAGCGAACAGATTTGAGCCGGATTCAGCGGCGGCGCATTGTCTACTGTCCGCGCCCGGAAGGTCGGAATAAACTGACTGAACGGAACGTCTACCGTGATCCACTCGTTGGCAACTGTGTCAAAGGAATAGTAGTAAGCAACCGAATCCCAACCGGAGCTATTCCGCAAAATGAACTTGTAGCGATTGCCGTCACCTTTAACACGTAATCGGATGCCGTCCCAATCGCTGAGGTCAAACGGTGGCTCAAAATTGCGGGTTCGCACTGACGCAAACCCCCCAGAATTTGCGGTTGACACATTGCCCGTAAACAGCGCCGCGCCATCGATCTTCCGCATGCCGCTCTCACTGACACCGCCCATCACCACATCGTCCAGAGCACCCCAAATTGCCTGCACATCCAGATCGGCATTGGCAAAGTTAAATAGCGTCTGCGCTTGGCTGTGCGAAGGTTCTGCCACGGTGGTTGATCCGGTAGCTATCTTACGTAAGTACTGCACCAGTCGCGCTGTTACCTGCTGAACCGAATCGGCTGGTAGGGCAGCGAGATCTGACTGTTCACTGACATCCACGATGATGGTGTTGGCGATGGCATTTGTTGCAGCATTAGCGGAATTTACGGACGGGATATCTGCGATCGCACTCTCTAATATCTCCTGCCCCGTCACCCTTTTCACCATCACCAATGACCCACTCTTACTGAATTGATCAACCAGTTGAGCCGAAATTTCGCTTTGACCAACTAGCAAGACCGACTGAGGTAACTGAGACATCACATCCGTAGGTTGAGGAACTGTAGCGTGGCCCAAAAGCTGCTGTAGCCAGCGAATATTGCCTAAAAACGGTATTTCCCCAAAGTAACCCAGGGTTTTGAGGAAACGGCTAGCTTGCCATTGAGGTGATTGGACTGATCTGGTCATGAATTCCTCTAACGATTCTTGACGACAGCTTTACATTCATCCTACGAAATCTTTAGGTTCAGTTCACAGAAGCCCAAAACTTGAGCGAGTCTCGTTGCACCGTCTTAAGATGAAAACGAAATGTATCGTCCACCGAGAAACATACGGTCATAGCAAGTCAAATTACTGAAGAATGTGGTCTAGATTCTGGAGGTCATGCCATCAGATGCCGTATCAACCTTGGATAGTGCTCTTACCTTGCGTAGTTCTTGCAGGTTCAGGTTCCAACCTTGCAAACTCATTCTAAATTTTTAGGAGAATTTACTGCTGATGGCGCAGCCGACTTCAGCCATCATGAAGATGTTTAAAGTTAAATCCCCTACCTACTGTTCATTCCAACCAATGAGTGAAGCCATAGCTCAAATTCATGTTTGGATTGAGGGTCAAGTTCAAGGAGTTGGCTATCGAGCCTCAACCCGCTACCAAGCAAATCAGCGCCATATCAAAGGTTGGGTACGTAATTTACCAACTGGAGAGGTTGAAGCTGTATTTGTTGGGAGCCAAGAGGCACTGGATTCCATGCTGCAATGGTGTCGAAGCGGCCCTCCAGCCGCTCAAGTCACTAATGTTCGAGTTCAAACTGAGCGTCTAGGACCTTATTCAGACTTTCAGATTACCCTTTAAGTTAGCCAGAGGAATGCCACGCAGTAAAATGCCGAAAATAGGGGTCAACAAATAGTTCATAAGTTGCTTAAAACAACAGGCTTCTTTCCCTTGCTTAAACAAATTCAGCATGTTTGTCTGTCCAAGAGAAAGAATGATGATAGCCAATCAACCTAGGCTGGTTCCATAAACCGTTTCTGCTAAGCCTTTAGATCAAATAGAGGTTGTTATTGACACAAGTCACTCTCACTTCTGTCTTGCAATGCCAAAGTAGAAGCGGAAGATATAAATATGAACTGGAAAACTGCTCCCAATGTCAACCCATTCCATTTCCACTAACGACATCAGGATAAATTTGCCCAGTGCTTCTGGTCTTTATCAATGCTTCAATAAGCAAAAAATGATTGTCAGATAGTGGATTCCGTCACGGTGTAATCGCGGCAACTCGTCGCATCACTCTACCGACCATTTAACGTTTAGCTTTAACCCATGCGTATTCTGATTTATTCTTACAACTACCATCCTGAACCAATTGGGATTGCGCCGTTAATGACGGAGTTGGCAGAGGGGCTTGCCGCACGCGGTCATGATGTTCACGTATTAACTGGGATGCCGAACTATCCGCAGCGCCGCATTTATGAGGAATATCGAGGCAAGTTTTACGACACAAGAGTAGAGAACGGCGTTACTGTCCATCGCTGCTATGTCTGGGTTCGTCCCAAGCCTGGTCTGGTGGCACGGATGATCCTGGATGCCAGTTTTGCTGCCACTAGTTTTCTGCGTGGTTTTGGTCGCTGGCAACCTGATGTCATTTTGCTGACCGTACCACCGCTGCCTGTTTCTGTACCTGCTGCTTTGCTCGGTTGGCTAAATCGCTGTCCCGTCGTTTTGAACTTACAGGATATCCTGCCTGAAGCAGCCGTACACGTCGGTTTAATTCGTAACAAGCTAGCTATCCGCATTTTTGAATGGTTAGAGCGGTTCTCCTATCGCACTGCACATACGATTAGCGTTATCACCGATGGCTTTGTCGAAAACCTGACTCGCAAAGGTGTACCACAGGACAAGATGACGGTTATTCCCAACTGGGTGGACGTCAACTTTATTCGCCCACTACCCAAAGAGGGCAACGCGTTTCGAGCGGCTCATGGCCTAGAGAATAAGTTTGTGGTCATGTACTCTGGCAACATTGCCTTGACTCAAGGATTAGAAACGGTCATCGATACGGCAGAACGCATCAAAGATATTCCTGATATTCATTTTGTGGTTGTGGGCGAAGAAGACGCTCTTCATGCCCTGCACAAACGCTGTGAGACTAAGAATCTCAACAATGTGCTGCTGCTGCCGTTTCAGCCGCGCCATGAGCTGCCGGAGATGCTGGCCGCTGCCGATGTTGGCCTGATTGTACAGAAGCGCAACGTCGTGTCATTTAACATGCCGTCTAAGACTCAGGTTCTTTTGGCCAGTGGGCGACCGATCATTGCATCCGTACCGCCTCAAGGGACTGCTGCTCATGCGATCGCACGTAGCCGAGCTGGATTAGTTGTCAAACCCCAATCGCCGTACCACCTAGCCGAAGCAATCAAAATGCTGTATCGCAACCCAGAAGAAGCGAAAGCATTGGGTGAGCAGGGACGCCAACATGCGATGGACTGTTACTCCTTTGAGCGGGCTTTGGATCGCTATGAAGCTCTGTTCGAGCGTGTAACTCGCCCTGCTGAAGAACAGGAATCAATTTATACACAAGTCGCTTTCGTGAAGAAGGCTCCAGCCGATAATGCGATCGCGGATGTCCAGTAGTTCATCAACCTATTGGTAAGCTACTGCTTCAGTTTATCAACTTAGATGTAAAAAACTAGAAAAGGCTGCTTGCTGCACTGCTGTTTACTGCACTGAGGCAAGCGGCCTTCTCTAGTTTTTGCCTTAAACCGTCCTGCCTTGTTCGGTAAATACCCCTTCAAAGAACAACCGCAAAATTAGCACTATATAGAGTAGGTTTGTCTGACCACCGTTGCCGCTAAGTCTGTCATCGAATACGTATATCAGGGCAGATAGACGAACGGTTGGGGTAAGGCAGTAGCCGCATTCATGTAAAGAGCGGTGAACCCATAAGCATCTGGGTTAAACGTATTAGACATCATTATTTAGTTGTGAAGCCGGAGCATCAGCATGGCAAAAGTTGTTGGAATTGATTTGGGTACAACCAATTCTTGTGTCGCAGTGATGGAAGGGGGTAAACCCACCGTTATTGCCAATGCAGAAGGGTTTCGTACAACACCCTCGGTTGTGGCCTATGCCAAAAATGGCGACCGCCTGGTTGGACAAATTGCCAAGCGCCAAGGTGTGATGAACCCTGAGAATACGTTTTACTCAGTGAAGCGGTTCATCGGTCGCAAATACGATGAAGTTTCCCAAGAGCTCACCGAAGTTCCCTACAAAGTGCTCAATGCGAACGGTAAGGTCAAGCTAGAGTGCACTGCTGCTGACAAGCAGTTTGCTCCTGAGGAAATTTCCGCTCAGGTTTTGCGGAAGCTAGCCGACGATGCCAGCAAGTACATTGGTGAGCAGGTTACCCAAGCTGTAATTACGGTTCCGGCTTACTTCAATGACTCTCAGCGGCAAGCGACTAAAGACGCTGGTCGGATTGCAGGTTTGGAAGTTTTACGGATTATTAACGAGCCAACCGCCGCCTCACTTGCTTACGGTTTAGATAAGAAGAGCAACGAAACCATTCTCGTCTTTGACTTGGGTGGTGGTACATTTGACGTATCCATCCTGGAAGTTGGCGATGGCGTCTTTGAAGTACTTTCAACCTCGGGTGACACTCACCTCGGTGGTGATGACTTCGATAAGAAAATTGTTGATTTCTTGGCAGAAGAGTTTAAGTCTCAAGAGGGCATTGACCTCCGCAAGGATAAGCAAGCTCTGCAGCGCTTAACCGAAGCGGCTGAGAAAGCCAAGATTGAGCTGTCTAGCGTTACTCAGGCCGAGATTAACTTGCCCTTCATCACCGCAACCCAGGATGGCCCTAAGCACCTCGACCTAACACTGACCCGCGCCAAATTTGAAGAGCTGGTTTCTGATCTAATTGATCGGTGCCGCATCCCCGTTGAGCAAGCGCTGAAAGATGCCAAGCTGAGCAAGACCGACATTGACGAAGTCGTGCTGGTGGGCGGTTCGACCCGGATTCCCGCCGTACAGGAAATTGTGAAGCGGGTTTTGGGCAAAGACCCGAACCAGAGCGTTAACCCTGATGAAGTGGTTGCTGTCGGTGCTGCTATTCAGGCAGGCGTTCTAGCGGGCGAAGTCAAGGATATTCTGCTGCTGGACGTAACGCCACTCTCTTTGGGGGTTGAAACTCTCGGTGGCGTGATGACCAAGCTGATTCCACGCAACACGACCATTCCGACTAAGAAGTCTGAGGTTTTCTCCACTGCTGTAGACGGCCAAACTAATGTGGAAATCCACGTCCTCCAGGGTGAGCGGGAAATGGCCAATGACAACAAGAGCCTCGGAACCTTCCGCTTAGACGGTATTCCGGCTGCTCCCCGTGGCGTGCCTCAGATCGAAGTTACGTTCGATATTGACGCCAACGGTATTTTGAACGTGATGGCCAAAGATAAAGGCACGGGTAAAGAGCAGTCCATCACAATTACGGGCGCTTCCACTCTGTCCGATACAGAAGTCGAACGCATGGTTAAAGATGCGGAGACGAATGCAGAGGCCGATAAGGAGAAGCGCGAGCGGATTGATGTCAAGAACCAGGCTGATTCCTTGTCTTATCAGGCCGAGAAGCAAATCGAGGAACTGGGCGACAAAGTGTCAGATGATGATAAGTCCAAAGTGCAAGGACAGATCAAAGACCTGCGTGATGCGATCGCACAAGATGACTATGACAAGATGAAGTCCCTGACCTCAGAGCTTCAGCAAACCCTCTACGGCATCAGCAGCAATCTGTATCAGCAGGAAGCAGCCGCTAGCGGTGGTGCAGCCCCCGGTGGTGAAGATGCTGGCCCATCTGCTAGTGGTGGTGATGATGACGTGATCGACGCTGAATTCTCTGAAACTGACAAGTAACAGCAATAGGAAATCCGCTCATAAGAAACCGCCATGAGTGTTGGTAAAAGTCCGACTCAGTCGGACTTTTACCAACACTCATGGCCAGAACAAAAAGCAGGGTGGTTTCATTTTGCCAAAATAAATTCTAGAGTCGCCATTTCACGTATCTGGAGGGGCGAATAGCCATTCGCCCCTACGCAACGTTGGTGGTTGTAAATTATTCTTTGCCTAAATCAAACCACCCTGCTTATGGGCAGAACAAAAAGGAGACGCAAGCTTTGCGTCCCCTTTTTTTGCTTAATTCTTAGTAGTTTGTTACTCGCTTGCGGCTGACTTTTTGGAGAGCAACAAGTTGTATTCAATGCTGCTGCTGCCGTTATCGCCCCACTCAACGACTGAGCCATCTTCATCAAGGACGGGGTCGTTGTCCCAAGTGGTTACGACAACAAAGTAGGTGCCGTCGCTCGGGATAACAAAATCGTTAATTAGAGATTCAAATGAGCTTTCACTCTCATCATCGTTTTCAGCAATCAGTTTGCCGTCTTGGTCAAACAAAAAGAGTTGAGAATCGTTATCTTCGTATTCTGCGCCTGATAGAACCTCGGTCACATTGACATCCAAGGTAACGACTTCACCTTCAGATGCCTCAAATTGAAAAACTTCATGGTCAGTGCTGACGGAGCCGGAGACTTCTCCTTCGCCAGCCTCGTCAACGTCAATGGTTGCCGCTTGAGTAAACGACTCAGGCACCGCTTGAGCGACGGTCGCTACGCCTAAGGCTGCGATCGCAAGTCCGGTTGTCGCAAGTGTACGCATCCAAATCATAGGTTTCATCCAATTGCAGGTTTAATCTGTGGTCAATCTACGTAATCAATGCAGAACCAGTTTTTCTCATTAAGAGATCATACCCCGTCTGTTTCGGAGACGACATCTCTCTACTGATCGAGGCGGCTGACTATCTGCGTAAAGCTAGATTTCACGCAACTTTGCCGCTGATTTGTCATGAATAGTGACTCAATCTCTGTTCTCTGGTTCTGTAGGTCAGTCCTGACGGTTTCTATAAAATCACAGCCTCCCAATATCAGCAGGCTTCAGATCCATACCTCAATCTCAGCTTTAAAGATACTAACGTCTGTCGTAGGAGCATCAATATTCCATCTCGATCCAGCAGTACTTAACGTATTAGACGTAACAATTTAAACTACAGTTCCAAACAGCACAATTTTCAGCTTCCATTGACGGATTCTTTTGCCTCAACTGTCCCCTTTCTTAGATAATCATGATCCGGAGGCTAGCTGAGGAAAACCATGACTGCAACGAGTGCGCCCATTCCTATGGATCAAATTCGCTATAACGAGCAGGGTCTAGTGCCTGCGATTGTGCAAGACTATCTCGACGGCACCGTGTTGATGATGGCCTGGATGAATCGGGAATCTCTGCAAAAAACGATGGAGACGGGCGAAACCTGGTTTTGGAGCCGATCGCGCCAAGAACTGTGGCATAAAGGCGCAACTTCTGGCCATCTCCAGCACGTCAAATCGCTGCGCTACGACTGCGATAGCGACACGCTGCTGGTCACCGTTGAGCAGGATGGCGACGTGGCGTGTCACACGGGCGAACGCAGTTGCTTCCACCAAGTTGAATGCTCTATCGTTGCACCACCCGCCGATACTTTGTCACAGGTGTTCAATGTGATCTGCGATCGCAGAGATCACCCCAATGAATCCTCTTATACCTGCAAACTACTCGCAGGTGGCGATAACAAAATTCTCAAGAAAATTGGCGAAGAAGCTGCCGAAGTGGTAATGGCCTGCAAGGACGATGATAAAAGTGCGATCGCAGGTGAAGTAGCCGATTTGTTCTATCACACCCTGGTGGCGCTGGCCCATCATCAGGTAGACATTAAAGACGTTTACCGCAAGCTGCAAGAGCGACGGCGCTAACCAAATCTATGAGCAGAGCTGGATAGGAATTTCGACGCTAAACTGGGTGCCTTGAGTGGAAGAAGAGTGACAAAGCAGCGTTCCTTTGTGCTTTTCTTCCACAATTTGTTTTGAAATGGATAACCCTAGCCCAGTTCCCTTATCGGCTGTTTTAGTCGTAAAAAACGGCTCGAATAGTTTGTCTTGAATCTCGTCAGAGATGCCCAAGCCGCTGTCGGTAATGCGAACGGCCACAAAACCGTACCCGGAAATGGCCGTCTCAATCTCAATCGTCAAGTCACGCTGATCTTTCTGCCAGGCTTCTTCTAGCGCATCGACCGCATTGGCCAGTAAGTTCATAAACACCTGGTTCATCATGCCCGGAAAACATTCAACCAGCGGCAGGTCAGCATAATTTTTGATGACGGCAATTTCGGGGCGCTCCTTGTCCGCTTTGAGACGGTGCTTGAGCAGCAGGAGGGCGGTCTCCAACCCTTCATGTAAATCGGTAGTGGAGCAAGAGGTTTGCTCAGTTCGCGCAAATTTCCGCAAAGAGCTAGCAATTTCTTTGATCCGCCCAGCTCCAAGCTGCATAGAATCCAGCAGCTCAGAAAAGTCACGCAGCACAAACTCTAAATCCATCTGCTTGATCTTCTGACTGATCTCTGGTGCAGCTTGGAAATAATGCATTTGATACAGAGCCAGTAGTTCCGTTAGTTCCGTCAGATATTCCTTGGCTGGGCGAATATTGCTGGTGACAAAGTTAATCGGGTTGTTAATCTCGTGGGCCACCCCAGCTACCAGTTGCCCCAGCGTGGACAGCTTTTCCTGTTGAATAATTTGCAGTTGAGCCTGTTGCAGAGCATGAGTCCGCTCGGCCACCTGCTGTTCAAGATTTTCCGTTAGCTGCTTGAGTCGCCAGTGAATTTTGACTCTAGCCAAGACTTCCTCTGCTTCAAACGGCTTGGTAATGTAGTCCACGGCACCTAGAGATAGTCCCGTTAGCTTATCTTGCCGATCGGCAAGCGCCGTCATAAAAATAATCGGAATGGTTTGAGTTGCTGGATCAGCTTGTAATCGGCGGCAAGCTTCGAACCCATCAATTTTTGGCATTTGTACATCCAGCAAAATCAGTTCGGGGTGGCGTTGCTCAACCAGCGCGAGTGCTTCCTCTCCATCGTTTGCCATCTCGACCATATAGCCAACTGATTCCAGTGCTTGTGATAGCACAACTAGATTCAACGGGCTGTCATCTACGATCAGAATAAATTGAGGGTCAGGCTGACTCACGGGTTTGATGCTCCTGAGAATAAAGCTGGACAAGGGCACGCAATCACATTTTTGGCAATCTCAGAGTGCGTAGCGATCATTTAAGTAGCTGTATACAAATCAATGCATAACCTTAAACCGGAAGAGTGTCCCATGGAGCGCTCCTGCCTGGTTTTGAGATACGTTTCTGATACCAACCTATCTGGTTGGATGTGGAGAGAGTTGGCGCATAATTCCGACGGTTGCTGTGTCACACACAACTCATTAAGAGTGATCTTTAGGACTGCTCTTAAGGTTCCCGTTTGGGGATATTCCTTAACTGAGAATGTATGTAGTTTAAATAATCTGTGTCCACGGATTGGTCTACGGCTCGTTCCATAGAGGAGTCGTCTGCCAGCTTTATTGTGATGGTTTTTGCTGGTTGATGGGCTGAGCTTTGAGCAATCGATCAATCAGCAAAACCTATTTGGTGAAACAGTAGAGCCAAGAGCAGGATCAAAGATGAGTGAGCGCCAAGCATGATCTACAGTAAAGAATCTTGGGAAAATAGCGTCAGTGAAATTTGCTCTGAAGATAGTTTTATTCAGGTGCCTTTTTATGTTTGCTGTAGGAGTAATCGGTGTAGAAAATGATAGTTAAAAAGCACCAAAGGTTCACATCTAGGTTTTTGAACTTAAGCTACTGTAGGGAGGCATCCCTGTCGAGTAATGCAGCGAGGAGAGCAAAACGGTGAACAGCATCCATAAAGAGCAAATTAAAGTGTGGGGAACGGTGTTGGGTGCATTCATTCTGCCAATTGGGTTCGCACCAGCGGTGCTGGCTCAGGAGCCACTACACATTGCTCAAGCGGCTACGGCTCAGGATTACTTGAATCAAGGGCTAGAAGCGATTCAGTCAGGCAATATTCAGGTTGCTGTTCAGGCATTTGAACAATCTGCCGCACTCGATCCCTCCTTTGCAGCGGCTCACTATAATTTAGGCTTGGCGCGACGGCAGCAGGGACAGCTTCAGCAGTCGGCAGATGCGTTTTATGCGGCGATTCAGGCTGATCCGGAATTTGCCTTGGCCTATGCCAACTTGGGGGCGGCGCTACTAGAGGGGAATAACTTAGAACAGGCGGTGCAGTATTTAGACCGTGCTGTTACTCTTGACCCCGATATGGGGCTGGCTCACTACAACTTGGGCTTGATCTACCAGCTACAGGGTAATGCCCCATCTGCGATCGCGGCTTTCCAACGGGCTGTCGAATTCACTCCCACTGCTCCAGAACCTCACTATTATCTGGGCATGAACTACCTGGCACAGAATGATCTAGAGGCTGCTAAGACTGCTTTTGAAACTGCGATCGCAATTCGGCCCCGCTACGCCGAAGCGCACTACAATCTCGGTTCAATTCTATTTCGGGAGGATCGGTATGAAGATGCACTGAATGCATTTCGCCGCTCGGCAGAGGCCAATGCCAACTACGCCAATGCCTACTATGGTGCGGGTTTGGTGTTTATTCGGCAGGAGCAATATGATGATGCTCGCCAGGTTTTGGAATATGCGCGCGATCTGTATGCTCAGCAGGGCAACCCCGAATGGTCTGAAAAAGCGAATGAACAGCTTCGGCAAATTCAATAGGCCGAGGAAGCAAGATGCTGAGTGCTGAGAGTTGAGTTGTTTAATTCGCTCCACTCCTTACTCCTCTCGCCTCACGTTACTGCAAATTGATGGGTAGCCATAGTTCAGAGAAACAACATAAGCTTGCAGTCCCTTATGAAAAAGCGAAGCGTTGCACTCGTGCAACGCTTCGCTTTTTCTCTACGAGCAGAGACTGAAACTACTCTAGGACATCTAGATCGATAGCGCGAGAACCGCCCTGCTCCAGCAGTGTTAGGTTGGTGCCAAGCTGTGACCAAACCAGATAGCCAATAAAGATCGTCATGGGTACGCTAATGGCATAGCAGAACCAGGTAGGCAGTAGAAAAACGCCGAGACCAGAAGCTAAAAATAGGCAAATGCCGATGCAAATTCCCAGGTAAGGCAGTCTTAGGGCTGTTCGGCAGGTATTGGATAGCGTTTCAGTATCTTGATTTTCATACCAGGTTTGCACCATCTGTTTCAGCGATGATTCAAACGCGAGACCAGAAGTGATGCCAGTAAATAGGCCAACGAGCAACAGCAGATAAGGCGGGGTCGGATACACAGGCACGCTCCTCGAAAATAAATGATGAATTGACTGTTATATCAAGTCTGTGTATGAGAACCCAATTTATTTTTGTGAAACGTTTGCTCAGCAAACGTTTCACAAAAATAAATTATGGGTTTTCAACCAGACTTGACATTAATTAATAAACCGTTTAAGCGGCGGCAATCGACAAGTGCCCAAAAGCGCCAAAACAGGGTTATCCAAAACAGTATTGTAACGTTTCTATGCAAAGTGTTTCAGATGGAAACAGCTAAACCCCAATCTGAATGGGATGGTACATGCCTGACAGGTTAAAAGCGATACCTTTGGGAAAGCCGCGACGGAGCGCGGCTTTCCCAAAGGTATCGCTTTTACTTAGATGCTTAGCGCTATGATTATCGGTTTTGATTCAAATCGGGCAGCATTGCCATTGCTGGAATCAATGCTGCTGTGCGCTCGGCTGAGAAATCTGCGATCGCACCCCAGGCTGCATCCCACAGTCGAGCGGGTTTGAGATCGTCTTTAACCAAATTCCAAAGCTGCCGCACTTCATCGGTATGCAGGCGATCATCTTCAGTCAGCGCTAGAAGTAACTGCCGCCGCAGGTACTGCCCTTCTTCCGAGAGGAGATATTGTAGACCCAGTTGAGCGGTAGGGATTAAGTCAAAACCTGTATCCGCGCGGGCAATCCGGATCATGTTTTCCAGACGCTGCCACTGGAACTTGCCGTCTTTGAACAGGATTTCAATCAGGCGGCGGCGCAGAGAGGGTGTTTCACCCATAAGTAACCGACGTGCGACGTAGGGATAGGCGACATCCACAATTTTGAAATCTGGGCTGAGGCTGAGCGCTAAACCCTCTTGCGTAACCAGTGAACGAATGATCAGCGCAAACTTGGCCGGAACTCGGAACGGATACTCATACATCAGCTCCGAGAACTGGTCGGTAATCGTCTTAAAGTTGAAGTCCCGCACGCTTTCCCCGATCGCGTTACCCAGTACCGCTTCCAAAGCTGGTAGGATCGGGCGAATATCAGTATCCGGTGTTAAAAAGCCGAGCTTGACAAAGTCTCGCGCTAGATCGTCATAGTCCTGATTGATTAAATGAACGACGGAATCAACCAGCGTTTCCTTCATCTCCTGCTCTAGCTGATCCATCATGCCGAAGTCGATGTAGGCCATGCGGCCATCGGGCATGGCAAACAGGTTGCCGGGATGAGGATCGGCGTGGAAGAAGCCAAATTCGAGCAGTTGGCGCAGTCCAGTAGTGACGCCAGTTTCAATCAGGTCGTCGGTATTTAGGTTGGCGGCTGCGATCGCAGCCGTATCGTTCAGCTTGAAGCCGTTAATCCATTCCAGCGTCAAGACGCGCTTGCTGCTGTAGCGCCAGTAGATCGCGGGCACTTTTACCCGTGGGTCGTCTTGGAAGTTGACCGCAAATTTTTCAGCATTGCGTCCTTCATTCAGGTAATCAACTTCTTCAAACAGCTTGGTGCCAAACTCATCCACAATCAGCGTTAGATCGTGACCCAAGTTCAGCGGCAAGAACGGCGATAGCCACCTTGCCGACCAGCGCATCAGGAACAGATCCATAGAGATGATCGGTCGCAAGCCAGGACGCTGAACTTTGACTGCTACGTCTTCGCCGCTGTAAAGCTTGGCTTTATACACTTGGCCCAGGCTAGCCGCCGCAACGGGCGTTGGCGAAATCTCTCGATAAATTGATTCGGGTGCCTGACCCAGTTCTGCTTCGATGAGTTCAAATGCAACTCGATTCGAGAAAGGCGGTAGCTGATCTTGGAGCTTAATCAGTTCGTCCAAGAAGTCCGGTCGAATCAGGTCGGGACGGGTAGACAGTGCTTGCCCTACCTTAATGAAGGTCGGCCCGAGCTGGGTCAGAATCCGTCGTAGCTGAGTAGCCCGCTTGCCTTTGCTGGCTGCTTCTTTATGAAACCAATGATCCCACTGTAGACCGATCAAAAATCCGGCAAACATCCAAATGATTCGAACGGCACGCCACAAGATTAGAAACAGGCGGGATCGGTAGTAACGTGCGATCGCATCGGCATCATAACGACTTAATTGGGCTGGACTCTGACTCACGCGTTCACAAGCCTCTAGTAGCAACGATCTGCGAATAGCAAATCCCAAATAGGGAACTATAGAATTTGAGAATTTCTTCTCTTTATCTTTAGTCTTAACTATAGTATAGGAAACTACAAATAACTCTATCTACCCTGATGGTTTTATAAAATTTTGTATCTGCCCAACGATAGATAAGGTTCCTATCACCGCACTCCTTACTCCGCACTGTTCCCAAGCAGACTATGCCCATTCACCTCCGGGGATCAGCGTCCCACCCAGGCGCTGCACCGTTGAGTTTTCCATGTAGTAGCACCAGGCTTGACTAAGGCGCTGATAATCTGGCGTAAATACATCTGTCCATCGCCGTTCATATTGATTGAGATGAGTGGGTCGATTGGCAGAATAGCCCTCTAATTCATCCAACTGAGTTAGTATCTGCTCTGTCAGATTGAGTGGAAACGAGAGTCGATATCCACGAATCCAGTGAGCACCAATCGTCAGCCCAGGATAGCCCGCTGGCAATCCATAGAGCGCTCCCCTAACCAAGGCTGGCTGTTCCTGCACGGTATAGCCAGCACAGTAGCGGCGATAGTTGTGAAAGCCGGGTTTAAGCGTGCCGTAAACGAAAATCTGCAGCATGGCGAATTCATCTAAACATGGCAAAAGCCCTGCAACGCAGGGCTTTTAACTTGATTTGTGTTGTGTAATTATGAGCACGGGGTATAAGGGGAAAGGGTAGCCGATTCGTTCCTTTTAAACGTTTAGCTCACTAAAGGAATGAATCAGGCGATAGCTCTTTAGCGGGCAGCTTCAGACAGCGTTTGAGATGATCGACGTGGTAGGTACGTCTCACCTTGGGGAAAATGGGCAGATTGCGGAGCGCCCAGAGTCTGAGTTTGAGCCAAGTGTGGTGATTGATTGGGGTGTGATTATTATTCATGGGGGCGTACTACATCAAAATGCGAAGCTATACATTACACATATATAAATCCACAGACAATCTAGCTTTTTTCGGCCTGATCCCTGCTTTTTCATAGGATGCCCAGCTTGAATCCAAATCTAAACGCCTGAGCTAGGTCGCTCATCTGCTAAATGGTGGAACTCGCTGTTTAATCCTGAGTTGGTTGGGCAGAACTCACGCCTTGTACAGTGTAGTTGTAAGAACCTGAAGCGGTATTTTGCTACGTAAAGCAGCGCAATAGTCCTTCCAGGCTGGGGTACAAGATATGAGCAGAACCTACCTCTCTATCTTGAACCGAATTAGAGATTAAAACACTATCTTTATGCGGGTGATTTTAATCTGTCTTCAGAGAGGGGCCGATTATTTCAAGATTTGATGACGCTTGTTGAAATTGCGGAACAGATGGGAAGGGGCAAGACTACTCTATCCGCTAAACCAGCCCACAGAGAAAGACTGTAGACTAGTCGCCCAGATAGATGCCAACGGCGCGAGCGGTTTTAACCAGAGTGCCATCGGCATCAACGGCGCGGTAATGCGCGATCGCAGATTCAATGGGCACGCTGACTACTTGGCGATTTTGCCATGTCACCATCTGGTCATATTTTTCTTCTGCGATCAGATCAACCGCAGCTACACCAAAGGCTGTGGCCATCAGCCGATCCAAGGGGGAAGGCGTTCCCCCCCGCTGCACATGCCCCAGTACGGTGACGCGGGTTTCAGCACCGCTACAGGCCGAGATCCGATCGGCCAGATACTGACCGATGCCGCCTAAGCGTGATTGCCCTAAACTGTTGACATTTTTAACTTGGCAGCCATTTTCGTCCGGCACGGCTTCAGCCACCACCATCAGCATGAAGTTCTGACCAGTGCTTTGTAGATGGCGAATTTTGTCGCAAACTCGGTCTAAGCTGTAGGGAATTTCGGGGATTAAAATCACGTCAGCACCCCCCGCAATTCCCGCACTGATGGCGATATGTCCGGCATCGCGACCCATGACTTCTAGAATCATGACGCGGGAGTGGCTGGCAGCGGTAAAGTGCAAGCGATCGAGCGCTTCGGTCGCGATATTGACCGCCGTATCAAAGCCAATGGAGCGCTCAGTCAGCCCAATATCATTGTCGATGGTTTTCGGAATACCGACCAGGTTCCAGCCGCCTCGCTGCGCTAGTTTTCTTAGAATAGAGAGGCTACCATCTCCACCAATGCCGATCATGGCATCCAGCCCCAGTTGATGATAGCCATCGACAATGTCTTGAGTGCGATCGCACAGTGTGCCATCGGACATCGGGAAGGCAAACGGATTGCCTTTATTAGTCGTGCCTAACATCGTGCCGCCCATCGTCAACAGACCACTGACACAGTGTGCGTCCTCAAACTCCACTACTTCCGGCGGACGCGCCATTAGGCCATTGGTAGCGCGACAGATCCCAACTACTTCCCAGCCATACATTTCGACTGCTCGCAGCACCACGGCTCGAATCACAGCGTTCAGACCCGCACAGTCACCGCCACTCGTCATGATGCCAATACGCTTCTTGTTGCCCATTGCCGGGTGCTCCTAAATCGTAATTAATAGTTGCTTTTGCAAAGTAATCGATAAACGGTGATAGAACAGGTTGAATTCGGCAAATTCAATACATATTTTCACCAAAAAACAAAGTCTTTCTCAAGCAATCTTCAGCTTCCACCTATAAATTTAATCAGCTTCGTTAATTAGCCTTTACCCGGCGTTTGTGTGGGTCACAAATAGGCATAAACATTTTCAGTAACAACGTGTTATTTAGTGGAAGCAGACACTAAATTGGAGTTTGACAAATGGAGGTAATCTGGCAACTTCAGTGAATTTTTGCTGTTAATCAAATCCAAATCATCAGCTTGCCAAAGCCCATCTTCTCTCTGTTTTGCCACGCGTTTGCCACGCGGTACGCCATGCTGTAATCCAATGCCGACAAACCTAGAGAGCCAGACAATTAACCGATGTCAAACTCTATCGGGTAGCAGATTCGCAAACCAATCACCTTCGATACAATAGTTAAAGAAATGAATTAAAACTGTAATGATCCATGTTTCAAAAGCGTGCTAATTGAACTTGTTGAACCCATTAAATCGTATCTGTTAATACCAGCAAATACAGACTACTCTGACACAGAAGTTATCAGAATTTGGGATTCGATTGAGGGGAGAGAAGTAAAGAAAAGCTAAATTTTAGGTGTTAGCTTTGTTTCCTCGCTGCCAGTTCTGCCGTTTGATAGCTGTATAGATAAGCTACCAAAATGCGATTTGTTCATTTCCAAAACCTGTTTACGGAATTTTGTGTCACGGTTCTTTGACGTTGAAAAATGCTTAGCTCAGGTTGAGATACATGGAGATGTGGATGGCATGTATAGATATATGGCGTGTATAGATCAGAAATACAGTGAGGTTTGATCAGGTGCGATCGCAGTTCCCATTAGTAACCTGCATATCATCATCACTCGCCAACTCGCCAACCATTACGAATCGTTCCCTATTTGGGTTCAGCATCCGTGCTTTCTGTAGTTCATCTAAAAGTTCACCAGCTTACGGAGTATGCCTTTTTAATATGAAGGAGACGGGATGAATAGGGATTTTGTGCTGCACCTTTCGTTACCTGGCCAGATTGCGAATAGAACGTTTGAGGCTGCTCAACCCGCTGTTCACTATTTCGGAGAAAAATATGGTTGATTCTATTGCACAACCCATCACTCAGGAGTTTTCACTGGATCGCGACTGCACCACACTGTCGCGTCACGTACTACAGCAGTTACAGAGCTATGGCCCCGATGCCCAGGATTTGAGCGCATTGATGAATCGGGTGGCGCTAGCGGGCAAACTGGTGGCGCGTCATTTGACCCGAGCTGGGCTAGTGGAGAACGCCTTGGGATTTACGGGCAGCACCAACGTACAGGGTGAAGCCGTCAAAAAGATGGATCTCTACGCCAATCGAGTTTTTATCTCCGCATTTGAACAGAGCGGTTTGGTTTGCCGACTGGCATCCGAGGAAATGGATGATCCCTACTACATTCCAGAGAACTGCCCGATTGGTCGCTACACGCTGCTCTACGATCCCATTGATGGCTCCTCGAATGTTGATATTAACCTGAACGTCGGCTCGATTTTTGCGATTCGTCAGCAAGAAGGCAATGATGAAGACCAAACGGCGACTGACCTTTTACAGCCTGGACATAAGCAAATCGCGGCTGGATATATCCTCTACGGGCCGAGTACAGTACTGGTCTATTCCATCGGCAATGGCGTTCATTCCTTCGTACTTGATCCCAGCCTAGGTGAATTTATTCTGGCTGAAGAAAACATTATGGTACCGGAGCATGGCCCAGTCTATAGCGTGAATGAGGGCAATTTCTGGCAGTGGGATGAGTCGATTCGCGACTATATTCGCTACGTTCATCGTCATGAGGGCTATTCAGCTCGCTACAGCGGCGCACTCGTCGGTGACTTCCATCGCATTTTGCTCCAGGGTGGTGTATTTCTCTATCCCGGCACGGTCAAAAAGCCTGAGGGCAAGCTGCGACTGCTGTATGAGACTGCACCATTGGCCTACTTGATGGAACAGGCGGGCGGGAGCGCCAGCACAGGCACCCAGCGGATTTTGGACGTGGTGCCCGATAAGCTCCACATGCGGACTCCCTTTGTGGTGGGCAGCAAGGAAGATGTCGCCCTGGTGGAATCGTTTATTCAAGACCGAGCTCGCCGCGATCGCGAAATGGCCTCTACGCCGTAGCACTGCATCTGAACCTAACCTCAGCGCGTAGCGGGTTAACGTATTTATCCCTTAAGACACTTTCTCATTATTGATTCAACTGACCAGATTGTAAGTATTAAAGCTAAACAGGAGACTGATTAATTTATGACTGCTGCGACAAATAACAATCATCTAAAAGAAATTCGGGCCTACGGTCAAAGTATCTGGATGGACAATCTGAGACGGGATCTGATCGAATCCGGTGAACTCAAAAACCTAATCACCGATCGCGAAATTTCTGGAATCACGTCCAATCCGGCCATCTTTCAAAAAGCGATCGCAGGTAATGCGATTTATGACGCAGATATTGAAGTGGGCATTCGGGCCAATAAGTCCGTTGATGAAATCTACGAAGACCTCGTATTCGCCGATATTCGCAATGCCTGCGATGTTTTCCGTCCCATCTATGATGAAACCGATGGCCTAGATGGCTACGTTAGTATTGAGCTACCGCCCGCTATTGCCAATGATACGGAAGGTTCGATTCGGGAAGCCCAGCGCTACTATCGCGAGATCGATCGGCCCAATGTCATGGTCAAGATTCCTGGCACCTCTGCTGGCATTGCTGCGGTCGAAGAGGTGATCAAAGAAGGGATCAACGTCAACATTACGCTGCTTTTTTCTGTGGACAGCTATACCGACGCGGCTTGGGCCTATATTCGGGGTCTCGAAGCTCGCGCCGCCGAAGGCAAACCCATCCACAAGATTTCCTCTGTTGCCAGTTTCTTCCTCAGCCGCATCGATACCAAAGTGGATGATCGGATTGACGAAAAGCTAGAGGGCATCGATGACCTGTCCCAGAAAGCGAGGTTACAGGAGCTGAAAGGGAAAGTTGCGATCGCAAATGCGAAGGTGGCCTACCAAAACTACCTGGAAATTATCAACAGCGATCGCTGGCAGGCACTCAAGGAGAAAGGAGCCAATGTGCAGCGGCTGCTCTGGGCCAGCACCAGCACCAAAAATCCTGAATACAGCGACGTGATGTACGTTGACGAGCTAGTCGGGCCAGACACAGTCAACACCTTGCCGCCCGATACGATTGAAGCCTGTGCCGATCACTGCGATGTCGCCAGCCGAGTTGAGCAAAATATTGACGACGCCCGTCACACTCTGGCAACCCTAGCTGAAATCGGCATTGATCTGGACGCCATCATGGACGAGCTACTGGAGGAAGGCATCGACAAATTCGTCCAGCCCTTCGACTCCTTGATGAAATCACTGGAAGAAAAAGTAAACACTTTGTCTCCGGTATAGAACCCAACGTTTAGAGATGGGGATCTAACCTTCAATAGGGAAGATTCCCCGTCTTCCAGTTTTTGGTTCAAATTTCTGTTCTTGCTCTCTCCTTGCCCTCTTTCTACTTCTACACAACACTGTGTCTATGGTTACTCTGATTGAAAATCCGCTACGCGTTGGCTTGCAGCAAGACCGCATCCCAGAACCCCAGATTTTAACGATCTATGGGGCATCCGGAGATCTCACCCAGCGCAAACTCGTGCCCGCCCTCTACCAAATGTATCTAGAGCGCAAGCTGCCGCCTGAAATTACCATCGTTGGAGTAGCGCGGCGGGACTGGAGCCACGACTTCTTCCGAGCGCATCTGCGGGAAGGCATCGAAGAGTTTGGTGGCGGTCTCGTATCAGAGGAAATCTGGAATACCTTTGCCAAAGGAATCTTCTACTGTTCTGGCAACCTCGATCAGCCAGAAAGCTACCAAAAACTGAAGGCATTTCTCAGCGAACTCGACGACGAACGCGGCACTCGCGGCAATCGTGTCTTTTACCTGTCGGTAGCGCCCCGCTTCTTTGCTGAAGCGACACAGCAGCTTGGTGATGCAGGCATGCTGGATGATCCAGCCAAGCAGCGATTGGTGATTGAAAAGCCCTTTGGACGCGACCTGAGTTCGGCCCAAAGCCTCAATCGCGTTGTACAGCAGGTTTGCCACGAATCGCAAATTTACCGGATTGACCACTATCTCGGTAAAGAAACAGTACAGAACCTATTGGTCTTCCGGTTTGCCAATGCCATTTTTGAGCCGCTCTGGAACCGCCAGTTTGTCGATCATGTCCAGATCACCGTGGCCGAAACAGTCGGCCTAGAAGGTCGAGCGGGCTACTATGAAACCGCTGGCGCGCTGCGAGACATGGTGCAAAATCACCTGATGCAGCTCTTTTGCCTGACCGCGATGGAGCCGCCTAATTCGCTGGATGCCGACAGCATTCGTAGTGAAAAGGTAAAGGTTCTACAGGCTACTCACTTAGCGAACCTAGATGATCTGAATCTGTCTGCCATTCGGGGACAGTATACGAACGGCTGGATGAAGGGCAAAGAGGTTCCCGCTTATCGCTCGGAAGAGGGCGCAACGCCTGAATCGACAACACCAACCTACTCAGCCCTAAAACTACACATTGATAACTGGCGCTGGCGAGGCGTGCCGTTCTATATGCGTACAGGCAAGCGAATGCCGAAAAAGGTGACTGAAATCGCCATTCAGTTTCGAGAAGTCCCCCACCTGATGTTTCAGTCGGCAGCCAAGCAAGCCAATCCGAATATTCTGGCGATGCGAATTCAGCCCGATGAGGGAATCTCCATGCGGTTTGAAGTGAAGACACCGGGAAATTCGCTGCGTACCCGCTCCGTTGACATGGATTTTCGCTACGATACAGCATTCGGACAAGCCAATGTGGATGCCTACGCTCGCTTGCTTGTAGACTGCATGCTCGGCGATCAAACCCTGTTCACCCGTGGTGACGAGGTAGAGGCATCCTGGCGGATTTTGACCCCAATTCTGTCCATCTGGGATGCACCAGCAGCACCTGATTCTATTCCACTCTATGAAGCAGGTTCCTGGGGGCCTGTTGAAGCTGAAATGCTGCTAAATCGTGAAGGTCGTCGTTGGCGACGCCTATAGGTTTAGAATTTTAGGCTTAGAATTTTTGCCTTTGCAGCCTTCAAAACGCAACTCCTTATCCTTGACGATCTGGACTAACTCCTATGACCACTCCACTTGTTGCTCTCCAAAAACCAATTGATATATCGCTCGACGAGATTGAAGCAGAATTAACCCAAATTTGGCGATCGCAGGGTGATGGAAAAGCTTCTGTCGCGACCCGAGCGACGACTTTTAGCATTGTTGTTTATGAACCCGAAGAGTTTCAGCAGCTCTTAGGCATTTTGGGGTTCTATAAAGGTAAGATTGACGGCATTCACGGTGAGCAAACGAAGCAGGCTGTTCGAGCAGCTCAGATGGCTTATGACTTGCGAGTCACGGGGCGAGTTGATTCCACCACGCTGGCTCGTTTACGGCAAGAATTTGCCAAGCTGCCGCCTGAACAGCAGATTTGCACCAATGAAGATATTCGCGGATTCCACATCAGTAGCAGCATTGCCGCCCAAAATCCTTGCCGTGTCATTAGCCTCTGTCCCACATTTGGAACAGATCATGGGGTAACGGCACAGGTCTCAGCTTACTGCCCGGTGCAACGCCATGGTTCTAGCAGCAGTCGCTTAATTTGCTGCGAATACATCACGCTGCGCGGCACGAAGCAGGCGCTAGAGCGGGTGAGCGAAGTCGTCAGTTCGCTGATGATTCCTGACTTGCCGAAGTTTGTCTGGTGGAAAGCGACTCCGAATCCTGAGCAAGAACTATTTCAGGCACTGTCCAAAAACTGTAATTGTTTGATTATGGATTCTAGCTTTTTCAGCGATCCAGAATCAGAGTTTATTAAGATCAGCGACCTGATTGAAGAAGAAACCTATATTGCCGATCTGAACTGGCACCGTCTGTTTCCGTGGCAGGAATTAACAGCTGCCGCTTTTGATCCACCCGAACGGCGTCTGGCGCTCCAGGACATTGACCAAATTGCGATCGACTACGAAAAAGGTAGTGCGGCTCAAGCTCTGATGTTTTTGGGCTGGATTGCTAGTCGGCTCGAATGGCAACCTGTGCGCTGCAAGGTGACAGGTGGTGACTATGACTTGCAGCATATTTACTTCGAAGGGCCAAATGGTCGCGAAATTGAAGCAGAACTCGCGGCTATTCCAACGGCAGATTGGGGTGAAGTTCCAGGTGATTTAACGGCGCTGCGCTTGACTTCAACGAACTTAGAGGCAGACTGCTGCACAATTCTTTGCTCTGAAACAACGGGCTGTATGCGAATGGAGGCGGGCGGCGGTGCCCAGTCTTGTCGCACTGAGCAAGTCACAGCCCTGTCAGATCAGAAGGCTGAGTTTTTGCTCAGCCAGCAGCTACAGCGCTGGGGACGTGAGATTCTGTATGAAGAGAGCTTGGAAGTGACGACTCAAATCCTAAGACTCAAAAGGTAGGCTGATTCAAGTTGCTTTTCAGTCACTATAGCTAAGCTAAAGTTGCTAGCAAAAGCAGTGAGAGGCTCCAGTACTGGAGCCTCTCACTGCTTTTGCTAGCTTTGCGGCGTTGCTTGATTTGGGTATGAATTGTGATGTGGGGGCACTGCCCCCACATCACAATTCATACTGAAAATCAGCAATCCCGACTTTGTCGGTTTATACAACCTGTTCGACTTCCGCAATTTCTGGAATGGACTCACGCAGACGGCGCTCGATGCCCATGCGTAGCGTCATTGTTGAGCTAGGGCAAGAACCGCAGGCTCCCTGTAACCGTAGTCGAACAATTGGCCCATCAAGCTCTACGAGTTCGACGTTACCGCCATCAGCCATGAGATAAGGCCGAAGCTCGTCCAAAACCTTCTCAACGTTCTCATCTGTCAATGCCATTGTTGTAGTCATGGTTGATTCCCTTGTTATAGCGCTAGTTCCCATTCTAAAAGACAGACCTAGCAGTTGCGGTTGGAATTCGTTACGGATATCTATAGAGGATAAAGTTGCAGAGGTTGCGATGGAGGTTGCAGAGGTTGCGATGGAGGTTGCAGAGGTTGCGATGGAGGTTGCAGAGGTTGCGATCGCAACCTCTATGGATGGGTAGATGGGTGAAATAGTCTACGCGACTAGGGAATGACAGAGCTGATCTTCTAGGACTTGTTCTTGGACATAGATTGCCTCGATCGCTTGTTGAATAATGGGTTCGACTTGCTGAGTGGTTGCATATTGCTGAATCCATTGCTGGGCTTCGTTGCCCTGACGCAGTATGCGCTGAAGCGGCAGCAAGAAGCAGCTAATGCCGTTTGCCTTGGCGGTATCCCACACTTCGTTATAGAGCGACTGCATCCACTCGCGCGCGATCACCGAACGGCCATCCTGCCAGTGGCGTAACTCAGCATCCAAGCTGCTTTTGGCAGCGGCCATTTCGTTTTCGTCGGTCAGTGTGATCAGCTCGTCATTGGAGAGCTGACTGGCTACCAGCGGATCGAGATTAGGATTTTGCAGCAGTTGCAGAATCCGGGCTTCTAGTAGAGCCGTCACAGCTAATAAAATCACTGGATCGCTCACTAGATCGCAAATTCGCAGCTCTAGCCGATTGAGCTGATAAGGTCTGCGATCGCCATTGGGACGCACCGATGTCCAGAGGTGGCGCACATTTTGCATCCCGCCGGATGCGAGTTGCTCCTCAACCCAACGAATATGATGAGCGTGACTCTCAAAGAGCGGTACATGGGTTGGTGTTTTGGGGAAAACGGCCCAGCGAGTAGAGTGGTTACCCGTAAACTGCCCATCTAGAAATGGCGATGAGGCAGTCAGGGCTAGGAACAACGGTGCTTCAACTCGCACCAGCCGACAGGCACGAATCAGGTCTTCGTGGTTGGCAATGCCGATATTGATGTGAATACTGGCGGTGACAACTTTGGTGCCGTAGGTTTGCTCAATATAGGCGTGATAGGGGTTATTGGGGTCAGAGCGATAGAAGTGCTGGCTGTCCCCCAGAGACAGGGTACTGCCTGGAATCAGCGTATAGTCGCCGAGCTGCTTCAAGTAGGATCTCAGCTTCTGACGAGGTCGCACCAGTTCACACAGTAACCGCTCGTAGCGGCAGGAGGGTGCAGTGGTGTATTCAACGTTGCGGCTGTCGGGTTCTCGGACAAAGCCGTTGAGATTGGCCACAATTTTGTCGGACAGGCCGACAATTTGCCCCTGGGGAGTGCCAGTGTACATCTCAACTTCGAAACCTTTGGATAACAGCACAGCTTTGCCTCAATAAATGGAAGGGGTAGTTCAGCGTCATTGGTACGGGAGACCTATGAGGCTGAGAGCACCAGTTGTATTTTCTTATGAAAATGCTAGCAATTCTCGCATTTCATCGAGCAAGATACCTGAGCAGTATCCCATCTTTATTCCATAATGTAGGTCTCTGATCGCCCATGTCCTATCTCTGATGAGAACGATAAGATCGAAGTCACCCCTCCACAACAGGTAAGGAGCGATCGCAGGCATGTTGATAACGGCAAAATGGACACTTGCAGACTATCACCACATGATTGAAGCGGGAATTTTGGTTGATCGACAGGTGGAGTTAATCAATGGGGAGATTGTCGAGATGTCGCCAGAAGGGGAACCGCACGCCTATATCAGTGATGAGGCTGGGGAATATTTGACGTATCTACTCGGCGATCGCGCTAAGGTAAGGCAGAGTAAGCCAATTACCATGCCGCAAAGTAGTTCTGAACCAGAACCCGATATTGCGATCGCACAGCGGTTAGGACGCGAGTACCTAGAGCATCATCCGTATCCAGAAAATATTTTTTGGCTAATCGAATATTCAAGAAGCAGCTTGAGAAAGGATTTAGAGGTCAAAACCAAGCTCTATGGTTCAGCCGGAATCCCAGAGTACTGGGTGATCAATTTGCGGACAATGGAGCTGATTGTGTTCCGTTCGCCCAATGAAGCAGGGTACCAGTCCCAACAGACAATTACGCAGAGAACCATTGCTCCAGTTGCTTTTCCAGATCTTGCAGTTGAAGTTGAGCGACTTTTGCCAACCTGACGCATTGAGCGCCAAGACAAGCTTATCAACGCCAATTCTCATATGAAATTATGAAATCTGGTTGAAAACCCCTGCTTATTTTTTATGAAAAATAAGCAGGGGTTTTAAGTAGCTACATACAAATAAACGTACGGACTTGATATCACTCTCTAGTGAGATTGTGGGATTGCGCCTGATGAGATTGCACCTGGTTTGCCATGAGCAAATCGCGATAGCATTCCACAAAATTGGGTTCTTCGAGCATGGCCGACAGGCGGGCCATATCGCCTTGATAATTTTGATTAATTTGCTGTGCCTTGGCTTGGAGATGGGATGGCACGTACTTCAAGTCAACTGGCAGGCCGTGATAGAGCAAAAACTCAGCCAGTTGCTCATGGTGAATATAAACGCCTTCATCATGTAAGCGCTGCAAAATATCGGTGAATGTAGGCCAGTCGTGAGACTGGTGCGGTGAAGTCATAGATTTAAGTGCAGACCTGCTGCGGTCAGTTGTTATATCAATCTAAGCTTTTTTGCATTGAAAAATATCTATCGAGAACTTAACATTCTTTGGTGGCCGAGTAGAAATACTTAAGCAAAATGACGGATTTGATTTAGTGTGTTTGTGCTTGGCGGAGAGATCGAATCGTTGCGATCGCACTTTCTGCTACGGTATCAATCTCTTCTGGAGTTGTAAAACGACCGATACCCAATCGAATGGACGCATAAGCTAATTCTTTAGATCGCCCCAGTGCCGTCAGCACATGAGACGGCTCCATTGAAGCCGAACTACAGGCGGAACCGGATGAGACGGCTACTATCGGCTGCAATCCCAGCAGTAATGCCTGTCCATCTACGCCAGCGACACTGACATTGAGATTACCCGGTAGCCGCTGTGTTGGATGTCCATTCAGGTCAATCTCTTCAAGCTGACTCAAGGATTGCCACAGCCGATCGCGGAGCTGCTGCTGCCGCTGCCCTTCACTGTCCATCTCCGCCAGCGCTAGTTCCACCGCCTTGCCAAAACCGACAATCTGCGGGGTATAGAGCGTTCCCGATCGCAGTCCCCGTTCTTGACCGCCCCCATGTAGCTGGGGAGCAAGCTGCACCCTGGGGCGGCGACGCCGCACGTAGAGCGCACCAATCCCTTTCGGCCCATAGATCTTATGTGCCGTGAGTGACATCAGATCAATTTGCATGGCATCCACGTCGAGCGGGATTTTGCCTAGAGCTTGAGCGGCATCGGTATGGAAAAGAATGTTGCGATCGCGGCAAATTTGACCGATGTCTGCCAGCGGTTGCAAAACGCCAATCTCGTTGTTGGCCGCCATCACAGAGACGAGAATCGTATCGTCCCGCAGCGCTTTTTCGAGCGTATTGAGATCGAGTAAACCATCCGGCTGCACATCCAGATAAGTCACCTCAAAGCCCAGCGACTCCAAATAGCGACAGGGATCGAGTACGGCACTATGCTCGGTTTTGACCGTGACAATATGCCGCCCCTGCGAGAAATAGGCTTCTGCGACGCCTTTGATCGCCAAATTATCGGCTTCGGTTGCGCCACTAGTGAAGACAATTTCTTCCGGTTCAGCATTGATAGCAGATGCGATCGCAGCACGGGCTTTTTTCACTGCGGCTTCTGCTTCCCAGCCATACTGATGCACCAGACTGGAGGGATTACCAAAATGCTCCGTAAAGTAGGGCAGCATTGCCTCCAGCACAACCGGATCAACGGGCGTTGTCGCGTTATAGTCCAGATAAATGGGTCGATGCGCCATTTAGAATTTCCCCACATCAGCAGTAGGGGCAAATAGCCATATGTGTGCATTCTGGCTCAAAGTTCCCCTTTTCAAGGGGAATTTAGCAGGGTGGTTTCATTTTGCCAAAACAAATTCTAGAGTCGCCATTTCACGTAACTGGTAGGGGCGAATGGCCATTCGCCCCTACGCAACGTCGATAGTTCTAAATTATTCTTTGCTTCAATGAAACCACCCTGCTTTTCAAGGGGAATTTAGGGGGATCACTTCGGGATTTAGCAGGACTATTTAGGTGTGTATAAGCAGTAGGGATTTAGGG
The DNA here is from genome assembly GCA_966674685.1 of uncultured bacterium. GTDB lineage: Bacteria > Cyanobacteriota > Cyanobacteriia > Phormidesmidales > Phormidesmidaceae > Thainema. Next base: position 48,551 of record CBKWJC010000030.1, read on the forward strand.
GGAGAGGGCAAAACCGCATGTTTACACATTCAGAATGCTCCCAATAGCCTTTGCCCCTACCCAATATCGAACGTATTGAATTCACAATCCTACGCGCCGAAGGATTTGCCGCAGCCGCAGGTTTGATTGGCGTTGGGGTTGGTGAACTGGAAGCCACCGCCGATCAGGGCATCGCTGTAGTCCAGGACTAGGCCGTAGAGGTAGAGCAGGCTTTTGCGATCGCAGATTACCTTGAAGCCTTCGTAATCATAGACTTCATCATCTTCACGGGCATTACTAATGTCCTCAAAATCCATCATGTAGGACATGCCAGAGCAGCCGCCTTGGCGGACACCAACCCGCAAACAAAGCTGATCATTACCCTGCTTTTCCTTCAGAGCCAGAACGTGCTTCAGCGCCGCGTCCGTCATCTGAATGCCCCGTTGGGCCGCTTGCTGAGTAGTTTGTGTCATTAGTCTGCTGGACTCCTTGTGCTGCAATCAAAACGGTTAGTAAGTAAATTAGGGGGTAGCGTATTAGCGTCCACTTCATTCTATCGAATCTGTTCAACTCATATTGAATCCGTCAGCAATGATCGCCTTGAAACGATCTAAATGTGACGTTTCATAAACTCTAAGCCCCTGACTCAAGAAGAACCACCTTTGATTTCGGCTTCTATGCTTAAGATGAGACATAGATTGCAGCGATGTGCTTTTCAATGCACTTCAATGCACTGTTCAGCGCATTAAAATGCCCCACTCATTGACCTGATTCTTGCTTGATTCTTATATTTCTGATTCATCCTGCTGTACTGAATCGCTGTACTGAATCATTTTGGTGAGTCATTTAAGCTGTTTGCTACTGTGTTCATTGGTTACCTAGTCCGCTGGCCTTTCTATGACCATTCTTAGTCCGATATCCTGTCGTCGCCTACAGCAGCTCCCCAAGACCCAGTCCGTTTGGGAGGGCGACCGTCGCCTACTCACTCAGCACTTAGCACCGTCGCTGGGGCTAGAGCCGAGTGCGGATATGAAGGGAGACTGCATTCTCTGGGTAGACGGCAGTGAGGGCTTTGTGCGCGGCGTGGATGTTGTGCCGTCCGATACGGGCCATGAAGCCGTGGTGCGGACGCTGTTGCAGGCAATGGAGCATCCCCACGGCTCGGTACCGCCGTCTCGGCCCGGCAAGATCGTGGTGCGCGATCGCGAAATTCAGTTTTTCCTGCGCGGTGCCCTACAGAATCTCGACATCGTGATTGAGTACGTGCCGGAACTGCCGCTAATTGACGAGGTTTTCCAGGGTTTACAGCAGCAGATTGAAGATAGCCACCTGCCCCCCTTGCCCGAGGACTGCGTTGAGGCCCTGCATCAGCAGGCCGATGCACTGTGGGATATAGCACCCTGGACAATCCTGGATGAGCAGCAGATTATCGCGGTTGAGCTGAACCGCTGGGATATCGATACGGTCTATCTCTCCGTCCTGGGCATGATGGGGATGGAGTTTGGGGTGCTGATGTACCGTTCGCTGGAGTCGCTGAAGCAGTTCCGGCAGCGGGTTCTACGCACTGACCAGTCATCTAACCAGATGCAGCAGGCGTTCCTAGAGCAAGACTGCATCTTTTTGACGTTTGATCCGATTGAAGATGAATCGGACACGCCGGATTTAGCGCTGCCGCAGGATCTCAATATCCAAAACTGGATTGAAGCGTTTGTCTCGGATACGGAACGCGAACCCTCCTACGGCGTGATTCATCCGCTAGAAGGCTTGAGAACCCAGCTAGTGCAGGAAGAAGCCTATGCCTGTATTGCGATTCTGACGGCATTTCAGCGGTTTGTGCGGCGCTATGCCGACGACCTGAGCCAGGATGACTTACCGGATTTGAAAGAGCGATATCGCATTGCCAATCCAGAATCGGGGGCGTCTCCCAAAACCATTTCTGTTAAGGTGCAAACGCTGCCGGAAGTGGCCGAAGAACTGATTCAAATGGCCGATGATAGTCCCTTGTCGCTGTCGCTACCGATGTCGTCGGGCGGCATGCAGCCACCTTCTCCCGTGCTGCAAGATGATTTGGTGCCGGAGAAATCGATTATTCAGTTCAGCATTTTGTCTTGGGAGTGGATTGAATATGCCAGAGATGCTCGTCGCCTGGTTTACAGTCCCCTCAAACCATCTGTCGCTGAAACGGGGCAGGGTCTGCCAGTGGTAATGATCCATACCTCACAGCCGAAAGGCAGCGACATGATGAATTTAATTCAAGCGGCGGGTGGCCTACAGCATTTCTGCTTCAATTTGGGCGAAGATCCGTTTAACGCAGAAGAATACGATCTGGCTCTGGTGCAAACTCAGGATGGTCTGTTTCATCTGGTGGCGGAATATCTGCGTGATAATCCTCGCTATCGCAAGCAGCGGCAGCAGTGGGAAACGGTTTGCAAAAAGCTCAAGGGTCGCTGTGCAATTGCGATCGCAAAAGGGGTTACGGGCAAAAATCGCGGCAATCCCCAATTACGCGACCTGATGGCGATTTATGAAGTGAACTTGGTTGAACCCACGACCTTGGGTTTGAGTCCACTACAGCTCCAGTTTGCGATTGATTGGTCTTAGTGATTCGGGTTGACTAACAAATCTTTTCCCCTTATCCCTAAATCCCTTCTCCTACAAGAGGGCGAAGGGACTTCGAATAATTTGAGGATTGAAAAAATTTGGTATGGGGCGAATGGCCATTCGCCCCTACTCGCGTTAATTTAGCTGAATCAGATCCGTCAATTTCGTTGTGGTCAACATCGGCAGGAGCGTTTGTGGCTGGGCAAATTGAATCGTCACGGTTTTAATGCCAAACTCGGTCTGAAGCAGGGTGTGTACTGTGTGAATTAGGTGTTCGCGCGACTGACCGGATGGAACGCTAACATCCAAGACGAGATGGATGGCGGAATCGGTGTTTGGAAATGTCGGTTTTGGAGCTGTTGTAGAGGCTGCTTGGCTCGACTGAAACTGGAGATAAAGCACCTGATTGATGCCGTCGATTTGCTGAATTTGAGTTGCGATCGCATCTGGCGTGATGCCCAAGGGCGACTGAGCCAGTAGCGCCCCCAAACTTTGACGAATCAGCGGTATGGCTCCCACCAGAATCAGTCCCGCCACCACAACACTAATGGCGCTATCCATCCAAACCCAGTGAAACTGCCACACTGCGATCGCGGCGATAATCACGCCAATCGAGCTGATAATATCGGCCACCATGTGCAGAAACGCGCCGCGCAGATTGAGATCGGCATGGCTATGCTGGTGCAGCAGCAGGGCATTGAGCGTATTAACCACCAGGCCAACGCTGGCCGTGATCAGCATAGGCGCACTCAAAATCTCGCTCGGCGGAGCCTGAAACTGCTCAATTGCCTCCCAACCAATCAGTCCGCCAACTACCAGCAAACCGATGCCGTTGACCAGTGCCGCCAGCACTTCAATTCGGTAGCCACCAATGAGCCGCTGATGGGAACGCTGAGTTAACCAAGCCGCAAACAGAGCCAGTGCGATCGCGCCACAGTCCGCCACCATGTGCCCCGCTTCCGCCTGAAGCGCTAGGCTGTGGCTCAGCCAACCCGCCCAGCACTCACCCGCAGCAAACAGCAGCAGCAGCAGCAACGCCAGCCGCAGCCGCCGGATTTTCTGCGGCTGTGAGTCTCCATAGGGCACATTCAGCACACAGTCTGGACAGTGAAAGGTCTGCGTTTGGTGCATAAGATTCCGCCAAAGAAAGGGCTTTGGATTTAAACTTCCCGAAAAATGAGTCGAGATGCCAACCTGAACAGAAGGTTAACTCTAATATCCGTTATCTGACATAGGAATTTGATGGCCGTTGCCATTTTGGTTGAGCTGTTGATCAAGTTCGACGTTCAAACGTTAGAGCGTTGAACTGTTTTCGGAATTTCCCAATGTCCTAACCGATGTGGTTACTGTTATCGATTTCAGGCTTCAGATTCCGAATTTTCGGCGTTGAACGCTGAATTTCAATGACGTTAATCCAAATCATTATGCTCCCAAAATCCAAAACCTACCGCCACACTACTTGAACCGTCTCAATCCTCAAAAAATAGCGCTCCAAACATCTTCCCTGCTCCCTCACCCCTTCTCTCCCCTGCTCCAAATCCTCCAAATGCTCTAACCTAAACAACAAGCCCACCAACTACCAGGGTAAACACTCATGGATATCCTCATTCAGACTTATCGCTACGCGACTGATCATGCTGATCAAGTCTGGGCCGCACTGGGTGAGCACCTGCTGTTAGTTGCAGTGCCATTAGCGATCGCACTTCTGATCGGTCTGCCAGCGGGACTGTGGAGTGCGCGATCGCAACTGGCCTCGACGGTGCTGATCAACACGTTCAACGCCCTGCGCGTCATTCCCAGTTTGGCGATTTTGTTCTTGGCAATTCCCTACTTTGGTTTGAGTTTTCAATCGGCTGCGATCGCATTGACCATTTTGGCTTTGCCGCCCATTTTGGTGAGTACAGACGTGGCGTTTCGCAGTATTGAACCTGCGGTTCTGGAAGCAGCGCAGGGCATGGGCATGGCGACTGGGCAGCAACTGTGGCAAGTTGAAATTCCGCTGGCGCTGCCTGTCATAATCGCGGGAATTAAAACGGCTACGGTAGAAGTCATTGCCAGCGCTACGCTGGCTGCGTTCATCGGCAGCGGCGGCTTGGGTCAATTTATCGTATTGGGATTTGCTACCTATGACACGAGTATTCTGCTCGTCGGTGCCATTCCCGTCGCTCTATTAGCACTACTAGCTGAAATCATCCTTAGTCAAGCACAGAAGCGATCGCAGCCACATAAACTGTGATTCTTTATGGAAATCGACAGATCACCTGCCCCAGGATTAACGGATGCGGTAACGCTCCAAATGTTCGACTATCGGTACTTTCAGCAGGATTATCGCCTATCAGCAAGCAATCACCATTCTCTCGTACCGTGACCACGCGTTTAATCAGCCGCAGTTCAGGTTTCAGCGGATGTTGAGCAATCACTAATTCACCGGGTTCAGGCCGTTGCTGTTGATAGGCATGGGGATTGACCAGAACTTCATCCCCCGGTTGCAAGGTTGGCAGCATCGATTCTCCCGTCACGCGAAATCGTCGCCGCCGCCGCAAAAGCCACAGTATTAAATCAATGGTTCGACTATTCCGCAATGGCTGATGCATTTTATTTTTCTCACGCATTCACAAACTCAAAGCGGGCACTCCACCGCCAACCGACAGCAAAATACCCGCTTGAGTTATACCAATCGCTGTGACTAGCTAGCTTTGTACCAGGTCACATCGCGCTCTTTAGTAGCCCAGAACATATCGTGGATTTTCTGAATAGCTTCCATCAGTTCATCAGCATGCTGAGCGCTGACTTCAACCTTACAAGCAGAGCAGAGCTTAGCTGCTTTCCAGAAGGTGTCGTGCAGATCAGGATACTTATCCAAGTGAACAGGCTTAAAGTAATCCGTCCAGAGGATCAGTAGCTCCTCTTTAGCGATTTGAGCTTGCTCTTCTTTGATAGCAACGAAACGAGAGAAGGTATTAGCTTTCTCAACGGTGTCGGGCGTACCCAAGTCGAGCAGCTTCTTGGTCATGGAGACAACAGCCTCAGCCGCAATCCGAGCAGAAGCAGGGTCATACACACCACAAGGCCCATCGCAATGAGCATGAACCTCTGCTGCTGGGAACAGGGCTTTAACTGTAGACGCGAATCTCTTCAACATAATGGCAAAATTTCTATTTTCTACAACTGAACTCAATTCTAGGACTAGAAGAACTTTACAAGTCACTTCTAAGGCAGAATAGACCCAATTCACACTATCCCCCCTAAGGGGATCTGGTTCTCTTCTATTGTGTTCAAATTGGGTAAAAAAAGTCAAACTGACTTCATGTTAGCGGTCTACTAGACTGATTAGGACACTTGCAACAGCGGTTCTATCCTGAGGAAGAGTTAATCTGGGCGTCAATCTGCCTTGAGGAGGAATGACGAGCGGGTGAAGTGGACTAAGTGGGAGTGGGTGCTGAGTACTGAGGATTGTGAATTGAATACATTTGGTATTGGGTAGGGGTGGGTTTAGCTGTTCAATGTTGGGTCTAAACCCAAAATGATGAACAAAGTCCGCTCCTACACAACGTCTTGGGTACGCTATCCAGATAAAATCCGGTAGAACCCCATTGTTTATTTGTTGTGAAACGGTTGCTCAGCAACCGTTTCACAACAAATAAACAATGGGGTTCTTATACGCTTGATCTCATATTGAGATCCAGAAGGGTGATCGTGCCGCGATGCGGTGGGGAATCACTCTTCTGAGTTTTGGTGCCATCCAACTCAATGGGGCATTCGACTCAGCAACACTGGACAGTTAGCATGGTGAATCACGTAATCAGCCGTTGCCGTCAGTCGCAGCAGCCTTCGTCGTCCAATTGGTGTAGATGGAGATGATTTGCTCCGTTTGGGATTCGCATCGCTGCCGATGATGATCAGATTAGCTTGACGCTGTTCCGCCACTTGGCAAATGAGCGAACCAGGTTCTCCCGTTTGTACCAGCATTTCTAGGTCTACATTCAAATCCGATAGCGCTAGCTCTGCCTGCTGTAAAATGGCTTCGCTTTGTTCGCGCTGAGCAGCTTGTAGGGATTGAGTCAATTGCCAGCTTGGATTTGGCGTCGCAAAGGGGCCGAACAGATAGTGAGATGTCAGCGGCGGTTGGACACATAAAACCGTCAACTGCTGAATGCCAACGGGGATAAGCTGACGGGTGAGTGCGATCGCACTTTGGGTAGCCAATTCGCCTGTGACTACCAGTAAAACATGCTGCCAATCGGGTTGAGCAGGATGCTCTGGCTCAGCGCTGCGAGCGATCAACACATGGCTACTGGCATAGCGAGCAATCTCTGCCGATACGCTGCCGACCAGCATTTCCCGTGCGCCTCCCGTACCGTGGCAGCCCAGCGCAATCAAACCCGCTTGAAACTGGCTGACCTGCTTCAAAATCTCAGTGGCAGGTCGTCCTTGAGCAGCCACTAGGCTGGTAGAAATCTCATGGCTACTCTGCTCTAGTTCAGTCTGTAGCACGGCTAGAGCAGGCGGTAAATCCGCAATCGGCGGCAGTGGGACTGGGGGAGTATCAGCAGAACCCGCCCCAGAGGATGCCTCCGCTGGAGATGCAGCCTCGGCAGATTCGGAACGTTCGGCAGGTGCTGTCTCCTCAGGTGCGGCTGGAGCGGGAGTGCGGCTGGATGCTGCCGTTGGGAAAGACGTGGTCGGTTCCGGTTCAAGGGCAGCGGCGGCAGTTTGGCTATCGGGCGGTTCTAAATTGTCAGCAACAACTGACGGCGCACTCGCTGACGAGGTCAGGTCAGACGGCTCGGGCGCTAGTTCCTCTGAGCTGGTCAGACTCCGCCCTGGACGGCGGAAGCGATTGGGTTTCGGCTGCACATGGACGGCAATGAAAGCGGGTTTAGCCTCTGGTTCAGTATCGAGTCCGGCATCTGAGGTTTGGGTTGGCGATCGCAAGGCTAAATGCTGCACAATCGGCATGACCAGTTGTTGCGCTAATACGGCTGTGGGCGAACCATCCGTTGCCAGCAGGACTGGCAAATGCAAGATGGGCGAATAGGGTTGAGTCATTGCGATCGCAGCTAGCAGATGAGCAAATAAGCAAATTAATTGGGCGTTTGGCCGAGTTCCAGTGTACAACAACCCCCAGCTGCCTCAAATTCGTCACTTGGGGACTATTGATTTTAAGTATGAATTGGGATGTGGGAGCACCGCCCCCACATCCCAATTCATACCCAGATTGGGCAACGCCATCACTGGCACAGGTTAAACTCTCTAGAACACAGTTCGGTTTAGCGACAGATTTTGACTATCCCGTTCCACGTTAAGATAGCAAACTGCGTTCGAGCCATGTTGACCTCATCGCATTTCGGTATAAAGGAGCAAATACATGCGGATCTTGGTGCTAGCTTGGGAATTCCCCCCCCGAATTGTGGGCGGGATTTCTCGCCATGTCGCCGAACTGTATCCCGAACTGGTCAACTTGGGACATGAGGTGCATTTACTGACGGTTGAGTTTGGCACCGCTCCGCATTACGAAGTTGTGGACGGCATGCATGTGCATCGAGTGAACGTAGGGCCAAGCCACGACTTTTTCCACTGGATCAACAACATGAACCAGAGCATGGGGCACGAGGGCGGACGGCTCCTGCTCGAACAAGGCCCGTTTGATGTGATTCATGCCCATGACTGGCTGGTGGGTGATGCTGCGATCGCACTTAAAGAACATTTCAGAGTGCCGCTCATTTCCACCATTCACGCCACAGAATTTGGCCGCTACAACGGCTTGTTTGACCCGACGCATCACTATATTGCTAGCCGAGAAGGGATTCTAATCTACAACTCGTGGCGCGTCATTGTCTGTACCGACTACATGCGGCGAGAAGTCGAGCGTGCCCTCGCCTGTCCCTGGGATAAGGTGGACGTCATCTACAACGGCATTCGGCCTGAGAAAAAACACACCCCCCCGGACTTTGATCATGCGGCTTTCCGGAGTCGATTTGCTGGGGCAAATGAAAAAATTGTCTACTACGTGGGGCGGATGGCCTATGAGAAAGGGGTACACGTCCTGGTGGAAGCGGCTCCAAAAGTCGTGTGGGAAATGGGCGGTCGAGTCAAGTTTGTGATTATTGGCGGCGGCAATACCGACCACCTGAAGCGAATGGTTTGGGATATTGGTCTCTGGCACAAGTTTTATTTCACAGGTTTCATGCCCGACGGTGTTTTAGACAAATTTCAGGTTGTGGCTGACTGCGCGGTGTTTCCCAGCCTGTATGAACCGTTTGGCATTGTGGCACTGGAGAGCTTTGCGGCGCGAGTCCCGGTCGTGGTATCAGACACAGGCGGACTGCCGGAAGTGGTGCAGCACGGCAAAACGGGCACGATTACCTATACCAATAATCCCGGCTCACTGGCCTGGGGCATTCTCAAGGTGCTGAAAGATCCGGACTATGCTCAGCATCTCGTGGCCAATGCCTACGCCGATTTGGATCAGCGCTTTAGCTGGCCGAAAATCGCCAAACAAACGGAAGCGGTCTACAAGCGAGTGGTGAAAGAGCGATTGCGATCGGATTGGTAATCTGTGCAGGGCGACCGTGGGATGCTCCTTTGCGTTTTAATGAGGGCAGATGCACACCGAGGGAGGTGAGCAATGGAACATGCAGAACAGGTGCAGTGGCTGCGGGAAAGCACCATTTTTCAGCCGCTATCGGACGACGCGTTAGGCGCGATCGCACATTCTTACATTGAAGAAACCGTTCAGGAAAATCGGCGCTTAGTCCTAGAAGACACGCTGCCGGAAGCGCTATACATCCTCAGAACAGGCTATCTGGAGCAGTATCGCACCACGAAAGACAGTCCTGCCCAAGTGATTAATCTACTGCCCGGATCGGTGCTGTATCTCAAAGAGCTGGTGCTGGATCAGGCGGCGGAGCGAACGACGGTGACGCTAACGGACTGCACATTTTGGAAAATTCCGCGTGATGCCGTTCAAGAATTGGCGGAAGACTATCCTGCGATCGCGCAAATTGTCACTCGTCAACTGGCCGAAAAGCTGGATGAAGTCTCAGCGCAGCTTTCCTTTGAGCAGGAGCGTCAAACTGAGCTACGTCCTTATCTAGTCCCGAAAGCGGAGCGGGGCGTCGTCGGTTCTAGCCGCTATGCTAAACGCTTACGGCAGGAAATCAAGAAGGCTTCGGCTCAAGGTGAGGAACCGGGACAGCACAATGTGCTGATTTTCGGCGAACCGGGTCTGAATAAGGATGTCTTAGCGGCACTGATTCACTTTGGCTCGAAGCGGCGACGCGAACCGATGATCAAGCTCAACTGCGAAACGCTACAGGCCAGTGGAGCCGAGCTCTTTGGTCGCGCGGGCGGCAAACCGGGACTAATTGAATGGTTAGGCAACGGGACGCTGCTGCTCAACAATATTCAGGAAGTGCCCAAGGAGCTGCGCCCCAAGCTGCTCAAGCTGCTGGAAACCGGAACCTATCAGCCTGTCGCCCGCCCCGACAATCCGCCGCCGTCAACTAAAACCTGTCAGGCTCGCATCGTCATGACCGCTGAGCGGATTCTGCCCGATTTTGACTGCAAATCACGGGTGGAACAAACGATTAAAGTGCCGCCGCTGCGGGTGCGAAAGGCCGATATTGCCATGCAGGCTCAGTACTATCTCAGTTTGTTCTGCCGCACCAAAAGCATTGCCAAACCTCGGATTACGCCAGAAGCGATTCGTCGCCTGCAAAGCTACGATTTTCCCGGCAATTCCTCTGAATTGAAAAGCCTGATTGAGCGGGCGGTGATTCAGGCCGATGGCGCAACGGAGCTGACCGAAGAAGTTTTTTGGTCAACCAGTCCCAAAGGTCGCCGCTTTCGGTTTAATTTGCTCAATGGCTATCCCAAACTGCGCCAGTTTTTACGCAGCCCGTGGTGGCCGGATCGGATTAACTATTGGTTTGTCACAGTCGCGTTTGCTCTAGTGGTCGTCATTCTGTTTCTGGGGCCGCAGACCCGCGAGGCAAATATTGGCCTCAACCTGTTCTGGGCCTGGTGGTGGCCTGTGATGCTGTTGATTTTTCCCTTTCTGGGTCGAATCTGGTGCTCCGTTTGCCCATTCATGATCTACGGCGAAATTGCTCAAAAGGTATCGCTCAAATTCTGGCCGCGCCAACTCAAATCTTGGCCCCGCCAAGAAGCCGAGCGCTGGGGTGCATGGTTCCTGGTCGGCCTCTTTGCGCTGATTTTTCTCTGGGAAGAACTGTGGAATCTGGAGAATACCGCCTACCTGTCGGCTTGCCTACTCTTACTAATCACAGCCGGAGCCGTCATCTTCTCGCTGCTGTTTGAGCGGCGGTTTTGGTGTCGCTACCTTTGCCCCATTGGCGGCATGAATGGCCTCTACGCCAAGCTGTCGATGATCGAGCTGCGGGCGCAGCAGGGCATTTGCTCGGCTTCCTGCACCACTTTTCAGTGCTACAAAGGCGGCCCCGAAAAAGGCGAAGGTCAGGCCACAGGTGGCTGTCCCATCTATTCCCATCCGGCGCAACTGGTGGAAAACAAAGACTGCGTTCTCTGTATGACCTGCCTGAAAGCCTGTCCCCATCGGTCAGTTGAACTGAACCTACGGCCACCAGGGATTGAGCTGTGGACGACCCACAAGCCGACCGATGCTGAAGTGGCGCTGCTGTTTCTTCTCTTTGGCGGCATCTTTCTACATCGCCTGCCCGAAATTGAGCAGCAGTTTGGCTGGAACCTGCATTTACAGAATTTTGCAGTTCACGCTGGCATCTCGCTTGCCGTCTTACTCATACCTGTCGCAATTGCCCTACTCGCCTACGGCATCATGCGCGGCGTTCAAGCCAAGTTCAAGCCCAAACCGTTTATTGAACTCGCCTATGGCTACTTGCCGCTGGTACTCTGCGGTACGCTGGCGCATTACCTACGCTTAGGCTTATCGGAAGCTGGCCGAGTCGTACCCGTCACCCTGGCAACGTTCGGACTGAATGGCGTGGGAATGCCAATTGCGATCGCAGATCCGATTATTATTGCTTTTCTACAAGGCGTGGTGCTGATCACAGGTGTTTGGCTCACCATCTTTCTCACCCAGAAGATTGCTCGGCAGTCAGTTTGGCTAATGCTACCTCAGCACTTAGCTGCGATCGCGCTCGGCACCACTCTCTGGAAAATCATCGTCGGCTGGTAAACTCACATTTTGTACCAAAACCCGAAGAGAGCATGTTGCCGCTGCATTGCGGCGGCAACATATTCCTCTGGGTTCTTAATTTGTAAAGTGCAAGATGTCAGCAAAACGAGCGTTATGAAGGGCTGGAGGCTGAGTAACTGAAATACGCCTGACTCCTCGCGCCTCTCGCCTCACTTTCTCAACAAACAAAAAAGGCTGGCACTGCCAGCCCAGAGGTTAGGGGATTGAAAGGAGACTTGAGTTGTTTAGGAGCATCTGATAGGTATTAGATAATGCCAGTGCCTTTGCCGCGTTCATCATGGCCCATCGTCAATTCACCATCTTTGTCAGTGTCATTAACTTCTTTCAGTTCTTGCGCCCGTCGAGCTTCGTCCTGCTGCTCTTCTTGACGTAAGTCACCGGGTTCATTGACATACATTTCCGGCTCAATTGCAAAGTTATCAATCAAGCCTTCTTTGTCAGTCGTGTAGCCATCGGTGGTATGAACACTATCACTATCGGAAGCAGGTTTATCGCTTTCGTTGGGAATGTGTTTGTAATTTTGTCCTTCTCGCTCCCGTCGCGCAGCCGTTTCGGCTGGAGTGATGTGGGGATCATAATTTTCTTGTTGACGAGGCGTTGTACCTGCTGCTTTATCGGGTGTTTGGGCGTTAGTCATAAATGAGAAACTCCTTTGGATATTTCGTGAATTTGTTAAACAGTTGGTGGTATCTCGGTAATGATTTTTGTCATGCAAGCTCAGCCTGTACAGCAAAAATCATTACCGTTTAGAAACCACGAAAAAAAGTGAAATAAAAGCCATTGCAAAAAAAACAGCACAGGCAGTTAGATGAATAACTGTATGTGAGGCGCAACGTATTAAATGAGCTTTTGAAAACCAAAAGTTATTGCTTATTTCATCTTCAACAATAGGTTCTTTCACCCAGGCAATGAATCCACGAAACGATAGATCCTGATCTCTATCCTCGGATCAGATAAATTTAGATGTTCCTATGCCTGAAGACTAGTGCGATCGCACTCAGTCCCAACTGAATCGCCTGACCAAAATCGCAGATGGTAGACTTTCGGGAGCAGATAGTTTCTAAATAGCGATGACCTATACGATTCATCCCCTCCTGCAAGAACCGCCCCTGTCATTACGGCACGATAAATTCCTACAGCTTTTAATTGAGCATGACAATCTGTTGATTATTCAGGATTTAGACGGTGTCTGTATGGGATTGGTAAAAGATCCTCTGACCCGCGAAATGGCCGTAGACTATGTGCAGGCAACGCGCGCGTTTGACGGGCACTTTTTTGTGCTCACTAATGGCGAACACATCGGGCAACGGGGCGTCAACGGCATTATCGAACGCGCTGTTGGCAATCCTAAAACGGTGCGACAAGAGGGATGGTATCTGCCGGGACTGGCCGCAGGTGGCGTCCAGTGGCAAGATCGCTTCGGTCATTTAGACTATCCCGGTGTCAGTCAGGCGGAGCTGGATTTTCTGTCTGCTGTGCCCAATCGCATTTGCGATCGCATCCGCCAGTTTTTCACCACTCATTCCTGTCCCCTGTCTGACAGCACCTTACAAGCCTGCATTGATGCGTCCGCTCTAGATAATCAGGCTTCTCCAACCGCCAATCTCAACACGTTCTACGACCAGCTACGGGATGCGCCGGACTTATACACCAAGCTGCAATACGACATGCAGCAGTTGATGGAGCAGCTTTTACAGGAAGCCGAAGCACAGGGACTATCGGAATCCTTTTTTGTCCACTATGCGCCGAATCTAGGTCGGGATGCAGACGGTCTAGAAATTCTCTGGCCCAGTGGCGGCAGCGATTCCGGTACGACTGATTTTCAGTTCATGCTGCGGGGTGCCGTCAAAGAAGCAGGCGTTCCGGCCATTCTAAATCGCTACTACTACCAGCGCACCGGAAAGTATCCCCTGGGCGAAGACTTCAATGCGCGGCAGGCTCCAGCCGATCACGCGGATCTGATTGAACTGGTGAAATCCAATTTTGACCCGGCCTACATGCCCGTGATGATTGGCGTGGGCGATACCGTCACCAGCAAAGGCGTTGAGCTGGAAGATGGCAGCTTAGAATTTCGGCGCGGCGGTAGCGATCGCAACTTCCTCCAGCTCATTCAAGACATCGGCCTTGCGTTTGACATTGGCAATATTGTGGCCTACGTAGACAGCAGCGGCGGCGAAGTCAAAAACCGCAAGACGTTGCCAATTGACCACAGTGCTGAACCACCCAAAGTCCTTGAAGGCCCTGGTGACGCCCGCGATGTGGACGATCCGCTCAGCCTCAGCATCGTTTTCCCCGGCGGCTATCAGGAATATACAGCCCTCTTCCAGCAAGCTGCCACCCAGCGCTCAGCACCCTAGCTCGCGATTCCGTCACCGCTCCAGACGTGCAGGCAGAGATCAAACGATCCTCCAAATGTCGATCCTCCTCTTTTGCGTCATCCCTGCTTCCTTCCCTCCTTGCCCTACCAGCGATAGCTGCCTGAGCAGGAAGACACATAAGCCTTTTGGCATGAGTTGAAACCAGCTAGATTCCAGCCATTGAGGGATGGGAGTACCAGATTGTTAAGTTAAGTTAAGCGTAGATGGTAAGTCAATAGTCTCGCTTGTCTACAGACAGAGCTAAAGCCCTGTCTCCAAGCCAACTTGCTTACTATTTGCAGCACTCAAAAGGAGTCTTTATGACAACCTATACTAATTCAATCAATAGTCCTGACGCTGCCATTCAGGTATTCAAGCAGCTTGGTGTAGATGATCAGCTTGCTTTCCTCTGGTACGTCTATGAAGAGATGGGCGATCGGATTACGCCTGCCGCACCCGGTTCTGCCTCTCCTGAGATTGCAGGTGGTCTGCTTGAGCAAGTGAAGCAGCAGTCCCACCCTGAACAGCTTGAAACGATGCGCCGGATTGCCCGCCAAGACCAGAGCAGTCAGATCAGCCGTGAGTATGGCTCCTTAGGCCCTGATACCAAGCTGGCCTTCTGGTATTTCTTAGCTCAAGGTATGGATGAAGGCACGATCATTCCGATGCCGGATGACTACGAGTTCTCTGATCAAGGCCAAGACCTGCTTGCCGCCATTGAAACGATGGACTTTGAGTTTCAAATCACCGTCCTGCGGAACGCGGTTTTACCAATGGGCGCTGAACCTAAATCTGGTGCTGCGGTATAGGCTGCGCTTCCAATAAATTCATCACAAAAGGCACGCAGCGCGTGCCTTTTGTATAGCAGTTCTAGATAACGAGAGAGAGTGCCTCAGGATGAGGCACTCTCTCGTTATCTTATTCTTAACTGGAATCACTATAGTTTGGAGATTTTGGTAATCAAATTCACGCAGCAAAAATCGGAGTGATAAACTGTGAAAGCAACACATGAAAACCCTATAGGGAAGGGTTTAGTCGTTAAGTTGTGACTTGTAAATCAACATCGAGCAGCGAAACCCATCCCTACAATTGAATCTACATTAATTCGCATGGATTTGTGTTGGTTTGATTTGTCTCATCATCCACTTTAAGGAGAGCCGCTGCTTTGTTCACTGGCCTAATTCAAACACTGGGTTCTATCTATCGAATCCGCGATGATCAGCTCAAAATCCTCTGTATGGGTGCCAATCGCGATCGCATTTTGGTAGGTATGGAACTGGGTGACAGCATTGCAGTCGATGGCGTGTGTTTGACCGTAGCCGAAATTTTGCCCCAGGGGTTTGTGGCCACCGCTTCACCAGAAACGCTGCGGCGCTCTACTCTCGGTGATCTGCAACCGGGTAGCCTGGTCAATGTCGAAACATCGCTGCGCGTCGGCAGCAAAATCGGCGGCCATTTTGTCACTGGGCACGTAGACGGACGCGGCTATCTCGATGCAGCCGTACAGACTGCCAATGCTTGGGAAATTAGCTTCAAGGTAGCTGATGCCAAGATGGCTCGCTACATTGTTCCTAAAGGCAGCGTGGCCGTCAATGGCATTAGTCTAACAGTGGCGGACTGTAGCGAAGCGGGCGACTGGTTTATGGTTGCGGTCATTCCGGTTACCTTCGCAGAAACCAATTTGCAGTATCTCCAGCCCGGTAGCCCAGTGAATTTAGAAGGAGATGTATTAGGAAAGTACGTCGAGAAGTTTTTGCTGAAGCCGAGTATGCCAAACTGTACAGACGCTTATGTCCCTGCCAACAGCAATGACTTGGAAACGAGCGACCTCTCCGGCTGGCTCACTCCGGATTTCTTGGCTGAACATGGCTACCACTAAGCACACAATGCTTAAATCCTGGCTGATGTATTATTTCTCTTAACTATGGCTACCCATCAACTCTCAGTAACGTGAGACGAGGGGAGTCAGGAGTGAAATGAGACAACTCAGCACTCCGTCTTCAGCACTGCTCTTATCTGTAGCGCTAAATTGCAGAACTGATGTAATGTGCGATCGCAGCAGCCAGCGAATTGATCAATAGCCAACAAACAGCAAAATTAATCGCAAAATTCATTGCTAAAGAACGAGAGCCAGCAGATACACCTGCTGGCTCTCGTTCTTGTTTAAGAGTTTAATCAACGTCACCAATGCGCTCGGGAGGCCAGAATCGGACGGCAGCGCGACCGATAATGTTTTCGCGGGGGACAAAGCCCCAATAATGACTGTCGTAGCTGTTGTTGCGGTTATCACCCAAAACGAGATAAGAATCTTCGGGAACCTCTTTTGGCCCCCACTCATACTCGGGCGGAGCCGCAATGTAATCTTCATCAATGGGTTCACCGTTGATGAACACTTTTTCGTTGCGAACTTCCACTACATCGCCCGGCGTACCAATCACACGCTTAATAAACGCATCCTTTAGCTCAGGGTTTTCCTGCTTTAGAGTATCCGTCGGTCGGAAAACAATAATGTCGCCGCGTTCGGGTGGATTAAAGCGGTAGGAAATCTTTTCAATGAACAAACGGTCATTAATTTGTAAGGTTGGTTCCATCGAACCAGACGGAATATAGCGAGCCTCCGCCACGAAGCTGCGAATCCCAATTGCCATCACAGCCGCAAGGCCAATCGTTTTGACGATCTCCAGCCAAGGATTTTCCTCATGTTCAACATGAGCTTTTTTTTCAGGCTGAACAATAAATTTATCTTCCTCATGCGGCATAGGCGTTAGGTTCTCAGGTAAATCGGAGTGCGGAGTATCTGGGCGACTCATGTCGGCTTAATCCTTACAATCAACAATGACTGCGATGTACGTTGTTTGGATACTATCGGGCAGGTGATTTGACGAGAAGTAGCACTGAATTTGTTTCAGGTTGCTAAATACTTTATCAATTTTAGCTAATCCTGATAGAGAGTTAGGGTAGATCCGAGATGAGCCGTGATGAGAGTGTAGGCGATGGGTGTTGATGTTGGAGAGTAGGCGGGTGGATGGGTTGGTGAGTGGATGGGTTTTTGGGAAAGAGAGTGTGAAATTAGAATGTGGACATGCTTTCAGGGTAATCACTAGCAGGGTAGTTTCATTTAGGCAAAAATAATTTAGAACCATCAACGTTGCGTAGGGGCGAATGGCCATTCGCCCCTACCAGATACGTGAAACGCAACTCTTAGCTCGTTCGGTAACGAATCATTCAACTTTTGGAGGTTAGTTTTTGGCATTCTAAGGAGTGGGACTAACCGCTTAAGAAATCGTCATCGCAGGAAAATTGTCTTTGGCAAAAATGCTAAAGTTGACGAAATTTCTGCCTTTGTCTCTATTGTCAGTTTGAATGCCACATGAATGACACTATCCTCGACGTTCGCCACCTCTCGGTTGATTTCCAGACTGATGAACGCCTAGTTCGGGCGGTCGATGATGTTTCATTTCAGGTTAAACGGGGACAAACCGTTGGCATTGTAGGCGAATCCGGATCGGGGAAGTCGGTTACCTCTCTCGCGGTGATGGGGCTAGTGCCGAACCCACCGGGACGGGTGTCGAGCGGCGAAATCTGGTTTAGAGGACTTGAAGCCGAGGGCGATGCCATCAATCTGCTGAAGCTGCCGTCTGAGGATATGCAAAAGTTTCGCGGTGGCCAGATCTCCATGATTTTTCAGGAGCCGATGAGTTCGCTGAATCCGGTCTATACCTGTGGTTATCAGCTCACTGAGGCGATTCAGCTTCATCAGGATGTGGGCAAGGCAGAAGCTCGCCGCAAAGCGATCGCACTTTTACAAGAGGTGCAGCTCATTCCAACTGATGATGATCTGTGGAAGCGGCACTTGATTGAGCGGAACTTAGTCAACATTGCGGATTTGGATGAAGAATTCAGCGCTGAACCGACTGTACCCGTCGATTTAGTTGGGACCTCTGTCCAAGTTGTAGAATCTGATCGCTTACAAGTTGCAATTGATCGGTTGAGCAATCGCGATCGCACCGAAATTCAGCAGGACATTAATCGCTACAAGCAATCATTTCTGGATCGCTATCCCCATGAGCTATCGGGGGGACAAATTCAGCGGGTGATGATCGCCATGTCGATCTCCTGCAATCCGTCGCTGCTGATTGCCGATGAACCGACCACAGCGCTAGATGTGACTGTGCAGGCTCGTATTTTGAATCTGATGCGGGAACTGCGCGATCGCAGAGGTATGTCCCTCATGTTCATCACTCACGACCTCAGTATTGTGGCCGAAATCGCCGACATGGTCGTGGTCATGTACCAGGGCAAAATCGTCGAATATGGCACCGTTTGGGATATCTTCTCCAATCCTCAGCACCCATATACCAAGGGTCTGCTGGCCTGCCGCCCCCAGCCGGATAAGCGCTTGCGCTATCTGCCCACCATTGCCGACTTTATGGAAGAGGTGGAAACGCCCACGGGCGAAATCCAAATCCAAGAGCGCCAAATCTCGGTAGCCGAGGCGGAAAAACTCAACGATCCGATTTCCGAAGAAGAGACTCACCAACGCTTAGCAGAACTCAAAACGCGCGAACCGCTGGTGCGAGTGGAAGATTTCAAAGTAGCCTTTCCCGTACGTGGGCTATTTGGGCAGGCCAAGCGCTACATCATGGCCGTCGATGGCGTGTCGTTCCAAGTGAATCGCGGTGAGACGCTGGGACTGGTGGGTGAATCCGGCTGCGGCAAAACCACCTTGTCGCGCGCGTTACTGAAGCTAGTGCGACCGTCCGGTGGCCGAGTTTGGTTTGAAGGGCGAGATGTGACTGATGTCAGCGGGCGAGCGCTGCGACAACTGCGGCGCAATATGCAGATTATCTTCCAAGATCCATTTAGCTCCCTCGATCCGCGCATGACCATTGGTGCGGCCATTATGGAGCCACTGCGGATTCACGGTGTCGGCAAAAGTAAGCGCAATCGTAGAGAACGTACCGCTTACCTACTGGAGCGGGTGGGGCTGAATCCAAACTGCATGAATCGCTATCCCCACGAGTTTTCCGGTGGTCAGCGGCAGCGAATTTGTGTGGCGCGGGCACTGGCGCTTAATCCCAAATTCATTATCTGCGACGAATCCGTTTCTGCACTGGACGTATCGGTGCAGGCCCAGGTACTCAACCTGCTGAAAGAACTCCAGCAGGAGTTTGACCTCACCTATATCTTCATTTCCCACGATCTGAGCGTCGTTGAATTCATGAGCGATCGCATTATGGTGATGAATGACGGCAAGATTGAGGAAACTGGCCCCGCAGGCGAGATTTACTACCATCCCAGCCAGCCCTATACGCAACGGCTGATTGCCTCCATTCCCGTCGGTAGCCTGGAGCGCATCAAAGAACAGCAGATGGGCCGCATGGTGAGCTAATCGGAGTGTGTGCTGTCGCGGCGCGGCAGCACACACTCCTTATTTTGGGTTTAAGTAGACTGGAGATACCGCAGGACGATAAGCCCTATGACCTCCTTCACGATTGATGTCAGTCCGATTTTTACGCTCACCGCCGCTCGGTTTGAGCAACTGTGTCAGGCCAATCCGGAGATGAAATTTGAGCGTACTCCAGCGGGAGAACTGGTGATTATGTCGCCCACAGGCGGAGAAACAGGTCGAAAAAATGCCAAGCTAATTTCTCGGTTTGTGATTTGGAACGAGCAAACTGAACTGGGTGAGGTGTTCGATTCCTCGACCTGTTTTCACTTGCCTAATGGTGGCGATCGCTCTCCAGATGTGGCCTGGGTAGAAAAATCCCGCTGGTTAGCCCTTACCCCTGAGCAGCGGCGCAAGTTTCCGCCCATTTGTCCTGATTTTGTGCTGGAACTGCGATCGCACACTGACAATCTCAAACCGCTTCAGCTCAAAATGCAGGAATACCTCGATAGCGGTGCGCGGCTGGGTTGGTTAATCAATCCAGATGATCAGCAGGTGGAAATTTATCGACCGGGACAGGCGGTTGAGGTCTTGTCTGTGCCTGCCAGTTTATCTGGTGAAACGGTTTTAGCTGGATTTACCCTATACATTGATTGGCTGTGGCACTAACTACTCTGTAAATTAAGTTTTGATAGTTGATGAGTTGCGCTCCGCGCGGCGCGCAACTCATCAACTATCAAAACCCATTAGACAAAGGTGTAGGGGCAGGTTTTG
>CBKWJC010000031.1:0-66129 GCA_966674685.1 uncultured bacterium
TCACTGGTTCTCCCACGGGTGCTACTGTGCTTAATCAATTTGCACACCGCTATATATTCAGTGTCCTAATTGCAGATTTGTTGGAGAGAGGTTTATTCATTCTGATATTCTGAGCAAATGGTATGAGGATGAAGCAACAGCTAACTGGCAGTGCAGGCAATGCGATCGTTCATGGCATGTCTACGATCTGAATATAGGAGATGGTTTTACGCTTGCTCGATGTGCAATTGATATTTGGCATATTCACTATCGAGAAGCTATTCCCACTCAAAAGCTTTTGAATTTCTTAGGTCAAAAAACGGGTGGAGAATGGTCATATTTTTATTACAGGATTTAGCTGTATTAGCGCAATCACACGAATCCTAAATCCGCTTTAGGATAACTGTTCAATATTGTCGTAGAGGGTTGCGATCGCACATTCAAAATCAATACTTGTAAACTCAATTGTGTCGCCTGCTCGATAAATTTGGGGCACCCATAGGTTGTCAGACCTGCGTTGAAAACGCTCTACTAGAACTTGTTTTTGGTGGATTAGCACGTACTCTTCTAGCTCTGCAATCGTCTTGTAGTGAGAGAACTTTTCACCTCGATCAAACGCTTCAGTAGAGTCAGATAAAACCTCAACAATTAGCTTTGGATGCAGAATAAAGTCTTCGTTTGAAACCCGATCTCGCTCGTCACAGGTCACAGCCAGATCCGAGTAGTAAAACACATTTAGCTCCGGCAGCCGCACCTTCATATCGACGGCATAGGAAATACAGCCCGTGCCCCGCAAATGATTCACCAACAGCGCCGAAAGATTGCCCGTGATGATCACATGCGCTTTACTGGCTCCAGCCATCGCCACCAGTTGCCCTTGCAGATACTCATGCTTAATCGGGCTGATGCGCTCGATTTCCAGATATTCCTCCGGTGTGAAGTACGCATGGCTGGTGTTGATGGTCATTCTCGGCTCTCCTATTCAGGATGGCTAGAGTCATCATAGTTCACGGGTTACGTCTTGGCTTCGATGTCGGCTTCGGCTTGATGTGCGATCGCACGTAGCTGTTCCAGCATGTCGGATGGTGCCGATTGCCATAAACCTCGCTGCTCTGCTTCGAGTAACCGTTCGGCCATATCCCGCAGTGCCCAAGGATTGTGCTGCTGAATAAACTCTTGTACGTGAGGATCGAGCATGTAAGCCTCGGCTAAGCCCTCGTACATATAGTCGGCGACGCAGTGAGTGGTGGCATCGTAGGCGAATAGATAGTCCAGCGTTGCCGCCATTTCAAAGGCTCCCTTATAGCCGTGCCGCATGACGCCGCTGATCCACTTGGGATTGACGACGCGGGAGCGATAGACGCGGGCAATTTCCTCCTGTAAGCGGCGCACTTTGGGATTTTCCGGTTGGGCATGGTCGCCAAAATAGGTGACGGGATTCTGTCCCTGGGTGGCGCGGACGGCAGCGGTTAAACCACCCTGAAACTGGTAATAATCATCGGAATCGAGCAGGTCGTGTTCGCGGTTGTCCTGGTTGTGCAGCACAATCTGCATCTGCTGGAGCCGCTGCTGAAACGCTTCCGGGGCCGAGCGGCCTTCGGCTTGGCGACCATAGGCATAGCTGCTCCAGTTGATATAGGCACGAGCCAGATCTGCGTCATCCGTCCAGTTCTGGGCCTCGATTAAACCCTGGAGTCCAGCTCCGTAGGCTCCTGGTTTCGAGCCAAAAATGCGAAACCGCGATCGCACTTTGGCCTGTTCTTCACTCAGACCCTGCGCCATCCAGTCCGCTGTTTCCTGCTGAACACGGGCAGCCAGAGGATTCATGTCTGCGGGTTCGTCCAGATTGGCCACGGCTTCTACGGCTTGATCAAATAGGTCAATCAAATTGGGAAAGGCATCGCGAAAGAAACCGGAAATCCGCAGCGTTACGTCTACGCGGGGTCGTCCCAAGATCGCCAGCGGCAAAATCTCGAAGTCTACCACTCGCCGCGACGGGCCATCCCAAACGGGCTGCACACCGAGCAGCGCAAGAGCCTCAGCCCAGTCGTCGCCACCTGTTCGCATGGTGGACGTGCCCCAGACGGAAAGACCCAGGGTTTTCGGATATTCGCCCTGCTCCTGGAGGTAGCGCGTAATCAACACCTCGGCAGCTTTGCGACCAACTGACCAAGCGCTCTCGGTGGGAATGGCGCGAATGTCCACTGAGTAAAGGTTGCGTCCGGTGGGCAGCACCTCTGGGCGACCGCGCGTTGGCGCACCGGAGGGGCCACTAGGGATGTACTCACCGCTGAGTCCCCGAAGCAGCTGGGTGATTTCCTGACGAGTCTGCTGAAGTGCGGGCAAAAGGTAAGCCGCGATCCACTGAAGCTCTTGCGCCAGAGATCCCCCTAAATCCCCCTTAATAAGGAGGAACTTTGAGCCATTTCCCCCCTTTTTAAGGGGGGCTAGGGGGGATCGAGCAGCAATTTGGCGGTTTTCTAAATCGCCGCTCAGTGTAGATCCCCCTAAATCCCCCTTATTAAGGGGGACTTGCAGGTTATTTGCTTCGGTTTCACGCTGAGGTTCGCCCTCATCCCCCAGCCCCTTCTCCCTAGGGAGAAGGGGAGCCGGAGAATCATGTTTTCTTGCCTCCCCCTCGCCCCGTGGGAGAGGGGGACTGAGGGGGTGAGGGCCAGAGGTGTTGGTCTGCTCTTCCAATAAACCCTCTATCAGCCGCGCGGCTTCTATCTCCAACTGCTCCACCACGTCGCCCACCGTGCGGCAGAGTGCTCCATTCAGCGTCACGCTCGGCTCTAGCACCTCGCCGAAATCCTGCGTGAGTGGATCAATATCTAAATTCCAGGACTGCGCGATCGCACGGGTCAACCCCACTCGTTTGCCAGAGGGGGCGCGGGCAATGGCAATGATTAAATCGCGCAACTGCCGTCCCTGGGGACACTGGCCATAAATATGTAGACCATCGCGAATTTGGGCTTCTTTGAGTTCGCAGAGATAGCCGTCAAGCTGCGTCAGGAGTGTGGCAGTATCGGCGGGATCATCAGTCGGGTTCGACACCTCTGATAATAGATGTTCCGTGGTGACGAGGGTAAGAATGCGATCGCGAATTAACCCCAAACGTGATGGATCGAGCGTCTGGGCTTCGTAATACTCGTCTACCAACTGTTCCAACTGCTCCAGCGGGCCATAGAGTTCGGCTCGCGTCAGTGGTGGCGTCAGGTGGTCAAGAATGACCGCTTGGGCGCGGCGCTTGGCTTGGGAGCCTTCGCCGGGGTCGTTGACAATAAATGGGTACAGATGGGGCAGGGCACCGAGTGCCACTTCGGGATAGCAGTTTTCAGATAGGGCGATACTCTTGCCCGGTAGCCATTCCAGGTTGCCGTGCTTGCCGACGTGGACAATGGCCTGCGTGCCGAAGTGGTGGCGTACCCAGTGGTAAAACGCCAGATAGGTGTGGGGCGGTTCCAGATCCGGGGCGTGGTAGTTGAGCGATGGGTCGAGGTCATAGCCACGCGCGGGCTGAATGCCGACAAAGACGTTGCCCAAGTGGATACCGGGAACAGGAAAGACGGGCGAATCGGTACCTTCTAACTGAACGGCATATTGAGCCGGATCACCCCAGCGATCGCAGATTCCCTGTTGAGCGGATTGGGGTATTTGCGAGAAGTAAGCTTGGTAATCTGTGATCGCAACCTGCTGTCCCTTGCGTCTACCTGCCTGCCAGAGCGCTCGACTTTCGGCGTCGTTGGTCACTCCAGCGGTTAAGCGCTGAATCAGGTCTGCGGTAGACGTGGGGATCTCGGCATCAAGCGTGTAGCCTGCTTTCTGTAAGGCTTTGAGGATTTCTAGACAACTGGCGGGCGTGTCCAGGCCGACACCGTTGGCGAGGCGACCATCGCGGGTGGGATAGTTGGCCAGGATGAGGGCAATTTTGCGATCGCAAACCGGAGTCTGCCGCAGCTTCACCCAGTTCAGCGCCAGATCGGCCACGAACTGCACCCGGTTGGCCAGTGGTTCATAGCCAACAATATCGGTTTCCAGGGCTTCACTGCGACCTTGGACAGCTTTGAAGGAGACAGCACGAGTGATAATTCGCCCGTCTACTTCCGGCAGCGCCACATTCATGGCCGTATCGCGAGGAGATAAACCTTGGGTTTGCGCCTGCCACTGATCGAGTGTGCCGCCGCTGAAGATGGTTTGCAAAACGGGCACATTCAACTGTCGCCAGAGATCTAAATTGGGCGACTCGTCCTGGAGCTGGGCAACGGAGAAGCTGGTGGCGTTGAGTAAGACCTGAATCGGCTCAGCATCCTTGGGCTGGAAGAGCTGTAGCAGTTCGTCCTGTACGTCCAAATCACGGGGCGATGAGACAAAAATGGGCACAGGTTCCAGCCCGCGTTCAATCAGCGCAGCGCAGAGAGCATCGACGGGCGCGGTGTTGCCTGCTAAATAGTGGGCGCGGTAGAACAGAATGCCGACTTTGGCGGCGGGGGTGACCCTCACCCTAAATCCCTCTCCCTCAGGGAGAGGGACTTCCGGAGTAGTCTCAATACACGATTCTTTTGGTATCTGGCTCCCTTCTCCCCGTGGGAGAAGGGCTGGGGATGAGGGCGCAACATCGGTCACTGCCCTCACCCTAAATCCCTCTCCCTCATGGAGAGGGACTTCCGGAATGCTCTCCTGCTCTGCAATCCGGCTCCCTTCTCCCCGTGGGAGAAGGGCTGGGGATGAGGGCACATAGCGCCCCACTTTGGGAATTGCCTGAGGCGATGGTGGCTGATAGTTTGTCCCCAGTCCCAAATCCGCTAGGTATAGCAGCGCCGATCGCATATTCTCCAAACCGCTTTCTGTAAAGTAGCGCCAGATGCGATTCGCTTGGCTGAGCGGCACAGTCGAGTGACTCATCAGATCCGGATCAGGGCGATCGTCCCCCGGTAGCACCACCAGCTTGGCTCCGGTACGCGTCACCGTGTCCTTGAGGACTTCTAGGCCGTAGCTCCAGTAGGTACGTCCACCCAGCAGCCGCAGAACGATGATCTGAGCCGCTTCCAGAACGTCTTCGGCGTAGGTGTCAATCGTTAATTGTTGTTGAAGATTGAGCAGGCTGGTGGTGCGGAGGGTGGGGAAATCGCCAGGAAGCTGAGGCAGTATGCGTGCCAGCAGTTGAATCTCGGTGTCGGCAGCGGTCAAAATTGCGATCGCAGCCGGAGTTTGGTCAATAAAAACGACGCCCTCTTGGTCGGGATTCCATCCACCGGGAGTTGCGGCAATACGATGCATTGGGGATTTCCTTACGATTCAATACGAGCGGTTCAATAAAAGTGAAGGAACGCTGATCTTCTATTAGATCCAGAAAACGGGCAAGATAACATGAGGTTCTAGGTTGATTTCAGGGATGTCCTCAAACCTGACTTCAAGTCGTAGACCTCTATCGCTAAACCATTTACGCTTTAAAGCATTCGCTTTCAAACATTTGCTTTAATCAGGCGCTTTAATCCTTTACTTTTATCAGACGCTCTATGCAATCAGTCGCGCTGTGTTGCCATCACTGTCTAAGTCATGCCTAGTTCTTCCGCGTCAACACTGTATCGGGTTTTGCCGCAGGCTGTATTGCGTCAGGTGCAGCAGCTTTTGGTGCAAATGCAAAGCGAGATTCCTGCATCCTGTTTAATCACTCAGCAAGATGTGCGAGTCTCTTCAGGACGACAAAGCCGAACGCAGTTGCCTTCGGATGTTCAAACCAGTACCCAAGTCAGCGAT
The DNA here is from genome assembly GCA_966674685.1 of uncultured bacterium. Lineage (GTDB taxonomy): Bacteria > Cyanobacteriota > Cyanobacteriia > Phormidesmidales > Phormidesmidaceae > Thainema. The sequence continues at coordinate 5,740 of CBKWJC010000031.1, forward strand.
CCGTCTTTTGTTTTACTGCTGTCGCCATCGTTTCGGGTACTGCTAGAGTGGACTGCTGACCAGCCTATGGTTGATTCTAATCCAGAGCCGCCCAGTGCTTTAGACAACTATCAGGTTTCACTGTGCTTTGACCCAGTTGCGATCGCGCAGTTTGTGACTGACATCGTACAGCAGAGCCAGCTCTCACCAGATAGCGAACTAGATCAACAGCTCATGTCCTATCAGCAAGCGGGAGCGCCCAACGATCCCGTCCTCCAGAGTGACTTTACTCTGCGGCTCCTGGCTGAAATGGAATCCACCTATACGGCTCAGCCTACCGCAGATGCTGTCAATGCAGCCAATTCAGCCAACGGGTCAGTCAACCCCAACGATTGGGATGATCCGCCCCTAGCCTGCCGCCCCTACCAAGTTGCCCTGATGAAAGAAATTGAGCAGGGACTCCTGCTAGGTCGAGTCGCGAATCAGATCCGCCAAAGTTTAGATTTAAACGAAATTCTACAAGCGGCAGTTGAGCAGGTGCGACAACTGCTCCAGGTCGATCGGCTGGTGATTTATCAGCTAGATTTGACCGACCAGTCTGCTTCCTGGGCGACGACTCCAACCCAGCCATCGTCGCAGGATGCCTCACCCATTAATCCGATCTCGCTCAATGGGTCATCCCCGGCTCCAATCCCGGCGGCATCCATGACTAGTGCTAAGCGGGCAAAGCGCGGACAACCCTCTGCCCAGATTGACATTCGCCATGCCGAAAAAACGGGATATGTGGCCTATGAATCCAAGGTTTCGGAGCAAGTGGTTTCTGTATTAAACGTCACGGAGCAGCGCTGCTTTCTCGACCTTCATGCTCGACAGGTAAAGTATCAGGCTGGGCAAGTGACCGCCATTGCCGATATTGAAACGGCCTATGCCGAATTGCCCTGTCTGCGCGATTTTCTGCGGCAGGCTCAGATTCGCTCGAAGCTGATTGCCCCAATTGTTGTGCAGGAGCAGCTCTGGGGCTTGGTGATCGCCCATCAGTGCTTTGAACAGCGCCAGTGGACCCCCCAGGAAGAAACCTTCATGCAGTTGATTGCCGATCAGCTTGCGATCGCAATTCGACAAGCTCGCCTCTACTCCCAGCTTCAGCAGCAGAAGCAAACTCTGGAACAGCGGGTAATTGAACGGACGCAGGATCTGCACGATGCCCTCTTGGCCGCCCAAGCTGCCGATGCCGCCAAGAGTGAATTTCTTGCCACCATGAGTCACGAGTTACGCACGCCACTCACCTGCGTGATTGGCATGTCTGCCACTCTGCTGCGCTGGTCATTTGGCGAACTCAATCCCCGTCAGCGCAGCTACATCCAAACCATTCACGACAGCGGTGAACGGCTGCTGGACTTGATCAACGACATTTTGGATATGTCGCAAATCGAGGCAGGCCGGATTATTCTCGATATCCAGCAGTGCTCGATTGGGGCACTGGTTTCCCGCGTGATGCAAAGTGTGCAAAAACAGGCTGAACACAATCAGGTGCAGCTTGAGTGCAATCTCAACGTAAAACCTGATCAAGACTTGTTTTCTGCCGATCCGCGTCGGCTCCAGCAAATTTTGCTCAACCTGCTGACCAACGCGATTAAGTTTACTCCAGCAGAGGGAACGGTTAACCTCAACGTGCGTTTAGAGAAAGAAACGGCTGTTTTCCAAGTCGAAGACACGGGGATTGGCATTTCGGCGGAGCAGCAACCGTTTCTCTTTCGTAAATTTCAGCAGCTCGACTCCTCCCGCCAGCGCAGCTACGAGGGTACTGGACTAGGACTGGCCTTGACGAAGCAACTGGTCGATCTGCACGGTGGCAGTCTGGATGTGAAATCTCAAGTTGGCGTGGGTTCGGTGTTTACCGTGCGGATTCCCACTCAGCCCCACAGCGCAGCAGCCAAAGCCAACAACAACAACCCAGAAGTGCTGCCGCTGACGCAGCGCGTTCTCCTGTTTGAGGAAGATGAAGATGCCGCCAATGTGATTTGCGACATGCTGATGGCAGCGGGGCATCAGGTGATTTGGATGATGGATGGTGACGCAGCGGTTGAGCAGGTGAAGCTGATGGAGCCAGCGCTGGTCATGGTCGGCATGGATCTGGCCAATGCTGACCGCTGCCAGCTCATTCACCAGTTCCGGCAGACGGCTGATCAGTTTTCCCTCAAAATTCTGGCAATCATGGCAGACGGTTCAACCGACCTTTGCCAGCAGTGCATCAATGCAGGTGCCGACGACTGCATTATCAAGCCCGTGCGACCCAGACGACTGCTGGAGAAAATAGACAAGCTCTTTTATTCAACCTCTGTGACTTGATTGTGACTTGAGGATTATGCATGGGCGTTTTGAAGTGCGGCTTTACCGCCCCTCAAAACGCCCTAACTCATCTGACGATGCTGTAAAAACCCAAAAGTATTTTTTGCCGCCGCATCGCGGCGGCAAAAAATACTTTTGGGTTTGGGTAAGGTGCTTTTTGCGATCGCAGATTTCAGCGTTCTCATCCATGTGGTTTGTGCAAGTAGCAGACAATACTTACACTAGGGAAACTCATGTGCATTACCGGGTACGTTCATACCCCCTTTGCTGTTGGAGAGCAAATTAACCTTATGACAGAAGCCGCATCGTCTCAGGACATCACTCGCGACGCGACACAAGATGTGATTAAAGAGCTACAGGGTGGTTTGATCGTGTCCTGCCAAGCACCAGTCGGTTCACCGCTACATCAGCCGGAAATCATTGCTGCGATCGCACAGGCCGCCGACAATCAAGGTGCGGTGGGGGTACGCATCGATACGCCGGATCACATCCGAGCCGTCAAAACCAAGGTTTCAGTACCGATTATTGGCCTCTGGAAACAGGTCGTTCCTGACTATGAGGTGTACATTACGCCCCAGTTCCACCATGCTCAGGCCGTGGCCGCAGCGGGAGCAGACATCATCGCCATTGATGCCACCCTGCGCGATCGGCCTGATGGCGAAACAGTGCCCAGTCTGATTCAGCGAATTCACGATCAGCTCGGCAAGCCCGTAATGGCGGATGTGGATAGCCTGGAAGCTGCGATCGCAGCCGCAGAAGCAGGCGCGGACATCGTCGGTACCACCCTCTTTGGCTACACGAGCAAGACCCAATCGGAAAAGCCACCCGGATTTGACCTCTTAGCGCACATGGTGCAGCGGCTGTCTGTGCCCGCCATCTGCGAAGGCGGCATTGCATCCCCCGAAATGGCCCGCTATGCCCTGGATTTAGGAGCCTATGCGGTTGTCGTGGGCACAGCAATCACTGGAATTGACACCCAGGTGCGGAACTACTGCGATGCGATTGTACGGATTGTGCTGTAGGTTGTGTCGGGAATGTAGGCTCCGGCCCAGGCTTGCCATAGGGTGTGGCCGATGGTGTTTAGGGTCATAGAGGTGGTGGGCAACGTGAGAGTGTTGACGGCTGTGCGCCAGTCAGCTGGCAGGCTGAGCGGATCGGTGAGGCCGAGCAGGAGGCCAGTGAGCGCGATTCTCTTCGAGACGGCAGAGCCGAACGCAGATTGAGCGCGGGGCTGAAGGGAATGGGCACAGCGGAGCGCCTGTACAAAATCATGCGAGAGGCGAGAGAGGCTGTACAGGGCAGTTGCGATCGCGCGCAGTTCAGCGGGAAGCGAATGAATCAAATGCCGTGCCGTCATTAGGGTGGGAGCCTGCGTCGCGATGGCGTGTAGCTGCTGGTAACGGTGCTGGAGCTGCTGCTGTAGGTTGGGAAGTTGCGTCCAGTTTTGCTCCAAATCGGTTTGCAGCCGATCCAACAGCGAATGGATTGCGCTGGGAGTGCTGTAGCTAGAGTTATAGCCAGAATGAGCTGAGTTGAGGGGCTGCCGGAGCAGGTGACGCAGGATTAGCGCGGTCAAGGTAAAACAGACGGCAGGATCGGAGGTAGATTCTGCGGCCTGAATTTGTTGAGCAATGTATGCGATCGCATCGGGGCGATCTGAAATTAGCAGCCACAGAGGCAGAAGCGTCACCGCCTGGTCGATGACCGTCATGGGCGCGGATTGAGTAGACTGCAAATATTTAGCCTGCACATCCAGCCACGACAAACCGGGCTGACGGGGATGGAGTCCCGTGATCAGGTGCTGGCTGAGCCGAGCCGCTTGCGTGGTCAATGGCAGATCAGCGGTACAATCAGACGCTAGCGTTTGGCGTAGGGTTGGGCTGGGCGTGGAAATCGGCCAGTGGTTTACAGGCTGACCAGCCGGGGCTGCCGGATTAGCCTGGTTAGGACTTGCGATCGCTTCTGCGATCGCAAGTCCTAACCACGCTCCCTGAAACTGCCGGGATGTCCAATTTTGCCCACTCGTTTGTCCGCGCTGTTGTTGCATCATTTAGAATCTGGTGTGAACTCCTCGGCGATCTAAAAACTTTCATGGTTTTTATCAGTTTTGCACCTCAATCGCGTAAATCCGATAGAGAACGATTCCAAGTTTAGGCCATCAGTTTAGATTCATTTTTGTTTGGAGGAAGGGGAATTGTGATGAAGCAAACACGATACTCAACAACGGCAACCAGAACTGCGATCGGCTCTGCCGTCCCGAAGAGAATCGCGTATCGAATTGGGCGCTTGGTGCTCCTAAGCAGTCTAATCAGTGGCGGTTTCAGCCTGTACTCATTCCTACCCGCGATGGCGCAAACTGTGGCCCAAACTGCCGATGAATCCGAAGATGCGAGTGATCAGGCTCCGTCAGAAGCTGAAGCCGATGAATCCGAATCGACGACCGAGCCATCCGATCTCACCCCGTCCGAAAATCAGCGTTCGCCCCTTTCAACCGCTCGTCCCAACCTGCGCGTGGGCAGTGAAGGGCAAGCCGTCGCTGAACTCCAGGCATTGCTGAAGCTCCTGGGCTACTACGCTGGGGCGGTTGATGGTCTATACAGTGAAGCAACTGCCGATGCTGTTTCTGAGTTTCAGACTGCGGTTGGATTGGCCACAGACGGGGTGGTTGGCCCTGCCACCTGGGGAAAACTATTGCCAGCCGCCCCGGTTGCGTCTCCCACAGCGACTGATAATCAACCAGCAGATACCTCGGCTGTGAGCGTGACCGATTTCCCGACGCCCGTACTCACGCCCGGTGAGCTAGCCAGCGGTACGACTCCTGCTGGGACGGAGACTGATAGTACACCTGCCGCTTCTACCCCGAATCCACCGAATCCATCTGCCATGACCGATTCGACACCAGATACGTCAGAAGCGGCTGATGCGACTGCAGACACACCTGCCGCCGATGCGGCAGAGGAAGCAGAACCGACACCTGCACCGACCGCAACCGCCAGTTTGCCTGCCGATGAAAGCAATCCGGCGGCCTTCCCAATCCTGCGGCTTGGTGCATCTGGCCCTGCCGTGGAACGACTCCAGGAACGGCTTCAGAGCTTGGGACACTACCAGGGCACAATCGATGGCATCTTTGGCGAACGTACTCAAACAGCCGTGAGAGCAGCCCAACAAGCCAATCAGCTCAGCGTCGATGGTGTAGTTGGCCCCGCCACCTGGGAAGTACTGCTTGATTGATTAGTAGGGGCGAATAGCCATTCGCCCTTACATGAACCGCGTATCAGAACCCAATTATTTTTTGTAAAACGCTTGCGGAGCAAGCGTTTTACAAAAAATAATTGGGTTTTCAACTGGACTCCATATTGTTAGTCTGCCACACATTACATTGACCGATAACGGGTCGCAGCTACTACCTGATTGCGGCCTTGATTCTTCGCTTGATACAGAGCCATGTCTGCCTGCTGAATTAGCTCATCAGAGTCTTGCTCGGCACTGGGTATTACTGTGGCCACCCCTAAACTGAGTGTAATAAATGGGCAAACTGAAGAGTCGGCATGGGGAATGTCTAACTCACGAATGGCCTGTTGAATTTGGTGGGCAACTGCGATCGCACCTTCCAAGTGAGTATTGGGCAAAATTACCGCAAATTCTTCGCCGCCATAGCGAGCCAGCAAGTCTGCCGGACGGCGAATACAGGCTTTGGCCGTTTGCGCCACCTCAACCAGCGCTTCATCGCCCATTAAGTGCCCATAGTAGTCGTTGTACTTTTTGAAAAAGTCAATATCAAACAGCACCAGCGAAATTGGCTGCTGATCGCGCATCAGCCGTCGCCATTCCTGGGCCAGATAATCATCAAATCGCCGCCGATTCGCCACCTGGGTCAGGCCATCTAGTGAAGCCAGCAGCGATAGTTCAGAATTTGCCTGCCGCAGCGCTTCCTCCATCTGCTTGCGTTCAGTAATATCGAAGAAAAATAGATAATATCCATGAACAGTGCCATCTGAATCTTGGGCAGGGGTCATGGTTGCGTGCAGCACTCGCTTCGCCTCAGACGAGTAGGAAAATGAAAACTCAAAATCAGCGGGTTCGCCAGTCAAGGTTCGATCAATATAGGGTTTGACCCGCTGGTAATTTTCAGTGCCGACGACATCCCAAACGTACCGACCAATAATTTCAGCCCGAGATAAACCCAGCCGCACTTCATAGTAGTAATTGACAAACTGATAGCGCCGTTCGGCATCGATATAGGCAATGCCCGCTTGAATCGAATCGGTAATTGTTCTCAGTTCGTTGCGGCTTTGGACAAGCTCTTGCTCAATCCACTGTCGTTCTTGAATTTCAGTTTCTAGTGCCTGAGTGCGTTCCGCAACCTGCTGCTCCAGCCGCTGATTGTAATCCTGAAGAATCTGCTGCGCCTGCTGCTGTACGGTGATATCTTCAAAAATCACCACTGCATACTCAATTTCACCCGTGGCTGAAAAGATGGGTTTGGCATGCACTCTTAATGGAATTGATTGATTCCCATAGCGAACCTCCAAGTCCTCTGCTATCACCTCTTCGCCTGCTAGTGCTCGGGTCGAGGGTAAATGTTCAACGGGATAAAGCTGGTCGGTGCCTGTTCGATAAACCCGATAAGCAGAGGTCAGCTCAGTTGACCTGGCCAGTTGAATATCGTTCTGTTTGATTAAGTTCAACCCGGCTTGGTTGATGTAGTGAATACTGCCATCGGCTTGATGCACTGCCACCCCAATTGGAATGGTTTCTAGAAATCGAGCTAGCCGCTGTTCATCACGCTTCAGGGCTTGAACGGTCGTGATTAGCTGCTCCGCCATTTGGTTGAAGGATGTTGTGAGCTGATTCAGTTCATAAATGTTGTGGCCTAATGTGCCCGGTTCCAAAGATGTCCAAGACTCAAATGAACCATCCGCCAACCGTTTGGCAACCTGATTCAGGTTCAGAATGGGCTGACTAAGCCAGTGAGCCATGATGCTGCTACTTGCGATCGCAACCACCAACGCCAAACTACAGAGCAGAATCGAGCGGCGCGTATCGGCATAGACCTGCGCCATAAAATCAGACTTCGGCACCAGGATCACCACTAGCCAATCCAGACCATACTCATCCTCAAACGGCATCAGATAGGACAAATACGCTTCCTGTTCTAGTTCCAGATCCAAAAACTGAGCCGTATCAATTTGAGCCAGGGAATCAAACTGGTTGACCAGTTGGTTAATGCTGTCGCGAATCAGCGGTTCTTCGCTGTCAAAGGCATTGCGTCGCCGCATGGTCTCAGTGTCATCATTGAGGTCATCATCGATAAATGACCGTTCTGACAGTGAACTGGCCACTAGCCAGCCAGAAGGCTCAACAATGTAGACCTGTCCCGTTTGGCTGACTGAGAGGGTCTGCAAAAACCGATTGATACTCTCAATCGACAAGCCAGTACTGAAAATCCCCTGTAGCTCTTCATTTTCGTCATATAGCGGCAGTGTCGCGGTCAGCCGCATCGGATACTCATTGGTCATCCAAATTTGAATCGGATTCCAGGCGGCTTCTCCTAATTGGGGTATCTCGGCATACCAGGGATAGCTAAACCAGCTTAGCTCCATCGTCTGGTAGTAATCGCTGCGCTGACCAGCCGCATTCAGTTGATACAGATTAAGCTGATTGGCTTGTCCAGACTGACCGACGTAGAACTGACCATCAGCTTGCCGCTGCACGTCCAGATAAATTCCCGTTTGTCGATTCTCAAAACTAGTTGTGGAAAGCGTATCAAAGTTCTGCAGCTGTAAATAAAAATAGCGCTGGAGTGCTGCCGGATTGTTGACATCCACATAGCCATTCTGAGCCACACTGACATGGAGCTGATTGAGGCGATGAGGCGTTTCCAAATAGGCATCGAGTTTCGTATCAATCCGCTGTCCCACCTGCGTCATTAGCTGATGAGCCAAAGCTTGAACGCTGCTCTGCCCATTGCGAAACGAAAAATACCCCACCAGGACAACGACTCCAACCACATGTAAAATCAGCGGGACTGCAAGTACCGTTCGGAGTCGAACTGGATGGGGTAATCTAAATCTCACACCGTTACTATCGCTTGCCTAAGCAGAAGGGAACCCGGCAGAAATCGCTTCTCTCGCTTCAAATAATAAACGAGCTGCGCCTTGAACTTGTTCTAGCGGTGTGACGGCACAAGGCAGGCTGGGCAAACATACCAGGGTGTGATCTGGGAAAACCGAGTCTGTCAGTTCATGCCCAGATTCATAACGATTGTGAACGATATACCGCTGATGAATGTGCATCGATTGTAGCGACGCCGTCAACCGCTGAGCTTCTGCGAGGACTGCCGATTGATGCTGTACGACGCCGATAAATTCCGTGTAGGCCGGATCTTGCAGTTTCTTCTGGGCTTTGACCACTCGCTGCCGCAGATTGCGTAACCGTCCCATGAAGTCCACTCGACCCACTACATCTTGATATTTAATCCACAGCTTGAAAATCCAGGCCAGCCAGTCACTCAGCGCAGTAGGCATTTCCAAAAAGCGCAGCAGGTGTCCGGTGGGAGCCGTATCGAGAATGATCAAATCCTGCGAATGGGTTTCCAGCAGTTCCATGACGCCAATCAGCGCCAGCATTTCGTCAATCCCCGGTAGTGCCTGGGAGACAATCTGCCGCCACGCTTCTGGGCCATAGGCAATTTGGATATCCCCTAAACCGTTATCGCCGCTCATCATTTCGGCCAGTTCCCAGAGATAGTCTTCTCGGAACTGATCGAGCAGGGTTTTGGCGTCCATTTCCTGGCCGCTGAGATTCGGCGTGAGTTCAACCGGATTATGCCCTAAGGACTGTCCCAAGGCATCTCCCAGGGAATGTGCCGGATCGATAGAGATCACCCGAATTTGTTTTTGCGGATGCCGCTGAGCAATGCCCCATGCGATCGCAGCCGATACCGTGGTTTTCCCTACGCCACCTTTACCACCCACCAGAATCAGCCGACGACCTTCAGTTAGAAAATCGGGGAAACCCGGTGGTACCCGCTGCGGCCAGCGAATCTCCATTGGCCGGGATTCCAAATCCGCCGATGGATTTGGCGAAAATGAGGTAGCGTGCCGAAATAGCTGATCCAGTTCGGCAATACCTACGGGTTCCTGCACCTGCTGCAGCGCAACCCAAACTGGATGAGGTTGCGCGAGTTCCACAAACTTCTTAAGCAGTGCCTGTTCCGATGTATAGCGCTGATAGTCGTCGGGATGCGCCAGAACGTGATTCACCCAGATGCCGCCAATCGGAATTTTGAGTTCATTTAGTGCATCAATAAAACGCTGGCTTTCCAGCCAGCTCATCGGTTCTGGAATGGCGACAACCATACAGGCTGTGTGTTCTGGATCTTGCAGCATGACGCGTCCCTGAGCCAGATCCTGCTTCATGTCTTGCAGAAACTGGTCGGCTTCATCCGGTTGGTACTTGCCCTTGAACCGCTGCACCATGAAGCGATGCTTTTCCTGAAACAGATCTAGTGCCGCGAGGAACTGATCCAGAAAATCCATCAGGCCAAACAAATTGAGCGTATGACCGCTGGGAGCCATGTCTACGACGACGCGATCGGCATCGCCCTCCCGCAGAATGCGCTGAATTTCCAAGATGCCCATCAGTTCATCTAGTCCCGGCCAGCTCAGATCCCACACGGGGCTGAGGTCATCACCTTCGACAAAGCTGCCGCGTTCGACCAGTAACTCCAGCACGTGGCCGTACTGCTGCCGAAACGATTGCAGAAGCTGCTGTGCGTCCAGTGCCCGCACCTGTAGATTCGGTAGATCGGCCATCGGACTCGGCGTGTCGTTCACCGCCATTTGCAGCACATCGCCAACCGAATGCGCTGGATCGGTGGAAATCAGCAAAATTTGCTCTTGGGGATATTGTTGCGCCCAATGGCGGGCGAATCCACAGGATAGCGTCGTCTTACCGACTCCACCTTTGCCGCTGAACATCGCGAGATTGAGGGCGTTATCAAACTTCATAGGTAGATTCTGCAATTGCGTCATGCGATTCGGGAACGCTAGAAACGTCTAGCTATACTGGATGCACCGACGAGGGCAAAGCCGATGAGTGACCTGTTTAAGGGGTTTGAGCAACTGCTAGAGCTGGCCAAGACCCTGGAAGAAAAAGCCGAAAAGGGTGAACTGAAAGCCGATGTGCGAATCAACTCTCGCACTATGAGTAGTATTCCCAGACAAGGCAACATTCCCAACGATATCGGTACGGTCAAAATGCGATCGCGTCCAAATGCTACTTCACCAAGCTCCCATCATACTGATGACACGGTGATCGTCACCCCACCCCCAGCGGGTGATCGTAGCAGCGCGCCCAACAGGGATTTTAGTTCAGCACCACCTGATGCCGAGCCAGATACTCCATCGTTAAGAGATGTTGGTGGCCTGAGCGAAGTTTTGCAAGAACTGCGGGAACTGATTGAAATTCCGCTCAAGCGTCCGGACTTACTGGCGCGACTGGGCTTGGAACCGACCCGTGGTGTCTTACTCGTCGGCCCACCGGGAACGGGGAAAACGCTGACGGCGCGTTCCTTGGCGGAAGAACTGGGCGTGAACTACATCGCTATCGTTGGCCCAGAAGTGATGGGCAAATATTATGGCGAAGCTGAGGGTAAGTTACGCAGCATTTTTGAGAAAGCGACCAAAGCGTCTCCCTGTCTAGTGTTCATTGACGAAATCGACAGCTTAGCGCCCGATCGCAGCAAAGTGGAAGGGGAAGTCGAGAAGCGACTGGTCGCGCAATTACTGAGCCTGATGGACGGCTTTGCTCAAAACGATGGTGTGATTGTGCTGGCGGCAACGAATCGACCTGACCACCTTGATCCTGCTCTGCGTCGCCCCGGCAGATTGGATCGAGAAGTTCAGTTCCGCGTCCCCGATCGCAACGGTCGCCTAGAGATTCTGCATATCCTCACCCGCAAGATGCCGTTGGCTGAAGATGTTCGCCTAGACGAAATTGCCGATCTGTCGGTCGGTCTCGTCGGTGCAGATCTGAAAGCGCTCTGTCAGAAAGCGGCTTATCTAGCTCTGCGTCGCCAGGTGCCGTCGCTCAGCAGTCCCGTTCCGGATGTTCTGACCGTTACCCAGGCAGAATTCCTAGAAGCAATTAAGGCCATTAAACCCTCTGCACTGCGGGCAGTGGAAGTTGAAACGCCCCATGTGAAATGGCATGACATCGGCGGCCTAGACGACACCAAGCAAGTGCTTCAGGAGTCGGTGGAGGGGGCACTGCTGTATCCCGATCTGTATCGCTCGACGGGAGCTAAAGCGCCCAAAGGTATCCTACTCTGGGGGCCACCAGGTACGGGCAAAACCCTGCTGGCAAAAGCGGTCGCGGCTCAAGCTCGCGCTAACTTTATCTCTGTCAAAGGCCCTGAACTAATGAGCCGCTGGGTGGGTGCCGCCGAACAGGCCGTGCGAGAACTGTTTACCAAAGCGCGGCAGGCGTCTCCCTGCGTCGTGTTTATCGATGAAATTGATACGCTAGCCCCGGCACGGGGGCAGGCCAGTGGTGATTCTGGCGTTAGCGATCGCGTTGTCGGTCAGTTACTCACTGAACTGGATGGGATGCAGGATTGCCCCAATCTCATCCTGATTGGCACGACGAACCGCCGTGATGCGCTTGATCCGGCTCTCCTACGAGCTGGACGCTTAGATCTTCAGTTGAAAGTCGATCTGCCTAATCAAGACAGCCGCTTAGCTATTCTCAATGTCCATAACCAAGACCGTCCGTTGCAGGCTGTGGATTTGGCGCTCTGGGCAGAACGAACAGAAGGCTGGAATGGTGCCGACTTGGCGCTGTTGAGTAACCAAGCCGCACTGGAAGCCGTTCGTCGCTACCGTGCGTTAGGTCAAGACGATCCAACCCAGATTTATATCGATGCCAGCGATTTCGAACAAGCGTATCAGCTACTACGCACACATCGCTCAACGCTTTAAAGTGTTGACGCTTGGTTTTACAGGTTGGATTGAACAGACGAAACCTAATATCTTGCACCTTAAACTTCAAGAACCAAAAAGGGTTATTGTCCACATTGCGGCGGCACAATAACCCTTTTGAATTAGGAGCATCCCGTTTTTGCAGGATATGAGAAACTCGACTGTCTATGTGCCAAATAGCTGATCGTGTACTGGCTGCTTAGATCTAGAAAAGATTCGGTAATTCTCTAATTCATTTAGAGGGATCGAAGTATTCAACTGTGCGCTAGTCGCGATCTTCTTAGCATGTACAACGCTATATTCAATATTGCCTGTGTGAATAGTCAAAACGATATTAAATACTTCAAAGAAGCTGATCGGATTCTGAATCTCTGAATCGTCGATCTTTTCTTCTATCTCTTCATAGAACTGAATCAGCTTGCCGATTTTAGACTCTAAATGTGATGCAGTATTGCGGCAAATTAAATGGATTTTGAGTAACAGCGTAATTAGTGCAAATGGATGATTATATGACAAAAAACTGAAAAGCGTAGATGGGTGTTTTCGATCTTCTATCGTGAGGTAATCAATCAGCCGATTACAAGTACGCAGCAGCAATGCATCATCAATCAGATTTTCATCATAATTCACATAGAGTGATTTCAGCTTTAATTCAATCTCAGCCATTGCTTGTTCTACAAGCATCGCTTGAGGTAGTCCAAATTTCAGGTATTTAATCAGGCTAGTCTTAAAATACTGATATTTAAATTGAGTAGTTTGCTTCAAGAAAATATTAGCTAAATTTTCATGGCTAAATGCTCCACGCCGTAGGGTAATGAGTTTAATTAAGCGCAGAACCTCATCTCCCATTCCGGTTGGGTTTTTAGGAACCGCGCATTCCAATTTAGAAGAGGCTTGAGACTTAGCAATATACATTGCCAAATCAAATCGGAACTGATTTTTCAACATTAATGCTCTGTTGCGAGCGGCTTCTTGCTGCTCAATCGGATTATCCAAATTAGTTGACTGGGCTATCAACCGATAGAATGCATAGCGCTCTGCCCAATGTTGATTTTGTCCCTCAGCTTGGTTGTCCGGCTTGAGGCGACGTGATACAAACGTTTGTAAATCCTGATAGTCTTGGCTATCTATAAAGTTGATCAGCCATGTTCGGAGACGCTGAAGAGAAACCGAGATCGCAGGTCGTAAAATAACTGGATCTTGAAACAAATCGACTAGCTGCTGAATGGCCTGATGCTGCCGTTTCGTTTCCCAGTTGTTAATCAAAATATAGCAGGAGCGCTTTAGCGTATATCGAAATTCGTGCTCCTGATTAGCAAATATAATTTCATGTACAGCAGCCGAAACCTCTGAGCTTTCATTGCAGCCGCCAGTATAGATGAAAAGCCGTTTGAACTCATCTAGAGTACTCTCAGGAGAGCTAGCCTTAACAGAATCCAACAAGAACTGATAAACCAATTCTTGAGCCTTGTTAAGATGAATGATTCTAGAGTTTTGCGGCTGCGATTCGGTGATCAGTGATGTACTGTTTGTTAGGGTGGTATTGCTCTGAATGACTGTCGTATCGTTTTGACCTGCAACCATTTTGCACCTTCATACTCAGATTATTTCTGAATGACGGACTCGATGTCAGATATATTTTGATTGGTCAGATTTTTATAGTGCTTATAAAACTCAGGATTCCGTCCTAAGTAGCTGCATAGAGATAAATGCACATGCCAAAACGGGGAGTGCTCCGGAGGGGAGTTACCCGCTATTTTAGATGCGTTTATTTATGTCAATCTACTTACTTTAGACTAGCCGCCCAAGGTGGCTTAGTTCGCCTGTGGTCTAAAAGTTGATAACTAGTTTATATTCTTAGGAGCAATTTTAAACCTACGATTAATAGTCTTATGTCTAGTTTGTTTAATCAAGCCTTTGCTTTTATTCAGTGATTTTACCTGATAAGCTGTCGATCAATCAGTAATTTCAAGCAAATTATTTGATGCTGAAAACGTCAAGCCTAGCAAGAATTACATAAGATTTAATGCTTGTTGCGATCGCAGTTTTTCAGCACCTAAACGTGAGAGGCCCGACGGGTTTCACCCATCAGCCCTCTCACCCCTCTTTGCAGTTGCTGTTAGGAAGAAACAGCTTGAATTCACGAATCAGTAATATTACTGCTTTGGTGCAGTCGCTAAGCCTCGATTAACTGCGCTCAATACCGCTAGTAGGGACGCCGTGACGATGCTGCTGTGAATGCCGACACCGTGTACTGTATTCTCTAGCCAGTCAGCGGCGATTTCGACAATTGCGATCGCATTGGCGTTGCTGCCGTGACCAATGGCGCGTTCTTCATAGTTATGCACCCGAATATTTAGATCCAACGCCGCGACAAAGGCATCAATCGGCCCATTGCCCGTTCCCGTTAGCGTGAGGGATGTGCGATCGCGCTGTACCGTTGCAACCATTGTCGGCACGTCCTCATCGTCGCGCCAGTGGTAGGACACGTATTTGTAGGGGGTAGTGGCTTGGAGATACTCCCGCTCGAACAGTTCCCACAGCATGGGCGCGGTCATTTCCCGTCCGCTATCATCCATTTCCCGCTGCACGATGCGGCTAAACTCAATCTGCAAGCGGCGCGGCAAGCTCAAGTTGTAGTCGCGCTCCAGCAAAAAGGCAATGCCACCTTTGCCGGACTGGCTGTTGACCCGCACCACCGACTCGTAGGAGCGTCCTAGATCGGCTGGATCGACTGGTAAGTAGGGCATATCCCAAATTTCATCGGGATTGCGAGCCGCAAAGCCTTTGCGAATGGCATCTTGATGCGAACCGGAAAACGCCGTAAACACCAGATCGCCCACGTAGGGATGACGGGGATGGATTGGCAACTGGGTGCAGTCTTCAACCGTGCGCGCCACTTCGTTGATTTGCGAGAAATCCAAGCCGGGATGAATGCCCTGCGTATACAAATTCAGCGCCAGCGTCACGATGTCTACATTACCCGTGCGCTCACCATTGCCAAACAAACAGCCCTCAACCCGGTCAGCACCAGCCATTTGGGCTAATTCTGCGGCTGCGATCGCACATCCCCGGTCGTTGTGATTATGCACGCTCAAGGCCACGCTGTCCCGATAGATCAGCTCCCGGTGCATCCACTCCACCTGATCGGCGAACACATTTGGCGTTGAGCCTTCCACCGTGGCGGGCAGGTTAATAATCGCCTTCCGATCCGGCGTCGGCTGCCAAACCTCCAGCACCGCATTGCAGATATCGCGGGCAAACTCCAGCTCCGTCTGCGAGAACACTTCCGGCGAATACTGAAAGCGCCACTCGGTTTCTGGCTGTTCTGCCGCCAAATCCCGAATCAGCTTGGCTGCATTGACCGCCAACTCAATCGTCTCCTGCGGATTTTTGCGAAACACCACCCGCCGAAACACCGGAGCCGTCGCGTTATATACATGTACAATCGCCCGTTTTGCGTCCTGCAATGACTCAAACGTGCGCCGAATCAGGTCTTCCCGCGCCTGAGTCAGCACCTGAATCTCAACATCATCCGGCACCCGATTTTCTTCAATCAGCGTCCGCACAAACTGAAAATCCGTCTCCGATGCCGCCGGAAACGCCACCTCAATTTCCTTGAAGCCAATCGCCACCAGCATTTCAAACATCCGCAGCTTCTGCTCAACGGACATTGGCTCAATCAGCGCCTGATTGCCGTCCCGCAAATCGGTGCTGAGCCAAATCGGCGGTTGAGTAATGGTGCGATTCGGCCAAGTGCGATCGCGCAATTCGACCGGAGCAAAGGCGCGATATTTTTGATTGGGATGAGTCAACATAGTCAGAATCTCAATTGGGGTTTTCGGTTATTTGGATACTTGTGTTGGTTTTGGTAGCTGAGGAGAGGGAGTAGGGGAGCGGGGGAGCAGGGGAGAAAGGGAGCAGGGGAGAAAGGGAGTAGGGGGGCGGGGGAGCAGGGGAGAAAGGGAGCAGGGGAGAAAAAAAGAACGATAGGCTCCGTTGCCCTGTTGCCCCGTCGCACTAGTCTCCATCAACGGAAACCACTGCCGCTACAGGCCAGCGCAAACGCAACAGGTAGCTCAGCACCAGCTCAAAAACTATTCAGGGCAGTTTGCCTTTATGTCAAAAATTTATTTGCGCCCAAGGCGCAGCAGCAGCCCCAGACCTAGCAGTAGGTCGGTTAGGGTGGAGAGAAGTAGCTGCTGAACGTGCATGAAGGTTTAGCGCAACCTTGAATTTGTTACTGCAATGCTACGCATCGTAACACAAAAAATCAGCGTGTCGAATTGAATTATTCTTTCTCGGCAATTACCTGCACATCGGCAAAGTCTTCTGCATGGCTGGGTGGGGCTAGCTTGACATCTCGAATTCTAAAATTGGCGGCCATGATCTCCTGCAAAATTTCGTTGGAATCGCCGATGTAGCGAGTTGCAATGCCGTTATACATTAGGCAGCGCGATCGCGGATCAAACTGTTCTCGCAAACGGGGCGTGTTGGGAACTTGATTACACATTGAGCAAATGACCAAGACGCCACCGGGCTTAAGAACGCGGTGAGCGGCCTGCAAAAACGAGTTGCGATCGCAGCCAATAATGCAGTGAAAACAGTGCCCATCCAGCGCAATATCAAATGACTCATCAGCAATGCCCGCTAATGTGAGCACATCACCTTGAATGAACTGAATCTCAACCTGTGCGCTGGCTGCATTCTCTCTAGCCCATTCAATTGCAGTCGGCGCAATGTCAATGCCTGCTACTTCATAACCCGCTTTGGCAAAGTAAAGGCTGAGATTGCCCGCTCCACAGCCCAACTCCAGCAGTTTTCCCTGCTTAGGAAAGGCATCTCGTTGCATCAGGGGTTGCCACATATTTTGGATGTCTGCTGCCAATCCCTCAGCTTTATTCCAGCCTGCATACGTTGAATCTTGTCGTTTGCGCTGGTAAGACTCATCATGCAAGAGATAGTCCGTTTTCATGTTACTAATGTTGATTTGTGGATGTTAGGTTTTGTGTTGCTCAACCCAACCTACAAAAATATTTAATCAGCTTGCAACTGTATTACTAAAATCTCTAGTAGCTCGACTATTTGGCGCATATCGGTTCTCATTAGCTGAAGTTCTTGTTCAATAGATGTTAAACGCTGTTCTATTAGATTTGAAGGTTTAGATGATGTCTTGATTGAAGTTGTCGCGGAACCGTTCAGTTTATCGGCTAATGCTTGCCAGCTATTTGCCTTAAGACCAAAATGCGCCTTGGCTGTTTTTAAGGAGTTAAACTGCTGCTTTAGCTGCTCAATCGTATATCCAATTGCCTGAGATGTTTTAGATGGTTGAGACTGACGATCTAAATCCTCTTCAACCATCTCTACCACTTCATCAATCAATTGATCTTGGTTCGCTGCTAGCTTCGCCGCTGCGCCTAAAATACGTGCAGTGCCCTGAATTTGAACTTCTTTTTCCTGCCGAAGTTGACTCGCAATATCGCGGATGCGATCGCCAAATTTAGATGCTCGGTTTGAAGGAGTTAGGGGATCTGGGTTATTACTCATAATGCGATCGCTCTACTCTGCAAGAATATCTTGAATGGCTTGCCAGATGCGGCGAAACTTTTGCAGCAAACCAATTGGATTACCGTCAGTTGTATCGTCCTCCACTGAATCAACTAGATGCTGAATTCGATCCATCCGAGTTGCCATTTCTTCAAGGTTGCCAATCGCGGTTTCTTCTCTTGCTAGAGAATCACGCATCAGAACCATCATTTCAGCAATTTCTTGCTTTAGTTTCTCATTTTCTCGCTTGCGGCGAGTCTCCCAACCTTTAATACCTGCCTTGGAACGTCGTTCAAACTTGAGCTGATCTTGAGCCTCGTTATAGAGCGTGATGTATTGATCCCGCTCAGCTAACACCGTTTTATACTGTACTTCGATCGTTTGAACTTTCTGCTCTAGCTCCGTTTTATCTGCCCGTAAGGTACTAACCTTTGACCTCAATTCATGGTAAGAAAGGGGTTCTTGCTGGTGCGATTTCGGATGATTGAGTGAATTATCGTAGGAATCGTCGTGTCGGTCGCCTCTACGCATAGCCATAGTGAATCATTCAATTTGGGCATTTCTTGATCCTGAGTATAGTTTTCCCCATTTAGTCACAGGACAACCCCAAATGCTGGCTTCAACTAATCTTTAGAGTAAGATGACAACCACAATATTTATTCGAAACCTCAAGATGGTGAGGTGGCAATGCCAGATTTAGAGGGTAAAGTGCGATCGCGTTCTCGTTGCCATGCCTGGGCCTGAAACAATATGCCACAAGGATGAGTTTTATTTTGATATTGAATGGCTCAACCCTGCGCGGAGCAAAGTAGCAGAGCTAAACTGAGATTGAGATTCACTGCATGACGTTCTTGGCTAAATATGCAAATCACCCTCAGTACCCAGCAAACCAAGATTCTTGAACTCCTCTCGCAACGAGGCGGATATGCGTCCCTTGAAGATGCCATTAACACCGCTTTGATCTTGCTTGCTGACGAAATTAATCAACATACCCCCGATGTGAACCCAGACTACTTAGACTGGGTTGAACAAACTCGTCTCAAGATCGACACTGGAATACAGGCTGCTGAGCAAGGCGATACTTTATCGGCGGATGACGTAATTAGCCAATTACGCAATAAAGTTGAAGCAGCTAGAGCGATTGAATGAAATCTCTGCGAATTACTGTTCCCGCCAGTAAAGACCTCAACACAATCTCAACTCGCTGCTGCAAACACTGCATCAACACTCAGATCAAGCTGAGGAAACACACTTGAAACGAGCTTATCTCCAGCCACAAATCGCCGCATTTGGTACTCATTATCTTCAAGTTGGCAGATCGTAATCGTGGGCTGTTTCGGTTTGCCAATATGCCGCACCGCGCCCAGCGCGCGAAAATCCACCAGCCAATACTCAGCAATCCCCAGTGCCTCATACTCAACCAGCTTATGACCATAATCATCGCGCCAGTTTGTGCTCACCACCTCAATTACCAGCGGCACCGTTGCACCCGATTGAATCACCGAAGACGTTGGCCACAGCGGTTCTTGCGATAACATTTCGCGATTTAGAACAACCACATCCGGCACATACCCCGAACCTTCTGCTTGCGGCTTAATCAGGCAGGTGCGGGGAATCGAATAGGGCAGCTGACTGCGCCGAATTTCAAAATTCAGCTCCGCCGCCAAAAAGCCAGCGACATCTTCATGGGGGCCTGTCGGTAACACTTCAACAACCACCCCCTCGATTAATTCATAGCGGCGACCATTCTCTGGATACCATTCCAAGAATGCCTCAAAACTCATTGGGCTACTAACTTGCGATCGCACCATAATGGTCGCCCCTTAACGTGAGATTGGCTCAAGCCTACATACAGTTTTGCAGAACCCAATTCGTCATTAGCTCATTCACCTGATGCGGCACCTCATCGTGGGGACAGTGCCCCGCCTGGAGATAATGCTCCGTCAGGTCAGGATAATATTGGCGAAACTTGGCACCGCGATCGCGGGCATTCATCCAGGGGTCGCCCTCGCCCCAGAGCAGCAGCAGCGGATGCTCCAACTGCTGGAGCAGCTTGTCCACCGTCTCGCCGCGCGGTGACTTAAACACCGACGCAAACACCCGTGCCGCCCCCGGATCGCAGGAAGGCCGATAGATATCTTCCACCAGTTGATCCGTCACCGCTGACTCGTCTAGATACACCTGCTTCAGCACCCGCCGAATCGTCGAGCGTCGCCGCGTGTATTGGAACAGCACCCAGCTCGGCAACGGCTGTAGCATAAACGTGCGAACCGCCTGCTGGAGAGGATTCGACTTCGCTACCTGCTCCGACTCCGCTCCAGCCGGAACGGGTTCCGAAAACGGGCCAGCACTATTCAGCAGCACCACACCCGCTGCCGATTCCGGTCGCTGCGCTGCCACACAGAGCGAGGCATAACCGCCCAGCGAATTGCCCGCTAGCACTGCCGGACGACCAATCTTATGCTGAATAAAATCGTGGAGCTGATCGCGCCAGAGGTCGCCGCTATATTGCCAGTCCGGCTTAGCCGAGCGCCCAAAGCCCAGCAGGTCAACCGCCCACACTTCAAACTCGTGCTGGAGCTGAGCAATATTCTTGCGCCAGTGATCGGTCGAAGCACCAAAGCCATGAATCAGCAGCAGCGGCGGACGGTCAGTGCGCGAACCCGCCTTAACGTAGTGAATCGGCTGGTCGCGCCACGTCCAATAAGTTTCTGAATTAGAGTTTGGACTAGGATTGGAATCTGCGATCGCGGCAGTTTGCGTCATAGGAATCGAAACAAAGCAGTAAATCTACCCAAATTATTCTAACGTTCAGCAATTGGGGTGATCGGGTATCGGGTAGAGGCAAATGGCCGTTTCTGTTTAGCGTAATGCTCTGTTGGCTCGCCCAAGGTCGTCTTGCCCTCACCCTAAATCCCTCTCCCGCAGGAGAGGGACTTCCGATCCGGCTCCTCTTCTCCTGTGGGAGAAGGGGCTGGGGGATGAGGGCATCCGATGCCGACGCTAAACAGATACAAATGGCCATTTGCCCTTGCACAAAAGTTGCCTTTCGACGACAGCCACGGTCTATGATGATCAATCGAGCATTAGCCCATCTGTGAGTTCATCGTGATTTACCCCATCCGTTCCGATTGGTCGGTCGCCGTTACCCGTCCGGCTCAAACTCTCCAGCGCCTAGCAGGAGCCATGCCGCCCAGCGGTTTGGTGCTGCTGTCCAGCTTTGCCATCCAGCTCGCGTCCGTTTTTGCCAAGTCCATGTTCGAGACGCTGGGCGTGGTGGGAGCCTCGTTTTTATATAAAGCGATCGCAGCTTTGTTTCTGCTGGTTACCTGTCGGTTTTATCGCTGGGACTACTCGCGCCGCAGCTACGTACTGGTTGGCCTGATGGGACTGACGATAGCGGGTATGTCGTTAGCCATCTACAGCGCCATTGACCGGATTCCCCTCGGTGTTGCTTCGACCCTGGAATTCCTGGGGCCATTGAGCGTGGCGATTCTCGGTTCGCGGCAGCGGCTGGATTTTCTCTGGGCTGGTTTGGCGACTACTGGGGTACTGCTATTCAATCCCCTGCACTCGATGACGCTCGACCCGATCGGAGTTGTCCTAGCGCTGGTTGCGGGAGTCTGCTGGGCGGGCTACATTTTACTCTCGCGAGCCGTGGGACAAGCCTTTTCCGGCAAAGTGGGTTTAACTCTGGCGATGACGATTGCTGCCTTGCTGCTGATGCCGTTTGGCATTGGGCAAGCGGGTGCTGCCCTGCTTAGTCCTCAAGCTTTAGCGATTGGGCTAGGAGTAGCTATCTTGGGCGCTGTCATTCCATACTCGCTGGAGTTCAATGCCCTCAAGCGGATGCCGCCCCGCGTCTTCGGCGTGTTGATGAGTATTGAACCTGCGATCGCAGCTTTGGTTGGCCTACTCTTTCTACACGAGATATTAACCCTGCGATCCGTAGTTGCGATCGCACTAGTCACGTTAGCAGCCATCGGCGCGACCTTATCGCGCCATCCAGCCGATTCTTAAGCTTTGAGTGCGCTATTTATAGATTAGTCCCGTCAACGCTGAGGAATTTCGCAAATGCTTCAGACGCTCCCGCACAAGATTCGGCGCAAGTGGCAAGTGGCTCAGTCGGAGGTCAAGTTTTGGCTGGAACAGCAGCGCTATGCGCCTCAAATCGCGGCGCAGCGGGCGCTACTCCATCCGGTTGATCAGCAAATTGTGTCAGCACTCAAACAAGACGGCGTCGCGGTTTCCTCGCTGACCGAACTGGCAATTCCGGATACCGAGCAGTTTATGCAGGCGGCTCAAGCGCTGATGGCAGAGCTACAGGCGCAACCTGCGATCGCACCTCGCCCCAATGACCGTCAAAATGCCTTCAGCCACGCCGTCCCCGCTAGCCCGATTCAGATTGCTCGCGATTATCCAGCCTTATTTACCTGGGGATTGTGCGATCGCATTTTGAATATCTTGGAAGTCTACATGCAGGCTCCGGTTGCTTGCCAAGGCGTGAATTTGCGGCGGGACGTGGTGGATGGGCAGCAGATTGGCACTCGCTTCTGGCATCGCGACGGCGAAGATCGCCATGTGATCAAAATCATCATTTATCTGACCGACGTGGGCGAAACCGATGGCCCTTTCGAGTACATCCCCAAGTCGCAATCGCCTTCCTACAGGCAGTTTAAGGCGGTTAACTACCAAATCTCCAATCCCGACATGGCCCAGGTAGTACCACCAGACCAGTGGCAAGCCTGCATGGGCAAAGCGGGAACCGTGATTTTTACCGATACCGCTAAAGTCTTTCACCACGGGCGAGTGCCACAGACGGAGCGGGTAGCGGTGTTCTTTGCCTATACCTCCCATCAACCACGCTGGCCAGAGCTATGCAATGCCACATCGTTTCACCAGGGTTTGCCGTATTTACAAGTCGCGCTGTCGGAGCGGCAGCGGGAGAGTATTTGGGGGTTGAGGAAGTGATGAGAATCTAGATTGGGATGGATGCGATCGCACTTTTGATCTGGATATGCTGACGTTTAGTCATTGAATTAGTCAGAGAACAGGAATGGCGTAGGCTATTGCCGAAGGAGGCATTTTGGCAAATCCGGATCATCTCGCTATCATTCAGCGGGACATTGAAGAATGGAACCAGTGGCGGGCAGAGCATCAAGATATCCGGCCTGATTTAAGTGGTGCGAGTCTTTTGCGGGGAGGGCACTACAGCGGCGCAAATTTGTCAGAAGCCAACCTGCACCGCAATGATTTGATTGCGGCTGATTTGAGTCAGTCGAATCTGTCAGAAGCGGATATGAGCGGTGCAGAACTGCGGAAAACGGATCTGAGTGAGGCTGATCTGCCCCACGCCAATTTAATTGAAACCGATTCACGTCGAGCGGACTTCAGCCATGCCAATCTCAGCTATGCGGCGCTGATTCGAGCCGATCTGAGTCATGCCAGCCTAATTGAAACGGACTTTACGGGTGCGGACCTGATTGGCACAATTTTTACGGGCAGTAGTTTGATTCGGGCCGACTTTAGTAATGCGGATTTGAGCGGGGCAGACTTTAGCGAGGCCGACTTGATTCAGGCCAATTTCAATGGTGCTAACTTAGATGGAGCCAAATTCGGTCGCGCGACGCTGCACGGAGCTGATTTTAGTAACGCCAGCCTGGGCGGAGTCGATTTCACTGATGCTCAGCTTGAAGGCGCAATCTTTCCCGATGATTATCAGCCCAATGACCAATCAGGTTCAGTTGAATCGACCGAGCAGGCGTCGTCGGCTTAGGAACGCGGATTTGGTTAACGTGAAAATATTTGAGGTAGGGACACGGCATTGCCGTGTCCCTACGGATGGAATGATTGATAGGCTACTTGATTCACGATCCTTAGCGCTTCTGCCGGAGGCTACCGCGCAGGCGACGGGATTTGATCAGAAGCTGCTGGTAGCTGTCAACTTGATCGAGATTAAGCTGCTGTAGTTCGGCTTGATCCGCCTTGAAGCCCAGTTCCTCAATTTGCTGCCGCATTTTGTACTCCCGTTCATAGATCTGCTGCGCCATGGTCTGAAACACGCGAGCCAGCCGACCCAGTTCATCCTGGCGTTTGGCGACTTCAGCTAGCCGATGTACTTCAAACTGCCCGGTTTCAATGTCGGCAGCCATATTGGCAATCTTGAGGATGGGACGAGCAATCAGCCGATCGGAGATCAGGATTGCGATGCCAGCCGCACCAATGATAAAAATCAAGATAGCGCCCAGTAGGATGTGCTGATTGCGCCGGATTGGTGCTAGGTAGCTATCGGAGGGAATGACGGTTCCTAAAATCCAGTTGGAGCGCTCAATTGGGGCGAACGAGAGCGAATATTGTTTGCGCGATCGCGGATCGGTATAGATGAATTTCTTGAGTTCACTCAGATCCTGCATTCTAATCTGCTCTGACTGCAAGCCTCGGTAAGCAACTTGCAGCATTGCATCGTCAGTTTTGCTGAACTGCTGTAGATCCATTTCCGTTCCTGTTTTCGGCAAAACGGCAGCGGGATTACTCGCGGCAATTAATTCTTCCTCGGCATTGATAATGAAAATTTCACCCTCTCGTTCACCCTGAAGCCGCGACAGGTACTCAGAAAGCTGGGTTAGTTCGATCCCGACGCCAATCACACCCAGCAATTCCCCCTCGCGCTCAAGCGTGATACTCGCGTCCATGCCAGGAGTGCTACTGGTGCTGTAAACATAGATGGTCCAGGCTGTTTCGCCCGCTTGCCGCACAGCGCTTTGATACCAGGGACGATCTGGCGCATAGTAGGGAGGATTGTGTTCGGCAGTTTCCTCGTTGACGAGGTTCAGGTCACCTGCATGATGGTGATAGGTGTGAACGGTGGCCATTGTCGTGCCAGTGTCTGGATTCCAGTCGCGATTGTGATACTTAATCTCGCTAGTTGCTGTCCGTTGAGCACCAATAAAATCACCGTTGCTGTAGCCAAACTGTACCCAGCTAAAATTTGGATTCGCCTCTAGAACGCTAATCAGATAATTTTCTCGTCCTTCGGAGTTGTCTAAAGTCAGTAAGTTGCGGTTGGCACTGCTGTAAATTAGCTGCTGAGCAGACTCTGTTGAGTCAAACAGTCGCTTAACTTCTTGGGATGTACCCTGAATAATCTCCTTATTGACCTGGGTGATAATGGTGTCGATGTTCTTGCGGGAAATCAGCCACCAGGGGATGTAGACGACGGTGGCAGTGGCGCTGACGATCAGTAAGATAGCGCCTACGAGAGTGGTTTTGAGGCCAAAGCGCGATCGCGTATTTAAACGCTGGTGAGACGCAAAACGCTGCATAACGAAATCCGTGAGAGCGAGGACGGTGTGTGAAGTGCTGAGTGCTAATTTTTAGAAGTAAAAGGTGATACTGAATCCGACTAGAAGACCCCGCGTGAAAGTCACAATTGTACTGGCGAGATCACGACAGGTTTTGGTGCAAGATGTGAGGATATTAAAATTATTCAGTTATTACGGAAAAATAATCGGAACTCGATAACTTTATTTAGATTTTGCACTCTAGATTTTGAACCGCCTATGCCATCTCCGATCGCACATTCTGTTGCAGGTTATATTTGTGCAAATTTGCTGCCGCTGCCTGTTGATCGAGCGGCATCGCCCTTTGCTCGATCAACTTCGGTTCGACTACTGGGACTGTATGGTGTGCTGATCGGGAATGTACCCGACCTCGATTTTGTAGGGGAAATGATGGGGCTGGGGCACCATCGCGGCATTAGCCACAGCCTGGTGGCCATGCTGGCTGTCAGCGCGATCGCAAGTTTGCTGTCCGCTGTCATTGCTCGGATCGGTCATCGCCGCAATGGTCATCGTGGCAATCATTGTTTGATGACAATTGCGACAGTGAGCTTTGGTCTCACGCTGGTGGTGTACGGCAGCCATTTGCTGCTGGACTATTTCACAGCGGGCGGCCCTGGTATGCAGCTCTTACAGCCATTTTCAGATCGCTATTTTCAAGCAGCCCGACCGATTTTTCCATCCGTTCGTCACTCGGAAGGACTGCTTTACTGGGGACATCTAGAATTTATTCGAGTTGAGCTAGCCTATAGCGCGATCGCAGTGGCAGGATTATGGGGCTGGCAGAGATGGTGCGATCGCAATTCACGAAAACAGACCAACACCACGCATAGCAACCACATCAGTGAGGACGCGGGAAATTCTGAAAGCGTTTAAGCGTTCAAACGTTCAAACGCTTAAACGTTGATCAACTTCAGCCACCGATGATATCTCCGCTCTCCCGCTCTCCACCGCCCCCCTGCTCCCCTGCCCGCCTATCCCACGTTGACTAAAGGCACTCAACAGCAAGCGCACTAATTCAACAACTGCTCCGGCAGCGCCTCTGGGCGAATCGATGCCGTCACATTTTGACCATTGCGCCGCAGTTCAAGCTGGAGCGTGTCGCCAATGGAAGACTGCTCCACTAGTGCCTGCACGTCTTCAGCGCGGGCAATGTCACGCTCGTTGATTTGGCGAATCACGTCACCGGGGCGCAGCCCTGCTTTGGCAGCGGGAGAGCCTTCAACAATGGCAATTACAATCACGCCAGCATCGTCCCGTACCTGGAGATTAAAGCGAGGATCGCGGTTGATGGCGTCGCGCAGTTCTGGCGTCAGTGTTTGCATCCGGATACCAATGTAGGGATGCTGAACGGAACCCGTGGCAATGAGCTGGTCGGCAATCTCACGCGCTTCGTTAATCGGAATGGCAAAACCAAGACCCTGGGCACCGCCGATAATTGCGGTGTTCATGCCGATCACTTGGCCCCGCTCATTCAGCAAGGGGCCACCGGAATTACCCGGATTGATGGCCGCATCGGTTTGAATAAAGTCAATTCGCTTATCGGGGATGCGAACTTGGGAACTGCTGCGACCCGTGGCGCTAATGATGCCTGCGGTTACGGTGTTGTCCAAGCCCAGGGGATTGCCAATTGCGATCGCCCATTCGCCAGGTCGGAGCTGATTCGAATCACCCAGGGTGACAACGGGCAGATTGCCTTCTTCCACCCGAACGACGGCGACATCGGTCAGCGGATCGCGGCCCAGCACTCGTCCCTGCAATTCACGTCCATCTTTCAGCGTCACGGTTACATCAGTTGCGCCTTCGACTACGTGGGCGTTCGTCAGAATCAAACCGTTGCGGTCAATAATGAAACCTGAACCTGTCCCCCGTTCCACCCGTGTTGAGGGAATGTCGGGGATTTCGCCAAAGAATCGGCGGAAAAAGGGATCGCGAAACACGGAGGGAACCTGCGTTTCAACGGTACGCGAGGCATTGATTCGCACCACGGCTGGGCCGACTTGTTCAACGGCATCGGCAATAAAGTTGCTGCCTGCGGTTGCTTGAATGAGTCCTGTGCGCCCTCCGGATGGCACCTGGCTCAGCAGGATTTGATCTGTGGGGGTACTGATGGCAGACGTGGTAGCGATGGGAAGCTGCGATCGCGATTCAGAGTAAGACGACTGGGGCAGACTGGTGAATGATTGTGCCGCTGTTCCCGCTAGTGCTAGAAGCACTAGGGAAAAGAGCTTTGAATATTGCTTTGTCCAAGGTTGTTTCCGCTGCTGTTTCATGGCCGTTTCTTTCACGCAATACATTTACGCAATACATTCACAGACGCAACGATTCTGGTTTTGCTCCCTGACTGAGGTCATTCAATAGATTTTATTGGAAATAAAGTTTTGGGGGTTGGAAATTGTTTGGTAGCGCGGCTCAGCCGCGCTACCAAACAATTTCCGATAAAGTTTAATTTAGAAACGTTGGTCTGATTGATTGACAGGATATGGAGCGTTCTAAACATCATCCAACTCCATCAGTCCTGCTACCGATGCTTTAAATTATGGCTACATAATCAATACTCAGCATCAATACTCAGCACTTAAGGAAGTGAGGAGTGAGGAGTGAGGGGTGAGGCTTATTCTGGTTACTCATCACTCAGCACTCAGCACTTAAAAGTAAGGCGAGAGGAGTGAGGCTTATTCTGGTCACTCAGCGCTGATTTCATCTGTGGTGCTGATTCATAGAACTGGTATGACTTCATTATTCCGGATGCTGATGGCAATTTACAGAGAAAACAAAGTAGGCTGGATGCAGTTCTATCCACCTGCATTCGCTTATTCCTGTTATCTCACTATGATTCGTCCGTTTTGGGTTCGCCTGTTTTGCGATCGCGCTTCCCTCGCCATGAACGTTGAAACACCTCAAACATTGCTACTCCAACGATTCGGATTATTAGCTGGTGGCCTGTGCTTAACCCTGCCCCTGTGGGCAACTCCGGCAGCAGCACAATTTATACCGCCCGATGCGGGTTTACCAGGACGACGGGCTAGCGGCGGCACCCGTGGTGGCTGTGTGATGGGTAGCCCCTCAAATCTAATTGCCCTGTTGCCCGAGAGCAATGTGGGACAAACGACCCAGGCATTTCCGACCTTTCGCTGGTATGTGCCCCAGTCGAGGGCTGAGGCCATGCGCTTTCAACTTTATGCGGCTGACCCCAATCAGGCTGATTCCGAGGGCGTACTCATTTATGAAAGCGTACAGCCTGCACCGACTGAAGGCGGTATTGTTAGCCTGTCGCTGCCGTCAACAGGAGAAGCGCAACCGCTGATTATGGGTCGCACCTATCGCTGGTCAGTCGATCTAATTTGTACTGCCGAAAATCCAGGGCCGAGTTTGAATATTACGGGCTGGGTGCAGCGAATTATGCTGAACGCTGAGGTTGCCACTGCGCTGGCCGATGCGGATCGAGAGGAACAAATCGAAATCTACGGCGCTAACGGCATTTGGTTTGATTATCTAGATGCGATCGCAGCAATTCCACCCAGCGATCAGGATGAGGCCAATACCCTCTTATTCGAGACATTGACCATTGTTGGCTTAGATGAGCTAGCCAATTTATACAGTGATGCCTCTCAGTGATACCGTTCTGACTGATCCCGTTTTGATTGATAGGGCTGTGGGGGCAAGGGGAGCGGGTCTGTTTATAGCTGAATTTCGAAACGTTCAAACGTTTAAATGTTTAAATGTTCTAACGTTGCCAGCGTTTCCCAATCTCTTAACCAGCGTGATCATGCCTGATCGAAACGGAATAAACCCTAACCCAGCGAAACATCCAGCACCATCATCACCACAAAGCCCGTCATCAAACCAGCGGTTGCTGCCTGCTCATAGCCCAAGCGGTTTGATTCCGGAATAATCTCATCGCTAATCACAAACAGCATCGCGCCTGCTGCAAATCCCATTGCCCAGGGCAAAATTGGCTGCGCCACGGAAACTGCTGCGGCTCCGATTAGACCCCCTATCGGTTCTACAAGCCCTGTTGCGAGGCTAATGCCCAGAGCGCTCCAGCGAGAATAGCGTTCCGTAATGAGGGATAGCGCAACGACTAGCCCTTCCGGCATGTTCTGTAGACCAATTCCTGTTGCTAGTGCAATGCCGTTGGATACGTCGCCTCCGCCGAAGCCCACTCCGACCGCTAAGCCTTCAGGAAAATTGTGGATTGTGATGGCAATGATGAATAGCCAAATCCGCCGCAAAGCCCGCTTATTGGAACCTTCTGGCCCTTTGATGAAGTGCTCATGGGGAAAGTAGCGATTGCTCAGCCAGAGAAAGACGCCACCTAGAATCACGCCTGCTGCCACGATTAGGGCGGACAGTGACTCATTATCCGTGACGTTAACTGCGGCTTCCAAGCCGGGAATAATCAGCGAAAAGGCCGACGCCGCCAGCATGACGCCAGCGCCAAAGCCGAGCATAATGCCCTGTGCATTTTTGGAAATTTGTCGCAAAAATAGAATTGGTAGTGACCCAACGCCAGTTCCTAGTCCTGCAATGAAACTAGCGAGTAGTCCCAACCCAATAACGGCATTTGATTCCACGATTTAAGGCTCAAATAAGGAGAGTTTGATGATCAATTCAGAATTTAGTGAGACCATTCGCTAGACCCTATTGTAAGTGCATCGTAAGTGCGGCCTCGCCAGCTTTTCGGCCTCTGTAGGGATGAAAGATAGATTCTGATTACGGCCAGCGGATCGGCCAAAGGTGAGAGCCAGAATGCCCATGCACCTTTTGCTTCAGAAAGATCATAGGACGGCGCGATCGCAGCGAGTAGCGCAAATCGAATCAAGCACAAAATCCCGTTACTCAGGCCAACGGCCAGTATAGGTAAACTGTCGTACCCCAAGGCATACAGTCCGCCAAAGATCGGCGCTAATAGCCACGGTAAGCCCTGCACTGCCGTCAGAAATCCTAAATCGCCCCATGTTTGACCGACGGAACAGGCATCTTTCAAATCCAGTGAGCGGCCCCATTCGCGCCAGGTTTCCGCCATCCCTTCATACATTCGTACCTGAATGAGCTTCGCCCCATCCCAGAAGCCAACTTTGGCACCATTAGCCGCCGCATAGCGAGCCAGCGTCACATCATCACAAAACGACTGACGAGCGCTGCTGTAGCCTCCCAGACTAGCCAGCACCGATCGCCGACACAAGAAGCACTGACCGTTGGCCATGACTCGCTCAGCCGTCCCCTCGCCTGCTCCGGATGGGCCAAAGCGGTATACCAGTGTCATCAGCAGGGCAGGTTGCAGCCAGCATTCTCCGGCTGTTTTCAAAATGAACTGGGGAGAAAGCGAAACTAAATCGTAACCAGCGGACTCGGCAGCAGTGATTAGACCTGCAATTAGACCGGGCTTAGGTTTTGTATCGGCATCAATTCCCAGCACCCATTGACTCTGTTCGCTGCTGTGCAAGAAACCTGTATGCAGCGCCCAGGGCCGACCGACCCAATCAGCGGGCAGGGGATCATCTTCAATCAGCCGAAAGCGGGGATCGCGTTGTCGCTGCTGTTTTACCAGATCTTGAGTGCCGTCCTGAGAACGGCTGTCAACGACAATTACTTCTCGCAGCTCATAGCTTTGGCGACTCAATCCGTCTAGGCAAGGCTGAAGTCGTGCGGCTTCGTTGAGAGTGGGCACCACAACGCTTACCTGACCGAGTAAGCCTGGATGAGGAGATTGGGGAGATAGTGGCGCTCGGCGCTTTGGCCCTTGCGATAGGCGCGATAGTAAAACCGCGATCGCAGGTAGTTGCAGCACCAAAATTAGGAGTGCGATCGCATTCATCTCAACTTCCAATCCTTCCACTGGCTTTTGGCTCTTTAGGCTCTACAAATAACGTGCGCTGCTGTAGGGGCAGGTTTGCAGCTAGGTGACGGAACCAATCAAAACTGGCTATCAGAACTCGCCCCTATGCCAATTCTGGAAATGAACCATGATTCCGCGAGGTGGGCATCGCCCACCTTATGCAACTATTCAACCCAGATGTTTAACCCAGATATTCAACCCAGATTGCTCACAAGTGCCGTCTATTTCAAAACGCCAACTGTTGTTGTAGCCACTTCAGCTCCTAATTCTTGTGGAGCCGTGCCGATCGCGGGTGCATCGGTCAAGACAGGAGCCACAGCAACTTTGGGCGTGAAATACCAGCAGACCAAAGCGGGAATTGCGCCTAGCACCAGACCCAACAGCACGGGCGTCACGATACCGCTGGCCAAACTCATGATCGTGGCGAAGGCAAAATTGCTCAGATAAATCGCCAGCGGCAGCGACAATTGCATTTGGGTAAAGGCAAAGACTCGTTTGCGCCAAAACAAAGCGGCAACGGTCATAAAGGTTGCACCTGTACCGAACCATCCGGCAAAGTTCTGATAGGGCATCCCAAAAAATGCGCCTTCCTGATGCCAATACCAAAACGGCATTTCGGTTTGGCTCATGGCTGGGTCAAGCACAAAGTCCCAGGATGTGAGCAGCAGGGCACCTAGACCAATGCAGATCAACTGACGACCAATGCCCATCGGGATGGTTACACCGTTGTTCACGCGCGATAGCCCGCCCCGTGCCAGCAGGTAGGCGGAAAGGCCCAAGTAGAACCAGGAGAGGGGAATGGTGAACGGGACGAGGCCAGCAATTTTGTAGCCTAATCCGCTCAGATAGCTATAGTCGCCAAACGGGAAGCCAGTACTGGTTCCCAGCAGCTCGCTACTCAGCGAAATCAAAATCGCTGGAATCATGAACGCCAGCCAGGTTTTCGTGCCCAAATTGCGATAGGCGTAAATGGCAACTGCGATCGCACCCAGCAGGATATAGGACACGCCGCCGCCCGCCATGCTCCAGCTAAACATCATGTGTCCGCCTGGGACATGATCCAAAAATTCTGGATTGGGAACGACCAGCAGCAACCCTGCTAGACCGAACGCCATCGACACAATATGTCCGATTAAACAGTACCGTTCTGCAACGACCAACCGATTCATAACTGAATTCTCCCCAACTGCCACTCGCAGAAATATCGCTAAAAGATGCCAGCATACACCAATCATTCAGTTGTCGGCTGCTGTAGCTTTGGTGTACGTCACTCACAAATTAGGATGCTACTAGTGATGAATAGTAATCAATACTTGTGATTGGCATTTAGATTTCTTTAATCGTGCCGCAACTTATAAGTTTTGTAAACTTAAGCTTGTTTGAGTTCTGATCTGCGATCGCGCTTCAGAACGATATCCCCTCGCAAAATCTGGGTAAAAATCATCCTGACCGAGCCATTTTTCGATAGTCTCTTAAAGGAATCGCGCATGGTAGTTCTTAAAAGTCATAATTTTTTGTTGTATGAGCAGTGCCTACCCAACAAAATCATGACCTAAGCACCACTACCCGCATGTTATGCGTCTTCGACACGAACTTGCTGTATTAGCCTCTACTGAGGCGACTTGAGGATATAAGACTATGGCAACAATCGGCATTGGCATTGGCATTCTAGTGCTCCTGGTGATTCTAGGGCTGGTGCTGTTTGAGCTTCAGTATCGGCGACGCCAGGGCAATGCCTTGGCGCTGACCTCTGGTGACTGGAACATTGAGGTGTATGAGCCAGATTACTACCGCATATTGGGGGATTTAGAATTTCAAAACCTGACCCGTAAGTTAGAGATTATGGTGCCAGAGGTACATGCCGAAGCAACTCTGCTATCCAGCAGTTCTTTGACACAGACAACGCATACCGTGCGCCTCCGTCCCAATCACCCCGATATGCCGTCTCGGCCCGATGACTACTGGTTTGCCTATATCGTCAAAGGCGCAAAAACGACCCATCTCGAAATTGAAATCGAGATCAGCGGCCCAGAATTGCGGAAACTCAAAGCCCTCTGGGTCAGGATTGAATACGTCACCTACGGCCCCCAGGGACGAATTCCCAAGCGCAAACATGTGGTGGTGCCGCTAAAGTTTCCCGCAGTTGATCCCAATCAAGCCGCTTGGCGTCCCACTGCCGACGCCGACATCTTGCCGATTCCCACCCATTTATTGACCCACCTCGACACCCCGGTTGAGATTGTGAAGCGCTACGTTGCCCCCTATGCTCAACCGGGCGACATTGTCACGCTGGGAGAAACCCCAGTTGCCATCATGCAGGGGCGCTGGCGGCATCCAACAGACGTTAAACCCGGCTGGCTGGCGCGGCACATTTGCTATTACTTTCTACCAACTTCCAGTCTGGCAACTGCCTGCGGTATGCAAACGCTAGTGGATGAAGTCGGCGCGTGGCGGGTCGGTTTTGCATTTATTGGCGGTAGCCTAATGCGTCTGTTGTTTAGATACAGGGGTGGTTTTTATCAGCTAGCAGGAGAACAAGCCCGCCTAATTGATGATGTCACGGGAACACTGCCCCCCTATGATCAATTCATCGTACTGGGTCCAGACAATCCACAGCAGGTTGTTGACCAAATCCGAGCCGAAACAGGTCTCGCGGCTGCGATCGTAGACGTGAACGACTTAAAAGCGGTTAAGATATTGGCAGCAACGTCTGACGTATCCCTTCCCCTACTGGAACGGGCTCTGATTGACAATCCAGCGGGTAATGCAGATGAGCAAACGCCACTTGTTTTAATTCGTCCCGCTGTTTCGCCAACTTTGACCTCATAAAACAGGGTGCTTTTCGAAGGGTTACTTTGGGTGTCTGGCTCGTCCGTTGTATTTAGGTTGGACTCCAATGGCCTTAGCAACCTCCCAAAACACTTCCTTTGTTGTTCGTCCCGTTCAGTATAAAGATCTGGACGAGCTTGAGTCGTTCTTTGAGAAAGAAGAGGACGGTAGCGTTGCTAACCAGCTCTATCCAGATATGCCGACCCATCAGCGGTTTGAGCAAATGCGGCGATGGTATGTGCCGCTAAAGTTTCTTAGCCTGATGCCGCGCCCGATTAAGCAATTGTTCTATACCTACGTAGCGGTTCAAAGTAACCAGCTCTGCGGGTTAATCCAGGTTTCTCCCTTTAATCGCACCCGCAGCACCTGGCGCGTGGATCAAGTGGCGGTTGATTCCTCCAAATTAAATGGATCAGGTGATGAGCAGCTTAAGCTGGCATCGGATGCTGGCTCACTGCTGCTGCGGCACTGCTTCGAGTCTTTTTGGGAAGCCCGGACTTGGCTACTGGAAGTTAGCGTTAATGATAAGGATTCACTGGCTCTCTATCGACAAAACGGATTTCAACCCCTGGCTCATCTGACCTACTGGGCGCTCAAGCCCGAGCAGCTCAAGACTCTCGCTGAGCAGGAACCGACTCTACCCAATCTATTGCCAGTGAGTAATGCCGATGCTCAACTGCTTTACCAGTTAGATACGGCGTCTATGCCTCCGTTAGTGCGGCAGGTTTTTGATCATCAAATTCAAGATTTCAAGACGGGATTATTCAGTTCCTGCATTGATACGGTGCGCCACTGGCTCAACCGCACCGAAGTCGTCAGTGGATATGTGTTTGAATCACAGCGCAAGGCGGCTATTGGCTATTTCCGCGTGGAATGCTGTCGCGATGGTAGCCGCGCTCATCGGGCCAAACTAACGGTGCATCCAGCCTATACCTGGCTGTATCCAGAACTGGTTTCTCAAATGGCACGCATTGTCCAAACTTTTCCTGAGCAGACCCTGCATTTATCCTCTTCGGATTATCAGCCCGAGCGAGAGGAGTATCTGACGCGGATTGAGGCTAGCCCGATTGAACAGACTCTCATGATGTCTCGCTCGGTGTGGCACAAGCTGCGGGAATCGAAGCCTGTTTCGCTGGATGCGCTACAGCTATCCGATATGCTGCAAGGATTACAGCCCTCACGCAAGCCTGTACCGGGTCGGATGTCATGGCGAATGTCGCCCTCTTCGCAACCGTCTGTTCCCTATCATGAATCAACGGCTTTACCGGATTCTGACGTGACAGGCAATGGTCACAGCGATAGCAACGGAGCACAAAGCCGTGACTTAGCCGCTGATGCTCGTCATAAGTCAGGGCGCAACTTCCCGGACTTATCCCAAGATGGCTCATCGGGTTAAGGCGCAAAGATGGCAGCATCGCGTGTTTCAGCACTGGGACTCGATATTGGGCGTAAGCGGGTTGGTGTAGCGGGTTGTGACGGCATGGGGCTGATCGCGACAGGGCTAACTACGATTCAGCGTCGATCGTTTTCCTACCTAGTTGAAGCCTTACAAGAACTCGTGAATGAGCGCCAGGTGCAGTTATTGGTAGTAGGTATGCCCTACTCAATGGATGGCACTGTGGGGCATCAGGCACGTCAAATTCAGAAAGTTGCGGAACGGTTGTCTCAAGCGCTCGATTTGCCGATTGAATACGTTGATGAGCGATTGACCTCCTATGAAGCTGAGCAACTGTTACATGCTGAACGACGTTCTCCGTCTCAAAATAAAGCCTTGATCGACCGTAAAGCGGCGGCCATTATTTTGCAGCAGTGGCTTGACCAACGATAGTTGCAGGTTTGGCACCTCAACGTTAGGGCTAGCGGAGTTGGCAGTTTGTTTACTCTTGGCAGCAAGTAGCAAAGTCATACAGCGTTTCCCACACTGGTGGAGTACAGAAGTGTTGCTCTGCTGGAGGCAGAAAAACACTGGATGCTCTTCATGAGGTTGGAAAAATGCTGTATGGCGATGGTCATTTTTTAGGACATTGGGAGCATCACGAATGTGTAAATATGCGGTTTTGCCCTCTCCCTAAATCCACTGTCTCAACCCAAATGAACTCAACTATAAAAGCTGATTTTTTATATCTTAGACATATACAAAGTGGAGATACAAAAGTCAGTCTAAAAAGACTGCTGCTTTTCTGCGATCGCACATAACCTGTAAGCTACCGATCGGTTCTGTGGTTATCTGCAGATTAACATTCTGCCTTTAGATAGTTTTCAAAGAGCTCATAATCAAGCATTTAATAGGATTTCAGATAGAAGACACGATTGATAAAAGCTTAACTTTGCTTTAATTTTAAGTTAAAGTTAAGTTCAGATGAAATTAATCTGTTGATGCGAATTCACTTTAAAAGATGTGTGAAGCTGTGCCTGTCATAGCCGATATTTCGGACGAGTCAGTAGTGCAAAAATGGCAAGCCCAAAATAATGGCTCTTCACCTAGAACGTGGCATCTCAAACTGAGCTATTGATTTGCTTTGCCCAATTTCAGCTATAGACATGGAGCTTCTACCATTATGCTAAGTATCAATAATCAACCAACAGATTATTCAAACTTACAGCCAAAGGATACATCTATTAACTTAACTCCGCGAAAAGCAGCTCGTTTTCTACTTGCTGTGGTCGCGGCATTAGTAGCATGTTCAATCGTGGTTACAGTCATGATGTACTTGCTACCTGATTTCTTTATGAGAGACTTTCTATTTCAAAAGTTCTCGGTTAATCAGGAGCAGAACTTTCCAACACTTTATGCATCATTAGCCCTGTTGATCTGTGCTGGATTACTATTTGCGATCGCGCGATTTAAACAGCAAACACGAGGGCGCTATCTCAATCACTGGCGCTTCTTATCGCTAACATTTGTTTATTTGTCTATTGATGAATTAACAGAAATCCACGAAGCTGCCTCCGATCCAATGCATAGATTAGGGATTAACGGCTTTCTACATAATGCTTGGTTGATTCCCGCTGCGGTTGTATTCCTGATTTTTGGGTTAAGCTTTGTAGGTTTTTTACTTCATTTGCCCAAATCGACTCGCCGATTATTTATCTTTTCATGCTGCTTGTTTCTTGCAGGTGCGGCTGTCGTTGAACTATTTGGTGGTTATTACGCCTTCCTCAATGGCCGGGACAACCTAGGCTATGTTTTAATCACGACAGTTGAAGAAACACTGGAAATGCTAGGAATCGTTGCATTTATCTATACTCTAATGACCTATATGCAGCAAATCGGCATTCGCTTGGTTAACCTACAAATTCGACTGGGCAACGCTAGATAAACGGTCGTGGATCGATCAATCCCGCCCTACAGTTTGTGAATGTATTCAATCCACGCTCCCAAGCGGATCGACCCTTCGTTGCCCTTAGCACTGTGCAGAATGAGAATCCAAAGTGGGCGTTTTGCCATCAATGAACGGCACAATGCCCATCTTGGATCTGTCGCAAAATGGAGCTTGTGGGCAAGTCACTGCGTGAATCAACCTTGATCCCTCCCCATATCAGTTTCATTACTCAACACAACGATGCTATAAGGGTTGATGAGTAAGGTTTGATCAAAAAGGTTTAAGAATATGCACGATGACGATACAGATTTGGATCTGCCGACGGTTTCGCTAACGGATGAAGCGGGTCGGGAGCTCCCCTGCTATGTTGAGCGCAGCTTTGATATTGACAGTAAAACCTACTTGCTGCTGCTGCCCATCCATGCGCCCATTGAAATCTTTGCTTGGCAAGATGACGAAACGGGTGAAGAAGAATTCCTCGTTGATATTGAAGATGACGAAATCGATGAAGTATTCGAAACGGCTAAAGCTGTCTTGGCTGAACAGGACTTGCGGCTGTATCGGACAGCTTTGACATTGACGGCATCAGGAGATCTGCCTGAGGTAGACGAAGATGAAGTGATCTCACTGGATGTTGATGAAGACGAAGATGAAGATGACAGCAAGGGTGAAGCTGAGCTAGAGCAGTTTCAACAACTCACTACGTTCTACTACCAGGAACAAGAGTATATTGCCTGTACGCCGCTCGATCCGCTCCTGTTTTTTGCTCGATTGGATGAAGCTGGAACGCCTAGACTATTGTCTCCAGAAGAGTTTCAGCAGATGAAACCACAGCTTGAAGATCAGCTATTTGATGTACTTGATGATTAGTTTGGCTCAATTTGGATTGGATTGGTACCATTGCGGTTGACATAGAATCTGATTGACCAGTGCTGGGTCAATGTTACATAGTCCCCCTTACTCACGACTAGCATTATGAAATTGCGTTTTAAAAGCCTTCTATTTCCTCTCTTTGGAGCGGCTGTGCTAGGTGTCTCTGCTTGGCAGGGTTGGGCATGGTGGAGTTGGGCTAGTGCTCCTGTGGCTACGGTTGAATCGGGGGCAGACAGCACGACGGAGGACGCTGCTTCTGCGGTTCAAATCGAAATTCCGTCTGGTACGCCAGGTCAGCAAATTGGCCAAGATTTGGAAGCCGCAGGTCTAATTCGCTCGGCAACAGCTTGGGACTTGTGGATTCGCTGGCAAGGTCTTTCTAATCGAGCAGGAGATTTTCAGGCAGGGGTCTACGCGCTGTCTCCCAGTCAGTCTATGGAAGAAATTGCCAATCAAATCTGGCAGGGCGATGTAATCCAAACTAGCTTTACTGTGCCGGAAGGTTGGTCAATTGATCAGATGGCGGCGTCTTTTGAAGAACAAGGCTTTTTCTCAGCCGATGAATTCAAGGCCGCAGCTCGTCAAATTCCCTATGATCAGTATCCCTGGCTGCCTGCCGATATACCCCACTTGGAAGGGTTTTTGTATCCTGATACGTATCAGATCACGAGCGATCTGATTTCGCCGACGGCCTTTATTAATCAAATGTTGAGTCGTTTTGAGCAGATTGCTCTGCCGCTGTACCAGGAGGGGCAAGACCAAGTCAATTTGAGCCTGCTGGAGTGGGTGACATTGGCCAGTATTGTTGAGAAGGAGTCTGTTGTCGCCGATGAGCGGTTAGTGATTGCGGGTGTATTTACAAATCGCTTGCGGGAAGGGATGCGCCTAGAGGCTGATCCAACTGTTGAATATGGATTGGGTATTCGTCAAACGGTTGAGCAGCCGCTTACCTTTGCCCAAGTAGAAACGCCCTCACCTTACAATACCTACGTCAATGCTGGATTGCCGCCGACTGCGATCGCAAGTCCGGGTCTACCCGCATTAGAAGCAACGCTCTATCCCGCCGACACAGACTATCTCTATTTCGTGGCTCGTTATGATGGCACCCATGTATTCAGCGAGACGCTAGAGGAACATCTAATTGCTCAAAATGCCATTCGCGATGCTGTAGAGGCGAGTAGCCAATCTGGCGACAGTGCAGATAATTCATAGCTACCGATGTTTCAGGACATGTCAGTTTTCGATAAATCGCGAGTAAAACCTGAGGCTCGGTGTAAGCTGATAGTTCAGATCGATGAATTGTGAAGCGCACGCACTGGCATGACCTGGGGGAAGTTACTACAACCTGATTTGGTTTTGGGCAATAGTATTCTCAGCCTGACGGCTGAGACGATTCAGCGTAACGGTCTACAGGGGCTGGTATTGGACGTTGATGAAACTCTTGTACCGTTTAATTCTTCCCAAATCACGGCTGAATTGGAAGACTGGTTAGCAGAGCTACGTCCCCATCTCAAGGGCATCTGGCTCGTGAGCAATAACTTGAGTCAGGTTCGTATCGGTCGCATTGCTGAGGCGTTAGATTTACCCTACATTCTGGGTGCTCGCAAACCGTCACGCCGCAAAGTCCGCTTAGCGCTCCAGCAACTGGATTTGCCTGTTGAAAAAGTTGGTATGGTTGGCGATCGCCTGTTTACCGATGTGCTGGTGGGCAATCGTTTGGGCATGTACACCATTCTGGTGGAGCCGATGGTTGACCCCTCAAAAATGCCGCGCAAGTATCTGATTCGCAATCTTGAGGTGTGGCTGTCTCAAAAACTGGGCGTCACGCTGTCCCACGAGCACGAGAGGCGAGAGGAGTTTTGAAGTTCGCGTTTTTGGTGTTGGATGATTCCTTGCCCCCCCCAAAACCGAAAGCCACAAACCTTCGCCTCATAGAAAACGAAAATCAGTGATCGCTGGGAGAATAGCCGGATGAGAGTGTTAGTGATGGGCGGCACCCGTTTTATCGGTGTGTATCTGACTCAGATATTGGTTGATCAAGGCCATGATGTTGTTCTGCTCAATCGCGGTAATAAGCCTGCTCCTGTCGAAGGTGTGCAGCAAATCCAGTGCGATCGCAAAGATGTGACCCAGCTCAAAGACAAGCTCTCTGGCGAATCATTTGACGCCATTTTTGACAACAACGGTCGTGAACTCAGCGATACGCAGCCGTTAATGGAACTGTTTGGCGATCAGGTGAAGCATTTTGTCTATGTAAGCTCGGCGGGTGTGTATCTCAAGACCGATCAGCTTCCTCACCAGGAAGACGATGCCGTCGATCCCAACAGTCGCCACAAAGGGAAGTTTGAAACCGAAGCGTATTTAGCGGAACAGAACGTTCCCTTCACCTCTGTTCGTCCGGTGTATATCTATGGCCCACAGAACTACAACGATGTAGAAGCCTGGTTCTTTGACCGGATTGTCCGCGATCGCACTGTGCCCATTCCTGGCAACGGTATGCACATTACGCAGCTTGGCCATGTGCAGGATCTAGCGCGGGCAATGGCGGCGGTGCTGGGCAATTCCCAAGCTATTGGGCAAATTTACAATATCTCTGGCGACCGCTACGTGACGTTTGACGGTTTAGCGAAGGCATGTGCGATCGCAGCCGGAAAAGATCCCGGTGCGCTGGAGCTGGTTCACTACAATCCGAAACAGTTTGATTTTGGCAAGCGCAAAGCATTTCCAATGCGCGTCCAGCACTTCTTTGCTGATATCCACAAGGCTCAGGCAGAACTGGAGTGGCAACCCCAGTTTGATCTCGTTTCGGGCTTAAAGGACTCTTTTCAAAACGACTATCTCGCATCGGGACGAGATAAAACCGATATTGATTTCTCCCTAGATGATCAGATTCTCAATAAGTAGCCTTATTGCTTACAGCTAAATGAAGGTGGAACGATGCAAGAGGCGCGATCGCGCTGAATATAGGGATTTACTCTTTCAGAACGAGCTACAGCGAAAACTCAGAACTTGAAAATTCTTAGTTTATAAAGGTTGAATGCCTAATTCAACGGCACGAGCATTGTTCAAGCTACCTAAAGATGGGCCTAATCGAAGAGATGCTTTGATCTGGGCAAAATCTTATGGAGAAAATCTGCTAGGGGCTGTACAAGAATGTCCTAGAGGAGATTGGTTAATATGGATGATTGCCCGCCTCAAGGTTGAGCCAAAATCGTTATTGAATATCACCTACCAATGTAGTCTATTAGCTATCTCAGAGTTAGACGCATGGGGCGATATGCCATTTAGGTGGGGACTTTATACTGTGGAGCAATGGTTGGCTGGAGAATCATCATTTGCGGATTGTCAAGATAGTTTAGATAGCTTGCATCTCTTTGATGATGAAATATATGAAATACCTGATTCAAGTAACCCAGTCCCATTAGCTGATGAAATTGTTAGCCATCTCTTAACTACTTGCATTGATATTAGTGAACGATCCCCAAGAAGTTATTTGGTATACGACTTAGCATGGACTATTTACAACGCAGCAAAGCTTCAAGAATGGGGAGAGGTGGGGGATCTGCAACAAGCTTTAGCAGAATATGCAAATTTTATCCGGAAAATTCTGGAGAACGGAGAGCTTTTGAGAATTGATGCTAGTTGAAGTAGTTACGAAAATGCAGTCACTGTCCTAGTTCTGGGGTGCAATCTCACAACTTATAGGATGCTTCGTTATCAGGCCAACGCACCATCAAATATAGTATCGATTCTCCTCTATGTGCGATCGCAACTTTTGTAGCCAAATTTATTTGGCAGGGCACGCTTGCTCGACAGCGCTACCGCTAAACAAGATGTGTTGCTGGCGTTAATTAAAAACTGGTACGGTATTTACCCAACTAAAATGACAACAATCGTTAGACGTTTGGGGAACGGCAGCGCTAGCGTAAAGGAACGTCCCCTTAATCAAAGTTGAATTGAGAAACGGCATGTTTGAAGCGGAGCCTGCACATCATCAGCCAGTACGATTACACCCTCAACCTCAGCGACAAGCGCCCCGACGCTGGTGGGTTGGAGGATTATTGCTGGGGTTACTGACCTTATCTTCTTGTGCCAACACGCCCTGGGGCGCACAGATGCAGCAATCGTTGGAAGCTGACCCACGGCTCCAGAACGACACTACGTTGGGAGGCTCAAACACGGGTGCATCAGCCGATTTGCCCGCAGAGATTCCTATCTACCCGGAAGCCGAGCAACAAGAGGCTCCAGCAGACGTTAAAGCTAATGCAGACGAGCAGTATGGTCGCCTCACCTACTTCACTACGGCTGACTCAGCTGATCAGGTTGAGCAGTTCTACCGCGACGAGTTGAGCAGCAACGGTTGGCAAATTGAGTCAGAGGAAGCGGCTGAGGAGACTGCACCCAACTCAGGCGCAGCGGAGAATAGTGGCACTAGCTCGGCGGCTTCGGATGCTTCAAATACAGCCAATTTGCAGCCGTTGGGTAGCGCTCAGTCTGGCAACACTGCAAACGAATCACAGAACGCAGCATCAGCACCAGAATCGTCCGAAGCCACTGATGAAACTGAAGCGGCAGATGCTCAGGCAGATCAACCGACTGCGATCGCAGCTCGCAAGCAGGATTTAACGGTGCGGGTAGCAATTCAACCGGATGCCACCAATTCAGAAGAAACGGCATTTACGATTCAGTATCAGCGGGACTCACAGGCAACTGATGGCGCGGCGTCTGATGATGCTGAGGGATTTTCGATTCGGCCAGTGAACCCGTCGGAGCAAGACCGCAGCACAGCTAATCTGCAGAATCAGGACAGTACGAATACGGGGACGTTTGCTGATCTGAATCAGGCTCCTACAGATTTACGTCCCTACATTCGCGATCTGGCAGGGTTAGAGATTGTGACGGCTGCACCTGCGGCAGATAAAGAAGGTGAAGATCAGCCAGCAGCTAATCAGTTTCAGCCAAATCAGCCGATTACTCGCCGCGAGTTTGCTCGCTGGCTAGTGGAGGCCAACAACACTATTTACGCCGACGAAGCCAAGGAGCGCATTCGACTGGCAATTGAATCGTCTAATCCAGCCTTTGAGGATGTGCCCAAATCTGATCCGGATTTTGCCGTGATTCAGGGCTTAGCCGAAGTTGGACTCGTGCCCAG
This sequence comes from uncultured bacterium, assembly GCA_966674685.1. Lineage (GTDB taxonomy): Bacteria > Cyanobacteriota > Cyanobacteriia > Phormidesmidales > Phormidesmidaceae > Thainema. The sequence goes on from CBKWJC010000031.1 coordinate 48,954, forward strand.
TGCACTGGCAGGCAATGCGACGACTGTTAACTTTCGACCCGATGCGCCGCTGACCCGCCAAGACCTGCTGCTGTGGAAAGTGCCGCTGGATACGCGACAGGCACTCCCTAGCGCCAGTGTGGAAGCTGTGCAGGAAGCCTGGGGTTTTCAAGACGCGAGTAAGATTAATCCGGCTGCACTGCGGGCGGTTCTGGCCGATCACCAAAATGGCGATTTCGCCAATATTCCGCGAGCGTTTGGCTACACCACTTTGCTGCAACCGGAAAAAGCGGCGACTCGGGCTGAAGCAGCAGCAGTACTGTGGCGAATTGGCAATCAAAATGAGGGCGTGACCGCTGAGGAGGTGCTGAATCGGGATGCTCAAAATTCAAATACAGGCACTTAGAGCATAATCCAGTATTCTAAGATTGCTCATCCTTGTATCAATCTGCTCCAGCAATGCCAAAAGATAAGTCGGCTTCTAAAGGTCGGTCAGCATCAAAAGATACGTCCGTAAAAGAAGAGAAACCTAAAGACAAGCCTATTGCAGCTACAAGCGAACCGACTTGGTTCAAGTATCCAATTACGGCTTATCCTCATCACACCGACTATGCAGGCATTGTTTGGCATGGCACCTACGTGACCTGGCTAGAAGAAGCGCGGGTGGCCTACTTGCAGCATACGGGCATGGGCTATCACGAGCTGCTGGAAATGGGCTGTGAGCTGCCCGTCTTTGACCTATCGATTCGATATCACCAGTCGATGCTAATGGGAGATTCGGCCATTGTCAAAGCCAGAATTGTTCCAGGGAAGGGCGTGCGGCTCAACTGGGATTACCAGATTCAGTCACCCGATGAAGAAATTTTGTACCTAACGGCTCAAGTGACGCTGGTTCCGCTTGATCCCAAAACGCGCAAGGTGTTGCGGCGGTTGCCTCCTGCGTTCCAAAAGGCACTGGAGACTCATGTCCGATAAAATTTCGCATTCAGTTCCAAAATCGTGGATATTGTTCCGGATTTAGTTTCCTCATCCAGTAGAGAGAAGTGGTAGATGCACCCTGGTCAGTCCCCAGTCTCGCACTGGGGATTTTATTTTTCTGAGCCTTGCTTTACCAAAGATATTTCGATTAGCTGCCAATTGGCTGGAACTGCGATCGCAAATTTCACTAGTATTTCGCTCACTACTTTCGCCGCCAAAACTGCTTCAGAATTTCTTTGGGCGACCGATCCCATACGTCAATGTGCTTGTAAATCTTACCTTCTGTGTTGAGATGGTAGTGGGAGCGTCCGTGGAAGAGTAAATCAGGTTGCCACGGTAGCCGCAGCGTTCCCCGCACCGTCCAGTCAGCCAGGATTAAATCAGGCTGGTCTTGCCATACGCGATGCAGGTCAAAGTGCAGGTCAGAGAAGAAAAGCTGTCCATGAAATCGCAGCGTCCAGAAAATGGTCCGGTAGTTGAACTTGTATTTGAACGTGTTGACCGGATCTTTGAAGTAAATATCTGACGTGTAGATGTCGTAGGTCAGGTCTTTCTCAAACAGAGTCGGCAGTTCATTCGCTAACTTGGTCAACACGTAGTTGATTGGCTCAGAGTCGCTGAGTTCCAAAACTGGCGTAACGCCGGAAGAATAATCCGTTGGGGCTGGATTGGAATCCGTATTGGGTGTGGTGGGCGGCAGGTTGGACGAAGTCATAAGCGAGATTAGAAAAGGGCTCTAGGGGCGGGTTTAGCCATCACTTAAGCACTCTGAGCCACAATTGGTGAACGAAACCCGCCCCTACCAAATGTTTTGAGATTAAACGACCTGAGTTAGGTAATGGCCTTTTTCTATTCGTGAACTTTTGTAAAGATAATACAGTATGCTGAACGGTACAACATCCTGTTGCTAGAGCTCTTGTTAACGATGTCTTCAATTTTATCGAGATTCAAAGTTTGGGGAGTAGTGGGTCTGATTGCGATCGCGCTTTGGGCACCTGTCACTCCTGCATTTGCCACTCCGATATCAAATTCTTCAACAATTAATCCTATGATTGCCGCTCTACCTGGTTTTGCTCAGATTTTTTCCGGCCAGCGTCCCGCCACGTTAGGTGTGAAAGATGGTCAACTTGCCACTTGTCCAGGTTCGCCTAACTGTGTCTCTAGCCAAGCGAACAAAGCCGATGCGGAACACTACATCAAACCCCTTGCCTACAGTGGGAATGCCACAGGTGCGATCGCGCAGCTTAAAGACATCATCAACGGCATGGAGCGCACGCAGATTATTGAATCGAGTGACGACTACATCTATGCCGAATTCACCAGCAACCTGATGGGATTTGTGGATGATGTTGAGTTCTATGCTGATGCAGCCAATGGCGTGATCCAGGTACGTTCAGCCTCGCGACTCGGCCAGTCGGATTTGGGCGTCAACCGCAAGCGAATTGAAGCGATTCGTCAACAGTTCACCGCGTAGAATCAACAAAACCCAGCATAGTTTGAGTGGATAGCGTGACACGCTATCCACTCAAACTATGCTGGGTTTACTGAAGATTGCTGGCGAGTTCGAGAAAGCGCTTTGATTTTGATCTATCCCGGTGTTCATCCCGTGACGTTAACCGATCGGTTTCTCGCTGGTTTAGGTTTAACGAATGAAATGAATACTCCCCAATATGCCGTCTATCCGACTGAAGCCCATCCGCCCTATTCCGGTTTTCACTGTCGGCAGTTTATGGGCGAGGTGCTTCCAGCTCAGGCACCGCAGGATCATCCAGTCAGCATTATTGCCTTTAGTGCAGGTGTTGTGGGTGCGATCGCAGCAGCGCAGTATTGGCACCATCGCGGTATTGCGATCGCGAATTTCATAGCGATTGACGGTTGGGGAGTGCCGCTAGCAGCAGATTTTCCGATTTACCGCATGAGCCACGATCACTTCACCCACTGGAGTTCTGCGCTGCTAGGCGCGGGACAGTTAAACTTTTATGCTGATCCCGCCGTGGATCATCTGGAACTCTGGCAAGCACCGGAGCAGGCGATGGGATATGCGGCCACATTAGACGGAGAGAAAGGTGTTCGGCGGCGCGGTTTTGAAGAGAAGCGCGTCTCCGCAGCTCAATTTATCAGCAACATTCTCAGCCTCAACAGCAGGCCATCTTAAACCCGTTGATGACCCCAACCTCAAATCTTTCTTCGGTTACAGTTACCCATCATGCTCCCGTGTCCTCCGGCCCGATGCTCACAGCATTTCATCTACAGTCCTACGGCTCACAAGAGATACCAGACAGAATAACGCTATAGACAGGGAAATCTTCCCCTGTCTATAGCGCTCCTTCAGAACAACACCCTACGATAAAAGAACCTCAAGATCTCTAAAGCAGCTTTTGCATCTGCTTGAGTTTTGAGTATCGTGGGAAAAAGACTCACACTCCACTGGCTCCTCGGCAGATCGCTGAGGAGCTTTTCATTGCTGACTGAAGGGGATTTGGGGCAATTTGTCCTAAATCCGACTTAGTGTATCGAGCAGTGCCAAAACCGCCAACCAATCGTTATAAAAGTCAATTCAACGAGGACATGACGATTTGTGGCGCGGCTTAGCCGCGCCACAAATCGTCTTAACTAATATCTATCACTTAACTTCCGGGTGTGACGGGGTCAGCTTGAGGATGGAAGTAGTCATAAATTTGCTGGGCGAGCTGTGGCCCAATCCCTTCCACTGTCTGAAGCTGCTCTGGGGAAGCCTCGCGAATATAGTCAATCGAACGAAACGCTGCTAGAAGCTGTTTCCGCCGATGGTGCCCCAGTCCCGGAATGTCATCCAGCCGTGATCGTCGCATGCGATCGCTACGGCGCTTGCGGTGGAAGGTAATGGCAAAGCGGTGGGCTTCATCCCGTAAACGGCGCAGCAGTTGAACACCTGCTTGTTCCGAGTCAGTCGCCAGCGGCAGCGATTCACCGGGTTGGAAAATTTCTTCCCGCTTTTTGGCTAAGCTGATCACATTCAAATCCGCCAGCAGATTCATTTCTTGTAGGACACCGACAACGGCTGAAAGCTGCCCCTTACCACCGTCGATCATCACCAAATCCGGCCAGTCAGGATTGCCAAACCGCTGGAGATCAGGATTTTCGGCATAGCGGCGGAAGCGGCGCTGAATCACCTCGGCCAAGCTTGCAAAGTCATCAGAGCGCCCGCTGGTCACTTTGGGATTGCGGATTTTGTAGTGGCGATAGTGCTGTTTGGCGGGCAGTCCGTCAATAAACACGACCTGGGAACCGACGGCATCGGAACCCTGGACGTGGGAAATATCGTAGCCTTCGATCCGGCGCGGTAGCGCGGGCAAGTCCAGCACCTCGGCTAGATCCTGGAGCGACTGAGCATTGCGATCGGCAAAGCGCTGAGTGCGTGCCAACTCATACTCGGCATTGCGCTCCACCATTTCAATCAGTTCGGCCTTAGACTGCCGCTGGGGATTAAACACGGTCACTTTGCGGCCTTTGCGATCGCTTAAATAGGCCGCCAATAAATCCGCATCCGGTAGATCATGCTGCACCAAAATCTCGGCAGGAATCTCGACCGAATCAACAGTTTGATAATGTTCTTCCAGTACCCGCTGCAAGATGGCTCCTGGCTCACCCGACTGCGCTTCGGCCAGGAACCCCAGACGACCGACTAGGCGGCCTGCACGAAGCTGGAAAAGCTGAATACAGGCATGATGTTCATCGGCAGCCAGTGCGATCGCATCTCGCGAGACGGTATCACTGGCCGAGGCCACTTTCTGATCGGCGTTCAGGTGCTCTAGCGCCGTAATCTGATCGCGCAGGCGAGCGGCGTACTCAAAATTCAGCTTCTCTGCCGCGTCCTGCATCTGGACGGTTAGGACTTTGACTAACTCCTCGGTACGGCCCTGAAACACCATCGCCACCCGCTGCACAATCTTGCGATACTCATCCGGCGAAATCAGTTGCTGACAGACGCCAGGACAGCGACCAATGTCGTAGTTGAGGCAGGGACGATCCTTAAATAACGGCTGGGGCCGCTGGCGCAGCGGAAAAATGCGCTTCACCAAGTGCAGCGTCCGGCGCAGCGTACCCACGTCCACATACGGCCCGTAGTAGCGATCGCGGGCTTTGCCCATGCGTCGCCGCCGGGTAATAAAAATGCGGGGATAGTCCTCCGACCAAGTGATGCAGAGATAGGGATACTTCTTGTCATCCTTCAGCAGCACGTTGAAATGAGGCTGGTGCTGCTTGATCAGATTGGCTTCCAGCGCCAGCGCTTCCGCTTCCGTATCGGTGACGATAAACTCAATTTCCGCCACCTGCATCACCATCAAAGCGAGCCGAGGCGGCAGCGTATGGGAATTGCGAAAGTAGGAGCGCACCCGCGATCGCAACTTTTTGGATTTACCGATGTAGAGAATATTGTCGCTAGCATCGCGCATAAAGTAGACCCCCGGCTCCAGCGGGATCTCCTTCAGGCGAGCTTCGAGGCGTTCAGGCTCTTTAACCAGAGTTGGTGTTTCAGCAGGGATAGACACAGCATGACGATTGATGAATCTACACAGCCGAGAATTGCAGTAACGACCGTACAGACTAGGATATAGCAATCTCCATCAGGTTGTGGGCAAGCTACGGGAGCGGATATCCTCCCAAAGTTTCTGTCTCATAGAGCGATCGCAAATCTTCAGCGGTTTTTCGGTTGACAATCTTGTATTAATTGATACTAGAAATGAAGCTGGCTTTGAAATGAAACGCTAACTGCTTGTGGGCCAAACTAAGTGAGCCTGCTCAAGCAGTCGAGCTGCTCTGTCTAAATTCTTTAAGAAACAGTCCATTTCCTAAAACCTAGGCTGAATCAGCCGAAATCACGGCAAGGGACTGACTTACATGCTGAGATACCCAACTTCCGGATTTATCGATCGCGACTCGACGAGTATTTAATCAATTTATGAATTCTATAAAAATCTGGATAGGCGTCCGTATTTTGCCTTCTCTGACGTGATTTTAAATACGATCATGGGTGTGTGTGGACCGAAAAAACTCTGTTGAATGTTCTAAAGGCAGTTGGTGAACCCTGATTATGACGCTAGATGAGTTTGAAGCTAATTATCGTGATCAACTGGATGCGATTCTCAATCGTCTCCAAAGTGTAACGCTGCTCAATCAGCGAATTGAGGCTGAGGCGGCTGAGATTGCAGATTCCATGCAGCAGCTAACCGAAGTGGTCGAGCGTTTTCTCAATGAATCTCGGCAGGATATCGAATCATCTGAATCTTAAACGGCCGATAGCCCTCAAACAGTAATGATGGTTGGTTGTGTGGGCAACGTTCACATAAGTGACCATCATTACCTGAATACTTCGAGCAAACAGTCGCGTCAAAAATGCTGATTGATGGTTTCCAGTAAAGACTTCAAATCTACAGGTTTGACAAAATAATCGCACGCCCCTAAATTGAGCGCTCGCTGCCGATCAATACTAAATGACAGCGCTGAGACAACCAAAACGGGTACATGCTGCCATTTTGGAGACTGGCGGATTTGTTCAAGGATGGTGAACCCGTCAACATAGGGCAGCTTCAGATCGAGCAGGATAATCTGTGGTTGAAACTGCTCTAGCGTCTCGAAGAGATGTGCGCCATCTGCGATCGCATGGACATCAAATCCGTGATAGCAGAGGTATTCGGCAAACAGTGCCCGATTCAGTGGATGATCTTCTAGTAAAAGAAGCCGTCTGCTGGCCTGTTCGGACTGCGATTTAAGACTAAGCATTGGAATCTGTGTAACCAAGGCTAGGCAGATTGACTCACGTATACACCCTTTGAGTGAAGCTTAGATGCGCTGAATTTGCTAAGCATTTAGTCAATATAATTGCACAACCTTGTGGTCTGTCAACTTGGTGGCGAGAGGGGTTGGTGGTTGATACACCGCCTGAAGCACGGTATGTCCGCCATCAAAACTGATTTGACGCAGCACGAGATTGATGGATGACTGCCATCACAAAAAGGAGGCCATTCGCTGAACAGCGTCCTGTAGAATGCTGGGGCGATGTACCAAGGCAAATCGGACGTAGCCTTCGCCTGATTTGCCAAATCCAGCGCCAGGTGACACCGCTACTCCAGTTGCTTTCACCAGCTCCACGCAAAAGCGCACTGAATCATTCGCCCACTGGGGCGGCAGCTTGGCCCAAATGTACATGGTGGCGGGAGGTGTCGGTACTGACCAGCCGATGTCATGCAGTGCCTGCACAAACACATCGCGTCGCTCTTGGAACGTTGATACCACTGATGGGATGTGGTCTTGGGAACCCTCCAAAGCTGCGATCGCACCGTTTAAGATGCCGCGATACTGGTTAAAGTCAATCACCGCTTTCAATCGCCGCAGGGCGCGGATTAGCTCGGCGTTGCCGATGGCATAGCCCACTCGAAAACCACCCATGTTGTAGGACTTGGACAGGGTGAAAAACTCAATGGAACATGTTTTATCCGGATCGGCCTGGAGCACAGAGGGAATCTCAACATCCTCGAACACCATGTCGCCGTAGGGAAAATCATGCACTAAGACAATATTGTGCTGCTGACAAAAGGCAACGGCTTCTTGGAAAAATGAGAGAGGTGCGATCGCAGTTGTTGGATTATGCGGATAGCTCAGCACCATCAGGCGCGACTGAGCCAAGACAGCTTCGGGAATCGTAGAAAAATCTGGTAGAAAACCGCGCTCTTCTAGCAGCGGCATCGTATAAATCTGCCCATTGGCCAAATAAACGCCGCCTGCATGGGACGGATAGCCCGGATCGAGCAGCAGCGCGAAATCGCCTGGATTCAGCACCACCAGCGGTAGGTGCCCAGTTCCTTCCTGAGAACCAATCAGCGGCAGAACTTCTGTTTCCGGATCAACGGCAACTCCGTACTTGCGGGTGTACCAATCTGCCGCCGCCTGCCGAAAGTTGCGTGTGCCGTGAAACAGCAAATAGCCATGAGTTGACGGATCGTACAGTGATTCCGCAATCACATCGAGCACAGGCTTAGCGGTCGGTAAATCGGATGAACCCAGCGACAAATCAATTAAGGTTTGCCCAGCTGCGATCGCGTCCGCCTTTGCCTGATCCATATCAGCAAACACATTGGTGCTCAACGGTTGGAGGCGGTTCGCAAGTTGCATGGCAGCGAGAGAATGAGGAGACTACTGATCTGCTAGTGGTCTGACGCTATGGGATATTGGTCAGCATTCGTAAACTCAATCTACCTTGAGAACCCCTGTATTGCCATCCAGCACACAGAGGTTCTCAGCATAAACGGAATTTATATAGCAGCCGAAAGATTGGCATTGAGCAGATCTTCGACTTTCTGCTTATTCATTGCACCTTCTTCTGCGGCCAAGACATCTTGGTTATGAATCAAACGCAGTGCAGGTACACCTTCCACTTTATACGTGGCAACGGATTCAGGATTGGGATCAACCTCGACTTTGACAACCTTCAGGCGCTCGGCATAGGCGTCTGCGACGGACTCGATAATAGGAGACATCAGCCGACAAGGGCCGCACCAACCTGCCCAAAAATAAACTAAAACAGGTCGATCAGCCTGGATGACTTCAGCGTCAAAGTCTTGATCAGTAATGGAAAGAACTCGGTTACTCATGAGCGAATAATCAGGCTAGGCTAAATGACTTCTTCATCCAGCTTACTGCCTAGTGGTTGGCTATCGCACCGTAATTTCATAGTCCCCTTGACCTGCTGGATCGTAGGAGTTGGCGATGACGCGATAGGTTCCGCTCGCTGGCAGTACGGTTGTAATCTGGGAGTTGTAGGTGTCGTCGTCCATGTCGTCGTTGTACTGTAGGATGTCGCCATTGGGATCGATCAACATCAAATACGGGTCAAAATCGGTGCTCTCTAGCGTGATCGTGACCGACTGACCGGACTCTCCTTCAAATCGATATTCTTGGTAGAGGCTGCCGTCTTGTAAGACTGGCCCGCCGCTGGCTAGCGTTCCCTGTTCTTGCAGAATGTAGTCGCCAGAGGAAGGTGCGGTCGCGCTACCGTTGGGCTGAGAACCGGAATTGGGAGGTTGGGTGGTTCCAGCAGAGGGGGCACTGCCTTGGGAAGAGGCCAGCCGAATGCTGTAGCTCCCTAGTTCACCCGGTGCGTAGGAGTTTGCTAAAACTGTGTAGGTGCCATTTTCCGGTAGGGTTGTCGCTAAGCGGGCATTGGTGCGTCCACCGCTGTCATCATCTTGGGCTAGATCCTGACCATCGGGGCCGAGCAGAATTAGATAGGCATCCACTTCGCTGCTGGTCATTTCGATCACGACCTGTTGACCTGCCTGTCCCTCAAAGGCGTACAGATCAAAGTAGCTGTTATCGGCAGGGAGGACGCTGCTTTCGCGTCCCAGTTGCCCTTGGACGGCTGGCCCGTTGAGGGCAATTGGTTTGGCTTGCTCCAGATCAAACGGTGATGCGGCGGGTTCCTGGGCGGCGCGGCCTTCGCGAACTGCGGTTAAAAATGGCTGCACTTGATCGGTTGCGATCGCAAACCCAATACCAATATTACCTGCATCCCGGCCAATGGTGAAAATTGACGTATTCACGCCAATTAGCTCGCCCCTACTGTTGAGCAGTGGGCCACCCGAGTTGCCGGGATTAATGGCTGCATCGGTTTGAATCAATCCGCGTTCGGAATCAATCCGGCTGACAATGCCCGTCGTGAACGTACCCTGGAACTGACCAAAGGGATTGCCAATCGCGTAGGCTCGTTGACCTACCCGGACAGAGTTGTTGCTGGCGATGGGAATGTAGGGGAGATTTTCGACCTCCTCTAGCTGAATAGCTGCTAGGTCAAGGCGATCATCGGCATAGCCCACCACGCGACCGTTCACCTGCCGACCATCTGCTAGCAGTACGGTTAAATTGCGATTGCGCCCGACTACATGAGCATTGGTCAGCACTAAGCCATCGGGGCTGATGATGCTGCCGCTGCCTGTGCCGTCTTCGGTGCGGATAGAGATCACGGCTGGACTGGCCTGCTCATAGACACGAACGCTGATTTCCTCGTCGTATTCTTGTGCCAGTGCTGACTGGGAGCCAATGTTGAACGGGATGGTTCCTATAGAGGGTGCGATCGCATCGCAGACCGCCATGCCTAATGTTGTGCCGAGAACAACAAATCCGGAGGTTGCTTGACGCAAGAACTTACTACTCATTTCAACCGATGCCTTACCTTAAAATACCCATTTTTCTCTACTCAGTCAGAGCCACCTGCTCCGGTGAATTAGTTATCTGTGGCCCACATTAAATCATGTCACCCCCAGATATGACGGATAGATGGCGTGATAAGTTCGCAGATTTGAAGACCTGACAGGCCAAATCTCCAGCGTTATCCTTGTTATCCTTCTGTAGATGGTTAGTAGATGGTAACTATCACCCTGGTATCGAGAGCCAATACGAATGAAGTAGCTGCATACCAACTAACTGCAAAACCTAAGACCGGGAGAATACCCCTCCGGAGCGCTCCCCCGGTTCTAGATGCGTTGATTGATACCAACCTACTTATTAAAATAACCTACTCATTTAGCGGTCTGGAAGCAGTCTGACGTAAACGCCATGACTGAGGTGTTTGAACGATTAACCCGGATGCTCTTTTAGGATAGCGAGTTGCCGCTCGGCATCGGTGTGAAACGAATCACAGCATAATCCATAATCTATAAACCGAGGGAGCGCTCCGCTGGGGCGCTCCCTCGGTTTATAGATTCGTTTATTTGTGCCAACTTACTTAGATAATATAGTTGCAAGTTCTTTACGGTTGATGGTATGCGTTTTCGAGTTTTTGCGATCGCGGCGTTGTCGGTTTGCTTTTGGCTGGTGAGCTGTGTGGTTTCGCCAGCGGCCCAGGCATTGACCCCAATTAACTTAACGGATGTCTCTTATCGGGAATGTCCGCCTGAACTTGCAGAAGGCATGGTCACGGCAGGGAGTATCAGCGATGCCAACTGCTTTTTGATTGAAGGCAAAGCACACAATGATTCTGGTAAGCCTGTCTTTAATGTGGATGTATTTGGTCGAGTCTACGATGCCAACATGAATCCGGTGATGCAGAACCGGACACGCCTTGGCTCAATTGGTGATGTTGAACCCGGCACTCGCGATTTTCAGATCCGCATTTCAGTCGCGGCCAATCAGCCGACCCCGTTGAAGTTAGAGCAGTTCAAAGCCTCTGGCTTTGCCGGACGGGTACGACGCTAGAGCAATCAGCCTCCTAATCTAAATCTTATTGTGCATAGAGCCCCGTTATTTTCTGAAAAATAGCGGGGCTTTATGAGTTGCGTTGCCCAAAATCCATTAGAAATCGGGGTCTGCGATAGGTTCAAATACAATCAATGCATCCAATGCATCGCAAAAGAAACCTAATTTCTGAGCAGTGGGGACTGCGATCGCGCTTTTCCTAGACAAGCATCCCCCAGTTCCGGAGTCTAACAGTACCCACATGGGGCATGTGCTTTTTATGACAAAGCAATTAAATTGGCGATATTGAACACGAGTAAAACAGCCTCGCTGCTTAGCTTTGGTCAAACCTAAACGGTTTCATTTATTCATCAGGGTGGCTGTATGGACTCAAGAACCTGGATGTTGATCAAGTTCTGCCATCACCCTCCTATCTGTCCTATGGATTTCAGGAAGATATTTGGACTGTTACGGCTGCAATTCCCTACTGAAGAGCCGCCTCTGCTTGCCCTACCTCCGGCTTATTTAGAGCCTAAAGTAAGCCTGCCTTTTTATAACGATAGCGATTTACACGCATATTCCTTGAGGAGCCCCTTTATGCAAGACTGCCAAGACCACCTGCACCCGCAAAACTTTGAAGACCGCCGCAGCGATGCCAGTACCGTGCGTGACCAACAGCGGGACGATGCGTTTGACGCGTTTGATATCCGTCCCCCCGAAACCAATGGTGATGAGCAACGGTTTAAAAACCTTGGTTTTCCGGGGTTTGCATCCTACACCAAAGCTCTAGCTCATGATGCCGATGGTCTGGTCAATAGTGCATCGTTAGACTCGTTGCTTGACGCCATCCGGGCCGGAACTCAAGAGGCCTTTGAGCAGGTACAACTGGGTGGTGGTGTCCGCAAGCAGGTTAATCCGCTCAATGCTTACTCATATCAGTCGATTGGGAATGACTCGAACGGGGCGCGGATGGCACCTGCGCCAACGTTTGATAGCCGCAGCACGGCCATCGACATGGTGGAACGCTACTGGATGGCGCTCTGCCGCGATATTCCGTTTGATCAGTACACCAACAGCGCAGTTAATGGCTTGATCCGAGCTGCCTGCGATGACCTGAATAGTTTGGGATTTGAGCAGGAGTTTGGCTTTGAATGCACGCCCCAAACTCTGTTTCGCGGGCCGTATGAAGGTTGCGATCGCGGGCCTCATGTCTCGCAGTTCTTGCTACAAGATTTCAAATTTGGCAACCAGCTGATCCGTCAAACTCAGCACTATCCTCGGCCTGGTCTGGACTACATGACCGACCTGGACACCTGGAACCGAATCAACAACGGTAATGACGATCCATCCGGCAGAGATGTACTGGATGGTAGCCGCTATATCACCACTCTGCGGGATGGCGGACAGTGGGTTCATATCGATCTGCCCCATCAGGCTGGACTGTGGGCAACGCTGATTCTGGCTGGACTGGGTGCTCAGTCTTCCGCAGCGATCCCCTATGGTCGCGATCGCAGTATTACGACATCGGTTCCCTTTGGTGGCCTGGGTGCGCCAGATGTCTCAGTTCAGAGCGGTTTAGCTGGAGTCTATGCGCTCAAGCACGCCTGGTTCCAGAAGTGGTGCGTCCATCGTCGTCTGCGGCCTGAAGTCTATGCTCAGCGGCTGGAACTCTTCCGGCGCGGAGACCTGGGTGGCGCGTCGGCAAATCCCCTCAACAACGAGAAGTTCAACGATCTGTTTGGTGCAGGGGCCGATGTTTGGCGCAAAACTCGGGTCTTGGATCTAATTTTTGAGCACAACCGCCAGCAAAATATCACGCACGATCGGGGCGATCGCAACGGCACTTGGCTGTTGCCGATGGGCTTCCCTGAAGGTTCACCGACTCACCCCGCTTATCCAGGTGGTCACTCCGCCTTTGTCGCAGCGGCGGCAACTGTAGCAAAAGCCTACTTTGCGGATGGGCCATTCCCGAGTCCCAAGGTGCCCGTCGAGGGTGGTCAGCGGCTAGTTGATTACAGAGGCGAGCCGCTGACAATTCACGGTGAACTCAATAAGCTGATCGCCAACGTCACTCTCTTCCGGGATGGAGCGGGTATGCACTGGCGCACAGACGGTACAATCTCTGGCCCCAACGCTGGCGCAAATCGCTGCGGTGTGGGTATTCCAACAGGTGGCAACCTGCTGGGCGAGACGCTAGCCGTCAGTATGCTGCGGGATACCCGACGCACCTATCGAGAAGAGGTCGGCACCTTTGAGTTCAAGAGCATCAATGGCAACTTGATTCAGTTTTAATCAAGGCTGACCCAAAAACGGTGAATAATCCACGACAAAAGCCGCGCTGAGCGCGGCTTTTGTCGTGGATTATCACTGATTTCTAAGGAGCGTGGATTTAGTTAATTCACAATCCTAAGCACTTATTCTGCCAAAACATCCTTCACCGTCAGGCCGAAATTCGGCACTAGCTCAGACTTAATCGGTTCGGCTGCTTGAAAGACGGTGTCTTCGTATAATCCGTTCACCCAGCGGCACAGCGTCACCTGTCGCGTTTCTGGATCGACAATCCAATACTCATCAATTCCCCGTGCGGCATACTCGACGTACTTGTAGCGGTAGTCGCGATCGCGATTAACTTGCCCCGGTGACACAATTTCAATCACTAACGCCGGAGGTGGCATATCTCGCGTAATGGTTGCTCGCTTTGCCCCAGCCAGTGCTGCTTTAGATTCTTCCGTATGCACCAACAAGTCCGGCAAACGACAGCGCGCCCGTTTCCCCGTGACTTCAACTTCAGTATCTTTATAAGCCAACAATGTGGCTGGACAATGCTTGGCTAGCTCAAAGAGTAGTCGCTTAGCGATGTCATTATTCTCATCTGATTCTGGTGGCATCTCGGCCAGTTCTCCGTCCACTAATTCATAGCGAGTATCCGTGCCATCGTCATAGGCCAAATACTCCTCCATCGTTAGATATTTGGTTTGGTCTAGAACGCTTGTCATGGGAGTTATGCCGTTGCTGTTGCTGTTACTATTTCAACTTTAAACCCAGTTTATAAAACAGGCGAAATACGGAGCCTAACTTACATGATCTAGTCTTTCAATTGAATTCCTAGCTTCTTGAGATTGTGGCGACGTCTGATTTGAGAGACTTCCTGTTTATTTGCAACTAGATATTCAATAACAGTACCAAAATTATCAACCACCTCTGTTTCAAAGTAGTAAGCACCTGTTTCGTAGCATTCTGCTGTAATCGACATTAATTCGGTCAGATTTTGGTATTTCAAGCTAATTAGACTACCTTCTTCAATATATAGGTCAAATATCGGCGAAGTTTCTTGGGGAGCTACATCACCAAACACAACCAAGTACGAGCCATCGCTGCCGAAAAGAGGAAACCAGGGTCTACAAGCATTTTTGTCTTTTTCGTCTATAGAAATAACTAATTGTCGATAATCATTAATGCGTTGATAAGCTTGTAATGCTTCTTCAAGCGATAAAAAACTTAATTCGTTCGGCAAAAAATCTGTATTAGAACCAAATGCATTTGAATGATTGACACCATTTCGCCATTGATAAAGCTCATACACTTCTTCGGGTAGTTGAAGTGAGAATTTTGAAATTTGCTTTTGAATTTCCTCAGTAGAAAGACCTGGCTGAAGATGCGGAATTAGATCTTCTCTGTCTTCTTGCCAAATGTCTAAAATTCTAGCCAAGGATTGTCTAAGAGATTCCATAGTGAAATGCAATTGTGGAAACTGGAATTGCGATCGCAATTTCAATAAATATATTTGTACTGATGCGATCGCATCATACTTCAAGTGTTTCAAGTCAGGCAACTAAAGCCATGATCCAGAGGGTTGTGAGGGAAAGTGCGATCGCGCCTATCAATACCGCAAAGGATGCTGGAGCAGTGGAAAGTAGATTAGATTTGGCGGGTGCAATCTCAAACTCGTCGAATTTCTCGACTGGAGAATTGGGTTGTCGGGTATCAAATCGATAGCTGCTGATAGTTCCGGTTTTGGTTTCCAGGATGCTGAATACGGTGATGTCGTTGCTGGCGATGTAGGGCAGTGGCTGATTGGTTTCTTCGTCGAGTACGGGACTAATCGTTGGCATGATTGGCTCTAGACCGTTTGGGTCACCCACTGCCGCATACTCTTCCTGCCAGCGCTGATCGGGCACTTCGCGCGGATTGTCTTCTAGATGTGCTTGGTAGGTGTTGCCCACGTTGGACGATTCCAAAAAGTGCAGGCCATTGGAGCTGACGAAACGGTTCCAAATGTGGGAGTGGCCGAAGTACACCAGTTGAACTCCGGATTGTTCCAGCAGTGGCACCACGTCGCGAATCAGGTAATCCTGATCTTTGGGGTACTCATAGCGAACGGCGGTAATGTTGCCCGTGTTGTCCCGCTCAATGATCTGCACCGGGTCAGTGTAGGCAGGCACGATGTTGCCGCCGAGGGTATGGGGCGGATGATGGAACATGACGATTTTGTAGCGGGCCTGCTGAAATTCAGGCCGATTCAGCTCTTTGACCAGCCAGTTGTACTGGTCGCTACCTTTACCAATGGGTTCAAAAATATGCTGCCCATAGCC
This sequence comes from uncultured bacterium, assembly GCA_966674685.1. Lineage (GTDB taxonomy): Bacteria > Cyanobacteriota > Cyanobacteriia > Phormidesmidales > Phormidesmidaceae > Thainema. Next base: position 64,712 of record CBKWJC010000031.1, read on the forward strand.
CCATTGTTCCGGTTGATCGAGTTGAGCGGATGCCTCGACATAGCGACCACTACCGTTCGGTTCCAGGCTCGGAGTACGCCAAATATTGGTGGCGTAGAGAACGATCAGCCGAACGTCGCCAAAGGTAACAGCATAGTAGTTTTTGCCCTCCGGTCGATCGGGCGGTAGGGAAAAGATTTCTTCAACGGTATCGGTATTAAATGAAGCGGACTTGATCCAGGCTTGACGGATATCGGGATCTTGCCGAGGATTAACTGCCTTTTCCTGCTGTGTGTATCGTTGCGCTGCGATCGCACTAGGAATAGGATCACCAAACTGCTGATTCAATAATTTCTCATCCGAAAACCGCCCCATCACCTCATGATTGCCCACGGCAATAAACAGCGGCGCATGTTGAATAATTTCTCCACCCCGATAGGTGGTCGTCTGCTCCTCTTTCTCCAGCTGATAGTGTCCGCGTCCCTGTAAAGCCGGGAAAAACGCACCGCCTCGCTGATCGTCAAACCACTCGGATGCGCGATCGGGGATATTAATCAAATCGCCCGCTAGGAATACGGCATCAACTCGGCCAACGGTTTCCTCCACCTTTTGCAGATTAGCAGCCGTCATCGGCATCAGCTGGTGATCGGAGGTGAGCAAGATCTTTAAGTCAGCCCCCGTCTGTGGCGCTGGCGCTAGGGTAAACGTTTTGCTTTGAATCGTTTCGCCCTGATCGGTAACGCTGGTGACTCGATAGGGGATGCGGTTTTTTGCGCCCAACCCTGTCACCGTCGCCTCATGTCGCCAAATCGGTCGCGGTGTGGGCGTTGCGGGCGGATTGCTGATCTTGGATTTGCTGTCTTCACGGGTGCGGCTCAGTTGAGTGGTAACGGCCTCGACCGAATGCTCCAGATCTTTGCCGTAAGACACAGTATGTTCCTTTCCCGCAAACTCTGTGAACCAAACTACGTTTACAGAATCGGCAGTTGGTAGCTGGAGAAAGGGATCAGTTAATAAACCAGGGGTTGAAGCAGACATAGCCAAAGGATTAGTGACAGAATTCAAACCGATGATAAGAGCCGTGAGCAAAAACAGTCCAACAAGGCATAAGCGTTTAGTAAGAGAACTATGACTGCCCTGCCAAAAACCGATTTTGGGATGACGCATAATCAGGAATCGGTATTCAAATGCATTCAAATAATGATCTTGCTCTCAATCATGGCGGCTGTCTCGTCACAATCGGTGTTGCAGGCGCTACATTGCTAATTGCGATGATTCAGGATGCTTGGGCGCAGTTGTTTTAGTCGATTCATAGTCAGCACCCAATAACCGCCTGGGGTGCTGAGTCAGTAAAGTGCAAGATGTGAGTTTGTATTTCCGTTACCCATCCAACTGGAGTTTAGACTAAAGAGTTAAAGAAAATCGCGGTCGTGCTAGGC
>CBKWJC010000032.1:0-65306 GCA_966674685.1 uncultured bacterium
GGCCTCGCTGTATCGCCCTTGAGACTTATAGAGCCCCGCCAGATCATTCAAGCTGATAGCGACATCGGGATGCTGTTTGCCTAAGAGTTGCTTTCTCAAGGCTAAGGCCTGTTGATAAAGTGGTTCGGCCTCGCTGTATCGCCCTTGAGACTTATAGAGCCCCGCCAGATTATTCAGGCTGGACGCAACATTGGGATGCTGTTCGCCTAAGAGTTGCTTTCTCAAGGCTAAAGCCTGTTGATAAAGCGGTTCGGCCCTGCTGTATCGCCCTTGGGATTCATAGAGCCCCGCCAGATTATTCAGGCTGGTAGCGACATTGGGATGCTGCTCGCCTAAGAGTTTTTTCCTCAAGGCTAAGGCCTGTTGATAAAGCGGTTCGGCCTCGCTGTATCGCCCTTGAGTCTTATGGAGCAGAGCCAGATTATTCAGGACGGTAGCGACATTGGGATGCTCCTCGCCCAAGATTTGTTTCTTCAAGGCCTGTTGATAAAGCAGTTCGGCCTCGCTGTATCGCCCTTGAGACTCATAGAGCAGAGCCAGATTATTCAGGCTGATAGCGAAATCGGGATGCTCCTCACCTAAGCGATTGCGAGTTGCAACAACGCATTTTTCATACCAAGGTTCCGCATGTGTATAAAGACCTTGTCCTTGATAAAAACGACCCAACCCAACAAACGGCCAAATTATTCCCGCATCCGTAACCTGAGCGATCCAATGCGTTGCAGATTCCTCTACATGGAGAATCATCCCGCTCCAAACCAACGCTTGATCCCTTGTCAGTGAGTTATCAATTTCCTTTGAAGCTGCCACCATCACTCGACAAAAAGCCCCGATCAACGGTGAATCCTCTGGCAGCTTCGTCCGAATAAACCGCTGAATTAACTGATGATACTGATATCGTCCTGTCTCCACTCGCTTCAGCAAACTCAACCGCACCAGTTCCTCATCCCGCCAATCTTCCAACTCCTCCGGGTCAGCCTCCGGCATACACGCCTCCACCCGCTCCCACGGAATCGGAGCCAGTGCAAAACAGCTCAGCAAACAGGCCAACTCCTGCGCCTCCTCACTCAGCTCCTGCCAACTCAACTCAAACGCACTAGCCACACCCAAACTGGCCGTCATTCCTTCTTCAATTCGCGTCAACGCCCGCGCCTGTAACTCCCGTTCCTCTAGCTTCTCTCGTAGCTTTGCCAGTGACCAATCCTGTTTCCATGCCAAATATCGTCCCACCAACTCCAACCCCAGCGGCAAATCACCCAGCCACTCACACAGCGCATCCGCCGTTTCCAGCTCCGCATCAATTCGCTCCGCTCCCGCCAACTGCCGCAACAGTTCCAGCGCATCCGCCCGTGCCAACACCCCAATCGGTAACTTCGCAATCCGCGAACCCAACTCCACCCGTGTCGTCATCAACACCGTAAACCGCTGATCGCGCGGCAAATATGGCTCCACCTGCCGATAATCCGTCACATCATCCAGCACCACCAGCACCGACTCCGGTTCCTGCGTCTCCGGATCAAACCTCGGCCACTGCCGCCAACAAAACGCCACCTGATCCTTCGCGTCCAACTCCTCCGGCGGATTCAGCCCCAGATAGCTCTTGCCAAACGTAATGATCTGCGTGCCAATATCCGCATTACCCTCCGCCCCCCGCGCCGACAGCCAACACACCCCACCCGGAAACGCTTCTTGCCAACGCTGCTGGGCATACTGCACCGCCAGTTCCGTCTTGCCCACGCCACCCATCCCCGTCACAGCGGTGATCACAATCCGGTTTTCCTGCTTCAGTAACTTATGTAGATCATCTAAATCTTGAGCACGACCAACAAAGTAATCCGTGCCCAAGAACGGAATATTACTGGGAGGAAGGTCTACCTTTGGCGCAGATACCGCATGAATGTTTACTGTTCCCTGATTGTTCGGCAGGATCGGGCCATAGTTGCCAGTGTAAACGTTCCGTTCCACTTTTCCGGTAACGTTCCACTGTTCCAAAGGTGACGATTCGTTGGTCATGGAGCTAGGCAGGCGGTTGGCCGTAGTTGATATTTATAGTTCCAGTGTTGTCTTTTATAACTGGAGCCTTATTATCGATAAACTCATTTTTCTCAGCATGACCAATTACATTCCAGACTTCGCTACCCGATCCCTGGTTAATGTTAATTTCTTGCTGAATTTGCTGGGCTAAGTTGCGAACCTCTTGCTCAAAAACAGGATCTTCTTTCATTGCTGCTTCCAAATGAGGCGTTAGCAGTTTGACCTGCTGCTCAGTAACAGTGCCACCCGCCTCAACGGTCTTGTTCAGTTCCTCTACTTCCCGAATTCCTCGCAGCTTCTGCCAAATTTTCTGCCGTAGAGCATTTATCTTACTCAGCACTACAGGATTTAGCTTTTCTGCAACTTGTTCAGCCGTAGATTCTAAGTATGGCTTGAAAACTAAACTCAGTATTGCACTTGCGACAACTGTCAGCGTCACCGGGTCTGCCATGAGTGTAGAGTGATAGAGGAGTTCTCCCCTTTTATGGCATGAGTTTTAGAGTGCGGCAATATTTTGGTTAGGATTATTTAGGATTTCTTATGCTGAACCAAAATTGCGATCGCAGAGCGAAAAAGACATTGAGCAATTACAATTTTCGACTCCCCTTCTCCCATTTTGGGAGAAGGGGCCGGGGGATGAGGGCAAACCTAGTGCGCCATCAACTGGCCACGAATTGCCCCATCTGGGAACTGGGGATTGTGGACATTGATATAGAAATCTTCGGGATTATTCAGAATCCGCTGCACAATGCCAGCTTCACCCGTTGGGAACTTGCCCTCCTCACCTTCGGTCAGACAATCACCCGCATCGCCATCTTCAGGGCCAGCCAGTGCCGCAACAACTGGGCCATTTTCGCCCATTGCGCCCTCATGAATATGAGCAGCCATTCCCTCACCAACTGGAACCATTTGAATTCCCGAGACTCCAAGCACGTAGCAAAGCGTCGTTTCATCGCCATCTACGCCGAAAACATAGGCATGACCCATTCCAGTTACATCACCCACCACCTCGCTGAGATCGCCACTGCTAGCGACTTCTGCACTACCATCTAGGTCTGCTCTTAAGACAGCATTAGTATGTCCAGCATTGGCAGTTTGGGGAGCCGCGATCGCAACTCCCAAGATCAAAGCGCCACATGCAGCACTGAAGCCATGAAGCTGATTATTCATATCTTTCACTATTCCTCACAAGCGATCGAATCGTTTCATCATTCAGGATGCGTCAACTACGGCATTAACCGTGAGTTGACCGTTATTCATCCTGCTCGTTGTACGATCAGCACGTTTATTTGGATGCAGTGACTTGGCTGAATTTGGCACGATACGATAGTAACGATAGCCTCATTGATCATCAGTGCCCATCAAAACTTATTTGGCAGAATACTATGCTTGTCTTTTTCTGCACCCTGCTTCTCCTGCTACAGCCGGACTCGCTGCCCAAAATGGGCTTACCTCAGTCCATTGCGCTGCTAGCCACGATGCCACATGCTGCTCACATAGCCCAAGCCCCAGTGATGTCACCCCAGCAAGCCCTAGAGCGACTCTTTACTACACCTGAAATTCAAGCCGATTGGTTTACTCCAGCTTTTTTACAACAGGTATCTGCCACGCAAATTCAAGGTGTAATTAGCCAAATTACGCAGAACTTGGGCGAGTACCAGAGCGTTGCTGAAACTGAAGCTGGCTTTGAAGTCCGGTTTGAGCACGGCACCGTTCCTGCTCAGATTGAACTTGATAGCAATGGTCAAATCACTAGCCTCTTTTTCCAGCCAGCTATTACCCCAATCAGCCCAGAGGAAGCAGCTTCTGCGATTCAAGAGGCTCCCTATTCGGCTAGCTTGCTGATCCTAAAAAATGGTGAAGAGCAAGCCAATGTTAGTGCCGATCAGCCCTTAGCGGTTGGGTCAGCCTTTAAGCTAGCAGCGCTAGCGGCGCTTCAGGAGCAGGTTCAAACAGAGGAGCTGTCTTGGGATACTGTCGTTGAGCTACAGCCGGAGTGGAAGAGTTTGCCCAGTGGAATCCTGCAAGATTGGCCCATTGGTTCTGCCCTGACGATTGAAACGCTGGCGACGCTGATGATTTCAATTAGCGACAATACGGCAACGGACGCGCTGATCAACATTGTGGGACGCGAAAACATCGAAGCGCTCACTCCTCGCAATCAGCCGTTTTTAACGACGCGGGAATTCTTTACGCTGAAGAATCCGGCCAATGCGTCATGGTTGGAACGCTACCGGGCAGGTGATTTAGACACGCAGCAGCAAGTTCTAACAGAAGTCCCCAATTTGCCACTGCCTGCCGCAAGCGTGTTTGCTGGAGATCCGATCAGTCTCGATGTGGAGTGGTTTTTTACAGGACAGGAACTGTGTCAGTTGATTGAACAAGTCGCGCCCCTCTCAGCGATGCGCGTCAATCCGGGCGTCGCAAATCCCGCTGACTGGCAGCAGGTAGCTTTCAAAGGCGGATCGGAACCGGGAGTGCTGAATTTGACCACCTGGCTCGTTGATCAAGCAGGTGATACCTACTGCGTTACAACCACCTGGAACAATCCTGATCAGGCCCTGGATGAGACAGCTTTATCGCAATTTCATCAAGGCGCGATCGCAGGTCTCAAATCTGACATCCTGCCCCAAAATCCAGAAGAGTGATGTTGCGACTGGATCGCGGCGGCAAAATTGCTCTTTCGGTTTTCATTTTGAATGGCACAAGTTATGAGTGAATATGTTCTTTTTGCTACGAGAATAGTTTATTCATTCCTATTGCAATGCTTCAAAATACTGACTTCTAGATGAAGTTTTAAATGAATCAGGCGTAGAAATACAGGGAAATGGTAAGTGTCTTCTTATACTGGGCACTCTAGGAGTGACGGGTTGAGAGACAAGAGGGCACAACTCATGATGTTAAGACAGGCTGCGGCTGGCGTTACTTGTGCAGTGCTGTGGGGCTTCAGTATTGCCTTACCTGTAAATCCAGCTCTAGCTGGAACACCACTGAATCGGGCTGTGATTGAAACGCTACGCAATCAGGTGCGACTGCTTCAGCAGGATCGCTCGGCTCGCCCGGCAACTGTGTCGGATACTCTGACACCAGGTGATGGCGTTGCGACTGGGCAGTTAGCTCTGGCTGAATTGCGGTTTAATGACGGTTCGTTAGCCCGCATGGGTGAGCAGGTTGTTTTCTGGTTTACGCCTCAAGACCGGACATTTCGCTTGTCGAATGGAACAATGCTGATGCTGATTCCACCAGGGCAAGGCAATACCCGCATTCAGACTCCCAACGTGACGGCAGGTATTCGAGGTTCTGCTCTATTTGTCCGGTTTGATGCAGAATCTAACACGACGCTGGTTGGTGCTTTGACCAATAGCGGCATTGAAGTTTCTAATGCTGATGGCACCGAGCGGCAAGAACTGCAGGCTGGGCAAATGGCCGTTGTGGTAGACGACCGAATTGAACAGGTATATGAGTTTGACTTAGAAACGTTCTATCAGACAAGTCCGTTGGTTGAAGGACTAAGCCTGGGTCAAGCGATCGCAGCAACAGAAACCTCAACGCTTGATCAAAATGAGCGCGCTATCTTAGCTGTGCGGGAGGAAACTGCTACTGCACTTGAGCTACAGCAGTTTGATGTCAGCACTGAAACTGAAACAGTGTCTGCTCCAATTTTGACTGATGATGTGACGATTCCTGCCGAAGCAGTAATCACGGCTGGTGAAATCATGACTCTAGATGAGATTGTGGCTGGATCTGTCGTTGAATTTGAGACAGATGTGATGGCCAATCCCAATGCCCGTGTATCTAGTGGCCGGAGACCGGATGGTTTTCCGGGCCGAGGAAATGGGGTAGACGATGGTTTTCCAGGGCGAGGAAATGGAGTAGACGGTGGTTTTCCACCGGGACAGAGATAGTTCTACGAAATCTGGTTGAAAACCCAATTTATGTTTCGTAAAATGGTTGCCAAGCAAACGTTTTACGAAAAAAACGCGATCGCAAATCTCAAAGCCAACCACTCCATGTTCTGAGCAATAATAGAGGGAAATCTGCGATCGCAAAGACATAAACTCTTATGCCTCCTCAACAGCACCAGACCAAAGCCCTTCAAGATCAGCTCAAAATACTTCAAGCGCTCAGTACAAGAGCTACATTTGCGAATAGTAACGAAGTAGCTAGTCTAGTAGATTTGCCAATTGAAACTGTTAGAACTTATCTAAAGCGTCTTTGCGAAGAAGGCTACCTTTTATGTCGAGCTGGTTCAGATATATATGGCAATGACGATCACAATTGCCGTATTGCAGATCAAGGTAGAGCAGCACCAAATAGCAAGGGCAGGTCATCCAAGCCGAATTGCGGTTTTACTAAACTCTGAAGATGGAGAGAGTTCCGGTTTATTAACTGATTCAGTTGTAATGACCGATAACTTAGCAACCGTTACGCTTTCGACTGTATCACGTGTGATTGGCTCATTACCCATGTCGGATATCAGCCAGGCTTTGAAGCATACACTTGGTTTAAATAACTAGCAGACAGAGAGTTCTAAACCTGAAGACTATTTCTGTAGGGGGCACTGCGATGCGATACCCCCCAATTGATCTATCCGTCAATTTTTGCGATCGCTTCTAGCTGACAGCGATCGCAAACGCCATGCACCGTCACCTCATAGCTTTCTGGCTTGAGGCCAGGGCGTAAGCGGTTGAGATTAAGATCCTGGAAGGTATCCCAGGCAATATCTTCAATGGCACCACAGGACTGACAGCGAAAATGGTGATGCGAGTCAGTATTTGCGTCATAGCGGGAAATGCCTTCTTCCAGCAGCACCTCGCGCACGAGGCCCGCTTCCCGCATAGCTTGCAGAGCGCTGTACACCGTCGCTTGAGAAGACATTGGAGCATCGCGATTGAGGTCGGCCAAAATTTGCTCCGCTGTTGGATGATCGGTGCGAGCTAGCAGATTAGCATAGACCGCAAATCGCTGCGGAGTCACCCGCAACCCCTTCGATTTCAAGATCTGCACCACGTCTTCTGCTTGCTGTTGCATCGTTTGATTCCCTCAGGCTTTTAAAATCCAGTAGCTAAATGCAGTACCGTAACACGCGTTTCATATAGGCAGACAGCTATACAGGGCTGATCTGTTCCAAAAAATTTTAAATATATTATCTATGATTATAGCCTTCCAGTCTTAGAATCTAGTAAATGTATCAAAAATTTTAAGATCTAAGTGATTTTGACTATTTACTTATTCCTAAATCAGAATTATTCTGAGTTATAGTGGAAATGACCGACGATTTTCGGCAAAACCGCCGAGAAAGTCGCTTGTCAAGGTAATCATTAGATAAAGAGGTAGATATGGCAGCTATTGAGCGTGTACCTGACGTAGTATTCAAGACTCGCGTTCGTGATGAATCCGTTCCTGGCCCCAACCCTTACCGCTGGCAGGACAAGACCACCCAAGACATTTTCGGCGGCAAGAAGGTTATCGTCTTCTCTTTGCCGGGTGCGTTCACGCCTACCTGCTCATCTAACCATTTGCCTCGTTATGAAGAACTCTACGAGGAGTTCAAGGCGCTGGGTGTAGACGAAATCATCTGCATTTCTGTGAACGATGCGTTTGTGATGTTCCAGTGGGGCAAGCAGCAGGGTGCAAAGAATGTCTTCTTGCTACCCGATGGCAATGGTGAGTTCACTCGCAAGATGGGTATGCTGGTTGACAAATCCAACCTGGGCTTCGGTATGCGGTCTTGGCGCTACTCCATGCTGGTTGATAACTGCGAGATCAAGAAGATCTTCGTTGAGCCTGACTTTGGCGACAACTGCCCCACCGATCCCTTCGAGGTTTCTGACGCTGACACCATGCTGGCTTACATGAAGGGTGAGCAGCCTCAAGGTGTTTCTGAGCCTCGCGTTGCTTTTGTTGGCTAGATTGATTGTTTGAAACCTTGCTGCACAAGGGATACAGGCAGTGAGCTGTGTCCTAAGTAAGCAAACTAGTTGTGTGTTCAATGAATGAAGTAGGGGAGCTTAGTGGTGCTAAGCTCCCTTTACGTATGAAAATCTAGCGTTAACCGACTCGGTAGGTATTGCGTCCCTCAGTTTTAGCTGCGTATAGGGCCTGATCTGCGATCACAATGACTGTTTTTGGCGTACTGCCTCGCTGTGGCACGACCGTCGCAATGCCGATGCTAACCGTAACCCGGTCGCTGACGGATGACCGTTCATGAACCATGCCAAGCTGCTGCACCTGTGCCTGAATCGCTTGAGCAATCCACACGGCTCCCTGTTGATCAGTATTGGGCAGAAGAATGACAAACTCCTCACCTCCATGGCGAGCCACTAGATCAGTCGGACGCTTGACGACTTGCTGCATTGCGATCGCAACCTGACGCAGGCAATCGTCACCCGCCTGATGACCGTAAGTATCGTTGTAGAGCTTGAAATAAGCCACATCGAGCAGTAGCAAAGATAGCGGTTGCTGTTCCCGCTGTAGTGTGCTCCAGTTCTGCGCCAACTGCTGATCAAAAGTGCGCCGATTGGCTAGCTGGGTCAAACCATCTAGCTTGGCTAGCTTTTCTAGTTCGCTTTGAGCTTGCTTGTACAGCGTAATATCGGCAAAAGACGCAACCGCTGCATAGGGCTGAGATTCCAGCATGAAATAATGAGTACTCTAGGACCCTTTGAGGAGCGTTGCTAGGGTAGCTTGAGTGTTTTGCTCATAGAGCTGGTGCAGATACTGGGTCACCGCCTCGACAAATGGGGCAGACTGGGGCAAATCACCAAAAATTTCGGTTAGGTTCAGCAGTGGCATCGGGTCTTTACCACCAGACTGTGCTCGTTCAAACAGGGTGTCGGCCATTGGGTCATCCAGCGGCAGGTCGTGACCCTGATCATCCTTGCCGTTTAAGTAGCGGAACCAGGCGGCAATGGTGAAACTCAGGTAGTCAATTGAGCCATTCTGACCCAGCTTATCCCGCACGGAACCGAGTGCCCACTTGGGCAGCTTGGCTGAGCTGTTTAGGCAGAGCCGGGGCAACTGGTCGCGAATCTTCGGGTTAGAGAACCGCTCCACGAGCGTTTGCTTGTACTGACTCACGTCGATGCCGGGAACCGGACGCAGCGTGGGCGTCACTTCATCCATCAGCCGCTCTACGGCCTGCCGAATCTGGTCATCAGCCATCGCTTCGTGGACGTAGGTGTAGCCCTTGAGCGAACCGAGATAGCCGATCAGCAGGTGGCTAGTGTTGAGCAGCCGGATTTTCATCATCTCGTAGGGATGCACGTCGTCGGTCATCTGCACGCCGACGCTCTCCCACTGGGGACGACCATTGCAGAAGCGGTCTTCCACCACCCACTGCGTAAAGGGTTCCGCCACCACAGGCCAAGCATCGTCAATCTCGAACTGCTCGGCCACCATTTGCAGGTCGCTGGGCGTAGTGGCGGGGGTAATCCGATCTACCATGCAGTTGGGAAAGGCGACGTTCTCGGCAATCCAGTCGCCTAGCTCTAGATTTTGCAGCTTGGCGAAGGTGGTTAGCATCCTACCGACCATGTCGCCATTGCCCTGGATATTGTCGCAGGAGAGGACAGTGAAGGGAGCCATGCCCTGCTGCCGTCGCCGCTCCAGCGCCGCCGTTAGGAAACCGTAGACGCCATAGGGCTGCTCTGGGTTTTGCAAATCGTGCTGGATGGTTGGATGATTCACGTCAAACTCGCCGCTGCCCTCCACCACGTAGTAGCCGCCTTCCGTAATCGTCAGCGTCACAATCCGGCACTGAGAGTCAGCCAACGTTTCAATCACGGCCTCCCGGTCATCGGGCGCGAAGAGGTATTGGGTAATCGAGCCGATCACGCGAGCATCATCGCCTTGGGGAGAGCGCTCCACCAGGGTATACAGACAGTCCTGGGAAAGCAGCGCATCGCGCATTTTGCGGTCAAACTCTAGCAGGCCGACGCCGCAGATGCTCCAGTCGCTACCTGGGTTTTGCTCCAGGTAATTGTCCATATACAGCGCTTGATGGGCGCGATGGAACCCGCCAACGCCAAAGTGGACAATGCCGTGGGTTACCTGGCTGCGATCGTACCTGGGAATACGCACCGAGTCTGGTAACCGCGAGAGGGACTGCTCATTCAGTTTGATGATGGATTTGGTGGGGTTGCTGTTCATGATTGATTTCTATTGCTTCACGGGTGTAGTCGCGGGTCAGGTGATGGCGTTCGGCTTTGGGAATAGCCAAACCATCGGCATCGAACAGGTGACATAGGTTGCCATCTATGGAGATCGGAACGCGATCGCGAACTTGCGCCCGACTATTACCATCAGTTTGGACAATGAAGGTATCGCCGCCTGCAATCTTGGCGTAGAGGTAGGTTTCACCGCCGAGCCGTTCAACTACTAGCACCTCGCCCATGATGGTGGGATTGTTGGCGTCGATGCGTAGGTGTTCAGGCCGAATGCCCAACGTGGCGCGATCGCCTGCTGACAAGATTTTGGGCTGTACAGGTACGATGACGCTGGCATCACCGGGCAGGCGAACGACGGTGCCGGAATCTTGGACGCCAATGGTTTGCACGGGCAGGAAGTTCATCTTGGGAGAGCCAATGAACCCCGCCACAAACAGATTATTGGGATGGTGGTACAGCTCCAAGGGGGAACCAACCTGCTCAATGATGCCACCTTGCAGCACCACGATCTTGTCGGCCAGGGTCATCGCTTCCACTTGGTCGTGGGTCACGTAAATCATGGTGGCCTGGAGGCTTTCATGCAGGCCAGCTAGCTCAATCCGCATCTGCACCCGCAGGGCAGCATCCAGGTTCGACAGCGGTTCATCAAACAGGAATACCTTGGGCTGACGCACGAGGGCGCGACCAATGGCAACCCGCTGCCGCTGTCCACCGGAGAGGGCTTTGGGTTTGCGATCCAGCAGCGGCTCCAGTTGCAGGATGCGACCGACATCCCGCGCCCGCTCCATACGCTGGGCTTTGGGCACTCCAGCTAAACGCAGACTGAAGGCCATATTTTCGGCCACGGTCATGTGCGGATACAGAGCATAGGTTTGGAACACCATCGCCAGCCCCCGCTTGTCCGGCGGCACGTCATTCATGCGCTGGCCATCAATCAGCAAGTCACCAGAGGTGATCTCTTCCAGTCCTGCAATCATGCGGAGCAGGGTTGATTTGCCACAGCCGGAGGGGCCAACGAAGACGACAAATTCGCGGTCATTGATATCTAAATCAACGCCTTTAATTACTTCATGGTCAATGTAGGTTTTATGGATGTCTCTTAATGTGACGGTTGACATGGGTTGCTCACCTTATAAGTGAAGATTCAAAGTGATTTATTACGGTAGTGGTATGTAGGTAATGATTTTTGGTGGTGTGGGCAGCGCCCACATCATCAAAAACCATTACGGCTTGAGAACTACCATTTATTACTTAACGGCCCCAAAGGTGAGACCTCGAACCAATTGCCGCTGGCTGACCCAGCCAAAGATGAGGATAGGCGCGATCGCAAGTGTCGATGCGGCAGATAACTTGGCCCAGAATAGTCCTTGAGGGCTGGAGAATGACGCGATAAACGCCGTCAGCGGAGCTGCATCAAACGTGGTCAGGTTCAGACTCCAGAAGGCTTCATTCCAGGACAGAATGATGGACAGTAGGGCAGTTGACGCAATGCCCGGTAACGCTAGAGGCAGCAGCACATGCACCACTTCCTGCCAGGTGGACGCGCCATCCATGCGGTCGGCTTCCAGGATTTCCTTGGGCACTTCTTTGAAGAAGCTGTAGATCATCCAGACCACAATTGGTAGGTTAATCAGCGTATAGATGATGATTAAACCGATGCGGGTGTCGAGCAGACCCGTTTCCCGCCCCAGAATGTAGATAGGCACCAAGACGCCAACCGCAGGCAGCATTTTGGTAGAAAGCATCCACAGCAGCGTCCCCTTGGTGCGCTTGGTGGGGAAGAACGACATGGCGTAGGCCGCTGGAATCGCCAGCAGCAGTGCCAGAATCGTTGCGCCAAGAGAAATTACTACGCTGTTCCAGGCAAAGTTGAAGTAGGACGCCCGTTCCTGGATAGCCACGTAGTTTTCCAGCGTCGGTTGAAAGAAAAGCTGGGGTGGAGTGGCAACCGCTGCCACTTCGGTCTTAAAGCTGGTGATAAACATCCAGAAGATGGGAAAGAACAGCAGGCAAGCGACCAGCCAGCCCAGCAGCGTTATCCACCATTGGTGGGACTTTTTACGTGCCATATCAGGTGTCCAAATTACGAGCAACACTACGCATCAGGAAAATCGCGACGATGTTGGCCAGCACGACGGCAATCAAACCGCCTGCCGACGCTCCACCCACGTCGAATTCCAGCAGCGCTTTCAGGTAGATGTAGTAGGCCAGATTGGTCGTGGCCAGTCCGGGGCCACCGCCAGTGGTAACGAAAATTTCAGCAAAGATGGTCAGGAAGAAAATCGTTTCGATCATCGCGACAACTGCGATCGCACGACTCAGGTGGGGCAGCACCACAAAGCGAAATAGCGCAATCGAGCTGGCTCCATCCATGCGAGCCGCTTCCATCTGATCGCTATCTAGCGATTGAATCGCCGTTAGTAGAATCAGCAGGGCAAAGGGTAGCCATTCCCAAGAAACGATGATGATAATCGCCAGCAGCGGCGCATCAGCAAACCAGTCAATCGCTCCCAATCCTAGTCCCCGCGTGATTTGAGCGAACAGCCCGTTCACCGGGTGCATCAGCATGTTTTTCCAGACTAGGGCGCTGACCGTGGGCATGACGAAGAACGGCGAAATGGCCAGCACCCGCGCTACGCCGCGACCGGGGAAGTCCTGGTTAAACAGCACAGCTAGCAGGGTACCCAGGCCGATGGTAATCACCAGCACCGACACCACCAGAATTAACGTGATGCCAATGGAAACCCATAAAGCTGAGTCGGTCAGAATATAGGCAAAGTTGGCTAAGCCAATGAACTCACGGTTTTCAGGCAGCAGCAGGTTGTAGCGCTGGAACGAAAACCAGATCGCCATCACCAGCGGCACCACCATCCACAGCACCAGCGCGATCACGGACGGAGCCACGAGCAACCGAGCCGGAATGTGACGGTGCGATCGCACATCAGCAGGTGGCGGTTGTTGTTGGGGTCTTGTTGCTACGGTGGAAGTCATAGTTGGAGAGGGTTAAGGAGTGAGGGAATGAGGAGTTTTGAGTTTTGAGTTTTGAGTTCTTAAACTCAAAACTCAAAATTTGCTCGTCAATCGATATATCCCGTATGTCGCATGAACCGTTCGGCAATGGTTTGCGATCGCGCAATGGCCTGATCGACGGATGTCTGGTCGGCTAGTGCAGCGGCTATGCGTTGACCAACCTGGGTACCAATGGCCTGAAATTCAGGAATATCAACGTACTGCACGCCTTTGTAGGGAGTGGGATCGGGGGAAGGATTCGTAATATCGGCAGACTGAATTGAGTTCAGCACGATTTCGGCGAAGGGGGCAGCCTGTTGATAATTGGGATTGGTATATGTGGAGGTGCGAGTGCCCGGTGGCACAGCTACCCAGCCATACTCCTCTGCCACCAGTTGGACGTACTCCTTCGAGGTCGCCCAGGCGATGAAGCGTTCTGCCGCTTCAGGTGATTGCGATGTCTGAGGAATCGCTAAAGCCCATGACCACAGCCAGTTTGAGCCATTGGGATAAGACTCTACTGGAGCGCGAGCAAAGCCAATCCGATCAGCCACCTGGGACTGCTCCGGGTTGGAGAGCAATCCAGCCGCAACGGTGGCATCAACCCACATACCGCACTTCCCGGTAGAGAAGAGAGCCAAGTTTTCATTAAAGCCATTGGAACTGGCTCCGGGCGGGCCATACTGGCTCATCACATCGACATAGAAGTTGACCGCGTTTCGCCACTCTGGCGTGTCAATGGTTGGATTCCAGTCCATATCAAACCAGCGACCACCATAGGTATTCACCAAGGTAGAGAGAAACGCCATGTTTTCACCCCAGCCCGGTTTACCCCGCAGACACATGCCGTAGACGCCATTAGCAGGATCGTGAATCTGGCTAGCCCACTCGCCAACCTGTTCATAGGTGGGGCTTTCAGGCACCGTGATGCCTGCTGCTTCAAAGAGATCAGTGCGGTAATACAGCATTGAACTCTCACCGTAGAAGGGCACTGCATAGAGAGTGTCTTCGTAGGAAAGCCCCGTTCGAATCGGATCGAGTAAATCATCCACATCATATTCGGCGGGAAGCTGATCGAGTGGCCGCAGCCAACCCCGTCTAGCCCAGATGGGGGCTTCGTATGAGCCAATTGTCAGAACATCAAACTGACCGCCCTGACTGGCAATATCGGTCGTAGTGCGCTGTCGCAGGATATTTTCCTCTAGTACAACCCAGCGCAGTTGAATGTCTGGGTTCTCGGCTTCAAACTGTCGCGACAGGTCTTGCATAATCACCATGTCGCCGTTGTTGACCGTGGCGATGGTCAATCGAGTTCTGCCCTCAGTTTGAGATCCGGCTGAACAGGCGTGGAGTAACTGTACCAGCAGGACGCCAATGAGAAGCGCAACTACCACTTTGGCGAAGCGAAATAAGCGCATCGCACGGCTCCTCTAAATTGCAAAGATGAACTTAAAAAGTAGTGGTATCTAGCAATGAATTTTTAGTTGTGCGGGTCTGACCGCACAACTAAAAATTCATTGCCTTATTAAACCACTGATAAACTTAACTTGATTTTATGCTCTAGTTTTGAGCAAAAGCCCAATAATGGAATCATACTGATGTCCTTCCCAAAAATGAGGCATTTAGTAGTATTCGCAACAAATCTTGATTCCGAGGCAAATGCTATGAGTGCGATCGCAACTTACAGTTTTCAGGGCAAAACCATCCTGATCACAGGCGGGGCCGGGGAAATCGGCAAAGCTACAGCCCATCGATTCGCTGCAAACGGAGCAGGCATTGTGTTACTGGATATTAACGAAAATCAGATGGCGCAGGTCGCTCAGGAGCTACAGAGCTACGATACGGCTGTTCATACCTTTCGTTGCGATGTGACGAATTCGGAGCAGGTTGCCCAAGCGTTTGCGGGTGCGGTGCAGCAGGTGGGACAGCTTGACTACGTATTCAACAATGCAGGCTATCAGGGCGCATTTGCCAAGACGGATGAATATCCCGAAGCCGATTTTCAAAAGGTAATAGACATTAACGTGATTGGCGTTTTTCATGTCCTGAAGGCTGCTGCTCAGCACCTACGAGACAGCGGTGGCGGGGCAATTGTCAATATGGCCAGCCACGCCGGAGTAGACGGGCCGCCTAACATGCTGGCCTATGCGGCTTCTAAATTTGCCGTGATTGGCATGACCGAAACAGCCGCGAAAGATCTTGCTCCCTACGGCATTCGCGTTAATGCGCTGTCGCCATCGCTGATTGGCCCCGGCTTTATGTGGACGCGGCAGACGGAACTTCAGGCAGGTGTCGGTTCTCAGTATTTCGATACCGATCCCAAAGTTGTAGAGCAGCAAATGATTAACTCCGTGCCACTGCGCCGTTTGGGTAGCCTAGCAGAGGTGGCCAATGGCGTTGCTTTCCTCATGAGCGACGAAGCCAGCTACATTACAGGGTTCAATTTGGATATTACCGGAGGGCAATGACCAAAGACAAATGAATTGAGCAAATTATCTAGCTTTAGGTGTTTGCTCAATCTGTCTACGGGTAGATGCTCATATGATAAGATGCTGCTTGCAATGTAAAAGTTAATAGAAAACTTGAATGCGAGTTGTGGGTGGAGTTTTGAGTTTTTAATTTTGAATGTTGAGTTTAAGAACCTAAAACTCAGCATTCAAAACTAAAGATCAAGAATTAGTAATTAAAAACTAATAACTCAAAACTCAAAACTTTTAAGATGGTGATCGGCTGCGAGGGTAAGAGATGGGAGAAATATATGCAGAAAAACGCGATCGCAAATTGGATCAAGCAGCCCATGCCGCTTGGCTGTACTACATTGCTGGTAATACTCAAGAAGAAATTGCCACCAAGCTCAACGTGTCGCGGCAGGCCGCACAGCGGCTAGTGGCTCTCGCTGTCAGCGAGAAGCTAATTAAGTTTCGGCTCGATCATCCCCTAAGCTCCTGCATTGCCCTCGCCGAGTCGTTACGAGACAAGTTTGATCTCTCAGTGTGTGAAGTCGTGCCCAGTCCGGTCGATGGTGGCGACTTACGCAGTAGTTTGGGCGTCTGTGCCGCCACCTATTTAGAGAACTACTTAACCGCCAAAACGCCATCCATTCTGGCATTTACGTCAGGTCGCACGCTGCGAGCAATGGTGGAGCAGATCCCGTCAATGGATCAGCCCCAGCACAAGATTGTCTCCATGATCGGTAATATGTCTCACTACGGTCTAGCGGGTCGCTATGAAGTGGTGATGCACTTGGCCGATCGCACAGGTGCCCAAGCATATCCAGTGCCGACTCCGGTGGTTGCCACCTGTGTAGAAGAACGAAAGCTGCTGCAAACCCAGCGCTCGTTCATGATGGTCAAGTCCCTAGCAGAGCAGGCCAAAGTCACCTTCGTCGGCATCAGCGACATCGCGTGGAGTTCTCCCCTACACGAGAACGGCTTTATCAACGACGAGGAAGTGGCTGAGCTAATTGAGCTAGGAGCCGTGGGCGAAATCGCTGGTTGGGCCTACGATGCACAGGGCAACCTGCTGCAAACGGGCACCAATACCCGCGTCGCTAGCGTTCCCCTGGAACAGCCTGCTCAGCGACTGATCATCGGCATAGCGGGCGGTCTCAGCAAAATTGAAGCGATTCGAGCTGCGCTCCAAGGCAAGCTGGTCAACGGGCTAATTACCGATGAAACCGCCGCCGCCGCAATTTTAGACGGATAGATGCTAGTAGGGGCCAATGGCCATTGGCTCTCACTCAACATTGCTGCTTCCTGCAACTATCCTCGTACTTTGGTTGTCACCTCAGCCACCCGCTGTCCCAAGGCGCGGGCAATGTCGAGATCTTCGGGTTTTGGCTGGAGTTCGCCCTGTCCACCTGCGATCGCAGTTGCACCGTAGGGCGTACCGCCGCGTGCTTCGGTGTGAATCATGCCGGGAACTGAATAGGGCACGCCAACAATCAGCATTCCGAGATGCAGTAACGGCACCATCATGGTTAGCAGCGTGGTTTCCTGGCCGCCGTGAGTGGATGCGGTTGAGGTGAACACGCCAGCAGGTTTACCCTCCATTTCCCCGTTGAGCCATAGGCTAGCGGTGGAGTCTAGAAGCTGTTTCATTTGGGCGGTCATGTTGCCATAGCGAGTCGGAGATCCCAGAATCACGCCGTCTGCTTCCCGTAAGTCATCGACGGTGCAAACGGGGATATCCTGCTGCTGGTCGCGCACTTGGCGCGCGGCATCATTGTTATCAATGACCTGATTCACTACATCAAATTCTTGCACCCGACGCAGAACGACTTCGACTCCTGCGACCTGTCCAGCCCCTTCCGCAACGGCTTTGGCCAGTTGCAGTGTGTGACCATACATGGAGTAGTAAACAACCAAAACTTTCATATTGTCTCCCAAATAAGCACATCCTCATACTGGTGGAGTATGCCGAATTCGGAATCCCTCACGGGTTGGATTTAACTGGCTGTATGGCTTTAATGCTTTATGAGGTGGGTGCGATCGCACATCTCATCCTCATTCAGAAAAAGTGCGATCTCGCTTTTTCTTATCTGCGATCGTATACTCAATTATTTAAGTGCGATCGCACTTTTTCTCTAACTGCGATCTCAACTTCCATCTTCAATCAAGTGTGATCGCATTTTTTCTATATTGAGATCACATCCTCAATCAAAACGTTGTCTCTCAAACGTAAACTTGGACATTAATACCTAGTCGCCAAATTTTGACAAACACGTTCTATCTTGCTTTCTAGACTAATATTTTGTTCAGTATCGTCTATTTTTATGATACTAGTCTCCGAACTAAATTCATAAAACATTTCAGCATAAACTTTATTCAACAAATTTATAATACCTGGATTTACAAAAACCTCATTGGAACTCAAGCCTTGTTCAAGTCTTCTTGATTTTACTTTGTGAAAAGGTGAAATTAGTAAAAAAATAATATCAACTTGACTTAAATATTTTCTCAAATTACTTTCAGCATCTTTTGCAACTCTCTCATAATACTTATTTTTATAAGCCAAGAATCTTGACCAAGCTATCCTGTCAAAGAACCCCCTATTTACAATAAAAATTGTATTAGGATCAGTAGAGGAATATTTAACAGTATGAATTATTCTTAAATAAGTGTCTAAAATTCTCCATAATGTTCGCAACTCATGATTTTGAATATCAAAATCTAACTCGTCTGCAATGTTACTCTCCTCAAAAACCTCGACTTTGTGAATTTCAGTTTCTTTGAGGTATTGAATTAGAGAATTCTTTCCAGAACTTGGGGTTCCACTAAATTCTATTATCACAATTTATATTCTCTCTCAAGCGTAAATAGCGTCATGATATAAAATTTCTAAGGTTGAGAAGACAACTCTTGGGCAGCATTCCAAATTGCTTCAGCTTCCTCTATAAAATGATCATACCAATAGTCATCTGTTGGGCGAAGTACAAACTTTGGTCGATTACCCTTACGAGTTTTGAAGCTATACATCCAGCAGTATATGGAACCATTGCTAGTATCAGCATCTGCCAATATAATTCCGTGAGTTAAATATGTGTCTATTACTCGGATGATTAACTTATCTGTATTTGGTGTTTTTTTCCTCAGCTCTTTCAAAGTACCTAAAGTGGCTTGAGCTTGCATGCGCCATACTTTGAGTTCAATAGGCCGATATTCTCTAAAAGCTGCCATGTCGCTGGCAGGAGTAGTGGGATTAGCTAACA
Organism: uncultured bacterium; assembly: GCA_966674685.1. GTDB lineage: Bacteria > Cyanobacteriota > Cyanobacteriia > Phormidesmidales > Phormidesmidaceae > Thainema. The sequence continues at coordinate 18,922 of CBKWJC010000032.1, forward strand.
CAACTCTTACGCATTTTTGCTGTTCTAATCTATGCTCAATCAATGAATAATTTAAATCTATGACATTTCCCAAATTATTCCCTATAATAAGCAAATCTTTTGATGTTTTGATTTTCTCTTCAATCTCTCTTTGAATAGATGCTGGAAAATCTGTAATGAAAAGGGATTCTTTTGTTGTTTGAGTGTTCTGCAATATAATTTCGTTCAAGTGCTCAAGTCGCCCTATTCTACGGCTACGATCCCAAATCCCAGATATAGCAATCAATCCTAGAACAGCTAACACCGAAGTTAGGATCTCTGAAGTATTAGCTGATGTTGGCTGATGAATAGTGTAGCGGGTCACTAGCACAGCGGCAACAATAATCGTAATAATGTCAAAAAGATTATCAAGTATAAATCTTAGGCTTTGCTCAGACTGATTGAGTCTTTTAGGGGGTCTTCTCATCTTTGGTATTTATCAACTTAACTGCTGAGGCTTGAAAGTATGGTGGTGTTGCACCACATCTTTACTGAATGAACTAAACTGTCCTAGATCAACACTGACAGCATCAAAACGATTATCACCAGGATGACGGGAGAGAATTTCCAATCCTATTGGCTCGCCCGTTGTCGTTTAATTAAGAGAACAATGTTGCCCAGCTCAGTGCTGATGACTTTTTTCTAGGAGGTTGCCAGAACACTGTTAGCAGTTTTGTTTTTGATTCGTAGAAAACTTTTACTTGTGCCATAACATCAGTTTTCTAATGACTCAGCCGCTTTTCAATTTCAGCTTTCACGGCATCCGCATCAGCGGGTAAATGAACCGCAGGATTGGCATAATCGCTTGTCACCCCTTCCACCCTCGATTCGTGGTATCTGACCTTAAAATCAGTGAACTTTAGACCGTGAGCCGTACTGACCACCACCGTTCGGTCACTGGATTTAATCAGGCCACGGTTAATCAGTTTTTTCAGTACCGCCAGCGCCACACCCGTATGTGGACAGGTAAACATCCCCGTCAAATCTGCTTCTGCCGCTGCCGCCGCTAATTCGTTTTCGGTGGCCTGTTCAACAATGCCGTCCGTTTCTGTAATTGCCTTCGTTGCCTTCGCGTAGCTGACCGGATCACCAATCCGGATTGCGCTGGCCAGTGTGTCGCCTGCGGTCTTGCTAACTTTTTCTTTGAAGCCCATTTTGAACGATTCATAAAACGGATTGGCCTGCGCCGCTTGCGCCGCCACCAGTCGGGGCATCCGACTAATCAGTCCCAGATCCATCATCAACTTGAATCCCGTGTAGAGCGCACTGATATTGCCCAGGTTGCCCACCGGGATGATGATCCAGTCGGGTACTTCCCAGTCAAACTGGCGCACAATTTCGATGCCAACTGTCTTTTGGCCTTCGATGCGGAGGCTGTTCATCGAATTAGCTAGATAGATTGAGTTGTCTTGAGTAACCTGTTTGACAATTTTCATGCAGCCGTCAAAATCCGTATCGAGCGCCAGCACATGGGCACCATTCGCCACGGGTTGAATTAGTTGCGCCGTGCTGACTTTACCCGCAGGCAAGAAGATCACTGCTGGAATGCCTGCATAAGCCGCATAGGCCGATAGCGCTGCACTGGTATCGCCCGTACTGGCACAGGCGACCGCTTTAACCGGGCTGCCCTGGGCCATCATTTGCTTGACGACGCTGACCAACACGGTCATACCCAGATCCTTAAAGCTTCCTGTGTGGCTGTTGCCGCAGAGCTTAATCCACAGGTCAGGAACACCAAGCTGCTGTCCTAAGCGATCGGCCCAAAACAGGTTGGTGTTGCCTTCAAACATGCTGACAATATTCTCGTCAGCCAAGGTTGGCATCACCCACTCCCGCAGTCCCCAGACGCCGCTACCGTAGGGCCATTTGGTTGTGCTGATCCGCGATTCAAACAGGCGTTTCCATTCATCTGCGCTGCGCTGTTTGAGCGGTTCGCGCTCATGATGCACTTCCAGCAGGCTGCCACAGGAGGGACAGGTATAGAGCACATTAAAGATCGAGTGCTTGGCAGAACAGCCCGCAATGCAGCGGAAATAAACCGTCTGGTTATCGTTCTCGCGTTTGGATTCAACAGTGGACGACATCATGATTGATACTCGGTGGATTAGCCATCAGTTGCCATTATGATCCTAGCTAATACATAAGGCTAGAGCATCAATACCTTTAAGTGCTCACTGCATGTACTGATTGAAAACGGATGTGACTCATGCGGCCTATCCGGTGGGCTACAAAAGCCCTTCCCAGTTTAGTCGTGAATATTCTCGCCTGTTTGGGGCACCCCCCATCCAAGATATTCAACGGATCGCTTGATCCACGAGTCTCTACATCCGGTGAGCTTGGTTGTCATGATGTTGAGATATTTATTCAAAAACCTCCCAATCGAACCCTAAATCGTCAACTGATTGTGACTTGTACAAATTAAAGTTTCGGGTTTCAAGAATTTGTGCAATAACTTTTACACCACACGTATATCTTGGAATGTGAAATTTATCGCCTTCCCAAACACCCGCACCTGTCCCCTGATGCCAATCATCCTCGTGGTACCAACTATCGAACTGCACAAGTTTCTTTAAATCTTTAGAAACGTATAAATACAATTCTTTGTCGGTAGAATATAACTCCTCGCCGTAGATGTCTATAAGATGATTTAAGAGATCGAAATCAAACTCTACAGATTTACCAAGCCTTACAACATCTTTGGTCTGAATTTCAACTTGTGTACCACGGATATAAACTTGTATTACTTCAGGACTAGAAGGATTATTGTCGTCAAATTCATCATCTTGATTTTCCCATTGTCTCTTAAAAGGAGTATGTAAACATGGTGTAGAAAATCCCTGTTCTACCTTTAATCCAGTTCCGTAAGCAAAAAGACATAGCCCAATTCCATCAGAAGCAGGATAATTCATCAGAACCTCAAAGACTATCGCCCATTTTTCTTGATTACAAAAACCTACGACCCTTACTGCGGCTATATCATAATTGGTATTCAGCAGAGGATAATCACTTTTATCAAGATGTTGAAGAATGCTGTTCGAGGTGAAGCTCATTGTTTAAAGCAATTACTTTCTTGTAGTCTGATTTTGTGTTAAGTAAACAGCCATAAATTCACATAGGATGTGCTAGCGTAACGCATCAAAGCCTTGCACATTGATACCGCTCGGCATTACGCATGATCTTGAGTTTTGTCTGCCTGTAGCACTTTTAGCATCGTATCTGCTGCCTCGTCTGCACCATAAGGAGACCATACTGGGTAAGCTTGTTCAGGTTTGATCAGCTCAGTTTCTTGCTGGGCAAGTTCCGAGATCAAAAGCTGCATGATGTATAGCTTGTCTGAGCGACTCAGCCCTCTCAGAGTTGAAATTAGGTCTGATGAAAGCATATCAATACTCTGCTCGATGAGAATTATCTCCTCACATTCTATTCTGCATCCAGTAAGCTGGGTTGCTATGCATGATTAGATCCTTGCATTAACTGCGATCTCACCTTATTTCTCTAAGATCTACTTGTTTATATTGTTCACATCGCTGCTGAGAATCATTTACCGAACAGCTTTTAGTGCTTCATAGAGAACCGCATATCGCTCGAAAGCCGCTTCATAGGCTGGATGCTCGTGGGGCTGAACCGCCTCGCTACTCTGGGGCAGAATCGTGAAGGCTTTTGCCAGGGTTGGATAGGCTCCTGTTCCCACCATTGCCAAAATCGCTGCTCCATAGGCTGCTCCTTCTTCAGCCTTGGGTGCAACCAGTTCCGTATGCAGGACATCCGCTAGCATATGGAACCAAAGGTGCGATCGCACTCCGCCCCCGGTTGCCAGTAGCTGATTGACCGGACAAATCCCCTGAATCACGTCGAGAGCGGCTCGCAGGCTAAACGCTACGCCTTCTAACACTGCCCGAATCAGATCACCCTGATTGTGAGCCAGCGACAAATTCACCCAGGCTCCCCGCGTATCCGGGTCTAGATAAGGACTGCGCTCTCCGGCTAGGTGGGGCAGGAAAAGGACACCGCGCGATCCCGGTTGAGACTGTTCCGCCAGCGTCATTAAATCGTTAAACGCAATCTCTGGCGCAAACGTGTCGCGGTACCAGCGCAATGCGCCCCCTGCCGCCAGCGTAACGCCCAGCAGGTGATAGCTGCCGTCCGCATGGCAGAAGAGATGCACTCGCCCTTCTGAATCGGGAGTGGCGCGATCGCAGGGGGCAAAAATTACGCCCGACGTGCCAATGCTCAAGCTGCCGCGATTGGGATTGCGGTCAGAAATGCCCAGACCAATGGCCGCCGCCGCATTGTCGCCACCACCAGCCACCACGGGTAAGCCTGCGGGTAGGCCAATCTGCTTAGCTAGCTCCGGTTTCAACCGCCCAGCAACAGCGGTTGATTCGATCACGGGAGGAAATAAGTCAGGACTGATATTGAGCGCATTTAGAATCTCTTTATCCCATTGCCGACTGGCCAGATTTAAGCAGCCAATCCCCGATGCGTCGGAGGGTTCCGTCACTGCTTCGCCAGTCAGGACGTAACTCAGGTAATCCTTGGGCAGTAAGACTCGCTTGACTTGTTCATAGGATTGGGGTTCTTGCGATCGCAACCACACCAGCTTGGGCAGTTGAAATCCGGTAATCGCCGGATTACCTGTCCGCTGAATCAGATCCGGGCGGGGAACTGTCGCTTCAATCTCGGCAACGGCATCGCCTGTCCGCTGGTCGTTCCACAAGATAGCAGGTCGAATTACCTGTCCAGCCTTGTCTAGCGGCACCATGCCGTGCATCTGTCCCGACAGCCCCAGGCCGATCACCGACTGCCCATCCAGTTGTTGAGCTACCTCAGTTAGGGCATTGAAGCTCGCATCCACCCAATCGGCTGGATGCTGCTCTGTCCAACCGGGATGGGGCGTTAGCAATGGATAGCTTTTCGTGGTTTGAGCGATGACTTGACCCTGTAAGTTAACTGCGATCGCACGTACACCGCCAGTACCCAAGTCTAAACCAATCACAACATCAGTCATTTATCCTCCCTTGGCCTTGATTGCTTCGTTAACTTGTGCGGGTTGTTCCGAGCCAGTAATTAAGCGCGCACCGCCTTTACGGGTAAAGTAGTTCCAAAACCACTGAATCATCACGAGCAGCTTGTTATCGAACTCAATCAGATAGTAAATATGGACAAAAATCCAAATTAACCAGGCTGGAAAGCCAGACAGCTTCAGCCATCCCAGGTTGACAACAGCTGCATTCTTGCCAATCACCGCGAGGTTCCCGACATCTGCATAGTGGAATTTAGGTAACTCCTTCCCTTTTAGACGAGCCTGGATGAGCTTGGCGACATAAGCTCCCTGCTGCATGGCGACGGGTGCAATTCCCGGTAGAGGCTGATCGCTTTGGTGAGCATAATGGGCCAGATCGCCCACTACGAAAATGTTTGGCTGCCCTGGCAGGCTTAAATCCGGATTGACAATCACCCGTCCCACCCGATCCAACTCCGCTCCAGTACGCTCAGCTAAAACCTTGCCCATCGCTGACGCTTTGACACCTGCGGCCCAGAGAATTGTTTTAGCCTGAATCTGCTCCGTTTTGTCGCCTTGACGGATCGTCACCTGATCATCTGAAATATTCGTTACTAAGGTCTGGGTTTGCACCGTAACTCCCAGCTTTTCTAAAGACTCCTGCGCCTTGGCCGATAGTTCGGGCGGATAGGGCGGCAAAACCCGATCCAGTCCTTCTAGCAGCAAGATCTGGGTTGCGGTCGTGTCAATACTCTGAAAATCGTTTTTTAATGTTTTGAACGCCAATTCGGCCAGTGCGCCCGCTAGCTCCACTCCGGTCGGCCCTCCTCCAACAACGATAAATGTGAGCCAGCTTCGCCGTTGATCTAGATCAGGTTCTTTTTCAGCCGCTTCAAACGCTAGAAAAATCCGGCGTCGCATCTCCAGCGCATCTTCAATCGTTTTCAATCCTGGCGCGGTGTCTGCCCATTGCTCATTCCCGAAATAATGATGGCTTACTCCCGTTGCAACAATTAACGTGTCGTAAGGTAACGTATCGTTTTTTAACTTAACCTGCTGTTGCTTCGGATCAATGTCTGTAACGGTGTCCATTAACACTTTTACCCGCCGATGATGACTAAGAATCGCCCGTAGGGGGGATGAAATATCACCGGGGGATAACTTTCCAGTTGCAACTTGATAGAGGAGAGGTTGAAATAAATGAAAGTTACGTTTATCGACAACCGTAACTTCGATGTCTGCGGATTTTCCTAAAGCCTTTGCAGCATATAATCCACCAAATCCTCCTCCAACAATTACAACTTGATGAGGTGCGGTGTTGGCTTCATTCATCGTTAAACCTGCTTTTTGAAGATTGTTTAAGCCTGTGGGGTAACGGTGTGGCTTGGTGGGTAGCAATATTCAGGTCGTTATGTATAGCTGTGTAGATAAAATCTATACAGCACTAATTCCTAGCTTTTGAGAACGTTCAGATCTTGCATTTTGAGAATCAAAATCATCCTTCTGGGTTTTGGTGCAAGATATGAGAACTACCACTTCGTTAACTACTAGGCTACCTTGCTCAATCAATATCTTCATTAACCGTAAAGGAGATCTGCTGTCTTAAAAGTTACTTTTTATAGCACGATCAAATTTCAAAAAATATCGAATTTCTTAAGATTGCTGTTCGCTAATCTGCTGATTTCATTAGCAACTTTGTTATAAGCGACTCAGTCGAACTGTACTTGTTGACTCTGCGAGTTCGTGTTGTCTGTAGCAGGATTGGCAGAAAAGGAAGGATTGTCAGACACGGGTGGATCGGAAAAAGGAGGAATATCAATGGGTAGCGTTGCACTGTAGCCATCGTAAGTGGCCGTAATCGTCACCTGTTTTCCTTTGGGATAATTATCGCCATCAGCCGGAACATTAAATGAGAATGTACTCGTTCCAGACTCAACCGCGATCGCAGATGGTAAGTTCTGAACCAAATAGTCGTCGTCACCGTCGCTAGCTAGTTGGACACTCGATACACCCGATGGAGACGGACACTCTAGCGCGATCTGCACCGTAACGGTACTGCCCCAGTTGACTTCATTTTGCACCGCAAGCTGAATGAGCTGATTACCAGAGATCGCACCTTGTTCGTAAAGCGCTCGTTTGCGATCGCACTCTGCTTGTTGAGGATCTTGCGGAATTTGAACGGTCAGTTGTTCTGCATCGCGTAGGGTATCATTTGCGATCGCGGTTATGGTCACTGGTTCCTGGCCGGGATAGCTGGTGGGAACCCTGATATTAAAGGACGCTGTTTGGGTACCCGCTGGAATCACCACGCTCTCCGGCACTGCAAAATTGGGCTGACTGCTACTAAGGCGAATCAAAACTCGTCCCTGTGGAGTACAGTTAAGCGATACTGTGCCCGATAGCGTCTCTCCTGGCTCAGCTTCTGAAGCATTCAGAGTTAGATCAAGCGCTGTATCAGAATCAGGGCAAGTGGGATCAGGTGGCTGAGGGTCAGGCGTTGGAGGATTTGAGCGAATGATGTTGAGCGTTCGAGTAGCCTCCTGCAAATCGGGATGGGATGCGATCAGCGTTGCCTGTCCCGCAGGATAATCGGCTGGAACCTGAATTTGGAAGCTGCCTTGTTTCTGACCTGACTGAACAGCGACCTTTTCAAGCGACTGGCTAGCTGTATCCTTTCTCAAGGTCATGTCCAAGCTCAAGCCTGTACTCGGAGCTTCACAGTTTAACTGCACCGTGCCGCTGATCGTTTCACCGGGTCTAACTTGAATTTGTCCAGCAGCTTGGCTAACCGACTGGGGTTGATTAATGGAGATGGAAGAGATTTGTGCGATCGCAGCCTCGCCGTTCACTGAAGTCACTCGATAGTTTGTGCAAGACTCGTTATCTGGTAAGACGATTGGCGGCAAATCTGAAAGAACATTGACTAATCCGGTTAAACCGACAGTTGCTGGTTCTGATGAAATCGGTCTCGCAACGTTCCACGTCACATAACCCAGGAGAGCCACGACAGCGGCTACACCTCCCCACAGGAGAGCCTTTCCCCTCGTTGGCAGCGATCTAGCGGGGGGTGCAGGAGGAGCAGGAGGTGGCAACGGGGGCGCATGGAGAAAGCTAAGATTTTGCAGCGTCGCCTCTAACGCTGGATCATTGAGCGCCGTTCGAATATCACGGGCCTGCTCCAGATAGGCTTGCGCTACCGTTAATTGATTCAGGCAGAGCGCACGAGTGCCCAACTGGTGCAAAGCATATCCTTCCAACGCCTGATTGCCGCTGGCCTGAGCCGATTGCAGCAGCCACTGTAGCGACTGTTCCCAGGCATCCCACTGACCGCTGAGCGAAAACGCCTTTTCCAGCGCCTGTCCCAGGATGGCCGCATCATGCCACTGGCTGGCCTCCACAGACCATTCCAGGCAGCGAAACAGAGCCTCAGCTTCCTCCATCGTTTCCAGCATGCCGCCCTGCTGCTGGAGCCACTGCGTGAAGTACTCAATGCTGCGATCTCGCCAGAGGGCAAACTCTTCTGCTGACAGGGCAACCTTATCCAGTACCCGATAGCCCGCTTCTGCCCGCTCAATCAGATGCCGCCGCTGTAGCAGATCTAAGATCGGCTGAACGGCTGGAACACCCACAACATCAGCTATTCGCTCCGCAGCTAGAGCGCTTCCGGCCAGAACCGCTAAAAGTGCTAGAACTCGGCGCTGCGTGTTGTTCAGAGTAGCAAGTAGATGCCCCGGCTTTTGAAGCTGTTTCGCTACTTCCGCGAGAGACGTACCCGTTTCCCGTGTCAGCGCAATGGCCTGCAAAATTTGTCGAGGGTGCCCGTTTAGCGCTGCCGCAATCGCCAGCGCCGCCTGCCGCTCGATCTCACTGAGCGGCTGCCCCAATTCACGGACAATCAGCGCGATCGCATCTTCAGTGGCTAGACCATCCAGCGCCACTGCTTTGCCGTCACCCATGAGCTGGTGGGCTTTTGCCGCAAAGACAAATGTTAAATCTGGCAGTTCATTAATCAACTGCTCCAGCTCTACTGCTGGCAGTGCCGCTTCATCGAGTAGCACCAAAGCCTGACAACCCGCCAGTGCCTGACGAATTACGACATCTGTTGGCTTGGTGGGTGTTGGTGTTTCATAAAACGCTTCGTAAAGGACTTGCAGCAGATCGGAGGCCGATTGATAGCAGCGGTGGCGCAAGTAAATTAACCCAGCTGGGAAAGCAGGTGCGATCGCAGGATGATGCGCTAGATAACGCAGTAAAACCGTCTTGCCGATGCCCGAAGCGCCGTAAAATTCTAATGGCTGATGGTAGGGCAGTGTATCCGTTGCCAGCTTGACCTCAACTTGACGACCGAGCAGCAGGGGAAATGATTTAGGTGCTAGCTGAATGGGCTGGGGACGCCGCTTGGGCTGAGGGAGATGCTGGTCACTAGCAGCAGCGCTACCGTTAGCATCACTACCGTTTATGCCGCCGTTCACGTAGTTGCCGCTAACGTAGATAATGGTTCCACCCGACACCTGGCCGATGATCTGGTTGCGATCGCCATTGATAACTTGTTGAATGGCGGTATCTGTGCTGGGCAGGGTGGGGGCACTCATGGCGTTAACCTAGTTCTGGTTCGTTAGATTTCTTGGTTCGTAGGTACTGCCGATCAGTTCATACTTGGTGTTGATTATTAACAGTCTTTGATTAGTTTTGCCTATTCAATGTTCCAGCTTTGACTCTCAAAGTCCTTCTCCCACGCTGGGCTACTGTGTATACACATCTTGACCCTCACCCCCTCAATCCCCTCTCCCAAAAATGAGCGAGGAGGAAGCCAGACCCTTGTTCCGGCTCCCCTTCTCCTAGAGCGGGAGAAGGGGCTGGGGGATGAGGGAAAAGCCCTGATAGAAAAGGTTCCAGGACTGATATATACACAGTAGGCTGTTCCGGGATAGGGATTTAGGGTGAGGGCTAATCACAAAAAATAGACAATGGGTTTTTAACCGGATTTCATATATAGCGCTTCTTGTGCTAATAAAGGGGGAGTTATTTTTTGGAAGCCGCGCTCCGCGCGGCTTCCAAAAAATAACTTGTACCTCAGTAGCTTAGAAAAGGCTATAGCTATTCCCAATTATGAGTGATGTTCTTTATTTTCGTAATACCCTCGTGGGTGCTTTTAACAATCAGAAAGTTTTGCACAACGGTGCGTTACGGCTGCACCTAATGCAGCCTACAGATCGCTAATTTAAGTTACCAACCGCTTCAAATCTTCAACCAGGACTGCTAGTAAATTTACAGCATCTACCTGTGTTGCCACCCAGGCGTTAGCACTGGTTTGTGGCAGGAAGCGCCGATCCATTATCGTTTGACCGCGCGACCATTCTCCTGTAATTTCAACCTGCACCGCTGCCCGACGCAGCAGCAGAGTTTGGGGATAAAACAGGTAGGCGAGTGTCGCTGCATCGTGGACAAGGAAGCCGGGACAGCCGCCCGTTTCCCGATAGGCGAGGTTAGTTTGAGTGAGAAAACGGCAGAGCTGACGAATGTAGGTTGCGATCGCATCTCCAGTATGCCGCTCCACCTGCTCTGCCATTGCGTTTGTGAAAATCAGATGGCGCGTTACGTCTAGGGGAATTACCACGATATCCTTGCCACAGTTCAGCACCGTCTGCACGGCTTCCGGATTAAACCAGACGTTGAACTCCGCCTGCGGCGTTACGTTCCCGGCACAGCTAAACGTTCCCGCCATGATGACAATTTCCTTCGCCTGCCGGAGAATACCGGGCTGAGCTGCTTCGGCTGCGGCTAGGTTAGTCAGCGGCCCAATGGCAACAACTGTGATGTCTCCCGGCGCTTGATTTAGGTGATGTATCAGCAGTTCGACCGAGCTAGGAGCCTGTTCATAATCGTGCGCGGCGGGTTGCAGGCTAGCAGACAGGTTGCCCATGCCGTCTGCACCGTGAATATGGGATGCATCAGTAGACGGAACAGTGGATTGAACAGATGTTTGAGCTGCTGTACCTCTGCCGACTGGAATCTGCGAATAGCCAACTGTCGCTAATACCTGGCTCGCGTTCAGAAACGTTTGCTGAGCTGACACATTGCCCTCGGTTGTCGTTACTGCCACCAATTCTGCAAAGCCCTGCTGTACCAGGCTTAACAGCCAGAGCAGCGCAAAAATATCGTCGCCGCCAGGGTCGGTGTCCAGAATGATGTTATAAACGGGTGTAGTCATAAGTGGTAGAAGAGTCGCAGAAGATACTGTTCAAGCAGCCTATCATCTGCAAAATAACCCCTGGTAGGGATTTCAAGCCAAATTCTTCTAAGGCATATTAAAGTTAGTTTATCTGTAAGTCGGTTGGCATCAATAAAGGTACCTAAAAATGGGGGCGTGCCCCAGCGACGCTCTCCCGATATTTAAACTATGCATTTAAAGCATTTAAATCTGCACTGATTGATATGCGGCTACTTAATTACCGAATTCATAGGAGCAACGCCATGAATAACGAATCAATTGTTCAACTATCGGCCTATCCAGGTTGGATTGTTGGGGTGAGCCGCAGCGGTAAAGATAGCTATCTCTGCTGGATTATCAATCCGGATTTAGATCTGCTCTGCGATCGCAGAACCTATGAAACCAGTAATGCTGCTATGATTGCTGGGCGTAGCTTTGTAGAAAGCAATTTGGCTTAGTTACAAATCCTACCATTGCTTTTCTCCCTTACCTTATTTCTATGCCCCTCTTCAGTCAGGATCAGCCCTTGCATTCTGGTTTCAGCGCCATTCGTGGCTCATTTTTAGACTGTGTTGACGACCCCTTTTTTGTTGCTGAAGCCGATAGCGTCCGCTACATTCCAGATGGTTTGCTGGTGTTGAAAGATGGCATTGTGCAGGATTTTGGTTCCTACAGTGAGTTGGCCCCCCGTTACGCTGAGCTGCCAACTGTAACCTACACCAATCGACTCCTACTGCCAGGATTTGTTGACACTCATATCCACTTCCCCCAGACAGAAATGATGGCGGCATACGGGGAACAGCTTTTAGAGTGGCTGAATCAGTATACATTTCCCACCGAGCGTAAGTTTCAAAATCGCGACTATGCTCAGGAAGTGGCCAGTATTTTCCTAGACGAACTGCTGCGGCACGGCACCACCACGGCATTGGTGTTCGCGGCGGTATATCCTCAGTCAGCAGATGCCTTCTTTGAAGCAGCGGCGCAGCGCAATCTGCGGATGATTGCGGGCAAGGTGATGATGGATCACAATGCGCCCGACTTTATTTGTGATACCGCACAGTCATCCTATGACGAATCTAAAGCGCTAATTCAGAAATGGCAGGGAGTTGGACGGTTGAGCTACGCGGTGACGCCTCGATTTGCTATCACCTCTACTGATGAACAGCTACAGCTTGCAGGCAAGCTCCTAGAGGAGTTTCCAGGCGTTTATCTGCACACTCATCTCTCTGAAAATGTAGACGAGGTTGCTCTCGTCAAAAAGCTGTTTCCGGAGCGGGCTGGGTATTTAGATGTTTATGATCACGCAGGCTTAGTTGGGCCTCGATCCGTCTTTGCTCATGGCGTACAGCTTACAGATGGAGAGTTCCAGCGGCTATCTGAGGCGGAAGCTGCGATCGCATTTTGTCCAACCTCCAATTTATTCCTCGGCAGCGGCCTATTCAAAATCGAACAGGCTAAGTCAGTCGAGCATCCGGTGAAAGTCGGCTTGGGGACAGACATTGGGGCAGGTACCAGCTTTTCAATTCTGCAAACTGCTAACGAAGCTTACAAAGTGGCACAGCTCCGGCGACAAAAGCTTTCTCCGTTCCAAGCTCTATTTCTCGCTACATTAGGTGGAGCCAGAGCGCTGTCACTCGACGATAAGATTGGCAGTTTTGACGTTGGCAAAGAAGCTGACTTTATCGTGCTGAATCCTCGTGCTACACCGCTGATGGCGTTCCGCAACTCAATGCCTCATCCGCAATCGCTTGCAGAATTAGCGGATCTGGCATTTTCGCTGGTCATCATGGGCGATGATCGAGCCGTAGAGGCAACCTATATTATGGGTGAGATTGCTGATATAAAATCCAGTTAAAACCCAGTTGCTGAAACTCATGCCAATTTCACCGCATTCTTTAACCGCCACAGATGCGATCGCACAGTTGCAGTCCGGTCAGCTTGCAGCTCAAAATCTCCTGACTGACTGCTTACAGCAGATCGAGCGGCGAGAACCACAGGTAAAAGCTTGGCAGTGTCTTCAGTCTGAACGAGCATTGGCAGCAGCTCGACAGTGCGATGCTCAAATCGCTGATGGTGTAAACAATACAACGCTGCCGCTACAGGGTATTCCGGTTGCTGTTAAAGACATCATGGCGACTCATGACATGCCGACCGAGTGGGGAACACCGATTCACGCAGGTCAGCAGTTTAGCTATGATGCAGCCGTGGTGGCGCGTCTACGTGCCGCTGGTGCAATCATTCTCGGTAAGACCACCACTACTGAGTATGCGTCTGCTCGGGCTCCCGATACGACTAATCCCCATAACCCAAACCACACTCCTGGCGGTAGCTCCAGCGGATCAGCGGCTGCGATCGCAGCTTGTATGGTGCCGCTGGCTTTGGGAACTCAAACAATGGGTTCGATCATTCGGCCAGCAGCGTACTGTGGCGTTTTCGGCTTTAAGCCGAGCTTCGGTACAGTGTCGCGAGTGGGCATCATGCCCGTCAGCCGCGAGTTAGATCATGTCGGCTGGTTTGCCCGCAGCATAGACGACATAGCCCTGCTGTATCAGGTATTAGCCGGATCGGACAGTCGCGATCCGGACTGCTGGGGTGGTCATTCATCAACGAGCTGGAACCGGACGATAGCTCAACCACCCAGAATTGCACTGCTGCATGATCCCAATTGGTCACGAGCCGATGCGATCGCACAAGTTGACCTCCACAACCAGGCTGAAGCCCTAACAGCAGCAGGCGCAACGGTTGAGCCGCTCAAGCTGCCGCTTGAGTTTGACGCTTATTTTGATTACGTCCAGGTACTCATGTGTACCGGACTGGCTGTTAATCATGGGACTGATTATGACCGGAGTTGCGATCGCATGTCGCCGCAGATGCGAGAGTTGATTCAGCGAGGACGTTCCTATTCGGCATTGGACTATGCTCAAGCTCGCCATGCTGTCGTTGATTATCGGCAAGCGTTAGCTGAGGTCTTTGCTCAATATGATGCAATCCTGACATTAGCCACTACGGGTACAGCTCCAGTTGGTCTAGCCCATACCGGATCGCCCATTTTCTGTGCTCTGTGGACGCTGTGCGGCTTGCCTGCTATCAGCACTCCCATGGGTAAGGCTGCAAACAATCTACCGCTAGCTGTGCAGTTAGTCGGCTCTTGGGGAAAGGATTTCGAGCTATTGCAGGTCGCCCGTTGGGTACAAAAACAGGACTAAGACTGACGATAAACCTTCTCTAGCCACTGGCGCTGTGCGTCTGTCGTTTCCCAATAGGGCGAAAAGCGAGTACTCATCCCGTAGCGATAGGCGCGAACACTGCTCCACTGGCTGGAATAAGCTGGATCATGAACCATGAAGCGAGTAAAATGACGCCATCCGGTTTGGATTTTGTCCCACAGTCGATTAGCGGACTTTGACTGTTGGGCTTCCATGTCGTAAGACTGATTTTGCATAACATTCTCCTCCTCTGTAGATCTGTATATAGCACTACTATTTTATAATTTCCCCACAAATTTGACTTTCTCCTATAAGAAGAATAAAGCAGGGCGTTAGATCAACGCGCCTGTGATGGCTAGCAAAGCTGCGCCCGCGATCGCATCACCATGCCCTCAACGGAATACCTAGAGCTTGGGAACCAATACAGGAAACTTCCTATCGGCAAGACAAATCTGCATCCGCCACGAGCCTTGCGACATCTCCTCTTCATCAGGCCAGAACTCGTCATCTACCCGAATTGGCGCGTCGTGCCAGGTCAGGTTCAATGATTGACAGCGGTAGATGGTGGCGGGTATGGGCATGTTGAGTGGATCGGCATCGAGCCAATCGAGTAGAGCCTGCCGCTGAGCAGATTCGAGAACCACAACGTTGAGATAGTGATCGGCTGGATCAACTTCAGGTGCGATCGCAAGTCTTGGCCCAACTCGACTAATGTTGAGCATTTCCATCAGCAGAAATTGTCCTTCAATCGTCTGATCATCAAGCTGGGCATGAACTGTAATGGGTGAGCTGTGGCTGACTATCTCGCGGATCGCTGCCCGTGCCGCTACCAATTTCTGGCTGGGCTGGTAATCATCCGTCGCTTGATGGTGCATTTTGAGCGCCGACTGAGTCAGTACTCCCAAGCCGCAACCTTCCAAGAAGCACTGCTCACCCCAGGAACCAGTTGCGCTCCAAAGGCTCAGCTGTTGGGTCGTGGCGTTTACCCAAGTTGCGATCGCATGTTTCGGATCTTGTGGAATGCCTAGAGTCGTAGCGATATTATTCGCGGTGCCAAGCGGCAAAATGGCAACGGCTGCGCCTGTTTCCGGTCGCTGCATGGCAACTTTAGCGACAGTGCCATCTCCGCCAGCCACGACAACCAAATCAGCCGCCTGATGCAGCGCTGAGGGAAAAGCTGGGTCTTTGCTGGACTGGTAAATCGGATTGTATCCCGCTGCTCGCAGCCAATCCATTAGACAATCGGCGGACACATTTCCTGCACCTGCCGTCGGATTATGAATCAGAATTGCATCCATGAGCAACGATATGAGGAATTACAGATAGAGCAAAGTTGAAATTACCCAATGCTAGTCAGGTTTATCCGTTGTCAGGAGTTATAGCACTCCCGTGCAGACAAAATGCTATGCCTTGAGTCTGGTTTATAGCGATTTGCGAGATAGTTTGATTTTCAATCGAAAGCAATTCTCATAAATTAAGTTGACTTTTATGCCCTATTATTGAATATAATTCTCAATAGCTACTGGTTTAGTGCTATATGTTTATCAGAATCTACATCTCAATCTAGTCGTCTGCTGAGGGCGTAAAATTTGCCAAATAAGTTCTTATCCCCAATTAGCAGGCACCGTATATGATCCATCAGCAGGCTGACGATAGCTGATGTGAGACTGTGGAACTTGGCTTAATCCTGCTGCCCACTTATAGACAATTATTTTTAGTAATGGAGTATGAGATGTTGAATGTTGCTGCTGATATGGCTGATATGTTGTGGCTGAGCGTCAATCCCAGCTTTGTGGATTTCCATAAACCGCTACTGCATGAGCTGGCGCAGGATAGCGACATTGCCCACTGGGAATATTCCCAAACCCAAGACGAACCTTGTTCGCTGGAGAAAGCATTGGTGCTGCTGCATGACTATTTGAAAAATCGCGATCGCAAAATTCACCTGATTGGTCACAGCACTGGCGGACTGCTGGGGCTGCGCTATGCGCGGCGACATCCAGAGCGGGTGCAGTCGCTGACGCTGCTTTCAGTTGGCGTGAACCCAACTGTGGATTGGCAGGCGCACTACTACGTGCAGCGGCAGTTGCTGCCCTGTAGCCGCTCGATTGTGATGGCACAGATGGTGCGGAATCTGTTTGGTGCACAAAGCTGTCGCCGAGCTAAGGGCTTAATTAAGCTGCTGGAGCGGGATTTGGCGACTTCGCCATCGCCCCATAGCCTGCTGCGCCGTGAGCATCTCTCACCCGGTCGCGTCCAGGTTCCTCTGCTCGTCTGCGGAGGAGACAGTGACCTGATTGTCGATACCAATCAGATCAATCACTGGCGACCCTGGCTGAAAGAGTGCGATCGCATTTGGCACTGCCCCAATGGTCGTCACTTTTTCCATGCAGAGCACCCGCAAGCAGTTGGACTACAAATTCGCGACTTTTGGCAATCGGCATCGGTTGCTCGACCCGTGAAACAATCTGTTGCATGAAATGGGTAAAGGGTATTGATGCCGCCGCATCCATCTCCGTATCCCTGACTGTCAATCAAAGTGCCAGCTAATAGTCAGCTAAGGTTGGATTGAGTATGCGCGGCTCGCTGATACAGGAGAGAAAACGTTTTTAATGCCGCTAGGAGCGCGAATAACACAAGCAGGTGCCTGAAAGTGTTGAGATGTGACCATTGCAGCGCGATCGCTACCGCCTGAGTTTGGGGCAGAGCGTCATCCATTAATCGGAGCATCGTCGGAATAAAGTAGAAGAACGTAAAAAGTCGATCTGCTGCTGCAATGCCAACAGTAGCTAGCCACCAGCGACGTAATTTGCCGCGTTTGTTCCAAGCTGCGATCGCATTTACCAAAGTTAGTAAGGTTAGCGGCCCAGTCGTTACATAGGCCCAAAACCGTAAGCCCGTATTGGCTTGCCGCGCCGCTTCAGCAGACCACTGATACCCTGAATCGGAAGCAACCAGCCACTGCGGGAAGACGATTTGAGCTTCATATAGCCCTGCGCCTAAAGCAATTCCCAGATTAATAATCAGTAACCAAAGTAGAATTTTGATTGCGAATTGAGGTCTGACCCGCAGTTTGAAAAACGAGGGACGAAGCAGAAAAGATTTGGCATTCATTACAGAAGCCTCCTGGGTGGGGATATAGAGCTAGCGATGTAGGAGTAGTGATGCAGAGACGCAGCCCAAAACAGAACCAGAACAGCGCCAGCAATTTGGCGCTAGAATTTGAGCATGATTATTTCAACTGCTAAATAGTTTAGCAACTAAGATAATTAGATGCTAAGAGGAGCGTAGAGGATTGTCAAGTAATCCGTCATCACGGGATGAACTACTGCTGGCTAATGTGCAGCTTGGCCGGGAGCTGAGTGCCCGAACCCTGATGTTTCATGCGGCAATTGCTGAGCGGGTTGGTCTCAGCCCTACGGAGCATAAAGCGCTTGATCTGTTGAGTCGGACGGGTGCGATTACGGCTGGGCAACTAGCTGAACTGACTGGCCTGACAACTGGAGCGATTACGGGTTTGGTGGATCGGCTGGAAAAAGCAGGGTTTGTCCAGCGTCAGCGAGATCCAAATGATCGCCGCAAAGTGTTGGTACAACCCGTTCTAGAGAAAATGGAGCAGGAGATCGCTCCTCTCTTTATCTCAATGAGCCAGCAAATGGAAGCGTTGCTCTCACGCTACAGCGATCAAGAACTGGCAATTATTCATGATTTTGTCAGCCAAAGCATTAACGTGCTGCGGGAAGAGACACAAAATCTCCAATCTCAATCATTTCCTACCGAGCATTAAATCTACGCTCCTTATGCTTGCTGACTGGTAATCATCTGAATCAAGCTATCAGTCAGCACTTCCGGTTCCATTGGTGCAATCTGTTGACCATGCAGTAAGTGCTGCGTCATAGCATAGCTCATTAGCGTTCCGGTGAAGATGCGAGCTGCGGCTTCGGGATGGGGCAAGTTCAACTCCGGGTGGGACGCAAAATACTGACTCAGCACATGCCATACCTTTTGCGGTAGCGCCTTAATGAAAAGCTGGGCCAGTTCGGGAAAGCGACCTGATTCACCGATGATTAACCGTAAAAAGGCCACATATTCTTCATCGCCACTTACGAGCTGCAAAAACTTCTGAGCAATGTGCTGCAATACTTTAGTTGGGTCTTCCGCTAGAGACAGCGTACCGAAAACCTGATTGAATCGTTGGGTTGTAACCTGCTCAATCAGCGCTACAAACAGCCCTTCTTTATCCTCGAAATGCTTGTATATTGTGATTTTCGATACGCCAGCAGCGGTAGCTACTCGATCCATGCTGGTGCCTTCATACCCCTGATGCAGGAAAATTTCGAGCGCCCCTTCTAAAATTTGGTTGCGCTTCTGTACGGCAGTCGTGGATGTGACAGATGAGGTCATGAGTGTGAGATAGGTCGGTGAGGTTTTGTGTCTTTTTTGAGATCTATAGCTATACTATACCGTATAGTATAAACAGCATCAGTAGTTTAATTTCAGGTTGGCAGTGGCAGCGAGAAACAAGCCTGAGACTTGTGACGGTGCGTTTCTCGCCGCTCAGCACACCCTACGATTTAATGCCGTAAAGTCCTCAAGATATTTCTGGGTTCGTGATTATGACTCAGGTTGCACCACAAAATCCAGCCAGTTCCGGTAATCCAGCGTCTGCACCAGATGTAAAACCGCGATCGCACCGATCGAAAAAACTGCTGCTATTGATTCCAGTTGGCCTACTGCTGGCAGCGGTGGGATTTGGGGTGAGGGCTTGGCTAGTGCAACCGGATGATGATGCGCTGGAACTAAGCGGTCGAATTGAAGGCTATGAGAGCGATTTGGGCGCTAAGACGGGTGGACGAATTGAGTCTGTAGCGGTACGAGAGGGCGATTCGGTGCAGCAGGGACAGGTCGTAGCTCGGTTGGATGATGATGAGCTACAGGCCGCACTGGTTGCGGCACAGGCAAATCGAGCAGCGGCTGAGCAGCAGGTGAATCAGGCTCAGAGCCAAATTGGAGTGATTCAAAGCCA
This sequence comes from uncultured bacterium, assembly GCA_966674685.1. GTDB lineage: Bacteria > Cyanobacteriota > Cyanobacteriia > Phormidesmidales > Phormidesmidaceae > Thainema. The sequence continues at coordinate 38,385 of CBKWJC010000032.1, forward strand.
GATTGAAGAAGCGCAGTTGACGTTGCAGCAGTCCCAAGGAGATACAGCAGGACGCGTGAATCAAGCTGAGGCAACCGTGGCCGCAGCCCAAGCGCAGCTCGCCTCTGCTCAAGCACAGGTGGAGCAGGCTGAGTCTGAACTCCAACTGGCTCGACTAGAGCGCGATCGCTTTCAGGTGTTGGTGAACAATGGTGCGATTCCACAGCAGCAGTTCGACCAAGTGCAAACTCGCTTTGAGACCGCTCAAGGCACACTGGCAGCTCGACAAGCATCTGTAGCAGCCGCAGAACGACAAGTGGGAGCGGCTCAAGGTGGGCTGACCCAGGCAGAAACGAGCCAGCTCAATCCCGACATTCGTACCGCGCAGATTACCCGCCTCCAGCGTCAGTTGGAGCAAGCAAACGCCCAACTGGCTGCAGCTCAGGCCGAAGTGGAACGCGCGATCGCAAATCAGAACGAGGTTGAGGCGAGACTGGCCAATCTATCAATCACTAGTCCTATTGATGGCGTGGTGGTGACGCGTATGGTGGAGCCGGGGGAGGTGATCGCCGCTGGCACAACGGTAATGACGGTGATTGATCTGAACGATGTCTACCTGCGCGGCTACATCCCCGAAGGTGAAATTGGCCATGTGCGAGTGGGGCAGCCTGCCCATGTGTTCCTAGATTCTGCGCCCGAGCAGCCGCTAGATGCGACGGTCATCGCGATTGATACCGAAGCCTCGTTTACGCCAGAAAACATTTACTTTCAGGATGACCGAGTGACGCAGGTGTTTGGCCTGCGGCTGGGAATTGAGAATCCGGCTGGATATGCCAAGCCAGGGATGCCTGCGGATGGCGAGATTTTGCTGTCGGTGGAGGAGCGGCAGGAGCTAGGTCAGCAGGAGGAGCTAGAGGAGCAGGCGGTGAGATGACTTCTTCAGCGGAATTTTCAGTCGATGCGGTATCATCTTTCCACCAAGATCAGCAGGTTGCGATCGCAGTTCACGACTTGCATAAATCCTATGGTGCGATCGCGGCGTTGAAGGGGATCAGCTTTGTCGTTCAACCCGGTGAAATCTTTGGTCTGATTGGCCCCGATGGGGCTGGCAAGACGACCACGTTCCAAATCCTAGCGGGAGTGCGCGAGGCCAGTAGCGGCCAAGTGAGCGTACTCGCTAAGCCACCACGAGCTGCAAGATTAAATTTAGGCTACCTTACCCAGAAGTTTTCGCTTTATGCCGACCTCAGCATCCTAGAAAACCTACGCTACAGTGCGGGTTTGCGGCGGATATCAGACACTCGATTTGCGGAACGTGCGCCTTATTTGCTCCAGCGAGTTGGACTGGAGCAGTTTAGTGAACGGCTAGCAGGACAGCTATCCGGTGGCATGAAGCAGAAGCTGGCGCTGTGCTGTGCCTTAATTGCTGATCCGACCGTTTTGCTGCTGGATGAACCGACCACAGGCGTTGATCCGGTATCGCGCCGCGAGTTTTGGGACTTGCTAGCTGCCGTGGCTGCTGACGGCGTAACGGTTGTAGCGGCAACGCCCTACCTCGACGAAGCCGAACGCTGTCACCGAATTGCCCTGATTTACGATGGTGAGATTCAGCAGATCGGCACGTTGGCCATGCTGCGAGAAAGTATGGGATTGCAGCGGCTGGAAGTCTGGACAGACGATGTTGCAAGGGCTGAAGAGGCTTTGCAATCTATTCCCCCCTTTTCAAGGGGGGCTGGGGGGGATCAAACCATCGTTGATGTTCAAACCTTTGGCGATCGCTTAGATGTCCTTGTCACCAATGCAGATCAAGGCGAACAGCAAATCCGTCAAATGCTGACTCAGCAGCAAATTCCGCTCTCCTCCATTCGTCCCGATGCGCCAACGCTGGAAAATGTCTTCGTCAATCAACTCCGCCAAAAAGGCTCTGACCCTCCCTATATTCCGTTTCCCGCCTACCGTTCCGGCAAAGAGAAAGGCGCAACTGCGATCGCAGCTCAGTCGCTCCAGAAAACCTTTGGTGATTTTCAAGCGGTGAAAGGCGTTGACCTGACTGTGCGCTACGGCGAAATCTACGGTTTACTAGGCGCAAACGGCGCAGGCAAAACCACGACGATTAAAATGCTCTGTGGTCTGCTGCCAGCCAGCGGTGGAACCGTTCAGCTCGCGGGCGAAACCGCTAATCTCAATCGGTCAGACGTGCGATCGCGGATTGGCTATATGAGCCAGAAGTTTACGCTGTATGATGATCTAACGATTCTGCAAAATCTCAGCTTCTACTGCGGTGTATATGGCGTGCCGAACCGCTTGCGGGCAGAGAAGATTGACTGGGTACTAGCCACCTGTGGCCTAGAGGGACGGGAGCATACCCTGACTGCTAGCTTACCGGGAGGCTGGAAGCAGCGAGTGGCCTTTGGTGCGTCGGTGATGCACGAGCCGGATATTCTGTTTTTAGATGAACCCACCTCTGGGGTTGATCCCCTGGCTCGACGCCAGTTCTGGCGATTGATTCGCGATTTTGCCCGTCGCGGTACGGCAATTCTGGTGACGACACATTATCTGGAAGAAGCCGAAAACTGCAATAACATGGCCTTTATGGTGGCGGGTCAGGTGGTGGCGCAAGGATCACCCAATGAGATTAAAACCAGTCAGCCGGGGCAGTTAGTTGAGCTGATCACTGACCAGACCCAAACTACCTCTGATTTGCTGAAGCAGCGGCTAGACGATTGGCGAGTTGCAATCTTTGGCGATCGGTTGCACTTAGTTGTCGATGATCCGGAGCAGGAACTGCCGCTAATTAAGCAATGGTTGCAGGCCGCGCAGATTCAGGTGCAGTCAGTGCAGCCGATTCCGTTTTCGCTTGAAGATGCCTTTATTGGAATTGTGCAGCGGGCAGAGGATACAGCAATATGAAGCGAGTGATCTCCCAGTGTGTTAAAGAGCTGGCGCAGTTTCGGCGGGATCGGCTGACGGTGGCACTGGCGTTTGTGCTACCGCTGGCGGTGCTGCTGATCTACGGCTACGCCATTCGGCTAGAGTCCAAAAATATTCCGCTCAGCGTGCAGGACTTTGACAATAGCTTACTGAGCCGCAGCTATGTGGAGCGCATCTTTGCCACCAATCAGTTTGTGCCGAGACCGCTGATTGAGAGTGATCCGATCCGGACGCTGGATTTGGATCGCGCTAAGGTAGCTATAATCATTCCGCCCGATTTCTCTCAAGCTATCAAGGAGCGCCATCCAGTTGCTGTACAGGTGCTGGTTGATGGTACTGATGTAAACAACGCCCGCGTGATCCAAAACGGCATTCGCGCCGCCACCCAATTTTTCCTCCGCAGCAGTCAGCTTATTCCAGAGCAGTCCCAGATTGTTGCAGATACGCGACTGTGGTTTAATCCCGGTCGAGAAGAGGCGCTGTATATCGTCCCTGGCATTTTCGGCGTCATTCTGTGGGTGTTTCCCTCTATGCTAGCCGCGATCGCAACTGTTCGAGAAAAGGAACAGGGCACCATTGTTCAAATATACGCTTCGGATCTGAGCGCCGCTGAATGGCTGCTGGGTAAAGAACTGGCCTACGTGGTGATTGGATTGGGAGAGGCTGTCTTAACGCTCACGGTAGCGGCAATTCTATTTGGTATTCGAGTGCGGGGTGACCCGACGACGTTAATCGTAGGTACATTACTGTTTCTACTGGCAGGTGTGGCGTTTGGCCTCTTTGTCGGCGTCCGGGCTGGCAATCAAACCGGAGCCGTTCAGGGTACAGCCATTGTCGGATTTCTCACTGCACTGCTGCTCTCCGGCTTTATCTACCGGATTGACAATATTCCTTTCCCGCTGTCCCTTGTCTCAAACGTGATCCCCGCTCGCTACTACATTGCCATTACCCGCGATGCGCTGGTGCGCGGTACGGGCTGGATCGGCGTTGGTTTAGCTCCAGTTGCGATCGCACTGATCGGCGGTTTCTTTTTCCTAATGGCAACCCGCATCCTGCGCCGCATGCAGTTTTCGGACTAACTCTACAGATCACACCATTAACCAATCCAAAATTCAAAATCCAAAATCTCTCATGCTCCCCCTCCGCCATCTATTTAGTTACTTATCCAGCTTCCGCCTCTGGCCCCTGATGGTGAAAGAGGTACAGCAGATCCTGCGGAATAAGCAAATTGTATTTCTGCTGCTGTTTCCGCCCACGATTCAACTGCTGGTCTTTGGTTTAGCGCTGAATCCGGAAGTAACAGGTTTAAGTTTGGGGATAGTCGATTATAGCCGCTCTGCTGATAGCCGCGAGTTGATCGCCGCACTGGTTGAAAATAATGTATTTGAGGTGCGTACCTATGCAGCGAGTCAGGCGGAATTGGGAGAGCAAGTGAGTACAGGCCAGATTACGACCGGAATTGTCATCCCCCCCGATTTTAGTGAGGAATTGACTGGTAGCCAGCCAGCCCATATTCAAGTCCTGATTGATGGCGTTGACGCTAATACAGCAGGGATTGCGCGGGGCTATGTGCAGCAAATCATCAACCGCTATAGCCAATCGCTCAATATGCAAATCCAAAGGCCGCCCGTAGAAACCCAGGTCAAGTTTCTCTACAATCCTGGCTTACTGAGTAGCTGGTTCTTTGTGCCCGGCGTGATCGGCGTTGTCTTGACGCTGACCGGATCGCTGGTATCCTCCACAACGGTGATTCGCGAGAAAGATGTTGGTACGCTGGAACAGTTGCTGATGACTCCAGCGGCAGGCTGGGAAATCCTGGCGGCCAAGATCATCCCGCTGTTTGTGCTGCTCTTGGGCGACGTGCTGCTGGCTTCAGCGATTGGCTTAGTGATTTTCAATCTGCCGTTTCGCGGCAACTACCTGCTGTTCCTGGCACTGTCAGCGCTCTACCTGTTTGTCTGTATTGGCATCGGCATTTTGCTGGCGACCTTAGCCAATAACCAGCAGCAGGTAGTGCTGACTTCATTCTTCTTCAACGTGCCGCTGATTCAGCTTTCAGGTGCGATCGCACCCATTGAAACGATGCCACCGTTTTTCCGCACGCTGTCATTCTTCGATCCGCTACGTCACTATGTTCACATCTGCCGCAGCCTGATCCTCAAAGATGTTGGCATTGAAGCCCTCTGGATTAACATTATTGCTCTATTTATCTTTGCGCTTCTGTTTCTAGGCGTGAGTATCAATCGCTTTCGCGCTCAGCTCAGTTAAAGCACGATAAAAACACGGTAAAAGTACTGTAAAAGCATGGTAAAAGCACTACAAAAGCAGGATATAGACAAATCTTGCTGGCTGCACGGTCTGAGCAGATGTGCGCCGCACTGTTGTTATGCGATCGCAGATCCGTTCTCCCGCCTCTTCGCCTAGTTCACGACAATTGGCCTTTGCGCTACCGCATCACCCAAAATCTCCTGGAGCCGATGGCGATAGTTCACCACTGCACCAATCACCGCGACCGCAGGCGCTTCAAAACCCGTTTCGTCCACCTGCTGCACGATCGTACCGAGCGTACCTAAAAGCTCTTGCTGATCGGGTCGTGTTCCCCAGCGAATCAGGGCAATCGGCGTGTCTGGACTCAACCCAGCATTCGTCAACTCGTCCGTAATGTGGGGCAAATTGTGAACCCCCATATAAACCACAATCGTTTCCGAGCCATGTGCGATCGCGCTCCAGTTGACTTTGGGGCGATACTTACCAGCCGATTCATGCCCGGTGACGAAGGTAACAGAAGAACTGTAGGAGCGGTGGGTCACGGGAATACCGATGTAGGCAGGGGCGGCGATACCAGCAGTAATACCCGGTACAACTTCGACCGGAATACCAGCCTGCACCAAATCTTCCATTTCCTCACCACCCCGACCAAAGACAAAGGGATCACCACCCTTCAGCCGGACGACCACAGCATTAGTTTGGGCTTTTTCAATCAAAATCTGCGTTGTAGTCGCCTGGGGTAAAGAATGGCGACCCCGCCGCTTGCCTGCGTGAATCTGCTCGGCATAGGGATTAATCATTGCCAAAATTTCAGGGCTAACCAAGGCATCGTAAACGACGACATCGGCATGTTCCAGCAGCGTTTTCCCCTTTAAGGTAAACAACCCTGGATCACCAGGCCCGGCACCAACTAAGTAAACTTTGCCCAGAGGTGTGGATGAACTCATAAAAGATACGATTGCCTACGAATTGCAGAATCAATAATTTGCAGAATGAATAATCATAAATGAAATGGCTTGAGGTTGACTAGCAGTCAATGCAGTAGGTTTCCCAGCCGCTTGCTTCCAGTCTAGTAAATGGCTCCAATCATAAATGTAAGTACAACTACAGTGGTTACCGTCAACAATTAGAGCCTAAGTTGATATATCTAGTGGGCTGAACGTTCTTAACGTTAGAAAAACTAAAGCTTTACTTTGGTTAACATAGATACAAAATACTCCATTTTATGCGAATTCTGCATGGATAGAATGTCTTATTTGCATAAAAGGGCTTGAAAAAGTGGAACGGTATGAAATGAGGTTGAACCGAGCGACGCTGCGAAAAGTGCTGATTGGCGAATTCACCTGGAAACGATGGGTGCGATCGCTGTTGTTCATTTACACATTTTTCGCGCTCTACGTCTTCTTTCGGGCCGACAGCATGATTTTTCTGCCCCAGCCCGCCAGCTACGCAGATACCGAAGAGATTCTGAAAGTCCCTGTCAATGAGTCAGAAAAGATTTCGGCTGTTTATTTACCCAATGACCAAGCAACTTACACACTCCTCTATATTCACGGTAACGCGGAAGACGTGGGCCACATTCGCCCCATCCTCGATCAACTGCATAGCTGGGGCTTTAGCGTCTTTGCTTATGACTATCGGGGCTACGGAACCAGTGATGGCAAACCCGGTGAACGTCGCGCCTATCAAGATGCGGATGCCGCGTACACCTACCTGACTCAGCACCTTAACGTTCCACCAGAGCAAATCATTATCTACGGTCGCTCCGTGGGTGGTGGGTCAGCAACGGAGCTCGCGACTCGATATCCCACAGCAGGATTGATTTTGGAGAGTACGTTTACCTCTGCGTTTCGCGTTGTTGTGCCGTTTCCACTCCTGCCATTTGATAAGTTTGCCAATCTTCGCAGGTTGGATGAGGTTGATCAGCCTGTTCTGATCCTGCATGGTGAGGCCGACCAAACCATCCCCTTTGAGCATGGTCAAGCGCTCTATGATGCGGCTTCACAGCCTAAAGCCTTTCTCTGGATTGCAGAAGCTGGACATGACGACTTTGCCTGGGTTGCAGGCGACCAGCTCCAGCAAGCGCTGCTGTCGTTTCAAGATCTGGTTGGATCACAGAATTGAAGATCTTTAGCAACCGTAGGGACGTTGTGGCTACTTAGTATGATTGATTTTCTTTTCTATTTTTTGAGAGACTATGATTCTGCTGAAGAACGATTGATATTTTTCAATCGATGATATCCAAAACACATTTTATTTTTTAATCTTTTTCGACAAATTTTTTGTAGGCGAGAGTTGGGCAATTAAATATAAAATTGATCTTAAAAATCAGCTGCGATCGCACTGCTGAATCTCAGGCGAAGGGTGTTGAAAGGCTTCCGGTATAAGCTTTTTGCAAGAACCTAACCTTCAGGTTCTAAGCATAGAGCCAATATTGCAGGATAAGTAGAATGCAGGATAAGTAGAAAAATCCAGATTTGATATCTTAGTTGAGCGTTGGGGAATATTAATTCCACTCGCGTTTTTGTAGCCTGTCAAATTTGTTTTTCAATGACTATTTCCTGCTGAATTGATGTGTTCAAACTCAGCTTAAGCTCATCCGGTGTTTGTCCAAGGTAGATTCTGAAATTCTGCATAAGTTTGCATATCTTTAAAAAAGAATTATCTTAGTAGCTAAGCTCGTACATTGCACAAACGGCAAAAGGGTGCTTTTGTCGTTGCACATTAGCTCTCGGGAGACTGATTTGTAAGGTGTAGATGCGAGCAGGGCTAGAGCGTTGAGTGCGAACTGATTTCAGACCAATTGAGATGCGCTGTGTGTTCCTTTAGTGCAAGTTCCTTCTATCGTCCATAGCCTCTCGCCGCTCATTTCTACGTCCTTATGAATCGAATTGTTACAGCTTGGACGGGTGCCAGTCTGGGTGTTCGTCTTGGAATCGCGTTTGGTAGTATCACTATCCTGCTGTCTGCCGTCTTAGGTCGGATATCTGGAAACTTAGCTGAGGAGCAAATTAAGCAGGATATTGGTCAGGACTTGACTCAAATTGCTCAGCAGATGTCGGGCAGTTTAGATCAGAACCTATTTGAGCGATATCGTGAAATTCAAATTATTGCGGGGTTAGAACCGTTTCGGAATCCGCAAACGTCCGATTCCGAGATCCAAGCTGTTCTCGATACTCTCCAAAATACCTATTCCAACTATGCCTGGATTGGTTTTGCAGATCAGCAGGGGATTGTGCAAGCCAGTACGCAAGGGATTCTAGAAGGCGTCAGCGTTGCCCAGAGGGATTGGTTTGTGCAGGCTCAGGATCAGCCCTTTGTGGGGGATGTGCATGAAGCCGTGCTGCTGGCGAAACTGTTGCCCAATCCCACCGATGCCCCGCTACGGTTTGTTGATGTAGCTAGTCCGGTGCGTGATGCTCAGGGCAGTTTTCAGGGTGTTCTGGGTGCCCACTTGAGCTGGGCTTGGGCTGAGGATGTAAAGACGACGCTGCTGAATACGCCAGCCGCAGATGGCAAGGAGATTTTGATCGTCGATCAGTTTGGCACCGTATTACTGGGGCCGGATCGATGGCAGGGACAAACGCTGGAACTGGAGAGCCTGCGTCTAGCGAGTGTTGCAGATTCGGGCTACACGGTTGAGCGCTGGCCAGATGGCAATACCTATCTAGTTGGCTTTGTTGAGAGCCAGGGATACCTGACTTATTCCGGTCTGGGATGGACTGTTTTAGTGTATGAACCAGCAGCCACAGCCTTCAGTCCGGCTCGGACGCTGTACTGGCAGATTTTGATTGGCGGCGTGGTGTTGGGTAGTGGCTTTGCAGTCATCGGCTGGTTGACGGCCAGTTTGATTACAAAACCGCTGCTCAAGATTGCGATCGCAGCCGACCAAATCCGAGCAGGCAACCGTCGCGCTAAGCTACCCAAAACGAGCGGACGGAGCGAAATTACTCGCCTATCGCGAGCCTTAAATCAACTGCTGACCAATCTTTTCAAGAAAGAACAAGAACTTAAGCTCGCCAATGCCAATCTTGAATTGCAGCTCGAAACGTTGCGGCAAACGAAGCAATCTTTACAGCGCGATCGCGAACAGTTGCGGCAAATTGTGGACGGCATTGAAGATCCCCTGCTGCTGCGCGAGATTGGCACAGGAAACATGATTTTTTGCAATGCAGGGTATAAGCGGCTTTACAGCAGCCCAGGCCGAGATGACACAACCCCTGAAACTTGGCTGCAATACGTTTATCCGCATGATCGGGACTGGGTGGCACAAAAGATTAACCTTGAGGTTCAAGGTATTTCGTTTATCAACGAAGAGTATAGAACTGTAGATACCGATGGTAACGTTCGCTGGATTTGGGATCGCTCTTTTCCGATTCGAGATGAGACAGGAACGGTCTATCGCTACGTGGTAATCAAGCGAGATATTACTGAACTCAGACAGTCGCACGAAATGCTGCAAAGCCTAATGGAGGGCACAGCCGCCGTCACGGGCAGAGCATTTTTTGAAAAGTTGGTGCAGTATTTAGCGGCAGCTCTAGGCGCAGATTACGTTTTTGTGGCTCAGCGATCGAGTTCTAAACGGTTAGACTCTGAGCCATCGGCAGCCAAACAGGCGAATTCTGAACAGTCTAGAGACACATTGCAGACAATCGCATTTTGGGCACATGGGCAGCTCCGGCCCAATATTACCTATCAACCCGATAATACGCCCTGTGCAGTTGTGTTGCGAAAAGGGAGATACTGCTGTAGCCATCAAGTTTCCCAACTGTTTGCGGGCAATCTTTACCTGCCGCAGCTTGAAGCCGAAAGCTACGCGGGAGTGGCCCTAATCAATGCTGCCGGGGAGACACTGGGCACGCTGAGCGCAATTAGTAGAACGCCATTGTGCGATCGCGATGATTATATGACAATTTTGCAGATTTTTGCTAACCGAGCAACGGCTGAATTGGAACGGCGATATTCCCAAATCGCGCTCCAAGACAGCGAAGCTCGCTTCCGCTTACTGGCCGAAAACGTCAAAGATCTGGTCTGTCTGCACGATTTATCAGGTCGATTTCTCTATCTCAGCCCGTCCTGCCAGTCCCTACTTGGATTTGAGCCAGGTGAACTCATTCGCAGTCATCCCTATCGCCATTGCCACCCCGATGATCGAGCATTGGTGCGGCTACAGCTCAAGCACGCGGTTAACCGAAATAGTTCTGATCCTCTGGTCTATCGCTGTCTGCGGAAGGATGGCAGCTACATCTGGCTTGAAACCCTAGTTAAGGTCATTCCGGCTTCTGTAGATGCTCCGGCCTATATCCAGACAAGTTCTCGGAACATCACTGATAAAATTTTGGCCCAGCAGCAGCTTGAGCACGGTGCCACCCATGACAGCCTGACCGGATTGCCCAATCGAGCTTTGCTGCTAGAACGGCTTGATTTGGCCATTGAGCGAGCCAAGCGACACACGAATTTTCATTTTGCGATCCTGTTCGTGGATTTAGATCGGTTCAAGATCATCAACGATAGCTTAGGTCATTCAACAGGCGATCAGCTATTGCAGATTGTGGCCCAGAAGCTAGAGCAGATGACGCGCGATATCGATCTGCCTGCACGAATTGGGGGCGATGAATTTGTCTTGCTGCTAGAAGAAATTGAAGGTCTAAAGACGGCTGTGCAGGTGGCCGAAAAAATTGTGAGTGAGTTTAGAACGGCGATACCACTGGCTCAGCAGAATGTGGTGATTGGCGCTAGTGTCGGCATTGTCTTGGGCACGGCTGAACATACTAACGGACTCGATCTGCTCCGAAATGCAGATATCGCTATGTATTCAGCCAAACATCAAGGGGGATCTCGCTACGCCATTTTTAATCAAGAAATGTATGGCCAAACATTGCAGCGACTGGAACTGGAAAATGAACTGCGGCAGGCACTAGAGCGAGAGGAGTTTACGCTGCGCTATCAGCCTATTATGACCCTTTCAACTGGAAAGCTAGCGGGTTTTGAGGCACTCGTTCGGTGGCAGCATCCCCAAAAAGGATTTATTTCCCCAGTAGATTTTATTCCGATTGCCGAAGATACGGGTTTAATTGTGCAATTAGGAGCCTGGGTCTTGCGAGAAGCCTGCCGTCAGATGGTGCAGTGGCAAAGTCAGTTTCCCGTAGCGGCAGACCTCAAGATCAGCGTCAATCTGTCGATGAAGCAGCTTAAGGAACCCGATTTGGTGGCTCAAGTGGAGCAAATTCTACAGGAAACAGCTCTAGATGGACGCTGTTTAGCCTTAGAGATTACCGAAAGCATGTTTATGGCAGATATCAACGCAATTAATCAGCGGCTTCAAACGCTGAAACGTCTCTCAATTCAGATTAGCATTGATGATTTTGGTACTGGGTTTTCGTCTTTGAGCTATCTTCATTCTCTGTCGGTTGATAATCTCAAAATTGACCGTTCATTTGTCAGTAACCTACTCAATAGCCAAAGCAATCTCAACATTGCCAAAACAATCGTTAGACTGTCGCGCCAGCTTGGTCTCAAAGCGATCGCAGAAGGGATCGAAACGCCAGAACAACTCCAGCAGCTCAAGGTGTTTGGTTGCGACATGGGGCAGGGCTACTTATTCAATGCGCCAGTCACTTGTGAAGCAGCGGCAACCTTGATCGCTGAAATCAACCACACCTCTGAGGTTGAAGGGTTTACTGACAACGGCATATAGGATTGAGCAGCATGACTGTGGTACCGATTATGAAACTGAATTATGAGACTAAATTGTAAGACTGAATTATGAGACTAAATTGTAAGACTGAATTATGAGACTGAATTATGAGACTGAATTATGAGACTGAATTGCGAGACTGATTATCAAGTCTGTGTATAAGAACCCAATTTACTTTTGTGCAGCGTTTACTCCGCAAACGTTATACACAATCAATCATGGGTTTTCCACTAGACTTCATATATGACGTTATAAAACGGTAACTATGGATCTTCTCATTGCGTCCGTGTTGGCAAGTGCGATCGCACTCGAACCATCCCAACCATCTACATCACCCAATCAGCCTGTTGAAACAGTAACCGTCGAAACAGTCGAATCCACTGGTGAAATCACCACGCCAAACACTACATCCCAGCTGACTGAACCAACCGTTAACCCCACTCAGGTCACCTGTCCCGCTGGCCAATTTGCCTCAGCCTTCTCCGATGTATACCCCACCGACTGGGCCTACCAAGCCGTCAACAACTTGGCGAGTACCCCAACACAATGTTTTGATTTGCCGAACTGAGGTGCTGATTTTTAGTTTTTAGTTTTGAGTGATTATAGTCATTCCAGTTAAGAATGAGAAAACGAGAGAGGAGAGTGCCTCATCCTGAGGCACTCTCCTCTCTCGTTTTTATCTAGAACCACTATAAAACAATACGCCTCACGACCCATTTGTCAGCTAGCCAGGATATGAAGCCACCCATATGGGAACTTGTACATGAAAGTTTTCTCACGTTAGCCTCACCGAACCTTTAGAGACGAGCGCCATCATTAACTTAGGCTTAATCGATGAGGTGAAAAGCGCATTTTTCGGCATATAACAGCTCGATTGTCGCTTGGCACATTAACAAGTCGTTAAGCCAGTAAAAGTCCAGTAACTAGATTTTGGATCAGTCCGAGCGATAAGTGCCCCACTTTAGGAAGAGCCAAACATATTTTTCTAAAACGCTCTCCCTCGGACTGATGAAACTGAATTTGCCCGCGATCTGTGACTGCTTTCTGATAGAAAACAGCCTGAGATTGCAGCGTCGAATTTAGTTTGGCTTGTCGATCTGTAAAGGAAAGGCCCGTGTTCTCACTCAATTCTACCCAAAAACCTCTAGCGAGCTTTCTGCGACGACAATTTACCGCAGCTCCAGCATCTAACTTAAGAAGGGTCAATGATCCTCGCTATCCTGCTGCACCACCTGCTCATCATCGTCGCTGGCGAATTGCCCTCTATTCCCATGACACGATGGGACTAGGCCACAAGCGGCGTAATCTCCTGATCGCCCAAACCCTGGGCGCATCGGCACTTAATGCCGATATCTTAATGATTAGCGGCATGCGAGATGCCAGTGATGTGCCGACACCCGATGGGGTTGACTGTCTAACCTTACCTGCTCTCTACAAATGTGCAGATGGTCAGTATCAGTCGCGCCGTTTAGGGCTGTCGCTAGAGGACATAATCGGTATGCGATCGCAAATTATTCGCACTGCCATTAGAAAGTTCCAGCCAGATATCTTCATCGTTGACAACGTGCCGCGTGGAGCCGTGCGCGAACTTGATCCAGCATTGGAATATATTAGGTCTCAGCCTCATATCCGCTGTGTTCTTGGCCTGCGGGATGTGCTTGATACACCAGCCGCCGTTCAGCGCGACTGGCAGCGAGCCGATAATGAAGCAGCTATTCGCCGCTACTACGATGCCATCTGGGTTTACGGCGATCCAGAGGTATACGATCTCCGTCAAGAATACAATCTACCATCTGATATCGTTAACAAAATTCGTCCGCTAGGCTATCTGGATCAGCGAACTCGGCTGCACTATGCAGATCCCGGCTTATATTCCAGCCTTGATGCCTTAGCAATACCCGAAACAGATTTAGTGCTCTGCTTAGTGGGTGGTGGACAAGACGGCATGGCTCTAGCTTTAGCCTTTGCTCAAACCACCTTTCCGGCCCAAACAACTGGCGTTTTATTAACTGGCCCCTTCATGCCGCCCGAACAGAAGCAGCAGCTTCATGCCCTGGCTACAGCAAATCCGCAGCTACGCATCATTGACTATCTGGAAGAACCAACGCTACTGCTGGAACGAGCCAGCCGCATCGTTGCAATGGGCGGATACAACACAACCTGCGAAATCCTCTCTTTCCAAAAACCAACGCTGCTGGTACCCCGCGTCCTCCCTCGGTTAGAGCAGTGGATTCGAGCCGAACGCCTCCAGCAAATGGGTTTAGTCGATGTCCTACATCCAGAAGCCATCAGTCCCAATGCACTAACAGAGTGGCTACATCAACCAATTCAGCCCCCACCTTATTCAGCCGTTAACTTAAATGGACTAGACAATCTGCTACTAGAAGTGCAGTGTCTGCTATCAGACCCCGATTTAGTAGCGCCTCAAGCGTCTTGAGGGATAGAGGTTTTAAAGGCTGTAAAGTACTCGGAACGTGAGGGGTGAGGCGTGAGGCGTGAGGCGTATTGTTTTAATCACTCAGCACTCAAAACTCAGCACTCAAAACTCAAAACCCGTAACTCAAAACTCAAAACCCGTAACTCAGCACTCAAAACTCAAAACTCAGCATTCAAAACTCATGCGTATCGCCTACATTGTTAAACGGTATCCCCGCTATTCAGAGACTTTTATCGTTAATGAAATTCTGGCTCATGAAGCCGCTGGACTAGATCTGCATATTTTTGCGCTGCGTCCTCCGGTGGACACTCACTTTCAGGACAAGATCAGCCAGGTGCGTGCTCCTGTGACTTACTTGCGTAAACCTTCCCAAGGCCGCTCGGTAGCAGCTCTGAATAGCCTCAATCCTACGGCTGCTAGCTACCTGTGGGCTGAACTACAGCAGGCTGCTCAGGCCATACCTAATTTTTGGCAAAAGCTAGAGTATGCGGCTGGCGAATCGGCTAGCGTTGTGTATCAAGCGGCTTGGCTGGCTCAGGAGATTCGGCAGCGGGGAATTACTCATCTCCATGCTCACTTTGGCAGCGTTGCTACCAGTGTGACGCGACTTGCCGCTCATTTTGCTGATGTTCCCTATAGCTTTACGGCTCACGCGAAAGATATTTTTCATGAAAGCGTCGAGCCAGAAGACTTGCGGCGTAAGCTTCAGGATGCCGCAGCAGTCGTTACGGTCAGCGACTATAACGTTGCCTATCTCAAACAGCAATTTGGGGCAGCGGCTCAGACCGTGCAGCGGATCTATAACGGCATGGATCTGAGCGAACTTCAGTATCAATCTCCCGACCAGCGTCCACCGAAGATTCTCTCGGTATGTCGGCTAGTGGAAAAGAAGGGGCTGGCTGATTTAATTGATGCCTGTGCCCTATTGCGGCAGCGAGGCTGTGAGTTTACTTGTCAGATCGTTGGTACTGGGCTACTGGAGCCAAAACTGCGATCGCAGATTCAAGCCCTGCATCTAGACGACTGGGTGGAAATTGTTGGCCCCCGTCCTCAGCGGCAGGTGTTTCAGCTCATGCAAACAGCAGCGGTCTTTGCTGCGCCCTATGTCATCGGTTCAGACGGGAATCGAGATGGTTTGCCAACTGCCCTACTGGAAGCGATGGCCTTGGGAACTCCCTGTGTGGCCACCGATGTGACAGGTATTCCCGAAATTATTCGCGACGGAGAAACGGGCCTACTGGTTGGCCAGCATGATGTTCCGGCGTTGGCAACAGCACTAGAGCGGTTCTTGACGGAAGCGAGTTTGCGACAAACGGTTGCTCGTCAAGCGCGAATGCTGATTGAAACTCAGTTTGACATTACTCGCAATGCTGCTGAGTTGCGATCGCTGTTCCAATCCCCAGCTTATCCAGTTGTTACGCTTCAGGAGGTATAGCCAATGCGAATCGCTTACGTTTGTGCTGATCCAGGCATTCCAGTATTCGGCCAGAAAGGGTGCTCCATCCACGTCCAGGAAGTTATTCGCGCCTTACGTCGCCAAGGCGCAACGGTCGAACTATTTGCGGTGCGATTAGGTGACCAGCCTCCGGCTGATTTAGCCAATCTGAAGGTGCATCCCTTGCCTCCTATACCCAAGGGAGATCCAGCCATCCGGGAGCAGACAGCCTTCTCAATCAATCCAGATTTGCAGGTTGATTTAGAGCTGGCCAGTCCCTTTGATCTAGTCTACGAGCGCTACTCCCTCTGGAGCTATAGCGCAATGGAATTTGCCCAGCGACAAGGGATTCCCGGCATATTAGAGGTGAATGCTCCCCTAATTGAAGAACAAATTCAGCACCGATCACTCATCAACCAAGATGTCGCCGAACAGGTTGCCCAGCGGGTTTTTCAGACTGCTAGTGGGATTGTTGCTGTGTCTCAAGCGGTCAAACAATATCTCAGCAACTGGGTCAGCGAAGGCAAGGTACATGTCATTCCTAACGGCGTCAATCAGCATCGCTTTCCAAACGACCTACAGCCCTTGCTGGGTAAAGATGAGAAGGCTTTCACGATTGGTTTCGTTGGTTCACTAAAGCCCTGGCATGGCCTCTCCCATCTGGTGAATGCTTTTGCTGATCTATATCAGCGAGTTCCACAAGCGCGCTTGCTGATCGTCGGTGACGGGCCGCAGCGAGACTGGCTACTCGCACAGCTAAAGCAGCGAGGGCTACAGTCAGCGGCACTGCTAACCGGAGCCGTTTCGCCAGAAATTG
The DNA here is from genome assembly GCA_966674685.1 of uncultured bacterium. GTDB lineage: Bacteria > Cyanobacteriota > Cyanobacteriia > Phormidesmidales > Phormidesmidaceae > Thainema. The sequence goes on from CBKWJC010000032.1 coordinate 54,949, forward strand.
TCCCTAGTCTGTTAGCCTCAATGGATGTTGCAGTTGCACCCTATCCAGAGAGTACCGACTTCTACTTCTCACCGTTAAAAGTGGTGGAATATATGGCAGCAGGACTACCCGTTGTTGCCAGCGGCATTGGTCAAATCAATCAGCTAGTTGAAGACGGTGTAACGGGGTTACTCTGCCCCCCAGGTGATGAAACGGCCTTGGCCAATGCCCTCGAACAGCTTTGGCACTCACCCTATTTACGCAATCAGCTAGGACAAGCCGCCCAGCAGCATATTTTCACTCACCATACCTGGGATGCTGTAGCCAACCGAATTCTTGCGATCACACAGCTCAAACCAACGCCCAAAGATCATCACACCCATCACGTTGCCGCTCTAACTCGGCTCTAATTGACACAGTTCAATGTTCAAACGTTCAAACATTTTCAGAGTTTTCCAATATCCCAACCCATCTCCCTTGCACCCCTGCCCCCTTGCACCCTGCTCCTTGCCCCTCCATCGCCCAGCTCAAAAGAAATAACTAGCATTATGAAACGCTCTACCTCCATGCAGCAGGCCGTGCCTGGCTTATGGCGAGTTGTCTGCACTTTCTGGCCCTATATTCGGCAGCAGTGGGGACTATTAGTGATCTCCGGTCTAGCGCTGCTGGCTGATGTTGGACTGCGCGTGCTAGAACCCTGGCCGCTGAAAATCATCTTTGATTACGTGCTGATTCCCGCCCAGACAGAGGGTTCTGTCTCTTTACCGGGATTGTCTGCGCTTGATCCGATCATTCTGCTTACCTTTACCGCGATCAGTGTGGTTGCCATTACTGGCCTACGTGCGATCGCAGCTTACTGGAGTACGGTCAGTCTGGCGATTGTCGGCAGTCGCGTGATGACTCATGTTCGCAATCAGCTCTATCGGCATCTCCAGCGGTTGTCTTTGAGCTATCACAGCCAAGCCCGCAGCGGTGACTTAATCGTGCGGGTCAGTAGCGATGCCAGTCGCCTTCAGGAAATCCTGCTGACGGCTGCTCTGCCGCTTGTTGTCAGCCTGTTAACACTGGCGGGCATGGTCGTGGTCATGGCTTGGTTGGACTGGAAGCTGACGCTGCTTTCCTTGGTGACGTTTCCTCTTTTTGCACTGGCTGCTACCCGCTTGAGCCGTCGAATTCGCAGTGTTTCGCTGCATCAGCGGCAGCAGGAGGGGGCTGTAGCGGCTACGGCGGCGGAATCGCTATCTGCCATTAAGCTAGTGCAGGCTTTATCCTTGGAAAATGCCTTCGCCGATGTGTTTGCTCAGCAGAACCACCGCAGCCTGCGGGAAAGCGTTGAAACCAAGCGGCTAGCGGCTCATCTGGAGCGTACCGTGGACGTGATTATCGCGTTAGGTACCGCTCTGGTTGTTTGGTATGGAGCGCGGTTGGTGATTCAGGATGCCCTCTCACCGGGGGATGTGCTGGTGTTTCTGACCTATCTCAAGAATGCCTTCAAGCCTGTGCAGAATTTTGCCAAGTACACAGGTCGTCTTGCCAAAGCTGCCGCCTCCGGAGAGCGCATTCTCAATGTGTTGGAGCAAACGCCTGATGTGCGCGATCGCAAACATGCCCAACCTGCTCCTATCTTTCGGGGCAGGGTACAGCTCGAAAATCTCCATTTTGCTTACCAATCGGGGCATAACGTGCTGCACGGGATTAACCTAACGGCACAGCCCGGACAGCAAATTGCCATTGTCGGCGCATCGGGTAGCGGCAAATCTACCTTAATGAGCCTGCTGCTGCGGCTCTATGATCCAACGGCTGGCAGGATTCTGGTTGATGGGCAGGACATTCGCGACTACACCTTAGATAGTTTCCGTCCGCAAATTAGTGCCGTATTGCAAGACAGCCTCCTGTTTGCTGCTACCATTCGGGAAAACATCGCTCACGGTGTTGCTGGCGTCAGCGATGCCGAGATTGAAGCGGCGGCTCGGCTAGCCAATGCCCATGAGTTTATTACTGCCTTGCCCCAAGGCTACGATACTGTCGTGGGCGAGCGTGGCGCAACGTTATCGGGTGGACAGCGACAGCGAATTGCGATCGCACGCGCTGCCATCCGTCGCACCCCGATTTTGATTCTAGATGAGCCAACTACTGGTCTAGATAACGCTAATGAGCAAGTTGTGATTGAAGCGCTGCGAAGACTGGCCTGCGATCGCACCACTTTTTTAATCACCCACAATCTGTACTTGGCAACCCAAGCCGATCAAATTCTCTATCTCGAACAGGGCCGAGTCCTCGAACAGGGTACCCACGCTGAACTCATGCGCCGCCAAGGCCATTATGCCGCGCTGTATCAGATGCAGTCTGCCGTTCAAGATGGTAGCCCTGCCCTGCCTTCTTAAACTCGCATTTTGCACTAAACGAAGAGGTTATACCGTTTCTTCAAAATCGGACTACAGAACAAGGGGCCTAAGCCCCTTGTCTACCGAGATTATGTGTAGTTGCAATTTGGCGAATCATATCGTTTATTCAAAATCGAACTGGGGAAGGCAAATCATCGTTTTCGGCTCCCCTTCTCTCGTTCTGGGAGAAGGGGCTGGGGGATGAGGGAAAAGCCCTGACAGAAAGGGTTTTAGGACTTAGGTGTACACAGTAGCCACCAAGGATCATAGGTTATATCTTCTGTAAAGCGCTCTAGGTGGATTCTCGTTATGATGATCTCAAACAAAATAGACGCCAAAATCCCGTTTCTAGCCGATGCGCTAGATTGCTACCAGGCTCAAATCCAGTTGCGAAGGGTCATTCCTGACCTGCGGCGGGTGAATACGGCAATCCTGGTACGTCATAAACCCGGTCGTCGCGCTCTGATTGAGTATCAGGTTGATACAGCCACCGGAACAGTGACGCTACTTGGCAAGATTCGCGCTAAAGGCACTGACTGGAACAGCTATCACCTCCAGCAAGCGCTTTGGGAGCAGGGATTTGCCGCCGATAGTGCAGATGGCTATTCTGTGCCTCAACCGATGGGTGTAATTCCCGGCTGGCAGATGTGGCTTCAGCGTAAGGTTCCTGGCGCTCCAGCTACCAATTTACTGCCGACATCAACAGGTGTTTCCCTTGCTCGTCGCATTGCGGCTCTATCCTACAAGTTGCATCGTACTCCCGTCCTGACCAACAGGATTCAAACGCTTCAGGATGAACTCCATATCCTACATGAACGCCTGCCTCTAGTTAGTCAGCGGTTTCCGCAGTGGCAGACTCGGATTGAGCAAGTTCTAGCGGATTGTGATGCGCTAGCCTCCTGTTTCTTGATGAATTCTGCTTCCTTGACAGGTATTCATCGCGACTTTTATGGTGATCAGATTTTGGTCGATTGCGATCGCATTTGGCTCGTGGATCTCGACCTTTACTGTCAGGGTTCACCGGCGCTAGATATTGGTAACTTTATTGCCCACATGACCGAGCAAAGCCTGCGTCAACTGGGCAATCCTGCCGCTATGCGAACCCAAGAAGAGGCATTACGCGAGGCATTCATCGCCGCCTGGACGGAGCAGACCGCAGCAGTACCAGCCGATATCCTACGGCGAGAGGTCGATCTGTACACCGTGCTGACCCTGGTTCGCCATATCCACATCAGCACCCGCATTCGGGCGCGACAGTCCTGCACAGAATCCATACTGGCTCTGTGCGAAACGCGACTGCTAAGCTTGATCAGCTAGGGTTCACATCTTGTAGCAAAGTCCCAACCGATCATTTTGCTGCTATGCAGCTCTTCTCGTTTCAGTCTTCAAAATGCTCCAACCCTGTAAGGCTTCTAGCTTTGCGGGGTTTTCTCATTACTCATGTCAAGTCTGGTTGAAAACCCGTGATTTATTTTTTGTGAAACGCCTGCTCTGCAGGCGTTTCACAAAAAATAAATTGGGTTCCTATACACAGAGTTGATAGTAGAAAGTGAGGCGAGAGGCGTGGGGCATAAGGCGTATTCGATCACTCAGCCCTCAGTCCTCAGCTCTCGGTACTTCAGATGTCAAGAACCAACAACGCCCAAGGGAACCTTTTGCTATGAAGGTGCTTCGAAATAAGAGAAGATACTGAAGATCTGCTCAGGCTTGTTACATTTGCTGGCACGGATGTGCGATCGCACCTGTCGAAATGAGCAGATTTTATCCTTTGGTTTCAGAGCAATCACCTTGAGTCGCAAATCAGCACAATCTGCATCGGGTTACTGGTGGAAGCAGGTATTAAGTGAGTCTCGCACTCGCATCTTAATCTGCTACATCATTTTGATGTCGATTTCTACGTTGGTTTCTGTCTTGGCGGTGCGCCAAATCCTGCTTGCCAATTTAGAAGAGCGAGTTCAGCAGTCTCTTCAGCAAGAAGTTGACGAATTTCGGCAGCTCCGCAACGGCAATGATCCAGAGACGGGGCAGCCCTTTGGCGATGATGTTGCAGCCGTTTTTGATGTATTTCTGGCTCGCAACATTACTGAAGACGATGAGTTTTTGGTAACGATCCTCAACGGTCAGTTTTATCGAGCCAGTTCGTTAGCATTGCCCAAAGCGCTTCAAGCAGACTCGCCCCTGGTGCAGCGCTGGGCACAGTTGAACCAAGTCCAGCAGGGGATGGAAATAACCTCCTCTGGTACGATCTTGTATCAGGCAGAACCTGTACGTATCTTCTATCAGGCAGAACCCATTTCAGCCGGGGGACAGGTTGGGGGCGTTTTTGTGGTGGCTAATGTGATCACGATGGGCGAACGCACAGAGATTGATGATGCGGTACGGGTCATTGTTAAGGTGTCACTGATTGTGTTAGCGATCGCATCCTTGCTCGCTTGGTTTGTGGCAGGACAGGTATTGGCACCGCTGCGGCTGTTGAACCGAACAGCCCGCTCCATCAGCGAAGCGAATTTGACGGAGCGCATTTCAGTACAGGGTAAGGGCGATCTGGCCGAACTCGCCACCACCTTCAACGACATGATGGATCGAATTGAAGCCACGTTCAACAGCCAGCGGCAACTGCTGAATGATGTGGGGCATGAGTTGCGTACACCGATCACAATCATTCGAGGGCATCTAGAGCTGATGGGCTTAACTCCCGAAGATCAGCAAGAAACGATCGATATTGTCATTGATGAACTCGACCGCATGAGCCGCTTTATTAACGAGCTGGTTCTCCTGGCTAAAGCGGAACGGCCCGATTTTCTGCTGCCCGAAACCCTTGACCTGCAATCATTCACCGAAGAAGTCTACGCTAAAATGAAAACCCTCGCCGACCGCAACTGGCAGTTGGAAGCCGTAGGTAGTGGATCGTTCACTGCTGACCGCCAGCGCTTGACAGAGGCGGTTATTAATCTTGCCCAAAATGCAACCCAGCACACTGAAACCGGAGATGCGATCGCACTGGGTTCTGCTCAAAGCCAAGGACAGGTCTACCTGTGGATACGAGACACAGGCGAAGGTATCAGCTTTGATGATCAGCAGCGGATCTTTAAGCGCTTTGTCCGAGGCAGCAGTCGCTACCATCGCTCCGAAGGGTCAGGATTAGGATTATCGATTGTTCAGGCCATTGCTCAAGCCCACGGTGGACGGGTTGACCTACATAGCCAACCGGATCAAGGTGCCATTTTTACCTTGATTCTGCCGCTCGGATCACGCTAGGAGGTGCATCAATGAACCGAATTCTAATTGTGGAAGATGAACCTCGTATCGTTTCTTTTTTGGAAAAAGGATTGCAGGCCAACGGCTTTACTACAGCCAGCGCACCTGACGGTAAGAGCGCTCTTGATCTGGCTCTTGACAGCGAGTTTGACTTGATTATTCTTGATTTGGGTTTACCCGATACCGATGGTATGACTGTCCTCGGCAGCTTGCGGGGACAGGGTTTGAATCAGCCCATTATCCTATTGACCGCGCGGGATGACCTGCATGATAAAGTAACAGGTTTTGAGGCTGGGGCGGATGACTACGTCACGAAACCGTTCCGCTTTGAAGAATTACTGGCTCGAATTCGCGCCCGGTTACGCACCGTGCAGCCAATCGCGAATCCAGCCGATAATATTCTGGCTATTGGCCCAATCACGCTGGATTTGTACACGCGCCAGGTGCAAGTGGCAGGTCAACTGGTTGATCTTTCAGCGCGGGAGTTTACGTTGACGGAAACCTTCATGCGCCATCCGGGGCAAGTTCTCAGCCGCGAGCAGCTTCTGGATCGGGTTTGGGGCTATGACTATGATCCAGGTTCTAATATTGTTGATGTCTATGTCGGCTACTTACGCAAAAAGCTAGGTAGCGACTGCATTGAAACCGTGCGCGGCATGGGTTACCGGATGCGGGACGGCTTTAAGTGAACGGGGGTATTACTCAGACAGGCTCATTTGCCCCTGATATCCTGTGACAATGCGGCTACCGTCTTTCAGGATATGGATTTCCATTTGATCACTAGCCCAGGTTAAGCGATCGCAAAATGCTGAGTTGAGGACATGAACGCGCTGATTGCTTGACGATACTAGAGAAGTCGGACTGTGAACCGCTAGTGATTCAACGTATGGCCCGTCGATCAGCAAATCAAGCTGGTCAAGTAGATTTTGCGCTCCAGCGGGTGCATTGTGCGATCGCAGTTGCTCTAGGGTAAAGCCTGTAAATGACATCACGTTTAGACCTGCGGCTTTGACGCGGCGAGCCACTTCAGCCAGAGCAGGCGCTTGCCAAAACGGTTCGCCACCGGAAAACGTCACCCCTTCATTTTGCGGATGACTCAAAATGCGCTTGACCAAAGCATCAATTGACATCAACTGATTGATTTCAAACGGCCAAGAGGCGGGATTAAAGCAGCCGTGACAGGCCCGCGCACAGCCCTGTAGCCATACCACGGCGCGGCAGCCGGGGCCGTTGACTTCAGATTCATCGACATAACCCATAATGTTGAGATAGCCAGCGGGAATTTCGATGAGTTCAAAATATGGATTCGTTTTAGTTAATTGCATGTTGTAACTCCCTTGTATGGGTTTGGACCTATGGACTTTGCTGTAGGAAGAAGCTAGCAAGATGAGGGTGAATCGAGCACGATAAACAGCGCGATAAACATAGTTAAATAACTCAAATAAAGCAGAAAAATAACAGAGGAAGAGTTCTCTATCACCCTGTCTCCGCGACAGGTTCGGTTCGTTGCACCTAGTCACGACTCATACTAGTAACTTGTACGAAATCCGCTTGTAAAAACCAGTTTTTACTTTGTTGTGAACGTTAGGCACAGCCTGACGTTCACAACAAATAATTCGGCTTCTTTCTAGTCGGATTCGGTATTAGCCTGCGATCGCAGGTGCAATCAGCGCAATTGGCTGTATTTCACCAGCGGCGAGATCCAGCGGGAAATTATGAGCATTGCGCTCATGGATCACCTCAATCCCCATGTTCGCCCGGTTGAGGATATCGGCCCAAGTGGGAATCGGTCGCCCCTGGGCATCCAGCACAGAGTTATTGAAGTTGAAGCCATTCAGGTTGAATGACATGGTGCTGATGCCGAGAGAAGCAAACCAGATGCCAATCACAGGCCAAGCGGCCAGGAAGAAGTGTAGCGATCGCGAATTGTTGAACGATGCATATTGGAAGATCAGCCGACCAAAGTAGCCGTGAGCCGCTACGATGTTGTAGGTTTCTTCTTCCTGACCAAACCGATAGCCATAGTTCAGCGACTCCGTTTCAGTTGTTTCCCGCACCAAGCTAGAGGTCACCAGTGAACCGTGCATAGCGCTGAAGAGCGCGCCACCGAAGACCCCCGCCACACCCAGCATGTGGAACGGATGCATCAGCACATTATGCTCAGCGGTGAACACAATCATGAAGTTGAAGGTGCCGGAAATGCCGAGCATCAGGCCATCTGAGAAGCTACCTTGACCAATCGGGTAGATCAGCAAGACCGCCGTTGCGGCAGAAGCGGGAGCCGAGAATGCTACTGGAATCCAAGGCCGCATACCCAACCGATAGCTGAGTTCCCACTGCCGCCCCATGTAGGCATACACAGCAATCAAAAAGTGGAAAATAATTAACTGATACGGGCCGCCGTTGTAGAGCCACTCATCCAGCGTTGCTGCTTCCCAGATAGGATAAAAATGCAGACCAATGGCGTTGGATGTTGGTACAACGGTCGCAGTGATAATGTTATTGCCGTACAGCAGTGAACCGCTGACGGGTTCGCGAATGCCGTCAATATCAACGGGAGGAGCCGCAATGAAGGCCAGAACAAAGACAATCAGAGCAGTAAGAGCGGTGGGGATTAACAATACACCAAACCAGCCCACGTAGAGCCGATTTTCGGTGCTGGTCACCCAGTTACAGAACCGCTCCCATACATTAGCGCGATCGCGCTGTTGTAGAGATGTAGTCATAATTCAATATTCGATGAATGCAAATCTAGAAAGTGTATGAAGTGAGAAGTGGCAGGAAAATCCTGCTGTTTATTTAATAGCTCTATGGTTATATATTTGTCAATAATGCTAGCTATAGGTAAATTTTATGTGGCATCAACTTCAGCGCCCGGTTTCTTTACTCGTCATCACGGCATTGTTGGGCTTAACTCTGCTGTGCTGCTTATTTTCTGCTCCGCCTGCGCTAGCTGAGATCCGTCAGTTTCACGAAACACCAGGACACCTTCTTTACCAGTCGCGCCAAACGCTCTGGGATGGCCATAAGCACAGTTGGCAAGCGATCGCATTTCAGCGATCGCAACCCGATGCCAACTTCCGCATCTATCTGCGATTGGTGGCCTTTCCCGGTACAGCCGACATTGACCGCTCTCGGCCTCTGCTTTTGACCAATTCCTTGGGAGAAACGCTCGAAGCCATCGATACATCCAGTCAAATTTTCACCGATGCCAGTTCGCCTCAACCCCATGTCGGGCAGTATGATTTGCAGCCGATTCTCGACCAGCTCCGGGCTGAGATGTCCTGGCGCTTAAGCATTCCGTCCAGTCAGGGGGAGCCTGTCACCCTGTTTGTCCCCTCTATGGTAGTTCAGGAGTGGCATATGCTGGCTGATCAGAAATAATCGTATGGTTATATTTCGTTGCGGGTTGATGTATTATTAAATTGCTATTTGGTTATCAAGCGAATACATTCATGCTGCGATCGCACTCTCCGCTCAAAATTGGTCAACACATTGCTCGTCATCCCATCGTTCAGGGTGCAATGGCTGTACGGGTTTCAGGTGCGAACCTGGCTGGGGCTGTGGCCAATGCGGGGGGTGTCGGCGTGATTTCAACGCTGGGTTTGGGGCTGACCTCGCCTCACTTTAATCAACCTCCTCGCCGAGGCAATTTTTTCGAGGCTAATCAGCTTGCTCTGATTGATGAACTGCGTAAAGCCCGCGCCATCAGCCCCAACGGTATCATTGGCGTTAATGTTCTAGTGGCAACGCGAGACTATGCGACACTGGCGCAAACCGCTGCGGCCAATGGAGCTAACCTTATCATCACTGCCGCTGGACTGCCGCTGCACCTGCCTGCTTACACGGCAGACTATCCAGAGGTAGCGCTGGTGCCGCTGGTGTGTGGGTTATCTGCTGTGCAAACTATCTGTGAGACTTGGTATCAGAAGTACAACCGCTTACCGGATGCCTTCATCGTCGAGAATTCGAAAGCTGTCGGTGGCCATGTAGGGAGCACCTGCGACGACTACAGCAGCCGAATTGAGACGTTACTGCCCAGCATTCAGCATTATCTCCACCATCACCTGCGGGTTGATATGCCGCTGATTGCCACGGGCGGCATCTGGGAGCAAGCCGATGTGGAGCGGATGCTGGCGCTGGGAGCTAGCGGGGTGCAGGTGGGAACTCGCTTCATTACGACCAAAGAATGCGACGCTGATGATCGCTATAAAGAATTTCATCTCCAAGCGCGACCCGAAGACGTGGTGATTGTGCCCAGCCCCGTAGGTAAGCCAGCACGGGCGCTGCGTAATGCCTTTGCTGAAACTGCGATCGCAGTTTCGACAGGTTCAACAAACTCGATGGAGCTAAAACAGCGCTGTGTTGCCAACTGCCTCAAAAGCTGTCTGTGTCGAGATCAGCGCCAAACCTACTGCATCTTACAGGCTCTATCCAATGCGGCTAATGGCGACATTGAGAATGGACTGATCTTTTCTGGAGCGAATGTGGGACGAGCGGAGCGAATCTTGCCTGTCGCGGCAGTAATGGCCGATTTAGTTAAGGTTAGCTGATTTAGGCTCGGTTCAAGCCGCGAGATAATAAGTTAACCTACTTTCAGAGAACCCCACATTGCAGGGTTCTGTTCTAGATCTGTGGTTGGTGGTTGTGGGGGGGGGGGGGGGAAAAACCCCCCCCCCCCAAACACAACAGAGTGGAACAAACAAACACCCGAAAGGGGGGGGGGGGGGGGGGGAA
>CBKWJC010000033.1:0-65281 GCA_966674685.1 uncultured bacterium
GTGGAGGTTGGGGGTGGAAAGGTTGGGGTTTTTTTTTGGGGGGGGAGAGGGAGGAAGTGGGGGGGGGGGTGGGGGAGGGAGGATGCCACCCAACCACTCCACTACCTTTTGCTTTTCTAGCGTGCTAATCGAATACAGCTAAACTGCCAGCGAGCATCTGGTGGAAAGAAATTGCGATAGGTGGGGCGCATGTGGCCGGATGGAGTAACGCAAGAGCCGCCGCGCAGTATCATTTGATTGCACATGAACTTGCCGTTGTACTCACCGACAGCACCAGCAGCAGTGCGAAAGCCGGGGTAAGGTAAATAGCTGCTCTGTGTCCACTCCCAGCCGTCGCCATAGAGCTGATCAATCCTCGTTAATCCCTGAGCCGATTGGGGATGGAGATGATTGGCTGCTAACAAATTGCCGTGAATGGGGAGACCTGCCGCCGCGACTTCCCACTCAGCTTCCGTGGGTAAGCGACAACCCCGCCAGCGGGCGTAGGCATCAGCCTCAAAAAAGCTGACGTGACAAACAGGTTCGTTCCTGTCTAGAGGACGCAGGCCGCTCAGGGTCATAATCCACCACTGACCATCTCTCTGTTCCCAGTACAGCGGTGTCTGCCATTGCTGTGTCTGTACCGTCTTCCAACCCTCAGAGAGCCAGTACTCCGGCTTTTGATATCCACCTGCTGCAATGAATTCCAGGTATTCACCATTAGTGACTAACTGATTAGCCAGGGCAAAGTCTTGTAGGTAGACGGTGTGAGCTGGCGTTTCATTATCAAAGGCAAATTCGCTGCCTTGATAACCCAGGGTGTGTAACCCCCCAGCAAATTCAACAAACTGGTGCGATCGCACGTCATAATTCTGACCAACCACCTGCATAGAAGGTCGATAAGCCGGACGCAGCGGATTCGTAGCCAGAATGTGCTTCAGGTCGGTTAGTAGAAGTTCCTGATGCTGCTGCTCATGGTGTAAACCAAGAGTGATGAGATCTGTGACTGGCGCATAATCAGATATCTCGAAAAAGAGCGATCGCATTCCTGCATCAACATAGGCACGGTACTGATAAACTTCTGCTACAGTCGGTCGCGACAGCAAACCCCTTTGGGGACGAGGATGACGTTCACCGACAGCCTCATAGTAAGAATTGAATAAGTAATTGAATTGTGGATGAAAGACTTGGTAGTTGGGCAAATAAGGCTGCAATAGAAACGTTTCAAAGAACCAGGTTGTATGCGCTAAGTGCCATTTGGGTGGGCTGACATCGGGCATACTCTGCACCCCGTAGTCTTCAATTGCCAGGGGTTGACAAAGGGTTTCGCTAAGCTGCCGAACAGTTTGGTACTGCTCATATAAGTCAGGAGTTGAAACGCAAGTGAGAACAGGAGAAAGAGTCATTACACGGTCTCCTCAGCGATATGCTGCTGATTGTGACAGACTCATTTTGCGTAGAATGATCGCCAACCTCAAGTTGCCTAATATACCTCTGAAAGATTGATGAAATCGAGTTAATGCGCTTCTCAGGTCATTCTCAGTTTCAGCAGTTAGCACACACTTTTTCCCATCACTTGAAAAGAACTGAGAAATTAACAAGCGCAATTTCAGCAATTTCTTTTGCTATTTATATCGAACATTCAGGTGACTCTAATTTTTCGTTTGAGGCAAGCCATTTAATGAATGCTATCGCCTTACACAAGGAGCCCCTTTTTATGAAACTTGCAGGAAAAGTTGCCTTGGTAACGGGCAGCAGCCAGGGTATCGGACAAGCGATCGCCATTCGCCTGGCAGAAGCGGGAGCCAAGGTGGTGATCAACTACCGCTCTCACCCCGAAGGAGCCGATGAAACCCTATCGAAAGTCCGCGCCGCTGGCGGTGAGTGTCACTTGGCAGAAGGCTACTGTGACAACGACAAAGGCTACAGTGTTGGTGCTGACCTGGGTATGGTCGAAGACGTGCGCCGTTTAATCGCCGAAAGCGTGAACCACTACGGCAGACTAGACGTGCTGGTCAATAACGCAGGTATTGAAAAACATGCGCCGTTTTGGGACGTAACGGAAGCCGATTTTGATGCGGTGATGAATGTCAACTTGAAAGGGGTTTTCTTCGCCACTCAAGCAATGGTACAGCACCTAATTGAAACTCAGCGCCCCGGCAAAATCATCAACATTAGTTCTGTTCACGAAGATTTACCGTTTCCCAACTTTGCCGCTTACTGCGCCAGTAAAGGCGGCCTGAAAATGCTGATGCGCGATCTGGCGGTAGAACTCGCGCCCTACGGCATCACAATCAACAACGTGGCTCCCGGTGCGATTGAAACACCGATTAATACCAAGCTATTGAATGATCCAGAAAAGTTAGGTGCGTTGCTCAAGAACATACCCCTTGGTCGATTGGGACAACCCAAAGACGTGTCCGGTCTAGTTGAATTTCTGGCCTCCGATGATGCCAACTACATCACGGGCAGCACCTTTTTTGTTGATGGTGGCCTCACCTGGAACTATCAGGAACAGTAGCATGCTCTCTTCTCTAAAACACCATTGGCTCGAATACCTGATCGAAGCCTGGGGGCTTGGTACCTTCATGGTTTCAGCCGGTAGCTTCGCGACACTGCTGTTCTATCCAGAATCTCCGGTGTATCCACTCATTCCCAATGGATTTCTGCGGGGATTAGTCATGGGAATAGCAATGGGAATAACTGCGATCGCACTTATTTACTCACCCTGGGGTAAGCGATCGGGTGCTCACATGAATCCCGCAGTCACACTGGCTTTCTTTCGTTTGGGTAAGCTTGCACCCTGGGATGCACTGTTTTACGTACTGGCTCAGTTTATTGGCGGATTAGTTGGGATTTGGTTGGTCGCAATAGTGCTGCGGACAGCCTTTACCGATTTACCTGTAGGCTATGCCGTGACAGTGCCGGGTCACTGGGGCTGGCCCGCTGCCCTGGTTGCAGAACTGGTCATGGCTTTTGGACTGATGCTAATGGTGCTGATTGTCTCCAACCATAAGCATGGGTCTCCGTTCACAGGTGTTTTGGCTGGTCTGCTGGTAGCCACCTATATCACCCTCGCCGCACCCATTTCAGGCATGAGCATCAATCCCGCTCGCAGCTTTGCTTCCGCTTTCCCCGCCCACGTTTGGACAGCCTTCTGGATCTACTATTTTGCGCCCCCGCTAGCCATGCTGGCCGCAGTTGAACTCTATCTGCACTTCACCAAAGCCAACCCCCACAAACTCTGCGGCAAACTCTGTCCCAACTCCGAAACTCCTTGCATCTGCACCCACTGCTGCTGCGACACCCATTACGTCTGATGCGTTTTCCAGAGTATCTGGTAGGGGCGAATGGCCATTCGCCCCTACGTAACGCTCCCTCACTCCTTACTCCTCACCCCTTACTATGAACCACTACGACATCATCATCATCGGCACGGGTGCTGGCGGCGGCACTCTAGCCTATCGCCTTGCCTTCACTGGCAAACGGATTCTGGTTATCGAACGTGGCCCATTTCTACCCCGCGAAAAGCAGAATTGGGATACCAAGACCGTCTTCAACTCGAACCGCTATCACAATGATGAAGTATGGTACGACCGGGATGGCAACGAGCTGCATCCTGGCATGAGCTACTTCGTTGGTGGCAACACAAAAGTCTATGGCGCGGCGCTCTTTCGCCTGCGGGAACGCGATTTTGAGAAGTACACCCACCGAGATGGTATTTCTCCCGCATGGCCACTGAAGTACCGGGATTTCGAACCGTACTACACCCAGGCAGAAGAACTCTACCAGGTGCATGGTCGCCAGGGAGATGACCCCACTGAGCCACCCCGCAGCCGCGACTACTTCTACCCTGCCATCAGCCACGAACCTCGGATTGAGGAGGTTTCAGAGATGCTAAAGGCGCAGGGATTGAATCCGTATCACACACCCGTTGGCATTCACTTGAATGAGGCTCAGCGCTATCTGAGCCAGTGTATTCGCTGCAATACCTGTGATGGGTTTCCCTGTTTGATCCAGGCCAAATCAGATGCCGAAATCAGCGCGGTGCGTCCAGCGATGGCTCAGGATAACGTTACGCTGCTGACAGAAGCTAAGGTGCTGAAGCTGCACACCAGTGCATCGGGACGGGAAGTGACTGGCGTCGAAGTGGCAGTCGGCGGAGCAACACAGGTCTTCTCAGCCGATATTGTTGCTGTCGCTTGCGGAGCCATTAACTCATCCGTTCTACTGTTGGAATCAGCGAATGATAAGCATCCGAACGGGCTAGCTAATAGCTCTGGATTGGTTGGGCGCAACTTTATGAAGCATGTGCTCGGCTCTATCATCGGCGTCACCAAGCAGCCCAATCCGACGCTGTTCCAAAAGACGCTTTCTATTAATGACTTTTACTGGGGAGAAGACGGCTACGAGTTTCCCCTGGGTCAAATTCAAACTCTGGGCAAAGTCAATACAGACATGCTGGAGGGCAATGCGGCAGAGTATGCGCCCCTAACACCGGAGGACGTGGCAACCCATTCAATTGACTGGTGGCTGACGGTGGAAGATTTGCCTGATCCCAATAATCAAATTCGAGTGGATGGAAACCGCATCGTTCTTGACTATCACGAAAATAATTCGGAACCCTATGCTCGACTAGAACAGCGTTGGATTGAGACGATTAAATCCATTGATTGCGGCGACAGTATTCTGCCCAACTGCTCTTACTTCGTCAAAGGTGGCGCAAAGACTTACTTCACGGGCAAGTTACCGCTAGACGGAGTCGGGCATCAGGTGGGCACCTGCAAGTTTGGCGAAGATCCGGCTACAGCGGTCTTGGATTTGACCTGCCGCACTCATGATGTAGACAACCTCTATGTGGTGGACGGCAGCTTTTTCTGCTCCAGCGGGGCCGTCAATCCAACGCTCACGATTATTGCCAATGCCCTGCGAGTGGGTGACATTATCGCTGAACGACTGGGATAGCTCAGTTGAGCAAACCCTTTGCCTGTTGGGTTTCGCATTGCTCAACCCAATCTACGTAACTACGAGCAGACGCCGACCAACCCAACCTAATCAATAGAAATCATAGACGTTTCGCGTTACTCAACCCAACCTACGTAACTACGAGGGTCGGTAGGGTAGGCACTGCCCACTAACCCTAGACTGTTATGGACAACACTTAGATCCGTTTACCTAAAGGTTTGAACGGGTGGGCGGTGCCCACCCTACAGAAATTCTAAGCACTGATAAGGAGATATTCCCCCATGAGCTTGAAAGACTTGATACCCCATCGGATTCAGTTGCACTATGCGATTCAATTTATTGCGGCTACAGGGATGGCGTTGGCAGAACCGAAACCTGACGGTAGCCAAATGACGTTGGATTGGGATGCTGATTTGAATGGTTTTGTTGGCCAGAAAATTTCTGGAACTTCCATTCAGGTAGCCTTACTCCCCCAAACATTAACCAGCTTAATTTTGCAAAATCACAAGTCCGTCGCGGCTCTATCTCTGATCGGCAAAACAATGGCTGAGTCACTAGCTTGGCATCAGGCAGAGCTAGCAAAGCTAGGTATCGCAACCGAAAGCATCAAACTACTGGACTATCCAGCCGATGACTTTCCCGATCATCCCCTCGCTCGTGGAGCGGTATTTGACGTTGGAGATGATGAAGCGAGGGAAGCAGTAACCGCTTACTACGCCCAAACCCGTCCACTACTAGCAGAGATCATCGCCACTAACCCAGCGGCTTCGCCCGTCTATATCTGGCCGCACCACTTCGATATGGCCACGCTGATGACCTATCCCGGTGCAACGGAAGCCGAAACCAAATACCTGGGGGTCGGACTATCTCCTGGCGATTTTGGCTACGACGAACCTTACTGGTACATCACCCCCTATCCTTATCCCGACGTAGCTAAGTTACCCAAATTGCCAGCAGGCAGTTGGCACACCGAAGGCTGGGTCGGCGCAGTATTGACCGCTTCCCAAGTAGAGAATGATGCAACTGTCCAAACATTTATCGATGCAGCAGTTGCAGTTTCTAAGGATGTGTTGGAGGTTGGGTAGGGAGAATCACCATGTTCTTTTCTTCAAAGTGGATTGTGCGATCGCTGTTTTCCCTGACAGCTTGTATCGCGATCGCACTGGTTCCCTATACAGGAGGTTGGGCTCAAGTTCCTGCTATCGAGCGTTTATCCACCGTTACTCTTGCTCAAACGCCAACTGCACCAATTACCGTACAGCAGGTTAGCACGGTGGGCATGACCGTCTCTGACATGGATCAGGCCGTGGAGTTTTATACCGAAGTGCTGGGCTTTCATAAAATCGCTGATATTGAGGTGTCAGGTGCCGCCTATGAGCAGCTTGAAGGGGTGCGCGGTGCCCAGATGCGAGTGGTGCAGATGCAGCTTGGCAACGAGATCATTGAGCTGACGGATTATTTGACCCCGGAGGGTCGCCCGATTCCGCTGGATTCTCGCAGTAACGATCACTGGTTTCAGCACATTGCCATCGTGGTCAGCGATATGGATGCGGCTTATCAGCGTCTACAGGCAGCCAAGGTGCAGTTCGTCTCAAACATGCCCCAGACCTTGCCCGACTATCTAACGGCAGCAGCGGGCATCAAAGCCTTCTATTTCCAAGACCCAGATGGTCATAACCTGGAGGTGATTTACTTTCCTCCCGGCAAGGGCAATCCGCGCTGGCAGGAGCCAACCGACCAACTGTTTTTAGGCATTGACCATACTGCGATCGCAACTTCTGACACAGCTACCAGCCTCAGTTTCTATCGGGACTTACTAGGACTACAGATTGCAGGCGAAAGCGAAAACTTTGGTACTGAACAGGAGCACTTAAACAATGTATTTGGCGCGCATCTGCAAATTACGGGTCTTCGTGCTGCCGCTGGCCCAGGCGTGGAATTTCTCGACTATCTTTCGCCGCCTGGAGGTCGTCCGATTCCAAATGATGTGCAAGCAAATGACCTGATCCAGTGGCAAACCACCCTGGTAGTGAAGGATGTAGAGATCGCTATGCAGCAGTTGCAACTGGCTAGCTATGATTTAGTATCGCCTAGGGCGATCACGCTACCGAATACTCGTTTGGGTTTTAGCAAAGCCCTTTTGGTACATGATCCGGACGGTCATGTAATGAGAATTGTTGAAAAATAAGCTGAGTTTTTTCTTAGTTTGGTTTCAGCAGGTTTTAACTTAGCTGGCTCCATTGTTCAGATCGTTCTCAGTCCATTTCGCTTTAATAAAGCCAATTTCATCACCTAGGAGATTGGCCATGAAACCCCGCAATTTTATCTCCGGTTTAACCTTATTCATCGCAACAATGGCGATTACTTACATTGGTGCTTCTCTTGGCGAAAACTCAACCTATCGTTCCTCATCTGGAGCGACGGAACATTCCTCCACACTGCTTGTACAAACCCATTCTCCCTGATTCAAACCATTTTAGGATTCTGCTATGTCTTCTCACGAATCTGCTCTGTTCAAGCCACCCGGACATGACCCGATTGATTTTGCAGATATAGATGCGATCGCAACTCTCATCCGCCAAAAACGACCTGAAATTCCCGCTTTCCAAAGCTTACTGGTTGCGATCAGCGGCATTGACGGTTCCGGTAAAGGCTATGTTACCGCTCAACTGGTGGAAACCTTGCAGAATCGAGGAATCAATGCTGTATCTATCAATCTGGATGCATGGCACACTCCCCTGAACATTCGCCACAACCCCGACAATCCAGCCGAGCACTTTTACCGCAACGCCTTCCGGTTCGAGGAGCTATTTGGCTCTCTAGTCGAACCCCTGCGACAGCAGCGCTCCATCCAGCTCACCCAAACCCTGTATGGCGTTTCTGGTATTCCCTCCGACCAGACCTATGAGTTTCACGATGTCGATGTCGTGATTTTAGAAGGCATTTTCTTACTGAAGCAGGAATTGCGTCACCACTACGACCTCACCTTCTGGATTGATTGCACCTTTGAAACCGCGCTAGAGCGAGCTTTGCAGCGCAATCAGGAAGGACTGCCCCCAGACGGCATCATCCACGACTACCACACCATCTACTTTCCTGCCGAACGGATACACCTCGCTATCGACGATCCCCATTCAGCCGCCAACGGCATCTACACCAACGATCCCCGCCTCGCGAAGGAATGATAGAACTTCACCCAATCCCCCTATCACTCCTCTACATCTCCACTCTCCTACTCCCCACCCATCACCTACTAATACCCATTCCCTGAACTGAGGCGATAAAGGAAGCTCCCTTGCTACCCCGCCCCGATGCTCAAGCCATATTTGTAGCGCCATCAACAGACGGTATAGCTCCCTCACTCCTCACTCCTCACTCCTCACCCTCCCCTAACCATGACTCCCGAACATCAACGCTTAACCGAATCCCGCGAAAACACTGCACCCTGGAAGAAATGGGGCCCATACCTCAGCGATCGCCAGTGGGGCACCGTCCGCGAAGACTATAGTGCGGGTGGTTCTGCCTGGGATGACTTCTCCCATCAGCAGTCCCATGCCCGCGCCTATCGCTGGGGTGAGGATGGACTGCTGGGTATCTCGGATGAAAAGCAGCGGCTCTGTTTTGCCCTAGCTCTGTGGAATGGCAACGATCCCGTCCTTAAGGAGCGGCTGTTTGGCCTCACTGGTCCCCAGGGCAACCACGGCGAGGATGTAAAAGAATACTATTTTTACCTGGACAGCACCCCCACGCATTCCTACCTGAAGGCGCTCTACAAGTATCCCCAGGCGGAGTATCCCTACAGTTGGCTGGTGGACGAAAATCAGCGCCGGGGGCGGGATGCCGCCGAATTTGAGCTACTGGATACGGGCGTGTTCAACGAGAATCGCTATTTCGATGTGATGGTGGAATATGCCAAAGCCGCTCCAGAGGATATTCTGATCCAGATCTCCGTCGCTAATCGCGGCCCAGAAACCGCCACGATTCACGTCTTACCGACTCTCTGGTTCCGCAACACCTGGTCATGGGGTGATCCGGTCGAGAAACCGACGTTACGTAAGGGCAAATGGCCATTTGCCCCTACCGGGGGCTCGGTAATTGAAACGTCTCACCCCGAATTGGGACAACGGTGGCTGTATAGTGCAGGCACAAATACAGCTCCGTACTTCACTGAAAATGAGACCAACTATGCTGGGCTGTATGGCGGCAATAATTCGACTCCCTACGTCAAAGATGCTTTCCATCGCTGTATTGTAAACGGTGAAACCGAGGCTGTGAACCCAGCTCAAGAGGGCACCAAGGCAGCAGTTCATTACATCCTAGACATTCCTGCCGGAGAGACTCGCCACATCCGGCTCCGCTTGAGCGATCGCACTCCTGCTCAAATAGGTCAGGGAAGACCCGATCCGTTTGATGACTTTGAACAGGTTATCTGCGATCGCATTCAAGAAGCCAATGATTTTTATCATAAAATCACTCCTTTTCCGCTGAGCGATGACCTGCAAAACGTGCAGCGACAAGCTTTTGCGGGCATGATGTGGAGCAAGCAATATTATCGCTACGAGGTGGAGCGCTGGCTGCAAGGCGACCCCAACATGTCCCCACCGCCGGACAGTCACCGCTACGGGCGCAATCACCAGTGGGCACATCTGGACTGCGATGACATCATCTCCATGTGCGACAAATGGGAATATCCCTGGTTTGCTGCCTGGGATCTGGCGTTTCACTGTATTCCCCTGGCCATGATTGATCCGGATTTCGCCAAGCACCAGCTTGATATCATGACGCGGGAATGGTACATGCACCCCAACGGCCAGATTCCGGCTTATGAGTGGGCCTTTGGCGATGTTAATCCACCCGTTCATGCCTGGGCCACCTGGCGCGTCTACAAGATTGAGCAGAAAATGTGGGGTCGTTGCGATCGCACATTCCTAGAGCGGGTCTTCCAAAAGCTGCTGCTGAATTTTACCTGGTGGGTCAATCGCAAAGACGCTGAGGGCAGCAACGTGTTTGAAGGCGGCTTTTTAGGGATGGACAACGTTGGCGTATTCGATCGCAGCGCTCCCCTACCCACAGGTGGCTACATCGAACAGTCCGACGGTACGAGCTGGATGGCCATGTACTGCCTCAATATGCTCACAATTGCCCTGGAATTGGCTCAGGACAATCCCGTCTACGAAGACATGGCTACTAAGTTTTTTGAACACTTCATCTACATTGCCGATGCCATGAATCACATCGGTGGCGGCAAAACCGAGCTGTGGGACGACACAGACGGCTTTTTCTATGACGTGCTGCATCTGCCAAGCGGCGATCGGCTCAAGCTCAAAATTCGGTCAATGGTTGGCTTAATTCCGCTGTTTGCCGTCGAAACTCTGGAGCCAGAGGTGCTGGATAAACTGCCTAGCTTCAAAGAGCGACTGGAATGGTTTGAACACAATCGCCCAGAACTCAGCCACAATGTCGCCAGTTTTATTGATGAGGGGCTAGGCCAGCGGCGACTATTGGCCGTCGTTAAGCCCGATAAGCTACAGCGCATTCTAGAGAAAATGCTAGATGAAGGAGAATTTCTCGGCCCCCACGGCATTCGCTCTATCTCCCGCTACCATCTGGATCATCCCTATACGTTTGATGCCGATGGTCAGGAATATCGCGTGGCGTACGAACCTGCCGAATCCAGCACGGGTCTGTTTGGCGGCAACTCTAACTGGCGCGGGCCAGTCTGGTTTCCGGTTAATTACCTGTTAATTGAATCACTGCAAAAGTTCCATCACTATCTAGGAGACAGCTATCGGGTTGAATGCCCCACCGGATCAGGCCAGCAAAAGACGCTTTGGGATGTCGTATTAGACCTGGAAGACCGGATGATTCACACATTTCTACGAGATAAGGCTGGCCATCGTCCCGTCTATGGCGACATCGCAGCCTTTCAGCAAGATCCCTACTGGCATGACTACATCCTGTTCCACGAATACTTTAACGGTGATAACGGCTGTGGACTCGGCGCTAGCCACCAAACGGGCTGGACTGGACTCGTCGCTAAACTAATTCAGCAGTATGGGCAGTATGCTCACCATTTGTCAAAGTAGTTTGTGCTACAGAGCAAACTGTATGAGCATCTCCTAAAGGCTGAAACTCTTGTACTTCCGTTTGATTTTTCAAGCTGAATCATCTTCATTCCTGAAGTTATAGCGATAGTCATGTTGATTAGGACATTTTTGTGGCGCGGCTCCGCCGCGCCACAAAAATGTCCGTGTCCTAATAGAGCTGACTACAGCTATATGTCACAGTCGGCACAAGGTAATTTACGCCGATTGTTCTGGAAAGGCTGAGAGAGAAGTGCGATCGCGATTTGCTCAACGGATCGCCCCATCCGTTTGAATCTGAACTCAGTGCGGATGCGATCGCACAACACTATGCCGCTCAATGGGAAACCGCAGGCTGGGTTCCACATACATTGTCCCTACGGAATGATCGCAAAAAGCGAGCCGCATTGAATGCGGCTCGCTTTTGCTTAGAGTCTATCGGGTAAGACACCCTCTGAAATTAGGCAATCCTACGCCAGGGCAGCTTCGCGCTCTTTGGTTTCCCGGATTACTTCTTCAGCCACATTATTGGGGCAAGGAGCATAGTGGGAAAATTCCATCGAGAACTGACCCCGACCAGAGGTCATCGTCCGCAGGTCGCCGATGTAGCCAAACATTTCGCTTAGCGGTACATCTGCTTTCACCCGGACACCCATAGGACCCGTTTCTTGCGCTTTGATCATGCCGCGACGACGGTTCAAGTCACCAATTACGTCGCCCATGTAGTCGTCGGGAGTGAAGACATCGACGTGCATAATAGGCTCTAGCAGTTCAGGGCCAGCCTTGGGTACAGTCTGACGATAAGCTGACTTAGCGGCAATCTCAAATGCGATCGCAGAAGAGTCAACCGGGTGATACGCCCCATCGGTGAGGGTAACTTTGAGATCCACCATCGGGAATCCGGCGAGCGGCCCTTTGTCAATGCTATTCTCAAAGCCTTTCTGAACCGCAGGCCAGAATTCCTTCGGTACGTTACCGCCCGTAACGGTGGATTCAAACTGGAAGCCCGTGCCAGCGGGTGCAGGCTCGATGATGTAGTCGATCTTGCCGTACTGACCAGAACCACCAGACTGCTTCTTGTGAGTGTAGCTGTCGGAGATGGTCTTGGTGATGGATTCCCGATAAGCAACCTGAGGCTTACCCACTTCAACTTCAACACCATGAGTCCGCTTCAGGATGTCTACCTTGATGTCGAGGTGAAGTTCACCCATGCCCTTGATGATGACTTCGCCGCTTTCCTGGTCGGTTTCAACCTGGAAGGACGGATCTTCTTGCACCATCTTGCTGAGCGCCATACCCATCTTCTCGCTGTCGCCTTTTTTCTTGGGAGATACAGCAATGGAGATTACGGGATCAGGGAAGATCATCGGTTCGAGAACCGCTGGATTCTTCGGATCACAGAGGGTATGTCCGGTCTGAGTTAGCTTCATGCCGACCAGCGCAACGATGTCGCCCGCCTGAGCCGACTCAATCTCTTCACGGGAGTTGGCGTGCATTTCAACCAGACGGCTGACCCGCTCGGTCTTGCCCGTAGCAGCGTTGAGGATGGTGTCACCCTTAGAAATTCGACCGGAGTAAATCCGGGTAAAGGTGAGCGCCCCAAAGCGGTCGTCCATAATCTTGAACGCCAGCGCCCGCAGCGGTGCATCGGGATCAACTTCAGCCACCTTGCCCGTCTCGTTACCTTCGGGATCGACCTCAGGCTGAGGTGGAACATCCACCGGAGACGGCAGGTAATCTACAACTGCGTCGAGGACGTTCTGTACACCCTTGTTCTTGAAGGATGAACCGCAGTAGGTGGGGAAGAAGGCTAGGTCGCGAGTCCCCTTACGGATACAAGCCTTGATCTCGTCAACGGTGACTTCTTCGCCTTCCAGGTACTTCATCATTACCTCTTCGTCTTGCTCAACAGCAAGCTCGACGAGGGCTTCACGATATTCCTCAACCTGATCTACCATGTCTTCAGGCACATCGGTGATCTCGTAGTTCTCGGGCAGACCGGAGTCATCCCAGATCCAAGCTTTGCGGGTCAGTAGGTCTACAATGCCTTTGAAGTCTTCTTCACGACCGATCGGCAGTACCATCACCAGCGGTGTGGCAGCCAGGACGTCTTTAACCTGCTTCACGACCCGGTAGAAATCGGCACCCAAACGGTCTAGCTTGTTGACGTAGATGATCCGAGAAACCTTGGATTCGTTTGCATAGCGCCAGTTGGTTTCAGACTGAGGCTCTACACCACCGGAACCGCAGAAGACACCAATACCACCGTCAAGTACTTTCAGGGAGCGGTATACCTCAATGGTGAAGTCAACGTGTCCAGGCGTGTCAATAATATTGAGCTGACAGTCTTTCCAGAAACAGGAGGTAGCAGCGGATTGAATTGTGATCCCACGCTCCTGCTCTTGCTCCATGAAGTCTGTGGTTGCCGCACCGTCATGCACCTCACCGATCTTGTGGATTTTTCCGGTCAGCTTAAGAATTCGTTCGGTTGTAGTGGTTTTACCCGCGTCTACGTGGGCAAAGATACCAATATTCCGATAGCGGGTGATGTCCTTTTTCATAATCTATTCTCTGATTAAGTGCGACAAACGGTTAGCAATGCGACAAACGGTTAGTAACCACCTTCAAGGGTTTTCTGGAACCAAATCAACATTCAACGGCTCAACGGTCACGGATTTCAAACCTAGACACTGCTAGATCGGGTATGACGTTAGAGCTTGTTAAATGGCGACCCAATCGTCTTGGCCGATTGCTCGGGCCAATCTTTTGGACTGTGCTTGCCACAACAGTACAATCATCAATTATACAATCGTAAACAATTGTAAAACACCACGTTGCCTCGATAGAAGGGATTACCCATCATCTAATGCTTAAATCGGGTGTCGTTCTTGAAAGGGCTGGGAGCAAGCGGGACTGGTGCCGAAGGGATGATAGAGCTGATGATCCGTGTTTAGCAGAATGGGGTTGCATCGTCAGCTGCGATCGCACATTTGATACATTCAGTGGATAGAAGAAACAGTATTCGGTTATCTATCTCTGTCTGTTTAAGGTGTTGGATCAGCCTAGATGAAATTGATTGCATCAGTCTATCTAAAGCCTTTTAGAAACCTGCTGATCGATACGTTCATCGATACGTTCGATCCCAACAGGTTTCGTTACTTGTACAAAATAATTCTCTTCCCTACCATACTGCTCTCACGATTGGCCTAATCCGGTGGCCAATTTGCTCCTCGACTAGATTAGCACCTTTAGATCCAGGCTGACATCCTTTACTGAGGGTTAATTAGGTGAGGATTGCCACACGATTAGGTTCGGGATGCACATATTTTTCAATGAAAACAACATCTTGGTAGGGGCAGGTTTTATTGATCAATTCCGATGCAGACCTACAATTTATCGGCTAAACCTGCCCCTACAGCGACGTCATTCCTCGGAGATCCCAGATGGATTCTAGATCAGGGTAAACAGATACGGAATCGGTTAACCGCTACAATTCAGCGCATTCAAATACCCCTACCCTCTCTGGTGAGCCTAATGCGATGAAGGGAAATCCTCACAACCCGGTGAAACTGTCGCAACTGCGGATTTTGGTGGCGGTGGCAGACGAAGAAAACTTTAGTGAGGCGGCGCTGCGGCTAAATATGTCACAGTCAGCCGTTAGTCATGCGATCGCAGCTTTGGAAGAATCGCTAGGGGTGGTTCTATGCATCCGGGGACGTCAGGGGGCGCACTTAACCCCAGTCGGACAGCGGATCGTGCGCCATGCCCGCGAGATTTTGGATCGGATGGATGATATTGAGCGGGAAGCTAAGTTAGCCAAGGGACTTAAAGGCGGCCAAATTCGGATTGCCACCTTCCGCAGCGTCGCGGCTCACCTGCTGCCCAAGGTAATTACTGAGTTCCACCAGCGCCATCCCGAAATTTCCGTTAGCTTGGACGAGCATGACGATCATTTTGCCGTTGAGCAAGCACTGTTCGAGAGCAAGGCTGACATTGGCTTGACGGTTTTGCCGATTAGTAAAGGATTAGAAGCCTGGGAAATTCTGCACGACGAGTTTATTGCGCTGTTTCCGCCATCGTTCCAACCCGCACAAGATGTGCTCACCTGGGAAGAGCTTGCCGCTTATCCGCTGATTATGCCGCCTGTGGACTACATCATGATGCGCCGAGTGTATGACCACATTAACGGCTTGGGCTATCGGCTGAACGTGGTGTACGAAGTGGAAACCGATGCCACAACGGTGAGTCTAGTCGCCCAAGGCATGGGAGCGACG
This sequence comes from uncultured bacterium, assembly GCA_966674685.1. GTDB lineage: Bacteria > Cyanobacteriota > Cyanobacteriia > Phormidesmidales > Phormidesmidaceae > Thainema. The sequence goes on from CBKWJC010000033.1 coordinate 15,302, forward strand.
ATTTTGCCGCGTCTCGCTGCCGAGCCGATTCCGGCTGTGGTGCAGGTCTACAGTCTGCCGATTCCGCTGAATCGGATCATTGCTGCTGCTGTTCTAGCCAACACGCTGCATGAACCCGTTGTGTTTGCGTTTTTAGATATTTTGAAAGCCGACTGGGCCGAATCTGCGATCGCGCAGACATCCAATTAGTTTGCCTAGTTTGCCCTAACCCTAAATCCCTCTCCCAGAGCGGGAGAGGGACTTTGAGCAGTGAGTCTAAGCATTTCTAGCTCCCCTTCTCCCCTTGTGGGCTACTGTGTACACACAAGTCTCTATACTCCGTTTCAACGTTGAGATCCCCCTAAATCCCCCTTAAAAAGGGGGGCAAGGGGGGATCATTTCGGGGTTGAGAGGCAGTGATCAAGATGTGTGTACACAGTAGCCCCTTGTGGGAGAAGGGGCTGGGGGATGAGGGGCAAAGTTAATTAATCAAATGCATCTTTGATGTTATCAACTGCATTTTGCACAAAGTTTTTGGTGTCGTCGATAGCTCCTTGGGTGCGGCTAGCATCCTCATTTGCCCGCTGTTGAATTCGACCTGCATCGCGCTGAGCTTTGCGCTGGATGAGATTATCGCCATCCGTTGCGTTGCTCACCCGATTGGCATTATTCCGCGCGGTTTCTTTCACGCTTTCCGCCGTGTCGCGCACAAAGCCCTTTGTATTCCGGGCATCCTGACCTACTTTGTTCTGCACCTGATCATCTAGGTCAGCCGCAGCAATCCAATTCTGTGCTGGATTCGCGAGAGCAGAAGTATCCATGACAAAGCCACCCTGCCAAACAAATGCGATCGCAGATAAGCAAATCGCAGCAGTCGCCAACCAGCGACCTGCTGTTTTGAACGACTTCGCCAAGTCAATCCGTTTCATAGAATACAATCTCCGTTAGATTTTGTACCCTAATTTCTACTCCAGTTCAGTGAGGGGCTTAATCGACCTCCAGGCTGAAATAGCGGCGGTTGTAAGTATCCAGTAGGCAGGTTTATTGTTCACGCGCGTAATCATTAGGAATAGGGGAGCATTTTGTGACTACTATTCTCCCGCTCTCCCCTGCTCCCTTGCCCCCATCGCTCCTTCTCTCCTGCTCTCCTCCCTCTCTCGTCACCAAATTTGAAACGACGATAGTTTGCTGAGAATCTTCCCTTACAGTAAACATGCGTCAACGAATTCTGCTTTTCAGACCTGATATAGCCTTTCCTAAGCTACTGAGGTACAAGTTATTTTTTGGAAGCCGCGCTCCGCGCGGCTTCCAAAAAATAACTCCCCCTTTATTAGCACAAGAAGTGCTATATAAGCTATCGGTCAGTTTGCAGGTTTCCTCACACGCTCCTTTAGTCACGCAGCCTATTCTCACTGATGCAGAATGGGCTGCTTTTCATTTGCCACACCAAACCGCCCTACCCATTTACTCCTTCTAGCGTTGCTTAATCTGGGTATGAATTGTGATGCGGGGGTGCTGCTCCCGCATCACAATCCATATTTAAAGTCAGCAGTTCCACCCTTACTCTCCACCCGTCCACATCTCCAACTAAACTTGATGCCCTACTAACCCACTCCTAAGAACCACTGCCAACCCCAAAATGCCGTCATGCCCGCCAAAATAGTCAGCAGCAGATTCTTATGCCACAAGCCTACTATCACGGCAACACAGGCTCCTATCAGGCGAGCATTCTCCCAGCTAATAAATAGGGTTTCACCATTGGGCAGTAAGACTATAGGCGTAATCATGGCGGTGAGTACGGCGGGAGGCACAAACTCTAAGGCTCGCACTATTCTGGGTGACAGATTGATTTTGCCGCTGAGCGCAATTAACACATAGCGAATGATAAAGGTCACCAGTGCCATGCTGATGATCAGCAATCCATCGTTCATAAACCTGCAAGTTACTCATGAGAAACAATATGCTCATAGCTTGCACCATTCCAAATGGAAATTGGAAGATTAGGACTCAATTCTTGCGATCGCACTTCCTGCCTATTTCTCAGAGCCTATGCCATTAGGTCAATCTATGGCATAGGCTAGAGCGTTAGTCTCGGAGTTAATTTACTTTAGGAGAAGACGTTCAGGTTCTAAGTATTCATTGGTATGGCAGTGACGACTAAAGCGGGGCTATTCATGGTGACGCGCTTTCCTCAACCGGGTCGCACGAAAACTCGGCTCATTCCAGCTTTAGGGCCAGAGGGAGCGGCACAGTTTCAGCGGCAGATGACCGAACATTTGCTCAAGCGCTTTCAGAGGGTTTGCTGTCACCATCAGCTCACTTTAGAAGTCCATTTTACTGGCGGCACTCCGGCCCAGATGTTGAACTGGTTAGGGCATCAAGTCGTACTCAGACCTCAGTGTGAAGGCGATCTAGGGCGCAGGCTGAGCTACGCCTTTGAACAGGGGTTTGCGGCTGGGCTACGACGGGTACTGATGGTGGGCAGCGACTGTCCAGGGATCGACAACAGGCAAATTGCCAAAGCCCTGACTCAACTAGAAACCCATGATGTGGTGCTTGGTCCAGCGGAAGACGGTGGCTACTACCTAGTTGGGCTGAAAAAGCCCCAGCCTAAGCTTTTTGAAGCCATTAGCTGGGGTCAAAGCTGTGTCCTACGGCAGACCCTTGCGATCGCAAACCGCCACAATCTGTTAGTATCGCTGCTCAATCCACTGCCTGATATTGATCGACCGGAGGATCTGCCGTTGTGGTCTGCCTACTCCGGCGAGTCTAGCAGTAGTCCCCAGGTGCGGTTGTAAGGATGCACTCGGGATACAGGATGACCATCTGCTACCACAGGGTGCCCTTGGTTGTACCATGCAAAAATGGAGCCTTCTAGGTTCATGACGTTCTTGTAGCCCGCTGCTTGCAGTTTTTCAGCCAGCCGAGCCGAGCGGTAGCCGACTGAACAGTACAGTACGAGTGTGGCATCGGCAGGAATATCGGACTGCTGGATTGCCTCAACAGTTGGCAGATGGCGGGCACCGGGCAGATGGCTAACGGCATATTCTTCTGCTTGGCGCACGTCAATCAGCACCGGTGGCGGCGTTCCCTCTACTAGCCAGTTCGCCAGCTTAGCGGTTGAAATGCTCTGTATTTGGGGGAACTGGCGATGTATCAGTCTCTTAACCAGACTCCAGACTAAAACACGAATGGGTTTGAACATGAACAACTGGGAAACTAGCACCATGATCAACGTTGCCCCCTGGAATAACATGCTACAGGAATATGTTAGCGACCAAGGGCAAGTGGACTACGCCCGCTGGCAAAAAGAAGCAGCCCAGGAACTGGATCAGTGGCTAGCTAGCGTACAGCAAACTCATTTGCAGATGCTTGATCACGAAAGTGCGATCGCATTTTTGATTAACCTCTACAATGCTCTAACCATTCAGCAAGTACTGCAAAAATACCCCATTCGCTCGATTCGGCCCACCATCCTGAGTATTCCGAACTGGCTGGCTTTCTGGTGGTTCTTTAACAAGAAGATCTACACCCTAAACGGCCACGCCTTGAGTCTGAACACCATTGAGCACGACATTTTGCGATCGCGCTTTCAAGAACCGCGCATCCACTTTGCCTTAGTGTGTGCCTCTGAAGGCTGTCCCTTACTCAGAGCAGAAGCCTATTTTCCCGGCAGGCTAACGATGCAGCTTGAAGAAGACGCTCAGCGCTTTATCAATAATCCTGACAAGGTGCACTACGACGCGGCTAAACAAACGTTGTGCTGTAGCAAGATCTTCAAGTGGTACAAACAGGATTTTCTCGCTGTCGCAGGCTCAGTTGTAGCTTATATCAACCGCTATTCCATAGGTGATAAGCTACTCAGCAACACCCCAATCGCTTACCTGCCCTACAGTTGGAGCCTCAATCAGCGCACATCTTCATAGAACTGCTTGAGCCGTTCAGCCGGAACGCCGATGCCCCACAAAAAGCCAATGGACAAGTAAATCAAATTCGCCTTGAGTGCTCCCCAATGGGCGACTCGCCGATCAGAAGACTGCACCAGCCGATTCATCTGATAGATCCGGCCCAGCCGCGCCAGTTTTAAGCACAAGTCTGCTTCTTCCATAATCGGCAGCGCGACATCAAAGCCACCACAGTGCCAAAAATCAGCCCGTCGGCAAAACATTACCTGATCGCCAAACAGCAGGCGCAAACCGTCCCGGAAGTAGCGATGGGGTCGAAACAGCAGCGGCGCGTAGTGGGTTTTGAGACTATTGTGCAGCGTAATTCCCCAACGGGTTGTTTGAGCACCCGTCATGACGGAAATGAAGCCACCGCAGGCAATCTGTGGATTAGCTAAGGTAGTCCGCACTAGATTGATGAGATCATCCGGCACCAGCGTATCTCCGTGCAAGAAACACAAACTATCACCTGTCGCTAGTTCGGCTCCCAAATTCATTTGGGCCGATCGGCCCCGCTGCTCAGCCGTTACAATTCGCGCTCCGTGCTCACTAGCAATGGTTACAGTCGCGTCTGTGCTGCCGCCATCGACAACAATAATTTCAGCCGCAGGCGGATCAAGAATCTGCAAGTGGCGCAGTGTACGACTTAAACAACTCGCTTCATTGAGAACGGGAATAATAATTGAAACCTCAGTCACAGTCATAGTCGCAGTTATACGAATCAATGCGGCAATACCTATAGTCATATTGGTTAGAGTGTTTTCGTGACGCAGCAAGGCCGCACCATGTAAACGCCCATGTCCTAACAAAACTGATTACAGCTACAACAGGAGCGATATCTAAGAGCACAACTTCAAACCAGTACCGTTTGACGACAACCTGCTTATGTATCGCAGTAGACATTCTCTCATCCTCAATCGGTTGATGATAGCTGAGTAAATTGGCAGGTACACATTAAAATCCAAATCCTGGATTTTGGTTGGAGGAGTACAACTCAGCCATGCGTATTCTTCTCATTGAGGACGACAGCCATCTAGCCGAATCCCTATCAGAAGCGCTAGTTGCTCAACGATACAGCGTTGATGTGGTTCATGATGGCGAAATGGCGTGGCAGCAAATGTCTCTGCTGCCCTATGATCTCATGCTAATGGATGTGACACTGCCGCGTGTGGATGGTTTAACTCTATGCCGAAGAATGCGATCGCAGGGTGTGGATTCCCCAGTTTTAATGCTGACGGCTCGTGATACCAGTCAGGACAAAATATCTGGACTAGATGCCGGAGCCGATGCCTACATGGTCAAACCCTTTGACCTGTCCGAATTAATCGCCCAAATTCGAGCCTTGTTGCGGCGGGGCCAACTGAGCGCCAGCACCACCTTGACTTGGGGAGCCTTACGGCTCAATCCCTCCACATATGAAGTGACCTATCAAGAGTCACTGCTGCGCTTAACGCCCAAAGAGTTTGCCATCTTAAACCTGCTCATGCGCCACGGGCGACGGGTCATCAGCCGCTACTTCATTCTGGAATCGGTTTGGCAAATGGACGATCCACCGGGAGAGGAAACGGTGAAAGCCCACATTAAATCACTACGGCAAAAACTCCGCAAAGCCGGAGCACCGCGCAATTTCATCGAAACGGTGCATGGGTTGGGATATCGGCTGATTTCTCTCTAATCCACACACGGCAACACCACCGATACGCACGTTCCTTCACCTGGCTGACTTGCGATCGCTAATGTGCCACCATGACGATCTACACAGGTTTTAACTACCGCTAGTCCCAGTCCTATACCTGAGACTGAGCCAACGTTTTCACCGCGATAAAAGGCTTCAAAGATAGCAGATTGCTCCTGAGGAAGAATGCCAATTCCCTGATCGATCACTTGAAAGTGAATTGCTTTTGATTCAATGTTGATGATGAGTTGAATCAGGCTACATTCTGGTGAATATTTAGCGGCATTTGACAACAGATTGCTCAAAATAGAATTCAATAGATTCTTATCGGCATAGATTTGAGTTTTAGCGGCATTTCCTCCTATTGAAACTGTTTGACCATTTTTACGCTGAACCTGATGTAATAGCTGCTGACAAAAGGGGTCTAAATCAACAATTTCGGGATTAAATTCGAGTTTACCTGCTTCAGCTCGGGTCAGAGTCAGCATATCGTTGACCAGTTGGCCCATCCGTTTAGCGGCGGCTTGAATCCGATCAATCGTGCTAGCCTGCTGCTCAGCTGTAAGATTGTCCTGATTCGTCGCCATTGATTGAGCCGAAATAGTGATGACGCTGAGCGGTGTCCGCAGTTCGTGGGATGCCATTGAAAAGAGACGTAATTTCAAATCACTCAGCTCACGCGTTTGCCTCAGCTCATTTTGCCATCGCGAGACATAAATCAGCACGGTAGCTGTTAACAACAGGCCAATTAATAAGGTCGCAAACGTACCCCAAGGCAAAGACTGATTGGCTGAAGGTATAAATATAATTTGCCACTGTCGCTGACCAAGCTGGACATACTGAGTGCAGTCTGCTAGAGAAGCACAAAGCGTTCTGTTAGTAGAACGAGCAGGAATTTCAGACTGATGCTGAACTATAACTTTCTGAGTTTCAGCATGATACATTCCTAGCAGTTGCTTATTTGGTCGATCTGTTTGATCAAGAATATAAAAATCAGCATCATAATCGAGATCGCGCAGTGATTCTTCTACGACATCAGCCACTCGGAAAACGCCGACAATATAGCCTAAAAGAAAATCTTTGCGATGAGCTTGATTCGGAATTGACTGCCGATAAATCGGCACGAAAACTAAAAATCCATACTGGTTTTCCGCTGTTTCTTGTACGAGTTGAATCCGCCCCGTAGTTGCGATCGCACCTGTGGTTTGAGATAGCTCTAGCGCTTCTTTACGAGTTGGATCAGAGGCCAGATCGTACCCTAGGGCAGCTTCATTATTTTGCAGTGGTTCGACAAAGGTAACCGGAATATAGCGATCGCGGATTGCAGCGGGTACTAAAGCACCTGTTTGCGGGTCTTGCTCAGTGATGAGTGTACCAATTTGCTGCTCATAGATTGCTCGATCAACATCAGCAATTTGAGGTGCCCACTCTAGGGCTTGAATGCCTGGATAGGTGCGGACAGCACGACTGACAAAGCGGCGAAAGGCGGCTTCGTCAACCTGGCTATCCGCCGCACCATAGTAATCACTAATCGACAGCAGTAATTCAGTGTAGCGATTGGTCGTGCGCTGTAAAGCCGTCGTCAAGTTACTGGTTTGCTTTTGAAATTCGCTTTGTTTGGATAAACGCTCCCAACGCCCAACCCAAACTGTAGCCACTAGCGTTGTGCTAAAGCCCAAAACACAAATTAGAACTGCTGGGAAATAGCGCAGAACAACAGACATCACAAATCAAATTATGCAGTTAGTTCAGTTGAGTTTGGGGCAGCAGCTATCGGCTCAGACGCAGACCAGTTTACCCAGTGGGGATGGTGTCTTTTGTGTCACATGGTAGCTCCTTCAGCATCTTATTTACCCAAGCTCTGTTGAAAACCTGGGCATAAATTTGATTCGTCACCCGCAAATATCCTGCTTGTTGAGTAACAATACCAGAGAGCAACAGCTCAGTGTGAGGCGTATTTTCTTGCACAGGCAATTGAGGGTTATCCAACACCTGCTGATAGAGCTTTAGCATGCGGCGAGCCGATGAGGGATGAATCAAAATGCGAACGCGAATCGTCTTTAGATGTTCCGGATCATCTTGCGCTTCCCAATTATGAATTACCCGCTTTTGAACCAGATCTTCAACCCAAGCACTTTCTTGGTTAGGGGCAATTGGCTCTTTAGATTGACGAATCAAAGCGCATAGTTTTTGTGTCAAAAACGGCTGTCCGCCTGTCCAATCCAAAACGGCCTTTAGAATAGCTTGAGCACTTTCGGCTTTGTCGGTTAGACCCTGCAAAAGGGGCAGTGCTTCATGGAATTTAAAGCCTTCTAGCAGAATGGAATGGCCGATATTAAAGGGCGTGCGTTGCTTATCACCAATGAGCTGCCCTGGTGTAGCTACACCCAACAGAACAAAGTTTAACCGTCGATAGTCAGCTTCGTCGGCGCGTCGATTAAAACAGCTACGCAGCCACACAAAAAAATCATCGGTCTTGAAGTTTAGACTTAAGACACTATCAATTTCATCGATGAAAATGAAGATTTCAGTAGAGATTTTCTGGAGAACGACTTCTTGAACAAACTGACCCAATCGTTGGACGGGTGAGAGGATGTCGTGAGTTTTCCACCACTGTCTTAAATTCACCTGATCTTGCAAATTCAGACCACTGACCAAGTAATAGGCAATGCCTGCATACCACTGCTCGGAGGTGGTTTGATTGTTGCCTAAGCCCGATAAGTCAATTGCCACACAGGCCATACCTTCTTGCTGCAAACGATTCATCATTTGAACCCGCAAGCTCGATTTACCCATCTGACGGGCATTGAGGATGTAACAAAATTCTCCCTGCTTGAGCGCCTTATACAGTTGCTTATCGGCTTGCCTAACGACATAGGTGGGAGCATCCATCGGGAGGCTACCACCGACTTGATATTGATAGGTGTCTACTGTATAGGCATCATGCAATAGGGCATTTTCAAATTCTAGTTCTGCCTTGGTGGCTTGCAGAAGTTCTAGCGCATCTAAGAGATCACGGGTGCGGGCTTCTACTTTTTGTTCCAAGTTTAGGTTAACTTCAGCCAACTGATCGCGCGCTTGCTGTAGCTCCTGGTTGCTTTGGCTTAGGGTTTGGGCAAATTCGACTTGTTGTTGCTCAACTAACTTGCGTTCGGTAATATCTTGAAAGGCAGCAATGGCATAGGTAATCGTTCCGTTTTGATCAAAGATGGGCATTGCCGATACCTCTAGCGGCACGACCTGATTGGCTCGGCGGATTTCCATATCATCCACCTGCACGGCCTCTCCTTGAATGGCTCGGACAATTGGCAACTGGTCTGGCGGATAGAGCTGATCGCTACCTGCTATGTACGCTTGATACAAATCCGACAGATCGCGAGTATGGATATCCGGCATCAAGTCTTTGCCTAAGATAGCTTTGGCGGCTCCATTCATAAAGTAGGGGTTTCCTTTGTTATCCACCACAAAAACCCCTACAGGCACTCCTTCCAGCAGTTGCTCTAAGCGCTGTTCGTTGGCTTGCATGTTCTCATAGAGCTTGGCATTGGCTAGTGCGATCGCAATTTGGGCCGACAATATCTTGAGCAGCTCAGCTCGTTCGGACGTAAAAGCCCCGCTGGTCAAGTTGTTTTCGAGATACAGTAAGCCTGTGAGCTGTCCTTGCTGCACAATGGGCATACACAGGACTGATTTAGGTTGATAGGTTTGAAAATAAGCATCCTCACTAAATGCATTCGACTGTCCAGCATCGACGATGACTTGTCCTTGCCCAGTTCGAATCACAAAGTGGATGAGCGATAACGGCAGCTCATCACTGGTTTCGATGGGACTGTTGTGGTCAACCTCAATGGCGCTTTGCACCTGACCTTTAGCCCGAATCACCCAGCGATCGCCGTCCTTTAAGATCAAAAAACCCAACTGTGCCCCAGCATTCTCAAATGCGATCGCGAGAAAGGTGGTCAATAGCTTATCCAAGTGAATTTCTTTTGCGATCGCTTGAGACACTTTAATGACAGTATCCACATCCAGATTGCTCGTCAGTTCGGTACTGGTTGAAAGCGAGATCTCAGATGCTGCTTTAGCTGCAGTGAGAGACGGCAACTGCCAATCCGCTGCTAGTTGTTGCAAGTCCTGAACTTTGCCGACAGCGCCCCAGCGCTGGTAGCCATAGTAAGCAGCCTCCAAATAAACCCGAGCCAAGCGAGGTTTATGAGAGGTCAACCAAAAGTGGGCAGCCCGTTCATTGGCCAGTGCTTCATACTGAATAAATCCTGCTTCCTGCGCCGCGCTAATGGCTTGATCATACAGGTCTAAAGCAGCCAACTGATCTCCCGCTAATCGGGTTTGCTCGGCTGCAATGAGCAAGGCTTTATGTCGATAGTTGGCCTCACAGTGGACTGACCAGTGGTTTAATTTTTCAGCGCACAGAGCAAGCGTGGCCTCCGTCTGAGGCTGAAGTTGACCATCAGCAGGGTCAGCTAACGCCGCAGTCGTCAGCCCCAGCAGCGTAAAGTACTCGGCCTCTGAGGGAATCGCTCCCGCAAACGGCAGATAGGGTTCAGCCATCGATAACCTCGCTTGAGCCTGAGCATACTGCTCTGAAAAAAAATAGGCAGAGGCTTCTACAAGATACAAGGAAAATAACCCTGGCCCATACTGATGCTGCTCAAACAGGGCTTGGGTCGCTGGAGCGCTAAAATCTTCCAGGCCACTCGACTCAACCGTCAGCTTCCCCACCTGGAGCGATGCCCCCCAATAAAGATAGACTTGCAATTGCCGAATAAAAATCTCGCTTTTTCGCTGACGGACATAGGCTAAACACGGCAGTAACTCGCTGGATACCTCCTCTAACGGTGTCCCCGCCATCAACAGTTGCACCCCCAAATGGGTCGCAATATAAGAGGCAAAGACATCCCCCACGGCAGAACCCACCCGATAGCCTTGGCGCAACAAGCTGATACTTTTGCTTAAATGATCTCGCCAGGGACTAATATGACCCGCAAAGGAGTTCAACACCTTGACCTCATAGCGGTTGTTGTAGCGCTCCTTAAGCGCCAGCGCTACCGTGCCAAACGCATAGGCACTCTCATACTCTCTAAAAGCAGCCGCCAGCATTGCTCCCCAAAAGGTATAGCCCTGCGAGGCCCACTCAGAAATACCATATTGCATCGACAGGTTGGTCATCTTTAACGTGACCAGGGTAACCAAGGTCGGATCGGTAAAATAAGCTGGCCCCGTCATATTCACCAGCAGTTGCATCGCCGCCTGCACCTCCAATGAGGTCATTTCCGGCATTTCCGCAAGCTGTTCAATTTGAATCTGCGCCAACTGTTGCCGATAAATTGCCAGTTCTTTATCTAAAATGGCTGGCGTTTCTGCTGCGGCTTGAGGCCACTCAATGTCCAGACTGCGGAGGGCTTCACCACCTAAACGCAGATTTTCCACAAATCGACCTTGATTGTCGTAAAGCACCAAGCGAATGTTGTGAATCGCGACTTGATCCACCACCGAACGGGCATGAGCTAGCGTCGTTTCAAATAACTGTTCCGCCTCCTCAAAGCGGCCACACAGATAGGTGCATTCAGATGCATCGCGATGTAAAGCAAATGCGATCGCATAGTGGGTTTGCCAAGCTTCATCTGGCAGTATTGCCAATCCACAGCCAAAGTAGTTGAGCGCACTCGAATAGGCCGTCGCATTTTTAGCTCGATGTCCAGCCAGCCAGTTGAGCGCTGCAATTTGGTACTGCTCCGTGCGTTCCGTGATGTCATGCGTCGCCCGATTGAGGTGATTGACAATTTCAAATACCACCTCACCGGGATCGTTCTCTAGCAGACGGTCAAACGATGCGGCGGCGACATCGATACTATACCCAAGCGACTGATGCACCTGTTGCAGCATCAGGCGGCCAATCTGTAAGTGGGTTTGCTGCTGGGCGCTGTTGGGCACCAGCTCGTAGGCAGCTTGTTGAATCCGGTCATGCCCAAAGCGATAGGCAATTTTGACGGCATCTGCATGCGCGAACAAGACTGGATCGGCATCTTCATCCAGCACTAAGGGAATCTTGTAGGCATCGTCGAGCGGCACAATCAATCCTGCTTTGCAAGCCGACCACAGCCGCATCGCTGCTTGAATCGGCGACAGTTCTGACACGACAGATAGGGTCGCCAGATCAAAGCGATCGCCCATACAGGCCGCTAGAGTCAATATTTCCCGAGTCGGCTGAGGCAATTGGTCAATGCGCTGAGACATTAACTCAACCACGTTGTCCGTGAGGCTAATCTGTCGTAACGCTTCCATATTCCACTGCCAACAACCTCGACTGAAATCAAACACAATCTGATTCGTGTGATACAGAGAGGTCAGCAGCATGCGGCTGAAGAAAGCGTTGCCCAAAGTTTTACTAAAGATCAAAGTGCTCAAGGACAGCGCCTGCTCGAATGAGGTATGAAGCGTATTGGCAACGAGCTGTTGAACGTCTTCTAGGGAGAGGGGATCGAGAATAATTTGGTTAACCGTAATCTGTTGTTGGCGCAACTGTTCAAGCGTCAGCATCAGGGGATGAGCCGCGCTGACTTCATTTTTGCGATAAGCGCCGATCAGGAATAAATGGTGTGCGTCAGGGTTGGCCATAATTTGCTGAATCAGATCCAGCGATGCCAAATCCACCCATTGCAGGTCGTCTAGAAAGAGCACTAATGGATGCTCTTGTTGGGTAAAGACACTGACAAATTTTTGAAAGACTTGATTAAAGCGAATTTGGGCGTCGGTTGGATTTAAGACGCTCACAGCGGGTTGGGCACCGATGATCAGCGCTAAGTCCGGAATCACATCAATGATGACTTGTGCATTGTTACCCAGTTGGGTGGTTAGGGTATTACGCCACTGATCGAGTCGTTCACTGGATTCACTCAGTAGTTGTTGGATCAGTTGTTGAAAGGCTTGAATAATCGCATCGTACGGCACATTGCGCCGAAACTGATCGAACTTGCCCTGCACAAAATACCCATGCTGTTGCACAATGGGCTGGCGAATCTGATGAACTAAGGCTGATTTGCCAATGCCTGAGTAGCCACTCACCAACAGCAGCTCTGCCGTGCCGCCGCAAACTTGCTCAAACGTGCCCAGCAGCATTTGGGTTTCACGGTCACGCCCATAGAGTACCTGTGGCAAGCGAAACGCGCCTGAGTAATCGACTTGACCGATCGCAAAGTGGGCGATCTGCTGGGTTTGAGTCCATTGTTCGTGACAGTGTTCTAGATCGGCTTTGAGTCCTAGCGCATGCTGATAGCGATCTTCGGCCATTTTGGCCATCAGCTTATTGACGATCTGGGCGATCACCGGAGGCAGGTTGGGACAGATATCGGTCAACGACAGCGGCGTTTTGGCAATGTGGCTGTGCACCCACTCCAGCGCATCTTTGGCTTGGTAGGGAAACAGGGCACTCAAAAGCTCATAAAACGTCACGCCCAGCGAGTAAAAGTCCGTACGATAATCAATGACGCGATTCATCCGTCCGGTCTGCTCTGGCGACATGTAAGCGAAGGTGCCAGTTAAGTTGCTGTTGAGGGTCAGTTGTTGGCTTTCTTGAGTCAGTTGAGAGGCTAAGCCAAAATCAATTAGCTTGACTACTCCCGTATCAGGGTTAAACAGAATATTGCTGGGTTTAACATCGCGATGGAACCAGCCTGCGCTGTGCAGTGCGGCCAAGGCATCGGTAATTTGCAGCGCAATGGGTAGAAACTGCTCGACGGACAGAGCTCCTTGCTGCTGAATGCGATCGCGCAGTGAGATACCCACAAACTCTTCCAGTACCAACATCGGCACTGGATGCGAATGCCAGCCCAGGGTTTTGATCACACCTGGGATTTGAAGTTGGGCTAAAACCGTATATTCGTGCTTCAGTGATGCGATCGCATTCAAGCTAGGAAATTGATCACTCAGTGTTTTGAGCACCACAGGCTGTTGATCGCAAATGCGAATAGCTCGTAGCAGCCGTGAGCGATTCCCTTTATAGATTTGCTCAATGATTTGATAATCAGCAAATTGGCCTGCTTGAGCGTTCGAGATGACAGCCATAAATCAAACCTGTGCCTCCTCACTGATCTAACATTCCCTAAATCCATCCCGTCTTCTCCCCCCGAATTTCTTGCTCGTATGGCATACCAAACCGCTGGTTGAGCAAGGCGCGGGCTGTTTGTAGACCAGAAATCACCGTCGGCTCAATAGCCCCAGCATTAAAGCCATTGCGAATCCAATCTCCTGTCAAATACAAATTCTCAAATCCAGACTCGTCCGCTTTGAGACGATACTGAGTGCTATCGGGCACCGATAGCACATAGCGTTCAGTCGGATAAATATTGATGCGCCAAAACCTTGAAATTACAAGACGCTCATCTAAGCCTTGTGGACAATCGGCGGATGTAGCATTAGGCCACAGAGAAGCAATATCGTTCTGCAAAAACTGTTGAATCCGCTGGTCATTGCGAACCTGTTGCTGGGCGGGAAAGTCATAATTGGTTGCAGATGGAATGCCAGGGTCAAGCATCACCCCAGTAAAATACGCTAAATGATAGGGATAATTTGCCTCCGGCCAGTTTTCTTTTTCAACTAGGTGAGTCATATCGGCATAGGTATCGAGGGGTTCGACATAGGTACCTACAACCGGTTCCGGCAAGCTGCGCGGCCATCCCATTTGGCCCAAGTTGGGTTTGAGCCACAGTTGCCCACCTTGGGTGGTTACGGTTTTGACGTGGGTTACCATATTCTGCCATTTGGGACTGATCTGGATCAATTCCTGAGCGATAAACGGTAACGCTGCCAGCGAAATTCCTAGCACGACCAGATCAAAATCTTGCCCCCGCTGTAGCGTCAGCGCTTGTTCTTTTTCTTGCCAGGGTGTCCAAAACGATTCGAGATCGATGTTGTTTTCCTTCAGTTCAGCCGCTTGGGCTGGATCAATTTGATCGTAAAAAGGCTGATTGGGCCAGCTCACCACCCGTTTGACCGAGAACAGGGGATCATAGCCTTTAGCCTCATCTTTGAGCGCTACCTGACGGTTCACGCTAATCCGCTCAATTGCTGTTTGCTCAGCATTGAGATGCAATCCGGTAATGCGATGGAAAAACTTAAACTTGACCCCCCGGCGCTTAAGCACTTCGTAGAGAGGTGCAAAGATAGTATCGCCCATGCCAGCTTGCATCTTCCACATGATCGAGCCGTTGTAGCGAAAATAGATATTGATGACTACTCGTAGCGCCACTCCAGCCGCCAGTCGAGGTTTGCGGATGTCACCCTCTAAATAGCCATAGACCAAATCGTATATCGACCGCACCATTGGCGATTGAGCCGTTTCGTCCCATAAGCCATACTGTTTCAACCACTCCGTAAATTCGTAGCGATCGAGATCATCCAGGGATGGTTTAAACAACAGCCCCTCTGCCAGCACGGCCCGAAGACTACTGACCCCAAAGTTGATCATCAACAAATCGCGCCGAGTCTTCTCATTGCCTCTCAGGTCTTTGGCCAGCAGGTCGTACCATTTTTGCTCTAGCTGGTCGTGAAACTGCTCTAACAATTTCATCAGCGCTGTATGATGCTCTCGCAAGTGGTGTTTAGGATTGTCCGGCAAATTTTGCGCCAGGTGATGTGCCAAACTGAGGTGAATCCCTTCAGAACTCAGATCTAAGGTTTGAGCTGCTTGAACGAGATGACCAAACAGATCCGTACTGCGATCGCACCACTGCTGGGGATCATTGACCAACGAATCCACCAATCGATGAGTACCACTGACAAAGACGGCACCCGCTGCCAAGCCAAAAGCCTCTAGATTTTGCCACAGTTGCTCAAATAGCGCTTCTACTGCACATCGATCCGGACTCGGAGAACTGCCCAAGACATCGGATTCGTTCCACACCTGATAGGTGAGCCGCAACGCTGCTACTACGTGATCCCACATCGTCGTGGGAGAGCGATCGTTTTCCCAAGGTTTTAGTTCATTGGTCGGAAAATTCATCACCCAGTCATGCCATTGGTCATTGGCATAGTCTTCTAACACAATCAAATTGTGCGGCTTAAACGCATCTTCGACGGAGGTAAAGGCCCGTCCAGTGGGCTGATCCTTACTCAGCTCGGCATAACACTGCTTCATGAGCCGGAATGCATTTTCATAAAAGCCAAAGAAGATATGCAGGCCATGCTCTTCAATTCTGTAATTGGGTTCCTGATCTGGATGCTCAGGATTAGGAGTGATATCGCGTCCACTAGCACCTTTGCCCCCCAACCGCCAGCCCAACTGATACACGGTGATATCGTATTTGGCGACCCAGTCTGGTTGGCTCGTTAATTCGAACACTGTCGCCAGCGATCCCATCCCGCCACCAAGTACAGCAATCTTTTGCGGTTGATTATGCATAGGAGTCAAAGTTGTTATAGATTCACGTAGGGTTTAACTAAGCGTTTAATACCATTTTTCTTTGATAGCACTATAGATTTGTTTAGATCTGTTTAATGGATATCAGAGCCGTGGAGCTTTCATCCGTCGCTGTGATTCAAAGAATTAGTTATATGACTGAGGATTGCTGATTTTAAGTATGAATTGTGATGTGGGGGCGCTGCCCCCACATCACAATTCATACCCCGATTAAGCAACGCCGATGACTGAATGGGAATCTCTTAAACTGTTCTCACGACTTCTTTACCATTTCCCAGGGTGAAATCAAACTCTGTCCAGAGCGCCAGTTTCACTGTAGGGGTCGTGTCGCTCAAGCCTAAATCGTCTGCAAGCGGGTGACTGGCATAGCTTTGGATATCAGCACAAAAGTCGCCTTTGAGCCAGCCGCCACCGCGAAACTGTACCAAGTGCGAACTCGCTTCTGTAATAGCCTGATAGCAGGGTCGATTGGCTGACTCAATTGAGCGGAACTGCTTCAAAAAAACCTGCGGCACCGATGCAGTCAAGAGCGAGTGCAACAGATGCAGGGGCAACCCTAACCCCGGCAGCACCATCTTTAGGTCTGCCCCAAATGCCGCCTGCATCAGATCGTGACGCAAATCATGATGGGTGCGCCAATGTGCGGTAGCGCGGATCTCGCTGCCTGGTTTTGGCTCAATGCGAATCACGCTGCATCGCTGTGCGCCAGTTGCGGGGGTAAACGTGGGTATTACCGAGGCTTCTAGCTGAAAGCAATCGGCTGATTGGGGCGAGGTGGGCAACTTGATCCAACCCCACTGCTTAGGGTACCCGTAGATTTCGCGACCCCCGACCATCGCAAAGGAACTATCGACAAACACATAGGGGTTGAACCAGGCCAAATGATCAATCCAAAATAAAGGCCCGAGCTGGTAACCAGCCATCGTCAGCACCCAGAACATGACCTCATGCTCACCCACAAAGCCGTTGTTCTGGGCGGCGGGTGCTTGCGATCGCAATTCTGGATTATCGCCAAAGGTGAGCATCACATAGTGGGTCACAGGTCGATAGTGCAAGCGGGGTAGCCCAAAATTAGGCGTTAAGGTATTGAAGGTGCGATCGCACAGTCCCTGCAAATGGCTTAATGATCCTTCAAGCAAAAAACCATACAACCGAGAATGCTGACTTAAGGTTGGCTGCGGATACGACTGCTCTCCCCCTCGATTTACGTAAGTTGCCGACCCACAGCAACGCGACCCATCTCTAAACAGGCACGGATACCTGGGCAACGAATATAACCAATCTGTCAGCATGGAAACTCCTCTCCAGATCTATAAAACTGGGGCTTGTTAACACGTTGTACAACACCTCGTCAGCTTATACAGACCCGTAACAGATGTTAGTTAAAAATATTCATGAGTTTTAATTATGAGCAAATCTTCCCGATTTCTTCCCGATTTCTTCTCGAAAAATTGCTGGGCTAATTCGTAAATTGACACCTAATCTTTAAGACTGAAGCGATATCTAAAAATTGTAGCCTTTTTTACGAAATTGCGATCAATCTTTTCAAATTTCTGATTTTTAAACTGCGATCGCAGATGACTTTTCATCCTAATTGACTGACCAAACTTGAGTAGGCTGACTCTGCCGTAGGTGGGGTATAGTCCCACGGGCAGGGCTACGCTAAAGCGATAGCGTCACCTAACAAAATGCTGGCTGGTGTTGGGTTTCACTACTTCAACCAACCTACGAGCGGATCTTTTACTAGTCAATCGGATTCTTTGTCTAGCTGTTACTTCTAGCTGTTACTTCTAACCACCATGAAACGTAGACGCTTAATTCAAACCGGAATGGGATTTGCTGCTGGCATGACGCTGGCCAGTGGTCTAAAAGCCTGTAGCAGTTCGCCTTCTTCGACTGCTGTCACCTCTTCTGCGGCTGGCTCTAGTAGCGGTGCAGCTGCAAACACCGATGCCACACTGACCGTCGTACAGGGCGGCGGTTTTCCCAACAGCTTAGACCTACATCGGGTCGGCACCAATCGCCCAGCCTACGGCATTTCCTGGGCTATCTACGATCGCCTGATCACTTTTGGTAAAAAGACTCTGCCCGATGGTTCAGTGTCCTACGACTACACGGTTTTAGAGCCAGAGCTGGCCGAAAGCTGGGAAATGGCAGAAGATGGCATGTCCGTTACCTTCAAATTGCGCCCGGATGCCACGTTCCATGACGGCACGCCTGTTACTGCCAATGACGTGAAGTGGTCATACGACCGAGCTGTGTCTATCGGTGGCTTCCCAACCTTCCAGATGAAAGCGGGTGCGTTGGAAAATCCGGATCAGTTTGAAGCCGTTGACGATTCTACTTTCCGGGTCAATTTCCTCCGGCCTGACAAGCTGACCATGATTGACATGGCAGTACCAATTCCGGTAATCATTAACGCCAAGCTGGTGGAGCCGCATCTGACAGAAGCCGATCCCTGGGGCGCTGAGTGGTTAAACAACAATGACGCTGGCAGCGGCGCGTACATGATTAAAGAGTACAAGCCCAACGAGCGCATTGTCCTAGAGCGGTTTGAAGACTGGAAATCCGGGCCGTTACCTGCCGTCAAAGAAGTTATCGTCCTGAACGTGCCAGAAGCGGGCAATCGTCGCGCCCTGCTAGAACGAGGCGATATCGACGTGAATTTTGACCTATCTGAAAAAGATCAGAAAGAACTGAGCACTGTCGATAACTTCACCGTTGTTTCCACGCCAATTGAGAACTGCCTCTACTCAGTGGACATGCACACGAATCCGCAGCTCAAGGGAGCCGACAATCCCTTTGCCGATGTGAAGGTGCGGCAGGCGGTATCTTACGCCATTCCCTATGACGCGATTATGGGAACGGCCATGTATGGTCAAGCGGTGCCCATGTACGGCACGGGCAAAATGAAGCCAGATTCAACAGCGTGGCCTCAGCCCAGTCCCTACAAAACTGATATGGAGCAGGCTAAAGCGCTGATGGCTGAATCGGGCTATGCCGATGGCTTTGAAACCACCCTGGCCTTCGATATGGGCACAAAGGAATGGGGTGAACCAGCCGCCGTTCTAATTCAAGAAGCACTGGCTGAATTAGGCATCACGGTCAGCCTTGAGAAGGTACCCAGCGCCAACTTCCGCTCTGTGCTAGTGGAAAAGAGCCGCCCCATGATTATCAACAATTTCGGCGGCTGGCTGAACTACCCCGATTACTTCTTCTTCTACGCCTATCACGGCCAGGATGCCACGTTTAACGGTAGCTCCTACAAGAATCCGGAAATGGACAAGAAAATCGAAGCCGCCTTGGCTTCGGAACCCGGTCAGCCAGAATACGAAGAGAACGTCAAAGGCTTCATTGAAATGGCCTGGCAGGAAATGCCCCGCGTGCCGCTGGTGCAGCCGCAGTTAGGCGTTGCCATGCAGCCCAGCGTGACGGGGTATCAGTATTGGTTCCATCGTCAGTTGGATTTTCGTCAGTTGCAGAAAGCGTAGTTGGGCAGGGGAGAGGGGGAGCAAGGGGGCAGGGGGGCAAGGGAGTATTCTGTGCCTAGACACTAAAGCTCATGATTCAAAAGCTCCGTCGCCCCTAAAGCTCCCTTACTCCCCTACCCCGTCGCCCCCTTGCTCCATCCTTCCCACCATTCTGATAGACAAATCAATGGCAAACTCTACCGGAAAGATTATCGGACAACGCATTCTCGGTGCGATTCCTAGCGTGATTGGCGTTGTTGTCGTCACGTTCCTGCTAACGCGAGCCTTACCGGGCGATCCGGCGGCGTTTTTCGCAGGGCCAGCGGCGACAGCAGATGCCATTGAAGAAGTTCGCGTTTCACTGGGGTTAGACAAGAGCCTGTTTGAGCAGTTCTTCCTTTATCTGGGTGACTTAGTGCGCGGTGATCTGGGTACATCTCTGACCACTGGGCAAACGGTTGTGTACGACTTAATCACCCGTTTACCTGCATCCCTAGAGCTAACGCTGGCGGGATTAGTATTTGCGATCGCACTTGCTCTGCCACTCGGTATTCTGGCAGCGACCAAGCCAAACTCCTGGATTGACCACGGCGTTAGGCTCCTGGCTACGGCGGGAGTATCGCTGCCGACGTTCTTTACTGGACTATTCCTGGTTTACATCCTGTACTACCTAATCGGCTTAGTACCCGCACCTCTAGGACGTTTAGACATCCTCTACAGTCCACCGCCGCAGATTACCGGATTCTACCTGATTGACAGCTTACTAGCAGGCGACCTGGACTTGTTTTTTGCATCGGCATCGCAGCTTTTCCTACCCGCAGTGACGCTGGGACTATTTGCCCTGGCTCCACTGGCACGGGTAACCAGAGCTTCCATGCTTGGTATGCTGTCGAGTGACTTTATCCGCACCGCTCGCGCTAGCGGCTTGCCGCCGCGCCAAGTCCTCTTCGGCTATGCATTTCGCAATGCCCTGCTGCCCGTAATTACCACCTTGGGCGTTGTCTTCTCTTTTCTATTGGGGGCCAACATCCTGGTCGAGAAGGTGTTTGCTTGGCCTGGTATCGGCTCCTACGCGGTTGAAGCCCTGGTCGCGTCAGACTATGCGCCCATTCAGGGGTTCATTCTGACGATGGCTTTACTTTACGTGGTGCTGAACCTGCTGATTGACCTGCTGTACGTCGTCATTGATCCACGCGCAGGAGTCGAATCATGACCACAACCCTGCAACATACCCGCTACGTGATTGGCGAAAACCTAATCACCTTCGGCGCTTTCGCCCTGTTCCTACTGTTCGTACTGTTTGCCATTTTTGGAACTGCGATCGCACCCTATGATCCCCTAGCCAGTAACGCCGCTGTCGCGCTCCAGCCACCTTCCGCCGCGCACTGGTTTGGCACCGACCAACTGGGACGTGACATTCTCAGCCGCGTAATTGTAGCCACTCGGCTCGATTTAGGCATTGCCGTTCTAGCTGTTGCCCTCTCCTTCATTGCTGGCAGTGCATTGGGCACCTGTGCAGGTTACTTTGGTGGCTGGTGCGATCGCATTATTTCGCGCGGCATTGATACGCTGATGGCTTTCCCACTCTTTGTTCTAGCAATGGGGCTAGTGGCCGCACTGGGCAATACCGTCACGAATATTATCTACGCTACAGCTATCATCAACCTGCCGCTGTACACGCGAGTAATCCGCTCAGAAGTGTTAGTTCGCCGCGAAGCTGGCTTTGTGGAAGCCGCTCGTCTCACGGGTAACAGCGAATGGCGGATCATGGCTCGGCACCTTTTCCCTAATGTCCTACCCGTGATGATGGTGCATGTATCGCTCAACATGGGCTGGGCCATTCTCAACGCCGCAGGTCTATCCTTCATTGGGCTTGGGGTGCAACCGCCCACCGCCGAATGGGGCATCATGGTCGCTGAAGGCGCAACCTATATCGTTTCAGGCGAATGGTGGTTAGCACTGTTTCCTGGTGCGGTGCTAATGCTGGCTGTGTTCTGCTTTAACTTACTCGGAGACGGTTTACGGGATTTGATTGATCCAAGGATGAGAACGTAGGGGGGCAGGGGGGCAGGGGAGCAGAGGAGCTTTAGGAGCAGCGGAGCTTTAGCAATTGCGGAGATTGTAACAATCTACGAAATAAATAATCCCTCTCCCTTGCTCCCTTGCTCCCCCTCTCCCTTGCTCCCTTGCTCCCCCTCTCCCTTGCTCCCCCTCTCCCTTGCTCCCCCTCTCCCTTGCTCCCCCTCTCCCCCTCTCCTCTTACTCAAACAGCAACAACTCAAAGAAAAAGCCCATCAAATCAGCCACGGAGAAGGATTATGAATGATTTTGACCAGCTTGCCGAGGATGCGATCGTAACTCTGAGTTAAGTCTTTGCCCAAACCTTCATCCAGATAACCGCACTGTACTGCAAACTGAATCCAGGTTTGAGTTTCTGCTGATTCCGCTTCTGAATCGCTTAACTTTGCAATGAATGCTGCTCGATATCGCCGTTTCCGCCATGCCTCCGCCAAGTTAGCACACACGGATCTAGAAGAACGGCGGATCTGATCTGTTAGTGCATATCGTTCCTCCACTGGAAACCGCTGACTCAACTGAAAAATTCTCATCGCCATCTCAAACGCAAGCTGATACACATCCAAATCCTCATGACCCTTGATTGCCATACAACCCAAGCACCCTAACTAACTCTATCCTCTTATTCTTCCCCTATATTTCCCCCTGCTCCCCCTCTCCCTTGCTCCCTTGCTCCCCTGCTCTCTTTCTATTACCATGACCTCTCATCCATCCCCATCCCTAGCAACGACAGCTATACCCACAACTCCCTACCTACTCGCTGTAGACAACCTCAACGTTGAATTTCGCACCCGTTCCGGTGTCGTCAAAGCCCTCGATGCCGTCAGTTTCCAAATTCGACCGGGCGAAACCGTTGGCATCGTCGGTGAAAGCGGTTCTGGTAAATCCGTCACGGCCTTTACCCTGATGGGTGTACTGGATAGAGCGGGTAAAGTGACCGCTGGTCGTGCCCTGTTTCAAACCGATCGGGTTGCTGTTGACCTGCTGAAAGAGCCAGGGTCTTCTCTGCGGCAGCTTCGAGGCAAAGAGCTGTCCATGATTTTTCAAAATCCCCGCACAGCGCTCAATCCCATTCGCAAAGTCGGCAAGCAAATTGAAGATGTGCTGCGCTGCCACACCGACCTGCCGCGTGATACGCTGTGTAGCCGAGCCATCGAAATGCTGGCCAGCGTTCGCATTCCCGATCCTGAGAAGCGCTATGCTGCCTATCCCTATGAGCTATCCGGTGGCCTCTGTCAGCGGATTATGATTGCGCTGGCTTTGGCCTGTTCGCCCAAGCTGCTGATTGCCGACGAACCGACAACAGGCTTGGACGTGACCACTCAAGCCACAGTCATGAACTTGATCAAAGATTTAGCCGTTCAGAAACAGATGGCCGCCATCTTTATTACCCATGACCTGGCATTGGCATCTGAATACTGCGATCGCATTGTCGTCATGCACGCCGGACATGTGGTAGAGTCTGCCCCCACCCACAGTCTCTTCCAATCACCCCGGCACCCCTACACTGCCAAGCTGATTGCCGCCACACCAGAACCGCACAAGTCCTTTGCTGATTTAACTCCCATTGCTGGCAACTTACCCGACCTGAAAGCCACCCAGATCCCCGCCTGCCGCTTTAGCCAAAGATGCGATCGCTATGATGCAGCCCTTTGTAACCAAACTCCTCTACCCCGAACTAAGCTAAGCGCCGATCATCAGGTTGCTTGCTGGAAACCGCTTTGACAAGAAAAGGAGCAGGGGGGCAGGGGGCAAGGGGGCAGGGGAGAAACGGAGAGGTCATCTGTCTCTTTGTCTATAGCTCTTAAAGCTCCCTTGCCCCTAAAGCTCCCCTGCCCCCTTGCTCTATACCCTCCAACCCATCCACCCTCCTACCCATGACACCCCTCACCCAACCCCCTCCAACCACTACACCTCTACTCAAAGTCCACGACCTCTGCAAGACTTTTTCTGTCAGCAAACAGGCCAAGCTGCATGCAGTCGATCACGTTTCTTTTGAGATCCAACCGGGAGAAAGCCTGGGTTTAGTGGGAGAATCGGGCTGCGGTAAGTCAACGCTAATTCGCCTGATTACTCGGCTGCTGGATACGACTTCCGGCGAAATGTGGTTTGAAGATGCGCTGTTGAATAGCGTGTCTGTGCGCCAGTTTTCCAAAAGTAGCTATCGCAAATCGATCCAGCTTGTTTTCCAAGATCCCACCGACAGCCTTAATCCCCGCTTCACCGCCTACGATACGATTACCGAACCGATTCAGCGACTCGCACCAATTCAAGATAAAGCGCAGCTCCAGGCTCGTGCCGCAGAACTGGCCGAGCTTGTCGGACTTCCCCAGGAGCTGCTGAGCCGCTTTCCCCATCAGCTTTCCGGCGGACAGAAGGCACGGGTGGGAATTGCTCGTGCGATCGCACTTAATCCCAAACTGTTAGTCCTAGATGAGCCAACCTCAGCCCTGGATGTATCGGTGCAGGCGACGATTCTACACTTACTGGCTGATCTCAAACAGCGCCTGGGTATGAGCTACCTGTTTGTGTCCCATGATCTGAACGTTGTGCGGTTATTGTGCGATCGCATTCTGGTCATGTACCTGGGCAAACTTGTCGAAGTCGGCCCCGTAGAGCAAATGTTCAATCATCCTCGTCATCCCTACACGGAAGCCTTAATTTCAGCTATTCCCAGCTTTGGAGCTAAACCGCATCCCATCCCGCTAACGGGAGAACCGCGCAGTCCCATTAATCCTGACCCTAATGTCTGTCGCTTATATGGGCGCTGTCCTAAAGCCAGTGACCTCTGCCAGCAGAAAATGCCTGTACTGAGTGAAATCAGCGACGGACATTGGGCTGCCTGTCATCATGCCTGATCGGTCATCATAGAGGTACCGTTTAGACCGAAACCCCTATGTCTCGTCTTCGTCAAACCTGGGATAACAGCCATTTTTACAGCAGCAGTGATGATCCTCGGATTGCTGCCACGGTGGATCAACTCAAGCAGGATATCGCGCTGCTCGCTGAAACCTGTACGCCCTTTGCTCAATACGTTGAAATCGCTGAAAACTTGCCCCCCGATCAGTTTGATCAGGTACTCGCTCACGTGAGAGCCACTCATCTCCAGCGCATGGAATTCGGCAAGCGACTGGGCAATGTTCGCACCTTCATCTCGTCAATTCTCAGCGTCAACTCGCGGGACGCCAGCGCCAGCGCCTGGAAACCAACGCTGCAACAGCTCGATGCCGAGGCAAGTCAAGCCACCACTGCCTTAGATGTCTTTCTGACGCGCGTTAGTGACGACTTTATTGAGTTGCTGATTGCTGATCCGGTGCTAGCTGAACTCAGCTTTGCCATTCAGCATCGGCGGAAGCTCCAAGATCAGCTCCTCACAGTTGCAGAAGAAAAGTTAATAACTGGCCTAGCCGTGAACGGTCTTCATAGCTGGGGCAACCTTTACACCGAGTTGGCAGGAACCCTGCGCTGCACGGTGAATGGTCAAGAAATCGGCCTAGCTACTGCCTCTAATCTACTCAGCTCACCTAATCGCAATACGCGTGCTGAAGCGTGGCGGGGTATTCAATCCGCCTGGGAGAGCCGAGCCGAAACCGTTGCCGCGATTCTGAATGCCATCAACGGCTGGCGTCTACAAGAAACCCAACAGCGCGGTCAGCAGCGTACTCTGCACTATCTGGATAAAAGCTGTCACCAAAGCCGTATCGACCGCACCACCCTGGATACGCTGATGCAGGTAACCTATGAGCAGCGATCCATCGGGCAGCGAGCTTTGACCGCTATGGGCAAGGTGCTCACTATCCAGCCAGAACCGTGGGATTTATTTGCTCCAGCACCTACCACGGGTGATGCAACTGTCTACTCCTTTGAGCAAGCGATTGGGCTGATTGCCAAGTCGTTCTGTCAGCTAACGCCAGCGATGGGTGATTTTGCCATCATGATGGCTGAGAAAGGGTGGATTGATGCTCAACCTACGCCGAATCGAGCCACTGGAGCGTACTGCGGCGGGTTTGCTGAACCGCGAGAACCCCGTATTTTTATGACGTTCGAGGGCAGTATGCAGAACGTGTTGACGCTGGCTCATGAACTGGGTCACGCTTGGCACAATTAGGTGATGCGCGACATGCCCCGCTACCAAACCTACTACTCCATGACCCTGGCTGAAACCGCCAGCATTTTCGCTGAAACCCTAGTGCGTGATGCGCTATTTGCCCAAGCCAGTACTCCTGCTGAACAGCTTGAAATTGCTTGGGCAGACGGTATGGCAGCAACCACGTTCTTGCTGAACATTCCGGCGCGCTTCACCTTTGAGCAGCAGCTGGTTGAAGCGCGGAAGCAGGGATTTGTCATTGCTGATCGGCTCAAGCAGTTGATGCGCGAGAGCTGGCAGCACTGGTATGAAGATAGCTTGTCGAGTTACGACGAGATGTTCTGGGCGAGTAAACTGCACTTCTCAATGTCCTATCTGGGTTTCTACAACTATCCTTATCTGTTCGGCTATCTGTTTAGCCTGGGGATCTATGCCCAGCGGGATCAGTATGGTGACGCATTTTGCGATCGCTATACGGCTTTGCTGCGGGACACAGGCAGCATGACCGCTGAAGACCTCGTGCAGCGCCATCTACAGCAGGACATTCGTCAGCCTGAGTTTTGGCAAGCGAGCTTGAGTATTGTGGAGCAGGCAGTCAGCCGACTGGAAGCATTGTCTAACCAAATGGCATCTGTGGCATAAGCTTGCAATTTTCCCTATTTATCAAAATCTAAAGAGGCGATGCGGGAGCATCCCAAATGTGCGAACGTGCTATCTTGCCCTCTCTCTAAATCCCTCTCCCAGCTTCGGGCTACTGCTTATACACATCTGAATAGTTCGTCTAAATCCCGGACTGATCCCCCCAAATCCCCGCGCTTCGCGCCGCTAACGCTAGAAAAAAGGGGGAACTTTGAGCAGTACGAACAGCAGGGACAACAGCAACAGGCTATTACCTCTTTTCAGGCTGCGATCGCGCTCCATCCTGTCTATGCCGACGCCATTCGCAACCTGGCCAATGCCTGGGTCTCGCCTTCTGTACATCGTGTCATTGCCTAGGCCAATCTGCGATCGCAACTGTGCTGAGGCCATCTCAAGTTCGTGGATAAAAATCCAATCTGCGATCGCACATTCAATTTAATCAGACTGTCCACCAACCAATACGTAGATAAATACAAAGTAACAATAAAGAACTTGTACTAAATTTTGGAAAGATTACAGTATTTGTACTAAGATTAAACGCTGTTATCCAAAATATTTTGCAAATATTGTGCAAAATGCGCGTGCTTTTACGCTTACTTTTTAAGTAAAAATATCCGTCTCTTAAAATCTTATCTTACAGAAAAAACATCATGGTTTAAGTACCATCACGGGAGCCAAATGAGGTGCTCCGTGGATATTCTGAGCCCATGAAATAAAGAGCGCTTTAAGGTCATAAAACCTAAGTGTCTCTGCGGAAGTGCTTCTAAGAATTGCTCCTAAGTTTTTGAAAAATTAGCAGGATTTCTCCCTGAATAATTGCCGAGCAACATCTTGATCGGCGTGGTTTTTACGTATCGAAAATTACACTATTTGTCGCTGGTGAAAGATATGCTCCAACTTTGTGTATTCGATTTAGTTCATCAGCAGTTTGAGATTCAAGTTGAACAAACTCCTGACGCAGTGGCTCTAGTCGATCAGGGACGCCAGTTCACGTACCGTCAGCTCAATGCTAGCGCTAACCGTTTAGCCCATTTTTTGCAAAAACAGGGTGTCAAATCGGAGGTAATCGTCGGACTTTGTTTACCGCGATCGCCGGAACTGATTATTGCTCTGCTTGCCATTCTCAAGGCTGGGGGAGCCTATGTACCCTTGGATCCAAGCTATCCCAAAGAGCGCTTAGAACTCATGCTGGCGGACGCTCAGGCTCCGCTGCTGTTGACGAACCGCTCGATCGCTGCTGACTGGATGCAGACGGGTGATATGCAAGTTGTCTGTCTTGATGCTGAGTGGGAAGCAATTGCTCAAGAGCCAGCCACCAATCTGCCTAACTCGGTACAACCCCACAATTTGGCCTACATCATCTATACGTCAGGGTCTACAGGGAAGCCCAAAGGGGTGATGATTGAGCATCGCTCGTTAGCGGCCTATGTGCAAACAGCAGCTGATGCCTATGCCATACAGCCAGCCGATCGGGTCTTGCAGTTTGCGTCCATCAGCTTTGATACGTCAGCAGAAGAAATCTATCCCTGTCTTGTACGGGGAGCCGCTTTGGTGCTGCGGAGCGAAGAAATGATTGGTTCGGTTCAGTCTTTTGTGGCGCGATCGCAGATCTGGGGCATCACGGTTTGGAATTTGCCGACTGCCTTCTGGCATTTCCTGACCACAGAACTGGAGCGTACCGGATTGACTCCGCCAGAGAGCGTGCGTCTAGTCATCATCGGCGGTGAAAAGGCGATTTCTGCTCGCTTGGCTCAGTGGCGGCAGCAGGTGGGAGAACGGGTACGGCTAGTCAACACCTATGGCCCAACTGAAACCACGATTGTGGCGACGATGTGTGATTTGGCGGGGCCGGATGCTGTGGCTGGAGCTGAAAATTCTCCAATTGGTCGAGCCATCCCTAAAGCCGAAATTTATGTGCTGGATGAAGCAATGCAGCCCGTTGCACCGGGAACGCCTGGGGAGCTTTATATCGGTGGCATTGGAGTCGCACGAGGATATTTGAATCGCCCAGAGCTAACAGCAGAGAGGTTTCTAGCCGATCCGTTTGTTCCCGATGACTCAGCTCGCATGTATAAGAGTGGCGATCGGGTGTGCGATCGCGGTGATGGTGTGCTGGAATTTTTAGGGCGAGCCGATCACCAAGTCAAAATTCGCGGTTTTCGAGTCGAGCTATTTGAAATTGAAGCAATCCTCAATCAGCATCCCACCGTACAGGAAGCAATCGTTTTGGCTCCTAACGATGCCTTGGGTAATCGGCGATTGGTGGCTTATGTACTGCCAAATACTACCCAGATGGCGACTGACAGCAACTGGATCGCTGAACTCAAGGCCCATCTAGAAACCAAGCTGCCGAGCTATATGGTTCCGGCACAGTTTTTGGTATTAGACCATCTGCCCCTGAGTCCTAGCGGCAAAGTGGATCGCAAGGCGCTGCCTGCTCCAGAAGAGCTGATCAGTCCTCAATTAGCTGCAACCGATCTGCCACAGACCCAGCTCGAACAGCAGGTGGCTGTCATCTGGAGCAAAGTACTACAAATCCCCGTCATAAGCCGCTCGGACAACTTTTTTGAACTCGGCGGCAGTTCTCTACTGGCAGCTCAGCTTGTCAGCTTACTGGCAGACGCATTGGACATTGAGCTACCCGTTCGCTGTGTGTATGAATCACCCACAGTCATCACTCTAGCTCGGACATTGCAAACCTTACAGAAAGCGGGCGGCAATCCCTTAGCTGTGCTGACTGATTTGACGACTCAGCCCATTCCCGAACCACCGCGAATCGCTAATCGTAAACGAGCCACAAGTGCGCCGGATCAGAATCGTCTTAAAGCTCCTACCGCTGTTTTTCTGACTGGAGCAACGGGATTTCTAGGAGCCTTCTTGCTGCATGAACTACTGCAGCAAACTGAAGCCCGCGTCTTCTGCCTAGTCCGAGCCAGTAGTCGCCGAGAAGGGCTGATGCGTCTCCGTACAACCTTTACCAAATATGGATTACCGACAACTCACTTGATTAGTCGGGTGGTACCTGTGCCAGGTAATCTCAATCAGCCTCGGTTTGGGCTCTCTTCAGTGCAGTTTGCCCGACTGGCCGACAAAGTAGACATGATTTACCATTCCGGGGCGATGGTGAACTTTGTCAAACCCTACTCCGCACTCGAAGCCGAAAATGTCATGGGCACGCGGGAAATCCTAAAGCTAGCTAGCCAGGGACAGGTGAAGCCAGTCAACTATATTTCAACAGTCGGCGTGTTTGGTGCGATCGCATATTTCACGGGTCAGTCAATGGTCTATGAAGACGATGACCTCGATATCAGCCGCGACTTCCTCTGCTGGGACGATGGCTATGCTCAAAGTAAGTGGGTGGCTGAAAAAATGCTGCTAGCTGCGAAAGCTCAGGGGATGCCGATCACCGTGTTCAGACCCGGTTTTATCACGGGCAACAGCCGCACCGGAGCCGCCAATATTCAAGACTTTCTCTCCCGCTCTTTGCTGGGCTGCATTCAGCTTGGTGCTTATCCTGATCTGGTCAACTTTAAGAACCAAGTGGTGACGGTAGACTATGCCAGTCGAGCTATTTTACACCTGTCTCAACAGCTAGACTCCATCGGCGGTACGTTCCACATTACCCCTTGGTCAGCCGCTAAGGATTTTGCCTGGACTGATCTATTTGAGTGGGTGCAAGACTATGGCTATCCTCTCCAGCGAATGTCGTATAGCGCTTGGACAGAGCGGCTTTCAGAGCAGTGTCGTCACTC
Organism: uncultured bacterium; assembly: GCA_966674685.1. Taxonomy (GTDB): domain Bacteria; phylum Cyanobacteriota; class Cyanobacteriia; order Phormidesmidales; family Phormidesmidaceae; genus Thainema. The sequence goes on from CBKWJC010000033.1 coordinate 45,356, forward strand.
CCAGAGCAACGCTCTTTACCCCCTACTGCCTTTTCTCAATGAGAAAATTTACGACCAAAAGCTGACCATTTTAGAACTCTATACAAACACGGCAGATTTTGATTGTAGCCATGCGATCGCAGCCCTCAACGGTAGCACTATCACCTGCCCAATCGTGGATCGACAACTGATTTACACCTATCTCGATGTATTTACCCACCAGCAAACCTTATCTCAGCCCCTACCTCAAACACTGTTGGCCTAGTAGTATGTAGAATTTGTGATACAAACCAGTTGGCTGATCAGCAATCCCCACTTCTCTTAGTCCAGATCGCCTACTTTCAGGCTGAACAGTAAACTAGACAGGCGCAATCTCTCGACCGAAACTCACATCGACTTATGTTCCAACGCTGGTATCACTATAAGTGGCTGATTCTCTCTGGCCTCGCTGTCGTTAGAGTGGGACTAGCGCTGATCGTTTTTGCTGTCAGTAATGGCTATGACACCGATGTTGCAGATAACCAGCTAGTTAGTCCATCAATTCCTACAGATACAGATCAAAACACAGCATCTCCATCATCCCAAGCGCCAACTGCTGTGGTTGAAGAGACCAATGCCGCACCGCTTTATACCGCGACGAAAATCTATGACGGTGATACGATCGATGCCTTTCGCGATGGCGAAACGATTACCGTGAGGTTAGCCTGTATCGATTCGCCAGAGTCAGCTCAAGCACCGAATAGCCATTGCTTGACATCACTCCGACCGCGCGGCTCAGTAGGCATCAGCTTGCTGCTCAGTTCGCCGAGATAAAGCAGGATAGCACCGCTCTCGAAGATGGAGAGGTCTCCATCGGTCAACCACGGCACCTGTCCGAAGGGTTGGTGCGAGAAATGATCGATCCTTTGTTTTAATGGGTTTTGCTGGTTGATTTGCCGCACGGAACACCCACCAACAAAACTTCACTTACAGAGTTTACCACTTTAATGCAGGACTTTCGAAAAAAATGCGCCGCTCAAGCAGATAGCTTGATTGAGCATTATGCCTATAGTCAGCAACGTCATTTCTGCGGTGATATTTAGTTTTTTCTTGATCGGCTGGCTGTTCCTCAGAAGGTTCTATTTGTTCTTGATGTCTTTGATGTTCCTTGGGTGGTAGTGGAGATAAATGTTTAGGTGGTTTAGGTAGACGAATGTAGAGTAAAAACATGGGGGCTAACCCTTCCTAAGATGTAGAGTGCATTTTTCCCTGGATAGGGATACGGCTTCTAAATGCGATATTCCTGAATGGATGGTGAGAATGTTTCAAAATGAAAATAATGGCGGCTCAGAAGGCAGTAATCTGCGATCGCACATTTCATATCAAGTCTGGTTGAAAAGCAGGTGCGATCGCAGATTCGAACAGCTATTCTAAGTAGTTACATACAAATAAATGCATATCTAAAAAACTGGGGGAGTGCCCCTGAGGGGCACTCCCCCAGTTTTTTAGATGCGTTTATTTATGCCAATTTACTTAGCCTTTCACACAGATGACCTGCTTTAGGGTTGCCACGACCTCAACTAGGTCAGACTGGCTAGCCATCACCTCGTCAATCGGCTTGTAGGCACCTGGAATTTCATCCAGGACGCCCTGATCCTTGCGGCATTCCACACCTGCTGTTTGCTGGAGTAGATCATCCAGCGAAAAGCGCTTCTTAGCTTGGTTACGGGACATCACCCGTCCAGCACCGTGGCTGCATGAGCAGTAGCTATCGGCATGCCCTTTGCCCTTGACGATGTAGGACTTGGTGCCCATTGAACCAGGGATAATCCCGTAGTCATTGGTTTGAGCCCGCACGGCTCCCTTGCGGGTGACATATACCGCTTCACCAAAGTGGGTTTCCTTTTCGGCGTAGTTATGGTGGCAGTTCACCGACAGCAGCGGCTTGATTGGCTTGCCGCCGGCTAGGTGCTTTTCGACAATCCGCTTAAAGCGAGTCATCATCACCTCACGGTTGAACCGAGCATAGTCCTGCGCCCACTGCAAATCGCGCCAGTAGGCGGCAAACTCCGGCGTTCCGGCTACAAAGTAGGATAGATCTGGATCAGGCAGCTTCATTTCGGCCAGCTTCGCCACTTCTTTCGCTGTCTTGATATGATTTTGAGCCAGCATGTTGCCGATATTGCGCGAACCAGAATGCAGCATCAGCCACACCTGATCGTTGGTATCCAGACACACCTCAATGAAGTGGTTGCCGCCACCCAGCGAACCCATTTGCTTTTGAGCTTTGCCCGCTAGGTGCTGCACGCCGGAATGCAGCTCTTTGAACTGCTGCCAGCCCTGCCAGTTATCGACTTGCTTATCGGACTCCTTATTTTGGTCAAAGCCCGTCGGAATCGCTGCTTCAATATCCGAGCGGATTTGCTTCAGCTTGCCGTCAAGCTGGTCAGCCTGGAACGGCGTTTGAATGGCGCACATGCCGCAGCCGATATCAACGCCCACCGCTGCCGGAATGATGGCGTCTTTGGTGGCAATGACGGAGCCAACTAGCGCACCTTTACCCAGATGCACATCGGGCATCAGCGCCACATGCTTAAACACAAAGGGAAGGGACGCAACGTTTTTCGCCATGCTGATTTCGGCGTGTCCCAGGTCGTGATTGGCCCAGGAGAACACAGGTGCTGGTGTAGAGATTTTGAGTTGTTGATAGGACATGTTGATTCTCCTTGAACCATTCTGAACCATTGAAAGATATGCCTTCTGTAGGGACGGGTTTGGTTGACCAACGTTGACCAACTATGATTTAAACCAATCATTTAACGGCTGAACCCGCCCTTACCCAGTGTTTTGGCTAATGTACCTTCTTGTAAGGGCAGGTTTTGTTGATCAATGCAGATTTAGACCGATAATTGAGCGGCTAAATCTGCCCCTACCTACCATTTTGGGTTGATGATTACCGGATCAACAGCGTAAACCCCGAACCCACCCTCACTTATTCATCTCGATCAACACCTGGTAGTACGCGATAACAATGCGAGGTACACCTGTAACAATGCTGGGCATAAGTTGTCATACGGGAATCGAACCCATTTGCACTGCCCCGGTGCAACCAAGAACCAATTTCACGATTGGTGGTAATCCAACTGAACCCCGTTGGCGGGTTGTGTTCGCTTCGTGATGAATGAGCTACCTGCTGTTGCCCTCACCCCCAGCCCCTCTCCCATAGGGCGAGGGGAGCCGGATTTAGATGTCTCATTTAGTTGTCTAGTAAATCAACTTGCCAGTTAATCTCCTGAATTGCAGAATCCAGAACGCGATAGTCGCGAGCAAGGGTATCCACTTGGCGCTGAAGTTCGGCGATGTTGACGGTGCTGACAAAACGAACTTCAGATTGACTATAGCGAGTTGGCTGAATCGCTGCTGCTTCGATTAAGTGACTGTAAATATTACGCTTCGTTTGCAGGGTGTCCCGCTGGGCAAGGGCTTCAGACAGGGTCTGATCCTGCAAGGAGGTAACAGCGTTGGTTTTATTAATTTGCTGGATGAGTTGAGTCAGTTCAACAATCGCTACATCTAGCTCAGCCAGCAGTTCCTGTGGGTTTTCGGGCGCTTGCTCGCCTTCTTGCACTTTGGCGCTCCGCATGAGGCGCTGCTGAAGTTGAGCAATTCGCTTTTGACAATCTGCCCGCACAATCAGGGCTTCTGCTAGCTTCATTTTCCTTACCGTTTCTCTACGGATGAATTTATACTACACTCTTGTACTACATGGCGTCAGTGGCGATTCCGGAAAGGTTGGAAATTTAGCTAGATTATTTTGTGTGGTAGGTGCTGCATTGGGCAAATGGCCATTTGCCCCTACCAGGTGTGGTGTGTGAGTGCGATCGCACTTTTTACACACGGCAGAAATCCATACAAATACATTTGTAGTAGATAGAGTCGGCTCAAGGTATCGCCTTCAAATCCCTATGAAACAAGGATTTGAAGACCCTCCCCAAAAAGTTGTAGTATACCCTTGACGTTTTGTAGTATGCATATTATTGTAGTATCAATACAGCGCAAAGGAGCTAAGCCAATTTCACGACTCTTACTCAGCACTCAGCACTCAGCCCTTATTGCACGGATAGTGTAACGGCAACATAACGGTCTCCAAAACCGTAGTTCGAGGTTCAAATCCTCGTCTGTGCGTGTCGTGCCCCGATCGGAAAAGCTTACATACTCGCCTAATGGATAAGGCAACTGTCTCCTAAACAGTCGATTGCAGGTTCAAGTCCTGTGTATGAATCAACAGCTTTTTCAACTTGCACGACATTTAATGAAATCCGGTTAAAACCCATTGTTTATTTTTGCGAAATGCTTGCTTGGCAAGTATTTCGCAAAAATAAATAGGGTTCTTACACACGGACTTGGATATTACTCTCATCTTGGGTCTGTAGCTTAATTGGGAAAGCATCTGCCTTGCAAGCAGAAAGATGTCGGTTCGAATCCGACCAGAATCCACTGTGACTGAACCCGAAGCGGTGGAGGGGCTGGTTTGTGACACCAGTGTTAGCGAGTATCTCCTTCGGAGACGCTTCGCGAACGACTCTCGTCAGTCACCCCAAAATTTAGTGCTGAGTAGAAAGTGCTGAATGCTGAGTTACTGTAACTCGTTTTACGCCTCGCTCCTCACGCCTCACCTATTCGATGAAAGGAGGTAACAGCAATGGTTCATATTCGCTTTGAAGGTCGTTCATTTGATGTGACCGAAACTCAACTGGGAATTACAACTGGTATGAATGACATTGCGGTAAAAGAGCGTGTTTCTCAGCATTTGGATATTCATACGAATCGGCTTTCTGCTTACGTTGTGGATCGCCGTCCTAGTGGGGATTTTATCATTCGTCCGGAAGCCGTTTACGGTTAATCATTGTCTAGGAGGTGATTCAAATGATGTTCGCTAGTAAATGTACAAAATTGACCCTGGTTAACTTGTATTTAGAAACTTCAGACTATGAGCGAGCATCGTTTGAGTGAAATTGTGATTGAGCGTCCTCGACACGGGATGCGAGTAAGCCTGAGAAAAGTGAAAGGCTTTAAGAAACAATTACACAAACTTACCGAAGAAGCGAGTGAAGATGGATTACTCCGGCCCTATTTGATCAAACCTAGAAATAAGTCGAAGTGTTTCTCAGATCATCTTGCTCCCTTACGTCGATATTTGCGATCGCAGGTTGGACAACCGTGGAACGATGTCTACAGCAAACTGTGTCAGCAGCTAGACACCAGCACATTATCAGGGCGGCATATCCTGAGCCATGTGTGGCACTACGTTGAGCGACATGTTGAACTATTTGATGGCATTCCTTATCGGAAATCAGATAGAGGATATCGGCTAACACGGAGTTATCAATTACAGCTCTATGTTCATCCTGAAACGGGTGTTCTTTGTGATGTAAAAGATCTTGATTCAACGTCCACTGCCAAGTTAAACTCTAAGCCAAATCGGCAATTAGATTGTGTGGATCTAGATGCATATCACCAGTATCGCAAAATTGATGATATTTGGTATTTGATTACGTATCAAGACGTACCAGAAAGTGAAATTGTGTTTGATGTACTACATAGAGCCATGGTTACACCTGACCCTAAACGTTTTAGTAATCGACTCTATGCTGCTCATAAGCAACAGTGCAACAAGCGCGAAATCAAAATAATTCAAGAGAAGTTGAATCAACTTAATTAATTCTCACTTCGTGCCCTAACCAAAAAAGCTTACATACTGGCTCAGTGGTAGAGCAATCGATTTTGGATCGATCAGTCACAGGTTCGAATCCTGTGTATGAAACAACAGCTTTTTCAACTTGCACGAAGTGATCTTTTAGTACTGGCAGTTGTTGCCGCGCCCCGATCGCAGAAGCTTACATACCCTACCAAAACACAAACTGGTGCGTACACTGGGATGTACGCTGCAAGCCTGAGACCGATAGCAGGCAAAAGGTTAGAGCTAAGGGATGAGGACTGAGCACTGAGCAAGCAGCTCAGCACTTGTAACTCAGCACTGGCTTGGCTTCTGTAACTTGCGCGGTGACTCATCACCGTTGCGTGCAACATCTGCCTCCTTCAGTTTTGGATGTTAGATTTTGGAGTTCAGATTCCAATCCAAAATCGCAAATCCAAAATCCAAAATTCTCTAAGGAGGTTCCCATGAACAACACTGAACGGGATTTGCGTTTAGAAATGCTCAACAGCTTGCTGACCACTCCGCACCGTAAGCTGGAGCAGGTGGCCGAGATCCACCAGCTAATTGTAGAGCTTGACCCGATTTTCTACGGTCATCTCGCGGTTTGGTATCAGCGTAATGGTGATGTGCGTGACCACAAGGAAGTGTTTCTGGCGCATTTGCTGACCAGCGATTTGACTGAACACCGGGATGCTGGCTTCGTTATGCTGCAAGAGTTTCCGCCTTATCAAGTGGCGCGGGTGGTAGACTTCATGAAGCAGCAGCGCAATAAGGTGCCTCGTTCTGCTCGGACTGCCGTGCAGCGGTATCTGAAGGCGCGGGAAGGCAATCCTGCTCTGTTCGATCGGGCCGCGCTGCGCGGACGTAAGGCGATGAAGCACCTATACGCAACGCTGCACATCAAGCCCGATGAGCGGGCGAATGCAATTCTGTTCCGCAATCAGCCTCCGGTTGGTTCACTAGCCGACGTGCTGAAGCAGCTCGCCAAAGCTGAGAGTGCGGCAGAGCAGGCACGGTTGATCGTCGAGTTCAAGCTGCCTTATGCGATCGCAATTGGTGCAATCAAGCAGCTGACTCCAACGGTTCTCGTTGCACTAATCAACAGCATGACGCCGCAGGAGGTGATCAACAACCTCAAGTCACTGAAGGCAAGAGGGGCAATGGATCACCCAGAGGTGAAGGCGCTGATTGATGCCAAGCTCGATCAGGCCGCTAAAGGTTCGCGAGTTGCGGCATTTAAGGCTCAGGTTGCTGCCGATGCAGCGGAGTTTGATGACGAAACCGTGGCTCGGTTGGAGAAGGTAACCAACGAGCAGGTGAAGCGGCGCGGGATGATTAGCCGTCCGACGGCTCTGCTGATAGACAAGTCAGGTTCAATGGAAAATGCGATCGCAGTTGGTAAGCAGCTAGCGGCGCTGATCTCTGGGATTACCCAGGCTGACCTGTTTGTCTATGCCTTCGACAACATTCCTTATCCTGTCACTGCCCAGGGCAAGGAGTTGACCGACTGGGATCGGGCATTCCAGCACATCAAGGCAGGCGGCGGAACCAGCATTGGTGCTTCGCTGGAGGCGATGCGGAAGAAGCGTCAGGTGGTGGATCAAATCATCATCGTGACGGACGAGGGCGAAAATGCAGCTCCGTATTTCGGTGAGGTCTACAAGACCTACTGCCGGGAGTTGGCGGTGATGCCGAATGTGGTTATTGTTCGTGTGGGTAGTTACTACAACTGGCTGGAGAGCCAACTGAAGCAGCAGCAAGCACCTGTAGAAACGTTTACCTTTGCGGGAGACTACTACAGCTTGCCAAACCTCGTCCCGCTGCTAACGCGGCCTTCTCGTCTGGATCTGCTACTGGAGATTCTAGACACGCCGCTGCCTGTGCGGATGGATAAGTGAAGTTAGAATAGGGCATACCCAATCGAGTGCCGAGGATTGAGTGCTGAGTGCCGAGTTATTGGCTCAGTAGTCATCTTGGTCTTTCACTGTAGGGTGTGCCCTTTCTTCAATTAAGAAAACTATATGTCACCTTCTGCTCTCAATTGGTCACCCGATCCACAGCTTTTTGAGCAATTGATGGATTTGGCTCAGGAAAGAGGACAATCTCTAGATACGCTTTTGACCGAAGCAATTGTTATGTATCTACGTTCTCAAAAGGTGCAGGAACCAGAATCTTCAGCACCTGAATGCGATCCACTAATTGGTTTATTTGCTGGCTCATCAGATCTTGCAACTCAAGCAGAAGAGATTACATAATGACAAATTCATTATATTCGCTCATCACCTTTGCTAATAGTGATTAGAACTTGTTCTGAAACTCAACTAAATTTAAAGTAGAAGTATATGGATATCTATAAAAAATTTGACTTTTTAGGATTATTTAAAAAATTACATGAAGAGGATAGATGCCCAATAGAAAATTTATCTGCTTGTATTCTTTGCTATAAGAACGGAGATATATTTCTTGAAGTTGATGAAAATACGAATAAGATTATCAATCAAAAAAGGGGCAACGAGTTTATACCAATTTCAAAAACCAAAAACCTTCGATTTAGCAAAGAGCAATTACAAGATCCGATCTTTTCTTTACCCCTTCCCTTATATGTAGAAAACGCCGAAAAGGAATTAGTTCAGTCTCCTTATCAAGGAGATTATACAATCGAAGGATCTACACCTGAAGGATGGTTTATAAAAGCTAAGGTTGCAGATCCCAATTTTAGAATTAACCTCATCCAATCAGACGATAAACGAATAGAAACAGAAGATTCCCAGAAATATTTTATTGAATTGAAAAACCTATATATCGATTATCATCCTCAAAATGTAAAAGGTAAACAAGAAAAAGCTTTGTATGGTGTTTCTAATTTAAGACTTGATTATGCTTTTGCAACGGCTTTTCTTGATTCGAAATATGAAATTAGATTTACACCAGTTGTGGGAACAACAAGTAGTGCTGAATCTTTGAGCGCTGAAGTAGGAATTGAAGCATTGAATAAAGATACTTCAGATAGAATTGAATATAAGACTTACTTTGCGTGGTTCGAATTGTTAGTTTCATTTGCAACTGGAAAATGCCTTGAAGAAATTTACCGAATTGAGATATTTGAAGATGGTAATGAATATAAAAAAGTTGAATACTGGTCTGGCGAACAGTTTTTCGAACAGAAAAGTGGAGTTGCTGTAATTCAAAAAACTTATCTACCAGAATTTATTCAGCAATGTGCTTCAGCAGTAACATGGGAAAATTTTAGCGACAAAGGGCTAGGTTCTGCTTTACGCTGGTACACAAAAGGGTTTTCTAGTAACTCAGTATCAGTTAGTTTTATATTGTTTTGTACAGTTCTAGAAACACTTAATAGGCATTATTCTGTAGAAGTTAGCAGTAGATTACTTCCAAGATCTAACTACAGAGAAATTCGAGAAAAAATACTCGGCGTTTTGAAAGAGTACGGCGAGAATTTTAATAATGACGAGATTAAGAGCAAGTATGAAATTTTTAGAGTCAAAGTAGAAAAGTCTTTTGCTGACGGCTCATTCAATCAGATTGGAAGCTTAGCAACAAGTCTCAAGCTAATGCTAGAGGATTATAAAACCCCATACAAGGATTTATTTCAAAATTTAGAATTTATAGGAATAAGAAATAATATTGTTCATACTGGTTTTGGTGGTGATAATATCTTTCCTGAGCTTCGCAAGTTAGCAAATCTCGTCGTACGATTGATACTTTCTATGCTTCAGTATCAGGGCAATTATATTGAGTCTGAAGAAGTAGAGATTGCTGATTTTGCGAGCTTCAAAAAATACAGTCTTGCTCACAAAACCTTTCCCTTTCAGGATAATAATCCTCAAGATAATGTTTAACTTAAATGAAAGAGTTTGTGCTAATCGACTTGTGCTCTCAAGCTGATGCTGTTTGGCAATATTGGGAAGGTTGGACTAATTCAGAGATTTTAGTATGGCTGAGTCAGCATGGGATCATTACACCACATCCTAATCATCCTGATTCATATTGGTTTAAATCATGGATCGGAATTGAAGTCTTTTTTAGGTTAACTGCTAATAAGGAGTTTTATGTTTATCTCAGTGGAAATACTTTTCATAAGTTGCCAGTTCAGAGGTGACAAATACACAAAATAATACCTGATTTATAAAACTTCTTGCTTCATCTCTTTTAGCAGTAGTTTTTACCTGCTTTAAATTCTTGCCGTGCATTTTGAATGATGGCTAAAAATTCAGGATTGGTGCTGAGAGCGAGAGATTCAGGATCTATATCTTTGATGGCAGCGACAACTGCGATCACCTACCCGCTTGTAGTCAAATAAACACTAAGCACTCAGAAGCTACTAATAAATCTTTTTAATTTATAAAATTTCTCGCTTCATTTCTTCTAGTGATAGTTTTTTACCTGCTTTAAATTCTTGCCGTGCATTTTGAATAATGGCTAGAAATTCAGGATTAGTGCTGAGAGCGAGGGATTCAGGATCTATATCTTTGATGGCAGTGACAACCGCGATCGCTTTTCCGTTAAACGTCAAGATAACCATTTCATCGTTGAATTCTTCTGCATAAGCAGACAAAGACTTCGATGCAGTTGATAGCTCAATTGTTTTCATCGAGAATTACCTCTTGATCTGCAATAAACAATCGATTGCCTTCTTTTCGTCCAATTGCCAGAATGCGGACTACATCGGCTTCATCATCAGCAATCTCATAAAACACCCTCAAGTTGCCAATTCTCAGCTCCCAGGGAGCAATCGGATTAGGGCGCATCAACTTACGATTTCGCGTTTCAACTAAAGGCTCATAGACCAATTGCTCCTCAATTGCCTCAATTACAATTGATCGCTCTCTGGCAGAGAAGCCTTTTAGCTGTGCTTTGACCGATTCAGCGAATTCAATCTCATAAGCCATGAGTCTAGTTTACCGTGAGAGCAATGATGGAGGTTAGAGTTTCCGGAAAGCATTAAAATTAATTGTAGTATTATGTAGTATATATCCTGCGTGCCCTGACCTGTGGAGCCTACATACGAGTACGAGAGAAAACGTGACGCTGCCATGCAGTGGGCGCGTGTGAACGGGGAGTACGAAGAACCTGGGAGGTGGGCTTAGAAGTAGCCATCCTTGAAAGAGTGTGTAAGAACTCACCAGCAGAGTCCCCCAAGTAACTGAGAACGCGCAATGCTCTAAAAACTTGCACGCAGGAGAATCAACAGCCCTAGCCATGAACATCCATGAACTACTGAACCAGATTGCCAGTGCTGAAGCTCAACTGCAGTTAACTCAGTTTCTAGCGCCCTGTGTCAAAGGTGGACGAGTTCGCACGCGGGTTGCAGGCATGGTTTATACCTTTACTCCTAAACCCCAGCAGTTTGAGGGATGGGGGATTTTTCAGCCTGTGGATGAGCAAACTGTGACGCTAGTGGAAGAGGCTGATCTGTTTCAGATTGCCGAGTATTTGCAGCAGTTTCAACTGATTCGATTGCGGTTAGCCTATCGCTTGCAGAATCAAACTTGGCTAGCATACCCAGTCAATGAAGCCGATATGCGGCAGCGGTTCAAAGTTGTTAAGCCTGTGCTGGTGCATCTGGTGGCAGAAGGCGTGGCGTTTGAGCAAGTTACGGCGCGCTGGAACGGTCAGTCTTGCTGGTTTGAAGAGGCTGATCGACGGGCTGATCCTGCGATCGCAGAAACCTTGCAAGCCAACCTCAAGCAGCTCACTCCGGTTGAGGACTTGCAGTTTAAGGATCTGACGCCTGAAATGCGATCACTCTATGAGTTGGTCACGCATCGCACAGCCGGATTTGCTCAACCGCAGCGCGACGAGCGGCGACTGCGACAGGCGCTCCAGCTTGGCGGCGGCGAACTGCACCAGTTTCAAGATCGAGGCGATTACTGGACAGTCGATTGGACAACGGCTGACGGCACTCGTCATACCAGTGCGATCGCAAAACATGACCTAACGGTGGTCAGCTCTGGTATCTGCTTGAGCGGGCGCGATCGCGACTTTGACTTGCAATCGTTAGTGGGGGTAATGGAAGGGCTATGACTATCTTTCTCCACGAACAACTCTACCGATCTGATGCGGTGATGACAAAGCTGAAGGACTATCCCGTAACCCTTTGCGGGGCAGGAGCTTTGGGTGCCAATCTAGCTGAGAATTTGGCTCGGTCTGGGTTTGAAAAACTCAAGGTGATTGACTGCGATCGCATCGAAGAACGGAATCTTTCAACTCAGCCCTATTATCGTTCTGATGTGGGTACGTTTAAGGCCAAGATCCTGGCGAATAACCTATATCGAGCAATCGGCACAAAGGTAGAAGCTGAAACCAAAAAATTAACGGTAGATAATGTTGCTCAATTACTTAAAGTTAGTGAACTAATTGTTGATGTTTTTGACAATAGTGTTTCCCGCCAGGCAGTGAAAGATTACGCTGATCAAGCTGGAATTCCTTGTCTTCATGCGGGACTAGCTGCTGATTATGCGGAAGTGATTTGGAATGATGATTATCGCGTTCCTTCGGATGTGAATGACGATATTTGTGATTATCCCCTAGCCCGTAATTTGGTGATGCTAACGGTTGCTGTTGCCTGCGAGGTGATGATTTCTTTTATTGCAACAGGCGAACAGCGCCACTTTTCGATTACGCTAAAGGATCTGAATATTCAGCCTCTTAATTTGTAGAACGGCTCTCTTAAGTAGGTTGACATAAATAAACGCATCTAAAAAACCGGGGAGCACCCCTGAGGGGTGCTCCCCCAGTTTTTTAGATATGCATTTGTTTGTATGCAGCTACTTACATACAGATTGACTGTCTGCGATCGCATCTTCATTGAGTAAATTCATATTTGTGCCAAAACTCAAAACTCAGCACCGAACTCATCTGTAGCGCTCATTTACAGAACTGGCATAAAAACACTACATTCCTGCTTAAAAAATGAGAGTTTGCTGCACTGTCTGGGCATCTTGATCCTAATTGTTCAGAAAAAATAAAAGTACTATGGTTCAGACGACGCCACTCCAGCAGGCTCAGCCAGGAGACTCGATTGCGATCGCACAGCTTCTCAATCGGGCACTTCAACCCAAGGGCATCACTGCCAAGGTAAAACTGAAAGAGGGCTGTCTTCAGGTGCTGCTTGAAGCAGAGCAAGCGCTTGACCCTAGAGCACTGACGGGTTTCGTCGCCAGAGGCGTTTCAAAGCTTAATCTTCCCTCTGTTCATACGTTGCGGGTTTATGGCAAGCAGACCGGACAAACGAATCCAGCTTGGCAGCAGGGTTTAGTATTAAGACAGCCAGAGCCTGTAAATGCTGTTTTGGACGGCAATTCAGAGATCGCTGTGTCAGGAGCAGAGTGTTCTACAGGTGCCACTGGACAAGGTGCAATTGGGCAAGGTGCAATTGGGCAAGGTGCGATCGCAGATTCGACAGACTCCGCACCGATACATGCAGCAACTATCGGATCGGTCAATGATTTAGATGCAATGCAGCAAGCAGTGATTCAAGCTCTCGGCGCTGATGTAGACGTGGAGCTAACGGTTGAAGATTCACTGTTAGTTATTACCTTAACCACTAGCCAGGTTCTAGAAGGACAGAGTGCAGCCAAGTCGATTAAAGAAGCCCTTGATCCACTAAAACCCAGTTTTTCGGAAGCAAAAATTCTCAAGCGCAATCCAAGAACGTTACGCTCATTTCCAATTAAGCAAATTTCGCTCGGTGAAACGCCACAAGCTGCACCAGAACCTGCTCAGTCGCATCACAATCAGAGTTCAACGTCAGCCATCAACAGTTCATCAGCTTCAGCGGGGCAATTTGTTACTGCGCCATCATCACGCAGTACAGCCAAACCCTACAAGTCAGAAATGGCCAGCGCTACAGCAGTTCGTAAAAAGCTTACGGTTGTTTTGATCATCATTGCAATGGCTTTTGTCTTGTATCGTCTCATGCGACGCCTGCTGATTATTCTAGCTGTCTCACCTGCAATGGGCGGATTTTCGATTATCATGGCGCTAGTTGCGCTTTGGCGAGCCTATGCTGTGTTTAAGCCTCTTTTGCGATCGCTACTCAGAGGTGGTGAATAATCGTAAGACAAGAGCTTTAACTTTCGTGAGCCGACTCTGTCGGGCGGAATCCTGTTGCCAGTTGATGAATTAGCCCTTGATGACGTGACTGTACTGCCGTAAAGCCCGCAGCCTCTAACCAGTACTGCATAGATCCTGTCGCATATACGCGAGAGTAGGGTTCACGAAATAGATCAATCAGCCAGCCCAAATGTCGCAGCATCTGCTGACTGCCATCTAAAATCAGGATTTGTCCATCAGGTTTCAATAGCCGTAGACCTTCCTGCAAAACAGTTTGACTCACAGCGGGCGGCATCTCATGGAACAGAAACGAAGCTGTTACCAAGTCAAAATGGGCAGATTCCCAATCCGTTGCCTCGGCTAATCCCTGTTGCCACTGAATATCTAACCCAGCCTGCTGTGCTTTATACTGTGCCATGACCAGCATATAAGGTGAAAGGTCTAATCCAATTACGGTTGCGTTGGGAAACGCTTGTTTTAGCAACAGCGTCGATGAACCCGTCCCACAGCCCAAATCTAGAATCTGTCGAGGCTGGTCTTTGACCCAAGCCAAGAGCTGACGACGTATCCAGCCTTCATGGGGAGGGGAGGCAATCTTTGTAACTGGGTCGTAGGTGATAGCCGCGATTGGATTGAGATAGCCCTCACGAATGCCGTGAAAATGTTGTGAACTATAGTAGTCCGGGTAGCTCAGATTGGGCTGCTGAAATGCCAGCACAGCTTGCTGCCAATCCAGTTGGTTGTACCAAGCTAACCTGTCGTGACCGAGCCAGATGCCCAGTATTTTTTTCAGTAGCCATTGATCCATCGAACACGTAAAATTTCAGACTGAGGAGCGCGACGTTAATGCCGACGATATTCCAACTCGATAAAAATTTTAGCAGCCTGATCAAAATTCTCTCGACCATTCTCATTACAGGTGCTTTGGGCCTAGAGCTGTGGAATGCGTATGCACCGATTCAGGGACTCACGATTCTCTTCTACATTGAGCGATTTGCCCTAATCAGTCACGGCATTGAAGCTGCGATCGCAGCCGTTTCTGCATCTTCCCGTGATCGATCACCGCTGAAGTACAGCATTTACACCTTCTTCGTCGGCACCATAGCGCTAGTGGAACTGTTTCAGCAGCCGGACACACAGGAACTTTAGAGGACTGAAATAATCTCTAGAATTCCTGATATTCAACCGTAATCATTGCCAGGTAGGTGCAAATGGCCTTGCACCTACCTAACACCCAGGGTCGTTTCATTGTCACTAGAAAAATTTCAAAGCCGCAATTTTACGTGTCTGGTAGGGGCGAATGGCCATTCGCCCCTACGTAACGTCAACGGTTTCAGATATTCTTTGATAAATATGAAGCAACCCTGCCGGACACCCAACAAATCGCATCAGTCTAAAACTTCATAAGTTGATTCTGTGATTGATTCTGGCTCCGTGGAAAGCACGGCATTGGTTGGGTTTTGGGTTTCATAAGCTAGACCTAGACTGACCCGCTCAATGGCAATCTTCAACGCCTGATTAATTGGCATTCGCTGATAGCCCCAGTGCGGATCAACATTGGCAATCTGGGTTTGCCAGTCGGCAAAGTGCGGCACAGATAGACCATTTGCGATCGCAACTTGAGCCATTGCCACCTGATCGGGATAAACCTGCTTATGCTTCACACAGGCCGCTAGCTTAGGGGTTCCAGACTTGTCAGTGACAGCAGCAAAGCCAAACAGCCGACAAAGAGCAGGTCGCCACATATACATCTGGCAGCGACCGTTACCGGGAATGTGTGGATCAGGCTGATAGAACACGCATCGGCTGGGTGTACCTGCTGCCTCAACTCGTTCAAGCCAAGCAGCCGCTTCACCCCGATGAATGAGTTCCAGCGCCATCGGCACCATCTCCAGGGGAGAAGTTTCGACCTCCGGATTTTCGCAACACTGGCCGCAGCCAGGAGGACATTGCAACCCAGTCGCCGCCTGAAATGAGGCAATCTGAGCATTCACGTCTTGGTAAAGCTGGGTTAGAGAAGCACTGACATCATGATTCAACGGATAACAACACTCCTTTATCACCATAGAAAAGGCGATGAAGTTTAAATCTAGCCGATTTTGACTACACTTCGCAGAATCTTATAGTGGTGAGTGCTGGGTGATCAGAATACACCTTACTCCTCACTCTTCACTTGTTCAGTGCTGAGTGCTGAGTGCTGAGTGCTAATTGCTTAGAATACCCCTCACTCCTCACTCCTCTTACAGCCCATCCCCCATCTACCGATGCTTATACTGCTGTCGTATTTGTTTTGTTATTTTTTTCCAGCGAGCTTTGGCATTAGCCTGAAGCCGCTGATCTTGCTTGCGTTCGAGGTACGCTTGTTCCCGACCCAGTTTTTGATAGCTCGCTATGCGATCGCAATCTAGCCAGCCGGATAGAATCGCCTCCTGTACAGCACAACCGGGTTCGTCCTGGTGTTGACAATTGCGGAAGCGACACTGTTCAGCAAGTTCTGCAATATCTTTGAAGGTTTGCTGAACACTGGATTCATCGCTCCAAAGCTGTAGCTCGCGCATGCCCGGTGTATCGATCAATAAGCCACCAGACGGTAGACAGAGTAATTGTCGATGAGTAGTTGTGTGGCGACCTCGACTATCGCTAGAACGAACAGCCTGAGTTGCCTGAGTCACTTGTCCCATCAGTTGATTCGTCAGAGTTGACTTACCGACGCCCGAGGAACCGAGCAGCGCCACTGTTTTTCCGGGCTGTAGATAGGGCTGGAGCGCCTCAATTCCCTCAGACGTTAAGGCGCTTAGGGTAATGATTTCAACTCCAGGTGCGATCGCAGATACAGCCTGCAATCGAGACGGTAAATCCGCACAAAGATCGGCTTTATTCAGCACAACCACTGGATTAGCACCACTCTCCCAAGCCAACACCAAATAGCGCTCAATTCGTCGCAGATTAAAGTCATGGTCTAACCCCGATATCAAAAACACAGTATCGACATTAGCCGCAATTACCTGCTCCTCCGTTCGCTGCCCAGTAGCTTTACGTGAAAACTGACTGCGACGCGGCAATACATGATGAATCATGGCGTGAGCTGCTTGATCAAGCAGCTCAATCACGACCCAATCTCCCACCACAGGCCGCATCAGTCGATGATTAGCTTGATCATCCTCAGACTGATAGCGCAACCTACCCGTAATTTCCGCTGCTATCTCTCCCTGCTCGGTATAAAGCTGATAGCGATCGCGATGCTCAGACGCAACGCGTCCAACAGTATATCCCTTGCCAGCAAACGATTCTAAAGCAGAAGCAAACGTATTGCTCCAGCCCAACTGGTATAAATTCATTGTTTGATGTGTCCTATGTGTTTAACAATTGACCCGATTGTTTGAAGCGTTGCAGGTCATAGAACACACACATCGTTAAGAAGTCTCTTAAAAACGCTGCATCAATAGATGATAGTAGGACACTAGAAATAGAGCCAAAGCCTAACCGTTATCGAGTTAGGTAAGACCCTTAATTTCTACAGGTGGGCTACTTCTATAGATGAGCTACAGGTGAGCTATAGAACATCAAGCGCTAGAGCCTGATATTGCGATGCCGTGGTGTCTATTACCTGCCGATAAAGATTTGAGGCACATAAACCGACTCAGCCATATTTCCTCCTGTTTTTACTGAACGTACATCAATATAACTCACTCGTGACAACCGATATTTCGGATTGACTCAGTCAAATTAATAGACTGTAACAAACATCACTCTTTTGATAAGCATAGCTTAAGGTAGATGTCTTATGCAGATTGAACATCCGAATGCTCCAGCTTTATCAGTCCAGGAACGAGAGCAACTTGATAAGCTAAAAATCGCCATTGAACAAGCAACTGCAGATGGCAAGTTGACTGCTGCTGAATTTGAAGCAATACAAAGAATGATGCGTGCTGACCACCATATCTCGGTGGAGGAGCTAGGACTAATACGTGAACTGATCACCAATCAGATACAGCAGGACAGGCTAATCATCGACTGGGAATTAAAACACTGATTGAGTTACCGTACTGCCGCATCAGCATATTGGGCGCTGCTTAATCTGTGTACAAGTTGTGATGCGGGATATCGCCCCATATCACAACTTAAACTTAACTCACTTTTAACTCATGCCTAAAATCAGTAATTTCGAATATTGTGTCAACCTCCTCATCGCAATAGCAAAATATAGCCTTTCCTAAGCTACTGAGGTACAAGTTATTTTTTGGAAGCCGCGCTCCGCGCGGCTTCCAAAAAATAACTCCCCCTTTATTAGCACAAGAAGCGCTATAACCGCCTCGGATTCTCAAAGTGCAAGGTGCAGGATGTGAGCATAATAACTTTTTAGAGAATATTTAGATAAATATAATCGAGTTTTTTACTTTATTCGTATGGCGGACGGCATAATATCTTGTCCTATATCGAGTTTTTTACTTTTAAAATGTAAGAGCGCTTAAAGATAATTTATGGTGTCATAATCAGCGAGCATCTTTCCTGAATCTTGGTAGAAATATATTGCTTTAGTCAGATTGTCATTAAAGTTGAAACTGCCAAACTGCCTAAATCTCAGGCATTTAGCCGATCTCGAATGTAGGATTATCGCAATAGCAATAAAGTTCACTATACTCCTTTGGATAGAGGACTAGTCTGAGAGCAACCTGTTAGCTTGAACCCCAATGACGTTAGGGTGCTCATGATGAACAGTTTTCAGAAATGAAACAAAATTTTGTTAAAGCCAAAACGCGTTTATGAAAGCCAAAAAATAGCTTGAACATAACTATCAGTCTATTATCAGTCTATAGTTTGTTCTACAGCATCGACTCTGGGGCTTTAGTGAAAACGTGAATTTCTCGAATTAGTTTTGGCTTCCTAATATCAGTATTTTTCGGGCATGAAGTATTTGATGCTGGCCACTTGAGCTGGTTGAAAGCGGAGAGATATTATCTATTTCTCTCATTTCATGCTGCCAAAAAAACATACTGCCAAACATTTGTCTCGTAAGGAAAATGGAGCAATGTCTAATCTATATCTTTTCCCTCAGAACGCCGTAAATCAAGAAGGTGACAGTGGTACGACTCCTTTTACATTTCAGGTTGCACGTATTGGAGATACGATGAACGAACTAACAGTAGACTACTCAGTTACCAGCCCCATTCTGACGGCGGTTGTAGACGGAGAATTGCCTGCAGATGAGAGTGATTTTGGCGGTACATTTCCAACTGGAACGGTGACGTTTGCACCGGGAGAAACGCTTCAAACTATCACTGTAGATGTTGCTGGTGATGAAGTTCCAGAAATCGAGCAGGCAGGAACACAAAACGCAGACCTGTTTGAGGTTACTCTTGCTAACCCATCCGATACGGAAGCTACTATCGCAACAGAAAGCGCAATTGGAATTATCTTGAATGACGATGCTTACTTCGGTGATCAAAATACCATTTCCGACACTGCTGTTGGTGCTAGTTCCCTCAGTGCGGTTGATTTAGACGGTGATGGTGATACTGATACCCTTGCAACTTCTTCTGATGGCAGTATTACTTGGTATGAAAACGTCAATGGAGATGGCACTAGTTGGACTCCTAACGTGATCGCGACCGATGCTGTTAATGCTGAAATCGTTTTCGCTTCGGATGTCGATGGTGACGGCGATGCAGATGTGCTATCGGCTTCTACAACCACTGGAGAACTGAGCTGGTATGAAAATCAGGATGGTGCAGCTACTTTTTCTGAAGCTAATACAATTTTGACTGGTTTCACAGGTGTTAATTCTATTGTTTCAGCCGATGTAGACGGTGACACGGATGCCGATCTGTTGGTTGCAGGCAACGATACATTATCTTGGTACGAAAATTTATCGATTTCTCCAGATGTAGTTGATCCTGATCCTGGCAATCCAACTCCTGGACAGCCCCCAGTTGGTCAGCCTGGTGGCGATCCTGATCCTGGTAGCCCAGTTCCCGGACAGCCTCCAGTTGGTCAGCCTGGTGGCGATCCTGATCCTGGCAATCCAACTCCTGGACAGCCCCCAGTTGGTCAGCCTGGTGGCGATCCTGATCCTGGTAGCCCAGTTCCCGGACAGCCTCCAGTTGGTCAACCCGGTGGTGATCCTGATCCTGGTAGCCCAGTTCCCGGACAGCCTCCAGTTGGTCAGCCCGGTG
>CBKWJC010000034.1:0-65249 GCA_966674685.1 uncultured bacterium
TCAACTCATTCTCTTTCTAGTTTGCTTTTTCTACTTACAGAGAATCAGCCCTACCTCACCATCCGGATCGATCGGGTTAAATTGGAAATTGATCTGGCGGCTGAAAAAGTTTTTGCTGCGGAACGAGAGGGACAAAAAATCGCCGTAGAAGTGAAAGGCTTTATCAATCCATCCGCTATCAATGACTTCCATGCGGCGTTAGGGCAATTTCTCAACTATCGCCTTGCCATAGAAATGACCGAGGGCGATCGGATTCTCTATCTCGCTGTTCCTGAAGATATTTTTAACAGCTTCTTCCAAGAGCGCTTTGTGCAATCTGTCGTTAAAAGCTATGCCTTGAGACTCTTAGTCTATAACCCGACCCAGGAGGACATTGTGAAATGGATACATTAGACCAGTACCGCCAAATCATTCGTGAGTTACTAAAACATCATGGAACGAGCGATGATCCAGAGATTGAATGTCAAATCATTTGTGATACTGAGAACGACCACTACCAACTAGTTGAACTAGGCTGGCAGGGGCTCCATCGCATTTATGCCTGCTACATTCATCTGGATATTAAGCAGGGAAAAATCTGGATCCAGCAGAATATGACAGAAGCGGATTTGGGGCAGGAGTTAGTCGATCTCGGGGTACCCGCCACCGATATTGTCCTAGGATTGCAGCCTCCCTATAAACGTCCCTACACCCAATACAGCGTGGCATGAGCCAACCCAACTCCGATGAACCATCAAATTGGTTGAGGTGCGATCGCAAAGAGGGATTGGAAAGCTGCGATCGCGTGGCTGGCATCCCCATAATGCGATCAAGTAGCTAGTATCCTAAAATTGCGATCTTACTGGTTTCCTCAAGAAATGCGATTGTAGAGAGGAATCAAAAGTTGAGATCGCGGAGTTGTCTTTTCGGAGAATGCGACCCGGTTTAACATCCTGCAACTGCGATCGCGCTGATGCGATAAGATGACAAACACCCTGCCCTTACAGCGAGTCGATGAAAACCGACACCCTGTTTTACGCTCTCTTTCAATCCATCCCCAGTCTCTTGTTTGAACTGATAGGCCAAAGCACAGCCGAGGCTGCCGGATATCAGTTTGCCTCCATCGAACTCAAACAAACCGCCTTTCGCGTCGATGGCGTCTTCCTGCCGCCTGAGTCCACCCCAGATGCACCCGTCTATTTCCTAGAAGCTCAGTACCAGCGGGATCCACTCCTCTACCGCCGACTATTTGCTGAAATCTTTCTGTACCTGAGACAGCATCCCAATGTCCATTAGTGGCAAGCCGTCGTGCTGTACTCCAGTTCCACCATCGAGGTCAGTGAACCAGACACCTTTGGCGCATTGCTCAACTCGTCCCATGTACATGTCATTTACCTGGATCAACTGGGGGCAATTTCAGACCTGACACCCGGTTTAGGCATTCTCCGACTACTGGTCGAACCTCAGACAACCGTACCCGAAGCGGCACGAGGACTAATCACACGGGTGCAACAGTCTTCCCTAGCGGTTGCAGATCGAGCAAAGCTCGTAGAATTGATAGAGACGATAGTTGTCTACACATTCCCCCGTCGAACACGAGAGGAGATCGCCGCCATGTTAGGCATTACCGACCTAAAAGAAACCCGTGTGTATCAGGAGGCCCGAGAAGAAGGCCGAGAAGAAGGCCGCCAGGCAGAAGCGAGAACCCTGATTCTCCGACAGCTTACGCGCAAGTTAGGTGACCTGCCAGAGGCACTGCAAAACCAAGTGAACCAACTCTCGCTAGAGTCCCTAGAAGTGCTGGGAGAGGATCTCTTTGATTTTGCCACTGTCTCGGAGCTAGAGGCTTGGCTTGTTCAGCGGGATGACCCGAGTCAACCCAACTCCAATTAAGCCCATCAAATTGGCTGTTGTGCGATCGCATCTCTCCTTAGAGGAAGTATCCCAAACCGAATATGCAAATAGACGATATTAGGCATCACAGTTCCACTCCCGACGCCTCCTTTGCCTGAGCCTTGACCGACGGTTGCCGCTGTCGTCGCTTTTGATACAGAGACCTCAAATTCCTGGGTGATCGCGAGGCAGATGTTTGCCAATTTTGCTTATCTGCTTCCGTCAGGTTGGCTACCTGGACTATGTCGCCTTTACCATTCGCTAGAACACCAGCACTCTGATCATTCTTAACTACACTGAGTCCTTTTGGGGTCTGCCGGACTGTGTACTGTCGCCCCCGAGCCTCAATCGTGCCGTTTTCATCACGCTGCACCAAGCCCGCTGCCTCCAAGTTGCCCAGAAAGCGACGGGCATGATTCAGAATGCTAGACCCAAGTTCTTGCTGCTGCTCAAATGCGGACAAATCTGCGGTCATCTGCTGAGCATCTGAGGACGCCAAATTCTTGAGTTCGCCAGCCTTTGCAGACTTGCCCATCGCTTCGATGTTGGCCAACTCCTGAGCGGAGCGACCCAACGTTCTGGCGGCTCGATACCAGTTCCGAAACTGCTCGATGGTGGGTGAATCCTGTTGAGACTCAAGCGGCTGAGCCAGCTGTTGATCCAGCTCCGGATCATTCTGTGCGATCGCATTTTGGATAAAAGCTCCAGCCGCAACTGTACCTGTTGACGGATTCAGTGGCATATCCGGATCTGACGCCATCTGCTCTTCAGCCTGATTGATGGCCGACAGCAAACTTTCCCGTTGTGCGTCTGGCAAGTCTTGAACGACTCCCCGCAGACGCGCCAGCGTTTCTTGGTAGCCCAGTGATGAACTCGGTTGCTCGTTCCCCAAATCTTCTGTACGAGACGGTTCTACCGCTTGAGCTGCAACGTCTGTACCCAGATCATTGGCTAACGCATTTGATGGTTCAGTCACAGACTCAGCGGTCTGCTCATCTGGAGAATCGGCCATGTGCGATCGCACATTATCTGGTGCTGGTGCTGCCTCACTTGGTTCTGGTTCCGGCTCAGCTGACAACTGCTGCTGAATGGCCTCAGCAAAGCCCTGCTGCCGCAGATTGCGAGCAAACATCCCCGCATAGGCGCGATCTAATCCTCGGGATTCTCCCATCGGGTTATGAACTGCTGTTTCTGCCAGGTTCAGAGAACCATCGTCGGAAAGGTTGAAAACCATTTCAGAGTCAATATAGGCATCGCCGTTCTCGACCAGGGTATGGTAAAGCATCAACTGCTCCCCGTGGCGTTCAATATTGAGGGGGATAAAGGGCTCATTCTCGACCTTGAGATAGAAGTACTGATCAGCCATCACGGCCTGTGACAGTCCTGCCTCCTCTAGAAGTTTGCTAACGTATTTCTCAGCCTGACCAGACTGTTCTGTCCAACTACCCACACGAGCCACTTTCGGCTCTGGCTCTTGCGCCCGGTCTGCAACAGCGGAGAGAGCCTCTTCGACCGGTTCATCCGGTGAAGATTCATCTGTAGCCGGAGTAGTTTCCTCCTGATTGGGCTGATCCGGATAACGGACATCCTGAGCTGAAATTGCTAAGTCCTGCTCGTTGGGATCGCTAAACGAGATGCGAGCGTCCTCGCCATACTCGTCAGCTAGAGCCTCAAGCTGATCATCTCGATGTGCGATCGCATTTGCCTGTTCAACTGTTTCTTCACCGGCTGCACTATCCACATCGCTGTAGCTGTTAAGCAGTCGTGCCCGCTCGCGCCCAATAGTCGTTGGCCCTTCTGGATCAAGGCGATAGGCAGATGATTCAGGCTCAGACTGCTCCGACACATTAGCAGGTGGCATCTCATCTAGACCATCTTGAGCGATGTGATCTGGGACTTCAACCCAGTCTGCCTGCTCTGCCTGCTGCAAGGCACTCTTCAAGCCCGCGCGAACCGCCTCCAGATTGGACAAATCAACCGAGGGAGCCAGCCCAGCGGTTTCAATGACGTTCTCTACTGAATCTGACCAGGAGAACTCAGGGATTTTTTCACCCACCAATTCTCGCGCCTGCTCAAGATGGGTGGTTGCCTCTAATCGCTGATGGCGACCATCCTGGATGTAGCTCACCACCTCTTCCAATCGGTCTGCCGGGAAAGCCGCTTCCATGCGATCGCTGATCGAATAAAATTCATCCCCTACTGCCGCCATCAGGTCTTCATCCAGGTAAACATCCTTTTGCTTTTTGCCTGTTTGAAGCAGGTAACCATCAGCATGGGGTGCAGCCTTCAAGGTGATTTGCTCATCACTGGTCTTGACGATACCTTGATGCTCGCTCACCTCCATAAACTGCCGGACATTGCGAGCCGCAGGTAGCACAACGGGCGACTCCGACAACTGCTGTTGTAGATCATAGCCTCGCGGCAACAGCAACATGGGTTCAACACCGCCAGTGGACATGGTGGCATTCACGACATTACCGTCTTTACCGTACTTTTCAGAAGCCCGCAGTAGATTACCGCGCAGCACCTGCCGGACTTCCCGTTCACCCGCCTGACGCTCATCGAACAGCGCCATCACGTCGCTGCCCATCATTGTTTTTTGGACAGGCGTCATATCGACCGCACCGATCCGATCAACGTTGATTTTGGAGAGCGGTAGGGGGATTTCCCGACTAGAGTCCGCTAGTGAGACATTCACCATCCATTTCGAGGGAGCCACGGGATTCGAATCTCCCAGCCGATTCTGGCTTTCGGCTTCCGCATCAGCAGCCAGAATTTTATCGAGTGACGTTCCTCGTTTGCTCACACCTGAAATCGCACCATAGAAGATACGGCCATTCTCGGTAGACAGCCGAACCGTTTGACCGGGTCGGAATCGGTGCAGCTGAGTGAGCTGTGTTTGCTGTTTATCTAAGCGACGAGAGGCCCGATTAAGTGCCGTTTGCTGTTTCTCTGGATCGGGAATGCGCTGCTCGATTTTGGCCGTTTGTTGGGCCAGATAGCGTTCAGCCGCCTGACCAGCTTTCACTAACAGATCATCGGTATAGGCTTGTGCCGTCCGATCAACCCCCTCAGCATCATGTTCCGCCGGAGACTGGACCGGATCGAGGTCAAGCCCTGCTCGAATCTCGTTGATCACCTCTAGCTGCGTCTTGGGCTTGCTCTGAGCTTTGGCATCAACCACTTCCACCTGTACACCGGAGCCAAACGTACTCCGCACTCCCGGCATAGCAGAAATGATTTCGGCCTGAGCCAGCGGCCTAGCATCAAGATCAACGGCTTCTGCTTCCAGAATGTTATTACCCAACGCCTTCTGCTGCTTGACGAAGGACGTGTATTCATCTTCCAGAATGCTGTAGAAGGCTTCCTGCTCGTCCACACTGAGCAACGGCAGTCGGCCTGTCACTTTTGCGATCGCACCCTCCGTCGCATCTTCTAGACTCGTAACGCCATCTGGATTCACCGTAATCGGATAGTCCAGCTTTTCGTTGATTTCGGGGTACTCGCTCAAGACCTGCTCAACCACTGCATCCCCATACTGGTTGAAGAAATCTGGGATCTGGGAGGTATCAAAACCGGCGTTCTTATCTGCCGTGGTGTTGGCATTGAGGCTGGACATCTTCCGCTCTAGCAGGGCCGCCGGGCGTTTTTCATCCGGAGTATCCCCCATCAGCAGCGAAATGCGGGGCGGCACCACCTGACCGGTACGGTGGGCGCGGCCTAGGGTTTGCATAAAGTCGTTGACGTTGCGCTCAGCCTGACCCACAATCATGTGGCGGCGACGCTGATCCGCAAACTTCTCTGACGCATGCAGGGAAATGCCCGTGGCTCCCGATCGATTCAGCAGCATCACGTCAGTTTTGCCGTCGTTGAAGCGATCTGTCGCCCTAACTTTGCCTGCCTTGCTGGTTTCGCGAGAGCTGCGCCGCCCATAGGTAGCATTGCCCTCACTGTCGTAATCCAGGCGAGCTTTACGCCCAGTGATTTCACCAAAACGGTAGCCCGCCTGCTCAATGCGCTGCTTAATCGTGTCGATGGGAGAAACTGGAAAATCTAGATCAGTATTCGCAATCAGTTCTTTGGCTTCCTCATACTGCTGAACGGCTGCTGGCCCCAGTTCTTCATCACTCAAGCGACGCCGAGTCTGAGTACCATCGTAGTCTTTCTCTAGCACATCCCGACTGCGCTCTAGGTAGCGCCGCATGATGTCGCCAAAGGTGGCGTCGAAAGCATCACCGGGGGCAATATCGTTTTCATTGGCATAGTGCTCAATAAAGCTGCCCATTGTATTAGAGACAGTTAGAATCGGCTTTTCGCCCCGCTCCAAACTGGCAATCGCCTCATCTGCCATTTGTCCCGCCTTACGAGAGAGCAACGACTGATCCATGACGTTGTGCATGACGGCTGTGAAGTTAGTAGAATCGGCTCCGGCTTGCCCAACGGAGTTATCGGTACCAACCTTCTTAGCATCGGCCTTCAGGCGATCATCTAGACCTTTGAGAGCATCTTGCTTGGTGCGGTCAAACTCCAAAATTTTGCCCATGATGCGACTGAGTCCATCCGTAGAGTCGCGATCAACGGGCACGCTCTGAATCCCGAAATCAACCCCTTCGTAATTGCGCTCGCGGCGATTGTAGAAACCGTCCTGCGCCAGCATATTGGTGGAAACCTGCTGCAGCGGCGTCCCACCGATCTCTAGGGCCGATTGTAGCTCCTCGATAGAATCGGCAGCCTGTCGCATCCCGGATCGCCGCCCGTAGAGATCCATCACGTCCGGGCGCTTAATCGCCGTAGCGGAACTGAAGGTAACGCCATCGGCTTTATCCACTAATTGGCGAGCAAAGTCAGCACGATTAGGTGGGCCTGCCTTTTTCCAAGAATTCTCAGGCTCGGGTGAGCCGCCTGCCTCGTGGGCCTCATCAAAAAGAATTAAAGACTGAGGAGCGATCATATCGAGGAACTGACGCCGGGGCGTTTCCTGCCCCTTGACGGTCTGCATCTGACTGTAGGTCGTGAAGATGCCGTCATAGTCATCGGTAGCGGCAAAGCCTCCTTGCTGAATCAAGCGATCAAGTTCAGCAGCATGACTACCCCGTTTCGTTTCCAGCGTGCGTCCATCCGGCAGCGGCACCTTTTCTTGACTATTGGTAATGAATGGCCGAAAGCCCTTAGAACCAATATCATCCAGGTCACGAATCATGTCTGAATAGAGCCCTGCATCACGGGTGACAAAGATCGGAATCCGGTCAGTCTCCTGGGCATAGCGAATCATTGCGGCCATTTGCCGCCCTTTGCCAACCCCTGTCTGATCGCCAATTAGTGACCCGTCCCCTCGCTCAATATTGTCAATGGATAGTGCAACCCCATCGACTTGTTCAGCAGCTAACACCTGGTGCATTGCGTTAACCGAGGGATAATTGAGCTTCCTGGCCACAAACTCATCGACATTACCGACACGCCCCTCCAGGTCATCAAGTGCGCTTTGCACCGCCGAGGCCATATTGCGCGGGGTAAGAGTATCCAGCCGGGGTCCCTGACTCCTAGGTACATATGGAACCTGGCTGGCCATCGGTTGAGTTGTCTCTGTTGCCATATCATTTCCTGCCTGCACTGTCCTTACTTCCCGAAGAACATCAGCCACTCCTCCAGCGTCTGTTCCTCCACCGTTGCGATCGCGTCCTGGCGGTTCTCGCCCTGAGCCATCGGCAGCGGATAGTCCTCCGGCTCCGGAGCGACTTCTAGCGTCCAGATCGTTGACATCCAGGAACTCTGAGCGATCGCGCTGCCCCAGTTCTCCGGCGTCGCTTGGCTCGGTGGCGGCATCGCGAAATTGGGCACCTGGTCCTTCAGCAGTCGCTGGCGAATCATCAAATCCACCTGCTTCAGCGACATCTGCTGATCTTCGCTCCATTGCCGGATCATCCAGGCGATCCGGGCTGCCAGCAGTTCCTGATAATCCGCGTAATGTGCGATCGCGCTCTTGTTCTGGGGCGCGATCACCGCGAAGAAGCTGTCCAGTCGCGTCAAGGTCATCCCGGCGACGACTTCCTGGTTCGGCATCCATGCCTGGGGATTCTTGAAGTAAGGCATTCCTCAAAACCTCTTTCAATTCGTCGTAACTTTCGTAAACTGGGGGAACATCTGCCGCTGGCAATCGGCGCTGCGCGCGTCCCCGCCCCCGGATGCGAATCACATCAATGGGAAAGCCTGCACCCTGACGGTTGTAGAGTCCACCATCAACAGTGAAATGCTGATCGACGGCGTAGTTCTCGTAGAGATTTTTGAAAAAGCCGCGATTCTGCTGCTCGTTGTATTTATCTGAGCGGCTTGCTTGTGATCCTTTCTCACTACCAATCAGCAGCACTGCCGTTCCGTCATCCGTCATCGCCTCCAGCGATCGCCACGCAATGACGTGATCCAGTTGGGAGGTACGAATCGGGGTCTGCGCCGCCCCGATCGTGAATTGTTCCGCTCGTCCCGCCTGACGTCGCCGACCAAACGGCGGATTCGCGATCACCACGTCCTGGCTACGGGGTTCTGGCACAACGCTCGTGGCATCGTTCTGCGTCACGGTAAATCCCTGGCGCATCAGATCAGCAGCCCGCTGGTCATCAAGCTCATTCACCGTAGCGGTTTGAGGATTAACCGTCATCAGCAAGGCCCCATGCCCGGCAGTTGGTTCGTAGACTGTTGTATTGCCATCGATACCAGCCAACTGCAGTGCCAGGTAGGCAAGGGGCACGGGCGTGCTGTACTGCTGCTTCTGGATTGAGGTTGAGGAGCGAGTGCCCAATCGTGGCTGTCGCTGGTACAGATCCACGAGCTGATCAAAGGTATCAAGGGGTGATTGCGCTTGATGAATGGTCTGCTTAGCCGCGCCGATAATCCCCTGCTCAATCGTTTCTTCCAGTTCCTTGGCCTCTTGTCTACCGCTGGTGAACGATCGCCCGATCAACTGCTGAGCAAACTTGCGAGCATCCATGATCGACGGGAATGCCTGCCCATTGAGAAAAGCATTCTCAAACCCCTCACGAATTGTCTGGCGCTCATCCGGACTCAGCATTACTCTCCTGCAACGACTTGAACATAGATGGGATAGGGATCATCGTCAAAATGGAAGGTGAGCAAACCAAAACCCGGACAAACTTGAGTTTCCAGCACAACTTGGCCGTGCTCAATCCGCAGAATTTGCCGTCCATTCCAATAAGCTGAAACAGCATTGGGCTGCCGCTGTTGGGCTTTCCGTAGAAAAGAATGCAGTACCATCAGTCCATCTCCATTCCTTCAGAACGATGCTGCTCGGCAGTCTGCTTGTGCTGAGTCGCCTGCAAATCCTCAGGAGAGACCTGACCTAGCGTTTGGAAGCGGATCTGGTCTTGCTCGCTCATACCGTCCGTATCCAGCACCGTGCCGTCCCGTACCGCTAAAAACCCACCCGTCTCCTGATTCTCAACAACCGTGATGCCTGCGGTACGGCTCATCATATAGGTGTTCCCTTGGGCAATGGTGGTTGCCCCCAGTGAGCTGGTTACACCGGCCTCATTGGCCACATTCATAAACTGCTCGGCATTGACAGCAATATCTGTTTCCATCGGAGAAGCAAGGCCATCTGCACTCGCATAGGCTGCCTGTAAAATCTCCTGATCCTCTGCGGACTCAGGATCACCGCCAGTTTGGGCTTGAATCCGAGCTGCTTTCGCAGCCAGATCGGCATCCACTCCAGCAGCCTCCAGCGCCTGAGTGGTGCGGCCTTCTTCGTAGGCTCGGCCTACCCGGTCTTCAAGATATTGCTGGGCTTGCACCCGCTTCAGCTGACCTTCTGGACTGTTCAAGTAGCGGTCAGCCTGCTCAACGCGCCGTTCTTGTGCCGCTGACTGTTCCGCACCAAAGACATAGTCCCGAGCTTTAATGTCGCCAGCCGCTTGAGCTAACTGATTCGGAACTCCCGACGTTTTATAGTCTTGCCAAAGCTGCCGAGCAACTCCCTTCTGGCGCTGAATATCCGCAGCCTGCAACAGTCGCGCCTGTTTCTCAGTGGGTTCATTGCCGTACACCTGTTGGCCCGCTCGAATTTGAGCTGCTGAATCCGTCAGGTTACGACTGCCCAGACCAGCCACATCATTCCGATAGTGCTCCTTGAGGTTGTTGATGGTGCGGCCATACTCCTTGCGCTTGGCCTCAACGGTTGCCTCAGCGAGACTGATAGCCTCTGCTTCATCAGTTGAAACAGACTCACCTAAAAACTGATGTTGCTGTCCAACAGCTGCGATCGCAGCGGCCTCTGGTTCTACACCGGCACGCTCATAGGTGTCCTGATAGCCCTGCTGCACTTCATCCGCTACCCGACCGACCAAGTTGGCATAGCCATCATCAGGCTCCTCGCCTAAGACCTCCTGACGAGCTCTGGCATTGGCCAGCGCAACCCGATTGTCGTCGGTAACCACGTTAGGAATCTGCTGCCAAAACTGTTCACGGGTAGAAGCCAATGCCTGCTCCTGTTCCAGCCTACGAGCATCCTCAACGGCTTGACGGCTATTGAATTGTTGAATAGAACCAACCATAATTCCTCTTGATTAAGTGCTCGCCTCAGTCGGCTCTAAAGCAGCTTCATCAGCCTCTTCATCACCTTTCACCGAGATCAGCTCAACGCGATCCACCGGATTAATCTGCAGACCGGCACGAGGCTCATTGGAAGTGCTGGTAATGTAGGGTGAGGGCTCCATTGCGCCATACACACAAATTAAGCTGCCCTTCTTCAGGTAGTCCAAAACTCGCCAACCCGGACTGCCTTCCCAGATGGAAAGATCCACTCGGAACGATTCCTCTCGATGACGACGATGACGAACATAAATCGCCGCTTCGGCTACCTGCGAGGTACGATTTCCTAGATCAACGTTCTTGACCTCAACATCTGCAGCCAAGTTGCCCACGATGATGGACGTATTGAGTCCTGTTAATGCCATCGATTCTTCCTCCTAACTCAATTCAGTACACAGATACTTTGTATTCACACAGTTGAAGTTAATCCAGCCACTACAGCTCCAAATCAGGGCTGCGCGGCTGTCGATTTGGAGTCCGTTGAGCCTGCTCCTGCTGATGCTCTGCTTCACTCAACTGACGAATAGACTGCCAAGTCTGCTGATCGGTAATCGTTAGCCCATCAGCAACCTTGACCTCGGTTTCATCGCCTACGGTGATGCCTCCGGTCTGCCGATTCTCGACCCGCATCACGCCATCCGGTCGCAGAGTTACGGCATACGTCGTGTTCTCCGCCCGAAAGATACCTTCAGCATCTGGCTCAGCTCCTCCTGCGATCGCACTATCCATAACTTGACGAGCAGTGTCTAGAATGCTTCGCGCCATCGCCTCCTGAGGATCGGTATCCGAAGCACTAGCCTCTCCATCGGTTGCTCTAGCAGCTGGTGATAAACCGGACGGATGGAGCGAATGTTGACGACTCTGCTGAAGGATTCGCAGTGGATGGGATGCCGTCTCTGGACGTTCAGGGCCAAACCGTAACCGTTCATCAGAAACCAACTCCTCTTCATACGGCACGCTATCCTCGGCTGTGCCGGTGGTCTCAGAATCGGATGATTCGGCTGCCGAAATGAAACCCAGCGAAATAGGATGCACGTGAGATCGCACTGATGAACGCTGTTCTGGGGCTTGTCCTGATACCTGTTGGGCAGTTCGTTCCATTACCTTCTGCTCATCCTCGATTAGCTCATAGCCAGGTAAATCAGCCCGTCGCAGATGACTCACTGCAACCTGCCACGCATCGCCCGGTTCCACCTCCTGACAATTCAGGGCATCAATGCGCTCAGCCAACCGCTGGCGCTGCAGATCACTGAGAGCCGTCAGTAAGGCCCCAGCCGTTGTTGTGTTAGGTAGTGAAATTGTGGTTCCGGGTCGCATGCAAGCCTCCTCAGAAACGGTTCACATTCACCACTTCGGTATTTGCTTCATTCCAGGTCACACCGTCGTAGCACAGCGTAGTCTGGGCAATACCGATATCATCTGCACCAGCGCCCTGACTGACATCGTTGATCAGCAGACAGGGATAGCCACCACTATCGCGATCCGCAAGCTGTATAACTGGCACGCCCTCCGGAAGCTGCTGATTGAGATAGCGATTAAAAATGCGATCGCCATCGCGCTCATAGATCACATAGAGCGACCCCAAACGCCCCGTCAGAATAGAGTTGTTAAAATCGACCAGTCTTAATCCTTCCCTTAACTCCGCAATTTGCATAGATTGCAGCAGGGACTCCTGCTCAGCAGTAGACAGGGCAGACGAGTTGGCGGCAATGATTTCCTTGGCTCGCTCTGCGGTCACAACTTGGGTAGCCGATTGCCAGACAACTGAATCCTGGCTGGCACCTGCCGATGCACATCCGAACAAGGTCAGCGATGACGCCAGTAAAAATAAGCCCGCCCCCAGATAAACAAACCGGAGAATCCGTCCCATCCAGTCCGGCAATTCAATATCACCTGCATGCTGGCTTCGTCTATTTTTCTCATCGATATCAAGCTTCATGACTGACTTCTCCTGATGTCTTCCAAAACAGCCAATCTCTCTAGGGCGGCAGCTTCTTCGTCCAGCAGCGCTAACTCCGACAGATCAAAAGCAGTTATAAACGCCTCCCGTCCCATACGGTCAAGTCGCCTAGAAAATTGGATCTCGCGAAATTTGACCGCTGCTTCAAACGGAACATAATCGGCATAGGCCAGAAAGTCACCCGGCGTATTCCATAGCGCAACATCACAGGTTCCCGAGGCTGCTGAAACCAGGAGAGCTGATGGATATTGTGCTGCATCAGGTGAGTCTTCATAGGTGTAGATCAGGTAGTATTCAGTGCCTTCCACTGTTGCGGTTGCCATTAGTTCTGCGCCACCTGCTGCAAAGGGAGAGCTGCGGTCTATGCAGGATTCCGTAACCGGTGGAACAGAGGAATCGATTTGCGCCCTTACGGTTAGCGCACTACCGACCATGACAGTTGCAATCAGGGCTGCGATCGCAAGCCGAATTTGAACAGATGTAAAACGATGTTGCATAACTAAAAGTTGATGAAGTTCTCTGGATTGACCGCCGTACTTTTAGGCGGAAAATTGGAACCGCTGTTCTCGTAGATGCCAAAATCCAGGTGGGGGCCGGTTCCATACCCCGTGTTGCCGGAAGCTGCAATCTGCTGCCCTTGGCTAACCTGGGTTCCCTCTGAAACGGTGTAAGCACTCAGATGGGAGTAGCGCGTCTGATAACCGTTGCCGTGGTCAATCACAACGGTCTTGCCATAGCCACCAGCGCGACCGACGTAGACGACCTGACCGCCGTCTGAAGCACTCACGGGTGTGCCAATTGGCGTTCCCACATCAACGGCTGGATGAAAACTGCTGCACCCACCACAGGGTCTTGCCCGACGCCCAAAATTGGAGGTGAGGACATACCCCGGTGCTGGATTGGCAAAATCCCCCGTTGCTCTGCCAGAGCCTTCACCACCCGGAGGCACACAGGTTCCATCTGAACTCGCGATCGCAGTGGAGCTTGTGGCATAGTTCTCACGCACCTCAACGCCATAGTTGTAAATCGTGAGCACCCCATTCCGATCGGAACCGCCACCATCAATCGTGGAGCCAGGGCCACCAAACCACATTTGTCCCACTCGTTCGATTAGGCGATCGCCTGTAAACACTCGCCCCGTTTGAGGGTCAATTTGCCCCCGTGCCCGATCAAAGAGCTGTCCCATCTCTGCTCGATAAGCTCGCTCCTGAGCTGGTTTGGGAAAATAGCGCTGCACCTCAGCAGCAGACGGTTGGTATCCGCTCTGGATTTCGTTGAGCCAAGCTGCTCCCCCCTCTACCTGCTTAATTTGAGCCTGCACTTCGGGCAAATACGTCATCATTTGATAGCGGCCTAGCGCTCGTCCACCACCATTGCTAGCGACATAGGGACCAACGGCTGCATAGCCACCGGATCCTTGTGATTCGATTTCAGCCAAGGCATTCGCTAACCGATCTAAGTTGACTCCCCCAATCGACTCACCCGAACACGGCCCAATCGTTGGACTGGCAAGAGGCGAAGTCGGAACACCTGCCGGTGGCGCTGGAGCCGTCGATGAGCCGCCAGCTCCGTCCAAGGGGCCGACGTAGACCAGCGAGTTCACTTCATAGTCAAACCACGGCACTTTGAACTGGTTATACGGTGTACAGGTGCGTCCGGCAGATGGCAGATCAGTACACCAACGAAAAATAAGCTTGAAGCTGATCTGATCGCTGCGCTCATCAGGCTCCCAGGCCACAACTTTGAACACAGAGCCAAAGGGATGCCGCCCCGTAGGCTCATACCCCGTTGAATAGCCCAGAGGCGATGGCACATATTTCAGCGGGCCGAAACCGCCTTCGACTTCGTGATACTTGCCGCTGATCCACTGTTTGCCTTCAAATGATCCTTGAATTTTACGACCTTCATTCTCCAGGTCATCCAGCGCGATATAGGCACATTCAACCGGATCATTCGCTTCCTGTGCTTTAGAAGGAGAATCAAATCCAGTCAGCTTCCCTTCAGCCGGACAGGGCACCTCAAAGCCTGCCTGATAGCTACCTGAAATCGTATTGGTGCGGTCGGTTTCAGCGGTTCCCCAGACAGCATCAATACGCGCGATGATACCTTCGAGGCCCGTAATTCCGGTAGGAAAATCGCTCAGCGCAACATTTTCAAGCCCTGGTACCTCTGCAATTTTGGCTTTGTCCCACCCCTTCAAATCAATAATCGGCACCGCATCAATGTTGGGAATGTCTGCGATCGCAAATTCATCGAGCGTCGTTTCACCCAATTGAATATCGCTCAAACCGGGATTGCGCTCTAAAAAACCTGAGATCGTCTCACTGCCAAAACTAATCTGTCCGGTCGTTTCAGAGAGCAGCTGCTTGACCGGGGCTACTTCATCGACCCGGTAATCTCCGAAGTAAGGAATCGCATAGTCAAGATTGGATAAGGTTTGACGTTCTAGGAGATCGAAGCTCGATAAGCGAGCGTCGGTGTAATTAGTCCCGGTGAGTTGATTGATCTGTCCTAGCGAGAGAGCCTGTCCATTCAATGAGGCCACATCCCCCAGCGTCAGAATGTTACTCACCGAATCGCCCACTTCCCACTGACGTTGAAGCCCCTGAAATTTAACGCGACCGCTATCTTCAACCGTTCCCAAATCCAGGAAGGAAACAGTTTCAAAGTCAGGAATGACATCCTGATAGGCAGCAGGTTGAGGCTGCGCGGTTGGCACAGGTTGAGCGAACGTCGGAACCGCTGATAGCAACCAAGCTCCGATCGCAACGAGGAGGATGAGTAGGCATCTCAATAGGTTTAGCATGGCTCTAAAATTCGGAGCGTTCCCCATCCGCGAACTGGACACGGCGAGAGTAGCGATTGGCCTGAACGCGATCACGGGTGGTGAGGGCATCCTCATCAATTCCCATCAACGACTGTTCTGGCACAGCAAACCGCGAGGTATCTGGCCCGGATACCGGAATGGCATAATCTGCCCGATTGGCAATGGCAGCAATCTGGTCACTAATATCCCGCTGCGTTGCTGCTGGAGTAAACGTTTGGCGCTCCTCTAAGAGGCTCTCTAGCTGAAGCTGCGGTTTGTCAGGGCAAAAGTTGCCTCGACGCATATCGCAGAAATAATAAGCATCAGCGACATGCCGCACTGCTTTGGCTACTTCAGCGGGCGTACAGCCGCGATATTCCCGCAGCAAAATGCGCCAATCTCGATCTGAGAAGTTGTACTCGAAATATTGGCCGAGGTGAACCTTAAACACTTCCCAGAGCGAACCCGCGTGGGGCATGCCAAAGAAATGGATATACTCAAACCGCCGAATCATCTCGACAGGCAGCATCTGAAGGTGATTAATCGTGGCGAACATGACCACAGGCGATGTGTGATCCTGCATCCAGCTCAGGAGCTGACCAGCCATCTTCCCCAGCACGCCACCTTCAACGCGAGTATCCCAGCCGGAAAAGGCTTTCTCAAACTCGTCGAAAAACAGAATACAGGTGCCAATTTCATCTACAAAATCCAGTAAGCCGTTCAGGTTCTTCATTGACTCCTGAACCGTACGACCGACCAAACTATTCCAATCCGCACTCACGAGTGTGCCGCCAATATGTTTGGCCGCCAGCTTCGCCGCTAGCGATTTGCCAGTACCAGGAATACCCCACAGCAAAATGGCTTTCGGCGGCATCAGGTGACGAGTTGCAGCTTCTGGCTGCAACAGCAAGCGGACTTTATCTAGAGTTTCGTAGAGCCGATCCATCCCGGCTGCGATAGGCACATCGGGTTCTGGCAATAAATTGATACCGCGTCCTTTCAGCTTTTTGGTCTTGTAATCCATTACCAGATCGGTGATAGCGTCAATATTGACTACACCAGAAACCCGCGCAGTGGCCCGGTGCAGGGCAATCTCGATCTCACCTCGGGGTAAGCCAGAACATGCCTGGGTCAGTTGACGCTGACGGTTCCGATTTTCTTGGTTTTGCTCCATGCTGAGCACATCCCAGCAAAATTCTGCTACCAAACGCTGCACAGCCTCTCGGCTTGGTAACGGATACTCCAGAGCAGGCAACAACGGATAAATATCCAGCGGAATGTGTGGATCCGAATCGAGCAGGATGATGTACTGCTCAATATTGGTTTGCCGCAGGGCAAAATGAGCATTCTGAATCTCATGCACCTGCCGATCGCTGATGTCCTTCAGCAGTCCAGCCAGCACAAATACGCCCGGTCGGGCCAAATTCACCACCCGAGCAATTGTCCCTTCCGCTTCACGGCTCGGCAGCAACAGATCGGAATTCTGCAAATCCACCTGCCGACTGCCAGTACCAGGCGTCACCGTCTGCAGACAGTTGAACGCAATATTCCAGTAGTAAAGAGCCAACCCCTGCCCCTCGATAAACTGGAGGAGCTGCGCCAGGACAAAGTTGCGATCGCACACCGCCGACTTACAGGCAATGATGTATTCTTGCTCCTGTTGCAGTTTGGGCCAGATGGTAATGGAATTAAATGTTCTCTGGCTCATAGTTCAACTTTGGATTACGTCATTACTCAGAGGAGAAAAACTCACGCTCTGAGGGTGGCTGCGTCCAGAGCAAGCAAAAGCCAGACTTCGCTTTGCGGGTGCCCATCTGGATCGTCACGCCGAGTTCTTTCACCTGCTGCTGGCATTCACCACCAAGCAAGTCTTCGTTCCATTCCAAGATTTGGCGAGCATACTGCCCTTCCGAGCTGGTCGCCCAGTCCAGAGCCTCAGCTTCATTGAGGGTAAGCTGGCGCGGTTCACCAGGAGCCATAGCGACCTGGGCCTGTCGCCACTGTGCATAACTCCAGCCACTGAATAACCCCAAACCAACTAGCCCCAGCGCGATTATTCCTGCCCCAATTAATGATTTGAGCGTCACCTGCGCCTTACGCGCACCGGCCTTCTGCATCAGTTCCTTAACGGACTCAGACACCTGCCGTTCAACTCCTCGACGGGCTGCCTGCTCATACTGATCGATGGAGTCAAGCACTTTTTGATGTGCATATTCAAAAGTTTGCCGAAAGTGATTCGGAGCCTGTTCTAGCAACACCTGCACGCTGGAATTTGAAAGCAGTAGCAGAAACAAAGCATCATTTTCATCAATACCAAAAGCACTGACAATGCGCCGAATCTGAGCCTCAGTCTTATCGTCAACCTGCCCCAGCAGCTCTTCTAAAATAGTCGTGGTATCAGCTGCCATTTATCTACTGCGCCCCAGCTCCAGCCGGTTCGGTACGCTGCTTCTTTCCGCCCAACTTACCGTTTCCTTGTCCATTCGAAGAAGACTTTTTCTTAGACGAGGTTGACGTACGCCAATCCTTTTGCTGATCGAACCAGTTGGTTGCCGCTGCGTCAATGGCGTCAAACGTTGCGCTAATGTTACGGATGAACGTCTGAATCCGCTGGGCTACAAGGAATTTACTGTTGCGATCGCTTTGCTCCAGTGCTCCTCGAAGTCCTAGACCGCTTTTATCGATGGTGTAGCGGGTTCCCGGCTCCATCGCTGGAAATGTAAAGACCCCGATTAAATTGGGCGATGATTTAATGTTCTGGTAGATATCCTCCTCTTCCAGATAAGAAAAGTCAGCCGCGCTGACGCGCCCCTCATTCAGCACTAAAATATGCGGAATCGAGTTGCCCAGCATTTCAACGCTTTTCTGAAGCTGGCGAATACTCTCCCAGCAACCATCACTGACAAAGATTTTGAGCAGCCGTACTCTGCCTTCAAAGCGCTGCTTTAAGCTCTCCACCACGCTGAGATCTTCCAACCATGCTTGAAAGACATCGATGATATTAGACGGCAGGTTAACCACTACATCCTTATGGCTAACAACCGCAGTTTCGTAGATGACATCAGGATTTGAGCGCTTCGCCGGATCGTCGGAGATCGTAATAGTTCGAGTCTCCACCTGATCTCGATACATTCGCCCAACATCGTCTATTTGGGCATCGGCTTCAATTAACATGAAGCTATCCTTCCCTCTTGCTTCTGCGTCAAGCAGATACTGACAAAGGGCTTGGCAAATTGCCGTTTTCCCAACGCCGCCTTTCTGTCCACCGACAATATAAATGGTTCTAATCGTATCTTGACTTGAACTCATTGAGATACCTCCATTCCAACCAAATTTCAGGCTCCAAACATGCCTGAAATGTCGTTCATTCGCTCTCGATCGCTGTCACCGAGCTCACCGATGGCAGCCTCTTCTACTGTTTCAAACCCGTTGCCGTGACCATTAGAACTGGCCTCCCCAACAGAGGCAAAATCACTAATCTTCAGCCCCGCCAATGAATCATTTCCATGACTGTCATGGGTTTTGACGGCTTGAGGCGTTCCCCCCAACCGACTCACCACGTCCTGTGGAGAGATATCACAGGCTGCACAAATCGATTCAATCGTTCCCCAGTGATGCCAAATACTTTTCCAACCTTCCTGAACTAAATGTTCTTTTTTATCCAGCTCACCCTTTGATTGAATGAGCGAATTCAAAGCCCGAACAAAAAACGAGTGATATAGAAATTCCTGTAACAAGAATTTGGGTTCAATAGGATGCTTTCTAAGATATTCAATGACATAAGCCATTGCAGTACCTTCTTGAGCACGGATTCGAGGAAACTGAATTTTTAGCCTGTCATCTTTTCTGGTCTGGCTCATCATTCATACGCCTATTTATGGACAGCAATCGCTTCTTGATACATCGCGAAATGCAGGGCATAAACATCACGAAATCTGACCAATAGAGACTCACTATCGGGGTGGTGGGACAGCAACTGTCTCAGTCCCTCAGAGCGTTCATCAGCATTCCACGCAGGCTCAGCCCATGCAAACAGTTGGTCAAGTCTGTTTTTGAGATAGTAAGCCCCTCCGCCAGCAATAATCATTTCATCTAATTGCCTAGGTACCGCTGCTTCCAACCAGTTCGTGAGCAACGCCCAGTACTCCTCTCTAGCATTTTCAATGACATCAACCAATGCTTTAGATTCCCGCTCAAAGTTCTCCGGATGAAAGGATTTCAATAAAATTCTCAGGTTGGGATCATCCGACGTAATGCTAGATCCCATACCGTAAATGGCCTGGGTGAGCAATTCAGCATTATCAAGTGAAGAGCGTTGCATCACACTCTCAACCAGCCTGATAAAGCCTAGGCTAGTCGTTTGGCTTTCATGGGTGAGGCTACCTTTATCAAACACCAGCAAACTGGTATTTCGATGGCCACACATCAGAACTACAATCTTTCGCTGAGCAAACCAGTTTTCACCATGTTTTCTGGCGTAGCCTGCTATAAATCCAGCACCTTCGGGCAGGCACTTAAATTCATCTGTGTAGACATTTATTTTTTGATTCCGAAAATAATAATTTTTGGCCTCTTTTTGAAATTTCTCCTTCAACTGTTCGCGATTCGTATACTCTCCAAAGGGCAACAGCGTAGAGACAGCCACTTCAATTTCTCGATCCAAACCTTCTTTTTGAATAATGGCCCCAATAATGGCCATCAACTTTGCTGCGCCCTGCTCGAACTTCAGTTGCGTCAGTTTTGGCGTACCGTGAAACTGCTTGGCTAAGTGTCCTAGAACAATGCAGTCATCCGCTGTCTTCTTAAATGACAACCAAGCATCATTCTCAGGCCAGGCATTATTCAAAGCTCCTCGGCTAGCCTTGTAGATATCAATGCTGGATTGAGGCAGAGTCAGAATCTGTGGCTCCATCACAACCACCCCAGTCCGCCCATCATTGACCTGATAAAGCGTCTTGCTGGCGGAGGAACCTTGGTCGCTAGAGATCATAAGCTTTGCTGCCATGTGAATCTCACTTGCTTACGTCATCGCCCCTATCCTATGCAAGCTTACAATATTCGATAAATCCATCAATGGGTGAGTATCACAGAATCGGTGCTTTTTTACACCCAATCGTTAGAGATCAACTGTGGCCTTTTTCGATAAATCGTGTCCGCTGATGGCCTTTTATGGCCGATTAAGGCCAAAAATAAACAGTTTTTCAAAGATATACGACTAAAAGTGCGGCAGAATATCTCGAAACTGCGCCCCTTCATGACCAATCTTGCCGTTATGCGATTTTTGATGCCCCAACGTGTCCTCCTATGACCGAACATGTCCGCAAAAAAGAGGTTTGCGTAGTGCTTGATACCTTTTCGAGAACGGTCAAGCAATGGGCTTAAGGCACACGCTTTTTTACAACTTTAGATAAATGGGAATCCCATCGCTTTCGTCTTAGCTTCGAAACAGTTGGGTCAATTCCATGCTGTGGTTAAGCGAAACAATCGGATCCCGGTTCGGGTCACACCGGACGAAAAGGAAACCATTCAATCCAGTGCCAGTGCAATCGGCACTAACGTATCTCGCATGTTGAGAGTATTGGGCCTGAAAGCAAAGGAACTTCATCAACTCATCGTACTGATCAGACGGATTACAGCCCGGCTATTGCGACTCAAGTCGCTCAGCTACCGACGGCAAGTTGATCCAGACGAAATTCGATCGGCTGTTGATGGAGCACTGGAGCCTTTACAGGCCGTCGAAAAGGCTTTGCAATCCCCTCCTGGATCAGAGCCTCACGAAAAACGTAAATCAACTGAACCATGATTGGTAACGTTACAACAAGCAACGATTTTCAGAAGACAACCCGATACGTTTGTCGGGCTGGTTCTCAACAAGTCTATGCCAACTTTGGAGCCGCCGTCACCAATGACGCTAACTGGATTGCGCAGGCGATGGCATCCACAGCCCAGCAGGGAGTCCGTGTTGAAAAACCTTGCTATCACATCTCGATTTCTCCTAGCCCAAAAGATGAGCTTTGCGACGGGGATTGGTACCGTCTCACTGAAGACTTTTTAGGGGAAATGGGATTGGCCGATCGGCAAGCCGTGGGATGGCTCCATCACGATGCGACCTTTCCAGACGGTCACCCTAGATCCCACTTACATCTGGTTATCAACCGAGTTGGTGAACTGGGACAGACTTACTCGACCGCTTGGGATTATCGCAAAGTCGATCGGGTACTGAGACATCTAGAGGCTAGCTACCAGCTCGACTCAGTTAGGCCAGCCAGTGAAGCCGCCATTAGGCGAGACACACCAGGGCAAATACATCGGGTCGCAGCTGAGCAAGCGCACTACCACGCAGCAGATCATCCCCGTTCAGACCCTCCTGAACCCAGTATCAGACGCCAGCTCCAATCTGCCCTTGATGCTGCGATCGCACAAACCACATCACCCAATGACATTGTCGAAATCCTATCGCAGCAGGGCATCGAAACCCAGATCAAGGACCGGGGCTGGAGTTTTGCCAAAGATGGTGTCTACCTGGCTGGCAGCCAACTCGGACGGCGTTATTCACTAAATTCGGTAGAGCAGATGGTCGATCAGCAGCCTTCCTCTCAAGCTCAATCACCAAAGCCAAATCAACAGCCGGATCAAAAGCAGCTGCTACAAAGTCGGAAACGGCAGCGCCGACTGACCATGCAGGAGATCATGCAGGAAAGCTCTGAAGCTCAGGCGGGATCGCAGCAGCGGCAGCGATCGGCTCGTAGCCTGAACTCAATGGGTCAGCACATGATGCGGGACTCAGATGAGGTCGATGGCCTTACCTTTATCGGCGGTGCGATCGCAACCGCTGGTGCTGCCGTTGAGATAGGCGAAGCTTTTTCCCAGCAAATTGCGCAGGCTAGAGCCAAAGCCGAAGGTAAACACGCTATCGAACAGGTCAAGAAGCTAGAAGAAATTGGCGATCGCACTACGGCTCTGGAAAATACCCTGGTTAAACAAGCCCACCAGATGAACCGCTCTCAGCGAGAGAACCAATCGGCAATCAAATCGCCAGAGAACACTCCTAGCATTGATGTTGCTGATTCGCCCGCCGCACAAAGCCTTAATCTCGCGAATAAGCGGTTAATAACGATTGGAAAGCAGCTCGGGGTTGAGTTAGAAGCAGCAGAACCGATCGAACTGGATCCGACTGCCCCCACGGGCAAACAACTCGACCAGATGGATAAAGCCATTGCTCAGTTGGATAAGCGTCTCGGCACGCTAGAAGAAGCGGTGGCCGAGATCACTCAGATGCCAGAACCTACACTCGCTCAGGGGGCTGATATTGCCCAAGCAATGGAGCAGTTCATCCAGGCGAGGACTCAATTTAGAGGCGAGACCGAACCCAGCACCTTCATCAGCTCTGCGGGCGTGGTTGCGCTGACCAGGGAAGGGTTTCAACAGCAAGATGCTCGACTTACGATTACCGATGCCGACTACGGCACCGTCTTTGAAGCCGTTAAGCCCATCGATCGCAACTGGGAAGCCCAAATTAACGAATTACAGCCCGAACAGGCCGAAACGATCACCCAATTGCCCCAATCCGTTGAGGCATACAGCCAGTACAAACAGGGGCAGCAAATTGTCAGCGCCCTGCAATCCCTGGCATCTGGCGAGTTTGAGAACGATCACGGCCAAATTGACTGGAGCAGTCGAGCCTCTGGCTTCCGCTATCGCTTCAACATTAAACGACATCCTGACAGCAGGCAGCAGGTAACGGGGCGTGATGCCAATAGTGACGATATTGTCTTCAACGCCACGATTAGCCGGGAGAACAACGTCTTCGTGGCCCAGAACAACATTCCCAATCAACACAGCAACGAGCTGCTCAACCAACGTGAACCGGTATTAACTCCAGATTGGGAGCTATCACCTGAAGCAGACTCCCAAGGCATCATCTTGGGGATTCAGCCCCAACCATCCCGGCAACGAGAGCTGGAATTGTAGGGAACAGACTTTTCAACACAGTTCAAGACAAGACGCAGTTAAGAGGTACCCGAATGACCTTCGTTAAACGCAACCAACGCAAGCCTAACGTGATCCGATTTCAACTGCTCTGGAAAATAGTTAGTCTACATCGTAACGAAGTCAGACTCATTGCCACATTGGCAGCTATTA
Source organism: uncultured bacterium (assembly GCA_966674685.1). GTDB lineage: Bacteria > Cyanobacteriota > Cyanobacteriia > Phormidesmidales > Phormidesmidaceae > Thainema. Next base: position 23,379 of record CBKWJC010000034.1, read on the forward strand.
CAGGCTATATGGTGTTCGCCAGTCCGGCAGTTTTGATGACCGCAATTATTATCGGCACGATTGCGATCGCATTTGGACTAATCAACCGCAGTGCTCAGTCCGTTGCAGGTCTGGGTTTGCCAATTCAAGGCTGGCATCTGGCCAGCATCGTAATTGCCATTTCTGCCCTGGTTGGGATGGGGTCAACTGACCCCCTCTTGGCCCAAATGTTCAACAACCTAGAGCAGTCAGTCAATGATGCCATCAACAACACTGGCGGCACCTCAATTTCCCCTGAAACCATCACAACGATCTTCAATATTTTCCGCATCCTGATTGTTCTAGCCTTCCTGATTGGCGTGGTGATTGTCTTTACCCAGGCAACGCGAGGCGGAGACTGGCAACCAATCGCCAACCTGCTCGCAATTGGGATAGCGTTCGTTATCGGTGTTGAGGTGATTTCCACCCTGATTATTGGCGGCGGAGCCAGTGCTGGTGGATAAAAACGTTCTGTTAACTTGCATTTGAATCATGACTCGTGACGTAGACAGAGATCCGATCCGCGTCAACAAGTTGCTAGGGGAACGAGCCCGGATTGGTCCGATTCCCGCTGAACAACTGTTGCCCTGGGTCGCCATTGGTGGCATGAGCTTCTTTCTGTTCAAGATGCTCCTAGCTGTCTCCTTTATGGCCTGGTTACTGATTTGGTTCTGGCTGAATGGTACCTGGTGGCTCCTCACCGGACGCAAAACCTATCAGTTCATCAAAAGCTGGGCACAGCCTCCCGGTTGGGACTGGACAAACGGTGAAACTTTATTTTTTCGTGCTCACGAAGATGCAGTCATGTGGCAAAAATTTCGCAATTTTCTGAAACGAAACAAAAAAATTAAGCGAGAGACCCAAGCGGGTGAAAAGCAGTTTGCTTCCTTCCAAGATCTGACTCACCTACACTCCATCGCGGAGGTGGAATTGAGTGGGCACAAGTTTGCTTGTCTCCTGCTCTATGATGCAGGCAAGGATCAATGGTCAGCAGAAATTCCGTTCCAGTTACAGGGCTTACACCCCCAGCTGTATCGCTCAGAAGTTGAAGATGCGATCGCATCGATTCAGCAAGGAATGTCGGAAATTCTAGAGGGGGAACGTCTACGGTTCCATACTGACTGCCGGTCGTCTATTAAAACCCGTAAATCGGAGCTGCGTACTCTCTCGCGGGCCACCCAGATGCCCTCAGTTGCCGTCATGCTGCTGGATGAGGAAGTCCGCACCCAAGAGCTAACTGAAAAGGGGGCACGGCAGGTTTGGTCACAAACGGTATGGGCCACTTGGTCTACGGCCCATGCCAACGAACAGGGGACAGACGCTATCGGCAAAGCAGTTCTCCAGGCCAAAAAACTGATTGATCAGCGTGTTCGCAAGATTGCAGGTACAGAAGCCATCCACTTTCAGCGATTTTATCTGAAGCTTATTCGCCAGATTCACGACAGCGGCTATATCAACTGGCGCAATATTTTAGAAACCAAAGCTCGGCTCAATGTTGAACCGATGGATGCCCAGGAACTTTGGGAATGGCTCTGGTACCGCTTCAATCGACGCAAGGCTCCTCAGCTGACTCAGTACATTCGAGTGCAGTCTACCGACGATGGCATTCGGCAGCGAATTCCGCCTTCCGGTCAAAAAGACCTGGTAACACTACTGCTACAAGGCGATCGCGGTCAGTCTTCCTGCCCCAAGCATAAGCGACAACACGGCTACGTGTACGTTAATGGTCTGGTCGGAAAGGTCGCCGTCATTGAAGCTCCTCCAGAGCTATGGCGCAATACCCGGCAGCAGCTCAAATGGATTTGGGATCGACTCTCTCAAGCTTGGATTCGGGACACCGAATGCGTGGTAGAGGTCACCCACAAAGAAGCCTGGTCTACCCAGGATGAGCTGGAGAAAATGAACCGCCAAAGCTATTTTGAGGCTCAACGAGCAGCCGTGTACGGAACAGGTCAAGACGTATCGGCCAGTCTCCAGCGACAACAGGCAGAGCAAGCTCTGATAAAAATTTATGAGGGACAACGCCCCCTGCTGGTAGCCTGTACATTCATTGTCTGGCGAAAGACGGAGCGGGCTTGTGATGAAGCGATCGCACAGCTCTGTAACTCATTTGGAGCCGCCGAAGCCGTTGTTGAAAATGATGTCTGCTGGCGGGTGTGGTTAGAGACCCTACCGATTAACACATTTCCGCTGCTGACGCGCTACAACGCCTTTTCTGAGCGACGCGTTGTTTTAGATACTGAAACCGTCGCTGGCTTCCTACCGCTAACCTGTCCTAAAGACATCCAACAGCGAGGCGTGGAGTTTCTGACCGAAGAAGGGGGAAAGCCGCTCTATGTGGATCTGTTCAGCGGCACGGGGCGGGTGCTGATCACGGGCACTACCGGCTCGGGTAAGTCTGTACTTGGCTGGCGGTTTATCGAAGATGCCCTGGCTCAAAATATTCCGGTCGTCGGGATTGACCTCAGTAGCGGCGGTGACTCAACTTTTCAGACGGCTGTGCAATCCCTCGGTAAGTACGGAGCCTATGTCGATATCCTGCACGAACGACTCAATCTGCTGGAGCCACCCAATTTGCTTAATCTAGAGCCGGATGACCAGCTACAGCGGTTCAAGCGGTGGAAGGATTTTGTGCGGCAGGCCATTGTTGCGATCGCAATGGGGCAAATTAATGACCAGCAGTTGCTAGAGCGGGTCAACAGCATCGTTCTGCGGACGCTAGATGTCTTTTTTTCTGATCCTGAAATTACCGAACGCTACAACGAGGCGATCGAGCAGGGCTGGCAGTCGGATGCCTGGCAGAAGATGCCCACGCTTCATAATTTTTTGAAGTTTTGCTCACGAGAGCAGCTTGACCTCAAAAGCTATGAAGACATAGACGCACAAGCAATTAACCAGATTGTGGCCCAGGTAGGAGCCAAGCTAGTTGATCCAAATATCGGTGATGCCATTGGACGACCCAGTTCGGTAAATCCGGAACCGATGATCACGTTTTATGCGCTGTCGGGGCTAACCAACGAAAGTAATTCCTACATCATGGCGCTCTCTGCACAAATGGCAGCACTGCGCAATGCTTTGGCTCATAATCGTTCCCTGTTTGTCGGAGATGAGCTGTCGGTCTTGCTGAGTAAACGAGGCTTTGCTGACATCGTGGGGGAAACCTTTGCCACCGGGCGAAAGGAAGGAATCAGCGCGGTGATTTTAGCGCAAGACCTAGATGCGATCGTCGAGTGTAGTGCTTCAGCCAAGATTCTAGCCAATATCAGCATCACCATTACCGGCAAAACCACCCATGCAGGCTGTAACGCCTACATGCAGGCATTAGACTATCCCGCCAATATCATCAAATACAACGCCACCGAACGCTTTAAGGGTAGCAAAGCCGATTTATTTACTCGTTGGCTGATAGAAGAGCAAGGGCGCTTCTGGCGAACCCGGTACTACGCCAACCCACTGATGCTGGCGGCCCTGGCGAATAGCGAAGCCGAACAGCTTGCCCGCAGCCGGGTGATGGCCTTTTATCCACCAACCACTCGCGGCTACCTAGAGGGGCTAAAAGACTTTACGGGCCAGTATGTTCAAGCCATGCGCGGGGTGATCAGTTTTGAGGACATTCAAGCATCACCGCAAGCCCGACGTCGGACTCAAGCTGTAGATCCAGATATGGGCAACGTGAGCAATTTAGTAAAGACGAGGACAGTATGATTCGACATCGATATCAACAACTCACTGTGACGCTGACGGCAGCTTTACTCCTGAGCGCCAGCATGGGAAAGGCCGTCTATGCCCAGGCTACACCTCCCTTTAATCCCAACGCCGATAGCCCAGTCGATGACCTTGACTTAGAGGATATCGATACCGGGGATGGAGAATTGAATGACATAGAAGAGGCAGCGGCGGATATTGAAACTGTGACTCGCGATGTGGATACCGCTATTCAGGATCAGCTCAGCAACATTGGGAGCACCATTGAGGAGACAACGGGCGACCTCTTAGACGAAAACGGCACGATTGGCGAGGTTGGCGAGGTAAAAGATACGCTTGACGCCGTGGGAGCAGTACAGGATGCTTTTGCCTCGCTAGAACAAACGATTACGTCCATTTTTGATATCAACCGATTATTTGACCTACTCAACCTCGACCTGTTCGATATGGTTGAAGATCCCCTCGGCGGTCTTGCCAGTTCTGGCAGTGGCAAGAAGAACAGCAATACCATCGAAATTTCCACTGGCGCACTGGGTTTACCCGACCCCAAACAGATTGAGCAGGAAATTGAAAATGCTCAACCCTCCGCATTTGAAGAGGTCGCAGCCACCAAAACCGGCGGCAGCGGATCTCCAGTCATCAAGCGCGACCTCGTTACCCAATTCGACCGACAGATGACTGATGAAGTGGCTGATCAGACAGCCCTCACCCAGGCTGGGCAGCAAAAGCTTCGAGAGAATGCCGAAGCCGCCAAGGTCGCGCTCAAGACCTCTCAAGAGTTAGCCACTGACTCTGAAGAACAGGATGTTTCTCAGAACATTCTGCGAAATCTGAGTGCACAACTGGCAGCGCAGCAGCAAACCAGCACCCTCGACAGCGTGGGACACCAGCTCCGCGCACGGGATGATGCACTGAGAAATAAGATGCTCGTCGATGCAGTTAGAGAGCTGCAAGGCGACCGGATTCAAGACCGGCGGGAAACGGCAGCGGCTTACTCCAGAAGCATTGTCCAGGGCGGTCAGATCATCATGCCAGGAGTGGGCATCAATCCAGGAGAAGTGTAACCTATGAGTGAGCTAACCCACGCTCTGATCCTGGCTCAGCAGGGATCGGAAGCTGCCGCCGATGTCATTCAGGGAGCACTCCAATTAAGCGAGGACACGATCGCGTCCTGGAATGAAACCTGGATTGATCTGATCCGAGTCGATTCCCCGTTCTGGCAAACCATTGTGCAATTTTCTCGGGGCATCCTGGCGCTCTGCTTCCTGTATATGTTCGTTCGCTTTGGCAACGAGATTATGAAATCGCGCTATCTCGGTACAGTGGTCGAACTTTTTACCTTTCCGCTAGTGGTGCTGCTGTTTCTGGGCAACAACGGCAGACTTTTATCGGAGTCAGTTTTAGTGCTCCGAGCCGTAGGTTATCGCCTGACAACTGGACTTCTCTCCCAGCAAATTGTGGGATATACCCTTCAGGATGCCATCACCCAGTTTGGACTGAATAACCTAGGAGTTCAGCGCATCAAGCAGGTTTATAGCGAATGTGAGGGATTAACGGGTGATCCTTTTCTGGAGTGTTGGGACAGTAAGGCGGAAGAGGTGCAAGCCATCTATCAAGCTTTAGAAGCCCAAAACGGCAATATTAGTTTCGGCCCGCTGGAAGCATTTGCCGAATCGGCGATTAACCGAACCGGCATCTCTGCCATCGGTGATTTAGTTGAGGTTGGCACTGGCACACTTCAAGGGGACTTCAGCGGGGCTTTTGCTAGCGTGCTGCAGGATCAGTTGCTACCGATTATCCAGACAATCTTGTACGGACTTCAGTGGGCCTTTGTCAACATCGTGGAAGCGGCCTTACTGATTGCAGCGGTGCTTGCTCCGATCGCGCTGGCACTTTCTATTTTGCCTGTCGCTGGTCGGCCTATCTGGGCTTGGCTCTCAGGCTTCGTCGGTCTGATTGGTCTTCAGATTGGCTATAACCTGCTCGTTGGCATTGTCGCGGCAGTATTAGCCAATACGCAGGGCGGAGCACTGGAAGTTTCCCAAAATCTAGGGTTCCTACTCTTTATCTCAATATTCGCACCCGGTCTAGTCACCGCACTGGCTACCTGGAGTGCCACGTCCTTGTTCTCAGCAATTAGTCGTCGGGCCAACAGCATTGCTAGCACCGTTACAGGGGGACTTTCGACCGCCGCAAAATTTGCAGTTCTCAAATCAAGATAATGCAGCAGTTAAAAGGATTGGTTCGCAACCAGCAGGATGATTCCCAATTCACCACCATGCAGGCGGCAGGGGAAGAAACAGAGATGAATGGCACCGATATCTCGGCGTCAGACCAGCCGGTATATCTGCCGATCAAAAGCGAGAATTCGCTCATCATCGTCATGGGCATACTGGGCATCGGTCTACTCGTCAGCGTCTTTGCCAATCTCTTCTTGCTCTTCAACAATCGAGCACTGGCACAGCGAGACAGTATCTATGTGCAGCAATCAGATGGCACCACGGCCAAAGCAACGGAATTTAATGTTACTCATCGTGAGGCGGAAGTGATTAAGAACACGGCAGTGCGCTGGATGCAGCTCACATTTGAGTGGGATAACCAGATTCCGGGCTCCAATGCTGAGGATCAGGGCTATGCCATTGAAGGCACTACGCAAAAGATTCCTACAGAAGTTTATCTAGCGTCATACCTCATGGATAAAGGGTTCCGGCAGGAATTTCTGCGGCTGATGGGTACTGAGAAAATCTCTCCCGGCGTTTTACAGGGACGCATCAAATCCTCTATGCGCTTTTTTGCAGTCTCTGATCCTCGCCAGGTCGGTGAGGGGCTTTGGGAAGTGGATATTGTGGCGACGCGTATTGAGCGTGACCGAAATCAGGAGGTCGCAGAGATCCCGATGAATCGAACCATCACGATGCAGGCTATTCCGCCCGTCGAGCCGGTATTTGATGACCTAGAACCCTTGGCTTGGCGCAAGCAGATGTATGACCTACTGGCCAACGGCCTAATCATTGTCAAAGTTGAACCTCTGGAGGTGGATTAGATGGAGCAACATGATCAAATCCCCAATCTGTCCTCTTTCGCAAACGAGGAGACCGAATTCACTGGCAGCCGGATCGAAACGGCTCCGGTTAAACCTGCAACGGCACAAACCGAACACCAGCAAAACGGCAGCGCAGAGGACGATATTTCCTATGAGGAGCGGGCTCAGTTTGCCGGAGTAGACACCGATTATGATGATGAACTTGTCACAACAGATGAACTGATTGATGGCCCCAGCACAGCTAGGGAGCGGGGCGTGGAAAACTCACCCCTCTCCAGATTGGGATTCGTTACGAGTGCGTTGGGCGTGATCGTAATTGTGATTTGGATATTCTCCGGCTTCTTTACTGGAAACAGCCAACAGGCTCAAGAGCAGGATAATGAACGCCCCCTCCCGTCAGAATCCGCTGCTAGCTATGGCGCTGATGACCAGATGCGGGCAGAGCTGGCCCTAGTTGAGCAGGAGCGATCGCAACCTCAGCAACGGTTAGCAGAAACACCGCAACAGCCCACACCAGAAGCAGAGGAATCCTCGCCGGAGGCATCTGAGCCACCTCCTACGACACCAACACGAGTTGTGCGATCGCAACCAACACCCGCACCCGCTCGGCCTATTGCTTCTCCGCCTAGAGAACCAGTGGCAGCATCACCAACCCCAATCTCGTCACGGCCACCAGAAGAAACGGTCGATCCACTGGAGCGATGGACACGACTATCGACCGCTGGAGCAGCGGGCGCAGAAGTGGCTCTGGAATCAGAACCTGCAATCGACGCACCAGAAGCAAATCGGACTCAGGCAACACTAAACAGATCAGAGGCTGATCAACAATCCGCATCCTTATCAATTTCAACAGATACGATAGGCGACGCCCCGATTCCATTACCAATCGGTGGAGACACTAGAGAGAATACGCCTACCCTTCGAATGGTCAGCCAGCAGCAACAAAACCCTAATCGAGATGTGCTAATTTCCTCGTCGACACCGGGAGCACAAGGCATTATCCAGCAGCGTCCGGTCACAGCAGCGGAGGAAGATGGGACAGATACGACAGAAATAACTCGCCGTCATCAAGTGGCCATCGGTACTTCAACGACAGGAGAGGTTATCGTTCCGGTAGTTTATGCTGGCGGAAAGCTGTCTGCTCAAGGGCGGTTTGCGATTGAGCTATCAGAACCACTGATGGATATTAACGGACAAGTTGCCCTTGAAGCAGGCACAGTACTGATTACCCAGCTCACGGAGATTTTAGACGCCAACATTTTACGGCAGCAGGTGGTGGCGGTTATATATCGAGATGCCAAGGATCAAGTCAGACAGGAAACTGTTGAGCCAGGCGTACTGATGGTTCGCGGGAAGGATAATAGGCCCCTTGTGGCCCAGGTCAAAAATGACGATGGTAGCCGCGATTTTGGGGAGGATCTGCTAGTCGGTACGCTATCGGCACTTGGCAATATCGGGGCGGTATTGAACGCGCCTGATGCCGTTACCACCGCCACCTCAGAAGCTGGAGGAAATACGACAACCCGTACAAGCACAACTGTCACGAGTGGTCAGGATGATAATGTGGTCGCCGCTGCGTTAGACGGCTTTTTCACACCAGTGAGTGAGCGGGTGATAAACCGCATTGAGGGGCAAAACCAAACGTCATCCTCTCCTTACCTATTTGTTCCAGAAGGACAAGAGGTTTCAATTTTTGCGAATGGACTGTTGGAGGTGATTCGATAATGCGTGCCATTCAATTCATTCTCTGGCTGATCCTAAGCGGCATCGTTTTGACAGCGACTGGTAGCAAGGCTCAAGCTCGGCCATCGGGTTCTCTACCGGATATCCCCATACCCAATCCGAGCGAAGCCATCCCAGCCACCAGCGTCGTGTCGCAAGAACGGGCCAGGAATTACGCCTCGCCGGTGATGCTTTATCCCGGTCGCAACAGCGTGATTGACTTCTCTAGCACAGGCGAAGTGATCACTTACATACAGCTCAGCGACCTATCTCGGATTGTCTATGACACCAATGCTCCAATCGATAGTGGAGCCGCTCGCACAATCATTCTGCGCCCGATTCAAGCTCTCCACATCGATGGAACGTATACTGCGGCCATTCCCAACCTAGTCGTAACGACAGTGGATGCAGCGGGCAAGACCTACACGTATCTGTTTGACCTCTATCGAAGTCCAGATCGCTTTCCTGAGCAACATGAATCGAGCGGCATTGCGATCGCACCAGCTGTAGAGGTGAGAGAGATGCAAGCCCTCAATGCAGAAACTATTCGCCTCAACGTAGTCCGCACTGAGGCAGGTGAAGCAACCCTAGAGGACATTGAGCAGGGATTGACCGTTGCTATTGAAGAGAACTATACGCCATCCGATGATCCGATTGTCTTTGCAGTGCGGCAGGCGATTACAATGGCCCGCAATGGCCTGCCACTGAGAACCGCAGCTCATCAGCTCCAGATCGATATGGCGGTTCTGTCATCTTTGGCAAAACTCGGTATTGAGGCCAATATTGAGGACGCGGCTGACGAGGTGCCAGAGTCTCAACCCTTGAATAGCAGGTGGAAGTCGAGGATCTAATTTAATGCTACTGGCCAATGCGTTTACCGAGCCCTTGATCGAAGCGTGGCAGGTGATCACCGATATCCTCTGGTCACCTCGGGGACTGATGATGATGGGGCTGGTGATTGGGGTTTATATTCTGAGTGCGCTGACTCCTCGTAAGACTCATCTCACGTCTGGACGGTTTGCGGGACGAGGAGACAAATTGAAAGCGAGCAACACAGCCTACCGACAGCTCAAAAATGATGATGTGGATGACGTCGTGCTCTGGTGTGGATCACCGCCCAACTGGTTACACAATGGCTGGATAGCAGGGCTAGCAACAACCATCACTGGACAACCACCGACAGTCTATGTTCCAGAGGCAAATCGCAGTTCAGTGGTCATCGGCAAGGCCGGATCGGGCAAGACATTTTCAGTGATTGATCCAATGGTTGCTTCGGCAGTGGAGCAAGGCCATCCCATTCTGCTCTACGACTACAAAGCGGATGAATATGGCAAAGGAGGACAGCTCAGCTATCTGGCCACTTTGGCCGCTCGGTATCAGTACAATGTCCAGGTCTTTGCACCGGGAAAGCCCTATAGCTGCATCATCAATCCGTTGGATTTCGTAAAAGATGCCAACGACAGCACAACCGCTGGGGTACTAGCGGAGGTGTTTCATCGCAATCTGACTCGTGGGGGCGGTAAAGCGGATGCGTTCTTTGGGCCTGCGGGGCAGCGCCTGATTCAAGCCTTGCTTCAGTTTGCTAAGTCTACTCAGTATCCAGATTTGGCGATGGCGTTCTGCGTCGTGCAGTTGCCCAACTTAGTCAAGCGACTATCTTATGCAGCAAAAGAGGAACGGCTACCTTACTTTGTTCAGGTCAACTTTGCCCAGTTTATGAGCACGGGAGCCAGCGAAAAAACCGCTTCGGGTATTCTCGCTACCGCCAGCGATGTCCTGACTCGATTTATGTCACCCGATCTCTTACGATCGCTGCTAGGCAGTACCAACGTTTCAGCCATCCTCGAACGTCGAGAAATTTTGGTCTTCCAGTCTGACATTTTCCGGCAAGATGTGATCAATCCGCTGTTAGCTGCCATCATCAATGTGGTCGTGAATCTCAATTGTTCCATACAGCGCCAGGCTCCGTTGATTTTCAGTGCGGATGAGTTTCCGACTATCTACATGCCCCAAGCTCCAAGCTGGCCCAATCAACATCGCTCTAAGGGCTTCACCGGCATTTTTGGCTTTCAGTCCTTTCCACAGATTGTTGAAACCTATGGGCAAGAGCAAGCCAAGACACTCTTATCAGCCTGTAGTACCCGCTTCTGGTTTAATCCAGGGGATGTTCAAACTGCTCAGCGATACAGCGATGAGATGGGGGAAACAGAAGTTACCTACCGAACCCGTTCCTACAGTCGCAGCCGAGGAGATGATTGGGGGCGCAATCGCTCTGTATCGGAGCAAATCCGCACCAAGAAGCTCATCACACCAGATGAAGTCATGCGATTTGGAGTCGGGGAATGCCTCTACATCAATCCGGCATACAACCAGTGGCCAATCCACTACGACCGGATGCCAATTCCTAAAACCGACATCCAGCTCAAGAAAGAGTGCGAAGAGCTGTGGGAGACCATCCGCGATCGCATGATTCGACGAGAGCAGAACCGCAGACCTGATCTCAATATGGAGGAACAAATTCGTATCCGGCTTCAGGAGGCAGATCGGTTACTGCCCATGCCGCCAGAGGACGAAGAGGTTGATAGCTACAGCACAGGACAACCAACGCAACCAACAACTGGCGTCATCAATCTGCCCGATGGGCAAGAGTTCTAGCTGACTAGTCCTGTTCCTGCAGCGCCTCAATGAGTTCATTCGCTAATGCCTGCAAGCGTTGAAACTTCTTCTTCAGCTTTGAATCTGCTTGAATACGATTCCATGCATTCTTACTATAAAGCTGTTGAGCAGATCGACGAAATTGCTGTGGGGGATCCATATCAGCGCCACAACTATCATCAAAGTTAGCCTGCTTTAGCTCTTTAACACGCTCTATTAGCGCACGTTTAGCCAGACCTGCCTCGGCTTCTCGCAGCAAGTCAGCCTGAACGTCTGATGGCAAATTAGAGCGACGAATCACATCTGCTTTAGAAAAAGCGACTCGCCCTTCTCGAACCGCATCTAACAACTGCCCAGGCATCTTTTGCACAGCAATCAGTCGATTGGTCACGAAACTTTCCAGTGTCAGACCAAACTGAGCAAAGATTCGATCCAGTTGTGAGAGAACATCCAGGGTTATTATTCCGGAATAATAGTCACTCATTTCCTCGACAACTTGTTCATTATCCAGACGACGAGCGCGGCGCAGATTCTTAATGCGAATCAGAGCCTGAGACAGGCTTTCGATGTCTAGCTTAAACTTAAGGCCGATCAGCGCAATGATACTATCTGTCTCTTCAACAAGATTTAGGTTCTCGCGAATCAGGTTAGAGATCAGCGCAATTTCAAGTGCCTGTTCATCATTGAGGTCACTTTCAATCGCGGGTAATGTCTCTAACTTCAGGCTTTTACCACATCGCCAGCGGCTTTCACCCGAGACGATTTCAAGCTTACCGTCCGCTCCACGTCGCACCAGCAACGGTTCTCTGACACCCACTTTGGCAATGGATCGTTGTAGCTTTTCAAGTGCAGCCGGATCAAAATATTTACGCGGCTGAGTTAACCCATCGCCCAGTCGGAGGGGAACAAAATCCTGAATGGGATAATGTGGAACTCCGCCTGCAGAGGAAGGAGCGTTTTGCAGATCTTCAAGCTGCTGTCGAAGCTGAGCGATCTCTTCATCACGCTGCTGAAGCTGCCCCATCTGGGCAACCCCGACCTGTTGAAACTTTTGCAAAATTGGCTGCTGAGTTGCCTGACGTTTTTGTGCCATTGTCTTACCTATACGCTCTACCGCACAGCCATAAGGGCTTGGGCAATTTCTTTGAAGTTCTGATTTGCTTTATGGCTGGGTCGATGGGCCCGCAGGGGCAGCCCAGCAGCCGCGGCATTGCTCACTTCAGCAGAATCCTTGATGTAGTTAAAGCAATGCACTCCAATCTGGCTTAACAAAGCCGGTAGGGTAGGAAAGCCATCCTCAGCAGGCTTCTCAGTCAGACCTAAATTATCTCGATGTAACGCTCGATCCTGGACTCGATTCGGGACAACGCCCAGAATTCTTGGAGCCGGACGAAGCCTAAGTTTATCGGACTTTTCCATCACCCAAGCTAGCAATGTTGCCGCACTCATCATATCTTTGGAGTCGGGTTGAATGGGAATGACAACGAAGTTGGCAGCCGTAAGTGCCATTTTATGGGCTAGATCGATCGTTCCAGGACAGTCAAAGATCAGGTAATCATGGGGAAGGGGATAATCTTCCAACCGATCCTTCAAGATTTCCGTTTTTCGATCAGCCGTCGAAAGCCGTTCAATCAGCTCACTCAAGGACTCATCTCCCAGCAGAACTTGCATCCTATCTTTTTGCCAGCAGTTATAGAGGGGCCAATTTCCGTTAAAGTCATCTTCGAGAATGCAGTCAATTTTTTCATCTGGGCCTGGATTCTCACCCCCCAAACCAACAAATGCCTTCAGTGATGCGTTGGGGTCAAGTCCGAATAGGCAGACCGAGAAACCTGCCAAAAAAAGTTCGTAGCCAACATTGACCGCAAGAGTGGTTTTACCTGACCCTCCAGCGTTACTCATCAAAGCGACTCGTATCTGATTTTCATTCATATTTTTGTCGTCGAGACTCGCTTATTATTCTGGAATAATAGGTACGCTCATCCAAATAGATGTCCCAATAGTACGGCAAAATATCAGAGTTGGAACAGCATCTTAGTGCCCTTATCAACCATACGGGTAAACGGATTGGACTAAACAGGCTCAATCAATGGTATCAGTCGTATTAGTAGAAATCTGAGCTTCAATCTCTTGAATGGCGGTCTCCAATTCCACTTCCAACTGTTCTGCTGAAGGAAGCCGATCTCGCAATGTGGGTGGTAGTTCTTCCCGTAGTTTGTAGGTCGAAACACCAATGGGATTTTGAACCGTTTCCAGCGCAAACTCTACCACCGTGCGTTTTTTTGAGCGACAGAGAACAATTCCAATCGTGGGATCATCACGTTCGTCTCGCAGTAATCGGTTCACTGCAGTGACATAGAAGTTCATCTTGCCAGCATATTCCGGTTTGAATTCTGTCATCTTCAGGTCAATTACGACATAGCAGTGCAGCTTCAGATGATAGAGCAACAAGTCAATGAAATACTCGTCACCCTCCACATCAAGACGATACTGACTGCCGACAAATGCAAACCCAACACCCAGCTCTAGCAAGAAATCACGTATCCGCTCAACCAAAGCACGCTCCAAGTCCCGTTCTTGAGCGGCTGCATCCAAAGTTAAGAACGAGAAATTATAGGGGTCTCTCAGGATCTGGCGGCTGAGGTCAGAGCGTTCAGGTGGCAAGGTTCGCTCAAAATTTGTAATGGCTTCGCCTTGGCGCTCATACAGTCCCGTCTCGATCTGCATCTCCAAAATATTGCGACTCCAGCCGTTTTGGAGCGTTTGCTGAACATACCACAATCGCGCCTGCGGGTCTTTGACCTGATCGAGCAGACGAACATTGTGCCCCCAGGGAATTTGTGCAACAAGCTGTTGCATAATTTGTTCGTCCGGATACGCTTCAGCAAATGCCCGCATATATTTCAGGTTGCGAGGGGAGAATCCTTTCATATCCGGAAACTCTCGCTTCAGATCCTTGGCCAGACGGTCAATGACTTTGCTCCCCCAACTCTGTTGTTGCTGTCGTTGGAGGATATCCTGACCAATGTGCCAGTAGAGTAACACAAGCTCGCGATTAACAGCCAGCGCGGCTTTGATCTGCGCCTGACGGATGCGCGTCTTCAGGTCACTCAAAAAAGCAGCGTAGTTTTCTTCTTCAGGAAACAGAGAGGGAGAGGTTGGCATACAGCAACAGTGTTGTTCGTCAGTCTAATTATGATGATGGAGTCAGAAACGATTACGTTTGCGCAAGTGTATGCTCCATACGATTCAGTGGTGTGCTCTCACTCCCGGCGAGATCCTAAACTCATCACCAGCACAAGAGTCCCACCCTACAACTTACCTATCGAGGCCAAGTTTACTACACCGCATCCAAATCTTATTCCATCATTATCGCTAGCAAAAACTTCCTAGCACCTATCGAAGTCTTCTCACTCCAACAAAGCACTATGAATTTCAAATTCAGCCGCTGAAGACTCCCAACTAGCGCACCATACGATTTTTCGGCAAGCGTTATGTCGCTCAGCCATCTTCCCTGTTCAGCATGGCTTAATCTCCAACCTTATGAGAACCTGAAAGCCGCGGTGAGGTAGCGGAGTATCTACAGCGCTTTCAGCAGGTTCCCAACTGCTTGCCGTCTTCGATCCTCGTTGATGTATGGATCAAGACGAATGATGAAATTGGATATGTATAACAGAACCCAATCATTGGCAGTAGTTAATGCTAGTTGATAATTACACTAAAAATTACACTACGTTTTCAAGCAACAGATTTCAGTGCCATTAACCCAGATATATCAACCATGCTGATTCCACGTGGTGGGCACTTTTTATTGTTGAGTGCTACAAAGAGCCAGGTTCGTGTTTGCGTACTTATTCGTGTTACTTTAATAAGTTGCTATAAAGAGGACACGAATAAGTACGCAACAGTTGGGCATCCCCCCTCTTAGAATGGCTCACCTCTGCGATCGCATTACCTGCTCAAGCTGAGATGAGTCATCTGCCTGCATCCGGGATCGTAAACTTTGGTATCCGCTCTGCGGAATCCCCAGCATCAACGGGGTAGTCTATTAGCAAGGAGCTAAAAAACTCCTTGTTCAAGGAACAATTCAATTGCCCAATAAAAGGAGGTCAGTATCGATTTCCGATTGAATCTGTTTCATATCCAACTAACGGCATCCAACTCAGTTGTTGATATTTCCTAAACTTAACAGTAGAGAGCCTTTGCTGTGCATTTGCAGCACTCTAGCTAGTCTCAACTCATGCAGGAAATCACTCAGCGTTGCTAGTCTGGATGCCGTTATTGTCATTTTTTAGGACATCACAGATTATCACAACTGATACTCGGAAATGTTGGCGTTGATGCGCCAGTCCAGCAGCGTATATCGCTGGCGATCGCGCACCTGTCCGACTGCGATCGCAACCGCTTTCTTGGGGCCAACAATGATGGCTAACTGCTTGGCGCGGGTGAGTCCGGTATAGAGCAGATTACGGGTCAGCATCAGGTAGTGCTGCGTAAACAGCGGCAGAATGACCACTGGATATTCGCTGCCTTGCGATTTATGAATCGTGACCGCCCAGGCTAAGGTCAGCTCATTCAAATCCGCTGCGTCATAGGTGACCCACCGCTGGTCATACTGCACGGTGACCGCCTGCTCCTCGGCATCAATCTCGACGACGGTGCCTAAGTCGCCATTGAACACATCTCGCTCATAGTCATTCACCTGCTGCAACACCCGATCGCCGACCCGCAGGATTTGACTGCCGCGATTCAGCTCTGCGGTCTGGGGCTGAGCCGGATTCAACCAGGTTTGCAGCACTTGATTGAGATTACGAGTGCCCATCGTTCCCCGGCGGGAGGGACAGAGGACTTGCACATCGCGGACGGGATTGAAGCCTAAAGTCGGAATCAGCTCCTGGATTAGATCTTTCATGCCTTGAATACCCGGTTCCGGTTCCGGTGCCCCAAGCCAGAGGCAGTCACTACGCGGTCGGGGAGACACTGATTCCAGCTGAGGAAAGTCGCCATGGTTAATTCGGTGGGCATTGACCACAATCTGACTAGCCTGAGCTTGCCGAAACACCTGCGTCAGTCGCACCACGGGAATGCAGCCGGAGTCTATTAGGTCGCGCAGCACGTTACCGGGGCCAACGCTGGGCAGCTGGTCGATATCGCCCACCAGCAGTAAGTGCGCCTGGGCTGGAATCGCTTTGAGCAGGGCATTGGCTAGGAACAGATCCAGCATGGAGGCTTCATCAATTACGACGGCATCGGTATCGAGCGGATTAGCCTCATGTCGCTGAAAGCTCATGTGGCTGGGGTCAAATTCCAAGAGGCGGTGAATGGTTTTGGCTTCTCTGCCGGTCATCTCACTCAGGCGCTGGGCCGCTCGACCGGTGGGAGCCGCCAGCAGTAAGCGTTTACCCATCGCGTTCCAGAGGGCGACAATAGTGCGGGTGGTGAAGGTTTTGCCGCAGCCGGGGCCACCCGTCAGAATCAGCACCCGTTGGCTAGCGGCCATCTCCACAGCTTGCTGTTGTTCGAGGGAGAGCGGCAGACCCGTGGTGTCGATGACGCGCTGAATCCAGCGCTGGACGCGGGCTACATCGACCGTCACGGTTTGAGAGAGGAGCAGCTGCACCTGCTGGGCCAGGTGTTGTTCGGCGGAGTAGAAGGCGGGTTTATAGCAGCAGGCTTGCTCATCATGATGATGCAGGATCAGCTCTTGCTCGCTGGCCATCTGCTCAATCAGCGGGTCTAGGACTTCGGGATGGGGCTGATGGTCCTCAATCGTGAGCCACTTCATGGCTGTCTGCACCAGTTCAGCTTTGGGCAGATAGCAGTGGCCTTGGTCAGCGGCTTCACTGAGGACATGGACTAGTCCCGCTCGGTAGCGGAATTCGGAGTTGGGGGCAATACCCAGGTTACGGGCAATCGCATCGGCGGTGACAAAGCCAATGCCGTAGACATCGGTGGCGAGGCGATAGGGGTTATGAGTGACGACGGCGATGGCATCGTTGCCATAGGTTTTATAGATTTTGACGGCATAGGTGGTGGAGACGCCGTGGCTTTGCAGAAACAGCATCACTTCTTTAATAGCCTGCTGTTCGATCCAAGCGGCTTGAATCAGCTCAATCCGTTTGCGCGCGATGCCGGGGACTTCAATCAGCCGATCGATGTCCTGTTCAATCACATCCAGCGTCTCTAAGCCAAAGTGGTTGACGATGCGACGAGCGGTGATGGGGCCAACGCCTTTGATTAGCCCGCTGCCGAGGTACTTTTCAATGCCCGTGAGGGTAGCGGGTTTGGTTTCCTGGTAGTGCTTGACTTGAAATTGGCTGCCGTATTTGGGATGTTCTCGCCAGAAGCCGAACAGCTTGAGGGTTTGGCCCGGTTCGATATGGGCAAAGGTGCCGACGATGGTGATCAGCTCCGGTTCGCTGGTGACGTTGAGGCGAGCCACGGTATAGCCCGTGTCATCGGCATGAAAGGTGAGGCGTTCAACAACGCCATGCAGATGAATCAGGGCGGGCAAATCGGCAGCGGTCATTGGGAGCAAAATGAGTTATGGAGGGGGCTGGCTCAATCATAGCGAGACCGCTGAAGGAGGGAGCGGATGAAGTGCGATCGCACTTTCAATGTCACGGAATTTATTCGTGTTGTTTTGATTTTATACTTTTAAAGTAACACGAACAAATGGAACAGCGATGAATTATCAGCTGGACGGTCATTTGAGCAGATCGGTTACAAGGTGCGATCTCAACTAAAAAGCCCGATCACGATGACTAGGCTGAGGTGAGATTGGTCACGGGATGGAATTGCGATCGCACTTTTACCGCTGCTGATAAAGTGCGATCGCAACTCTACAAACCAGAACACCTGAAACCAACACCTGAGCACTCCTCAACAAACCTGAAGGGCAGATTGGGATACTAAGGACATCAAGCACAGAGCAACACACCTCACCCCACAGGAGTCCACCATGAACCGCACCGCACCAACCACTCGCGCTCAACGTCAACAAGCCATTCAAGAGCGGATGTTAAGCAATCGGAACCTGTTGGGTAAAACTCCCATGAAGCCAGAGCAACCGAGCATCCTTTAATTTCTAATCTTTGACCGCTGCCCCAGTCATTTCATTCCACCTTCACCCCCACAGGAGCCTCACCATGCAACTCACCTATCGCGGCCACGCTTACCAAACTTCTTCTGTAGTTCTCCCGACCATCGTTGCTGAGCAAGAATTACTGACCACCTATCGCGGTATTCCAACCACTGCAAAGCGCTACGAGTTTGAAGTGGCAAAGCTGGAAAATCCCAACTGGCGCACCATGCGATTCATGGGCAAGCACTATGCCGTTCCTGCACTACGATTGGCATCCATCACCTATTAGAAATAGCTCCAATAGAAAACACCTTGACTATGAAGATCAAGTCAAGGTGTTTTCTGGTATTTATTCACTGAAAAGTTAAACGTAAATCATTGCTTACAGCACTCAGTTTCGTCAGTCGAGGGACTTCCTCACATGATTGATACTGTGTAGAGATGCCTCGATACCGTCGTTTTTGCTTGTTGCGTCTCTGGGTATCTATCGCAGAGCTCTCTTATAAAGTAGTCGAGGAATGATCAACAACGATGTAGAGTGCTGCTGTTTTTGGCGGATCAGATTCAGTCGTTAAATCGATAGCAAACCTCCTATTTAACGTAAACTGAATTGTTCGAACCGAGGGAAGAAATATTCACCTCTTGTTATTAGCATACTCCTATCATCATCAAATGCTGATACCTGATACCAAAGTTCATCTTTTGCCGGGTTGCGATCGCACGTCTCACTCATCCCTGCTCCCTCAATAAAAAAGCATTCCGCCCCCGCAGAATGCTTTAACGACTGATGTGGATGTGAATGACCTAGCAAGAAAACTAAAAGCAACTAGCTGACGGCGGCGGACGTTAGGATTAGACCCACGACTAGCAGAGCGGCGGCGGCGGCCTGAAACGCATACTGACGAGCTTGTTCTGGAGAGGGGAAGACTGCCGCATACATGTCCGGCTCGATTGCATAGTTGTTGGTTAAGCCTTCCTGGTCAACGGTTGCACCATTCGCGGCAGGACGACGAAACTCAGTGCCGTTACGCTGCATCCGCGCATAAGCCTCGGCTGGAACCAACTCGCGGCTCGTATCGATGAGCTGAGCGCGAGTGGCGTTGATATCGCGAGCGAGAGCATTGAAATCGAGAGTAGCGGTGGAGTGGGTCATGGGAGCCTCTGTTGTGAACTTCCGTAACAATAATGTAACACTCTGTTAACAAAACTTGCAATGAAAAAGAATTTATATTAGCGGATGCCTCCCATTAGACAGGCTCATCACTCAACTTCCCACCCGCGATCGCAGATTTGCTACTGCTCATGAAAGTGCGATCTCAGATTCAGACCAGCCAAACAGAACACCTGAAAACAACACCTGAACACTCCTCAACAAACCTGAAGGGCAGATTGGGATACTCAGGACATCAAGCACAGAGCAACACCCCTCGTCTCCCAAGGAGCCTTCACCATGAAAGCACTCACTAATCGTCCTTATCCCCGCGTTGCTACACCTGAAATTGAAGTCGGTGGTCTTCCCCCTCAACCCCTGTTCCGCTCTCGCCTATCTGCCCGCTGGGTTCGCGACGAAGAGGGCAAGCTGGTTTGCCGTTGGGCGCACTGGTAAACACCGGAAACTCAGATTTTCAATTCAACCCGACGCATCGGCGCATCAACACACCCACCTTCACCCCCAAAGGAGCCTTCACCATGCAACTGACCTATCGCTGCCTAATCCACCTGTCCAGATGGGGTCGAGCTGCCCCCCAAAGGAGCCTTCACCATGCAACTGACCTATCGCGGCCATGCTTACCAAACTACTTCCGCTGCTCTCCCGACCATCGTTGCTGAGCAAGAACTCCTCACCACCTATCGCGGTATTCCAACCACTGTAAAGCGCTACGAATTCAAGGTGGAGAAGCTGGAAAATCCCAACTGGCGCACCATGCGATTCATGGGCAAGCGATATGTCGCAGCTCCCACTCTCACCTTTGCATAATGGCTTAATCTTCTACGTCGGCTATTCAACAGAGAGAAGGCAGCACCCGTCGCTTGATGGGTGCTTTTCCATTGTTCAGGTGGCCAGTTGCGATCGCAGCTTGATTCCCGTACCAAATGATTTGCACCTTTTCCTTCAAACGCTTGTAACTTTTTCAAGGTAGTTCACGTCAACAGGGTTATCGGTCAGTACGTAAACGGCTGCGATCGCTGTGAAGTCTCCCATACTAGCCTCGCGTCTCATAGATGGAAACCGATGTGATAATGCCATCCA
Organism: uncultured bacterium; assembly: GCA_966674685.1. Classification (GTDB taxonomy): domain Bacteria; phylum Cyanobacteriota; class Cyanobacteriia; order Phormidesmidales; family Phormidesmidaceae; genus Thainema. Next base: position 43,857 of record CBKWJC010000034.1, read on the forward strand.
TCGGTGCCGAGGCCGCATTCCGTCTCTTTTTGAAGAACGAGTTTATGAACATTCGAGTTTTCTTTGGCTCTGCCATTACAGCGTTCGCTGCCGCTACACTTCCAGTTGTCGCCCAGGCCGATACGGTTGATGCCCGTTGCGATCTCTATCCTCTCGGTTCAGCGCAGGTCTCTGAAGTAACGGCCTGTACCTTCTCTCAGCGACAGGGGATCGTCGGCATTCAGCTCTCCAATGGTCGTCGCTACGACCTCATGCCCGTCGGCAACCAACCCGGAAACTACGTTGACCAAAATGGCAACGCCGCCTATCGGCAGGCTGGCTTGGCCGAGCGCGGCTTAATCTTCCAGACGGCGAGTGAGCGGATTTACGTGTACTGGGACACGGCTGGCATTCCTAACTCTAGCCATTCCCCCATTGCTAATCGCCCATCCGGCAGCAGCAGCCTGGTAACGCTCCGAGCCAGTGATCCCAATGCCCGCATTAATCTACGCCGTCAGGCCACGATTCATTCAGCCGCTGCGGGATATGGCATTCCAGGTGATCGCGTTCAGTTGCTCCAGTGTCTTCAGGATTCGGATCAGCCCGATAGCGGGTTGAGCTGGTGTCAGGTGCGCTTTCCTCGCTCACAAGCGGTCGGCTGGATCCGCAGTGACTTCATCCTCTTTTGAGCTTGGCCAAATCCGTTGACGGGGTGCATTGCGATGATCCGTCCTGATCCGTCTCCTGACGCCAACGAGTCAGGAGTAGATGTGAAGTGCATCATCAGGACAACCTGAAATTCACGTTGAGATTTTGATCCACTCTAGAGAAACATATGGCGACGTTTTACGGGACTCCGAATAATGATGAATTGAAGTATCCCCTCAAAGGAACAACAGGGAACGACATCTATTATGCTGGCAGTGGCAATGACATCATTGATGGTGGCCCCGGCAATGACACGATGTACGGCGGGCCAGGCAATGACACCTACTACGTAGACTCCAGCGGCGACCAGACAATTGAATACTGGAATGAGGGCACCGATACGGTGATCAGCTCGATCAACTTTAGCCTCAGAAATCACATTGAAAATCTCACGCTAACGGGCAGTGCCTATAGTGGGCTTGGGAACAATCTCAACAACACCCTTCGAGGCAATCATCTTGCCAATGCCCTCTATGGGTATGACGGCAGTGACTACCTCTATGGCTTTGACGGCAACGATACGCTCGATGGCGGCAATCACAGCGACTATCTCTATGGTGGTGGTGGTAACGATAGCCTCAACGGTGGCGATGGCGATGATTTCTTATTCGGTGGCGAGGGCGATGATTACCTCTTTGGTGGCGATGGATATGGCAATGATTACCTGATTGGAGATGCCGGGAATGACACCCTCAATGGGGGCAATGGCGACGACATCTTGTATGGTCTAGTCGGCAATGATTACCTCTATGGCGGTGTCGGCAACGATACGATGTATGGCGGAGCCGGAAACGATACGTACTATGTAGACTCGACGGCTGACTTCATTAGCGAGCGCTTGAATCAGGGAACAGACATCGTCATCAGCTCTGTTAATTTTTCTCTTCCAGATCAGGTCGAGAATCTCACGTTAACGGGTACTGCAAGGAGCGGTGTTGGCAATAGCCTCAACAACACAATGTATGGGAATTCCTCTGCCAACTCTCTCTATGGCAACGACGGCAATGATTACCTCAATGGCTATGGTGGAGATGATTGGCTCTCTGGCGGTAATGGCGATGATGCGATTGTCGGTGGCGCGGATCAGGACACCCTTTGGGGCAACTCTGGTAATGACACTTTAATCGGCGATGCCGGAGATGACAGTCTTTTAGGAGGGGATGGAAGCGATAACCTCATCGGCGGTGCGGGTAACGATGAACTGGTGGGTGGGGTAGGCTCTGACACGCTGTTAGGCGGTTGGGGTGCCGATATATTTGCCCTCAGCTATGACCTTGACGGAGTCGATACCGTTCGAGACTTTAACTCAGCTCAAGGGGACAAGATTCATATTCCCGCTTTCCTCTTAGGTCAGGGAGCCACTCGACAGGACGGGTTCCGCTATAACAGCACAACCGGCGACTTGTTCTACGATCCCGATGGGGATGGCCCAGTTGCTGCTATTCAGTTTGCCGTACTGGCTAACAAACCCGCTTCATTCAATCCCAATACAGACATTGTTCTGGTTTGACATGGGAAGCAACCGTCATTGACTTAACGTTGACATGCAGAACAATCGGCATAAATTGCATTATAACGACTGTTTTCATGTATACCTTTGTATAGCAGCTGAGTTAAACTCGGCTGCTATACAAAGGCGGTGGTGGCGATGTGCAATGAAATTGACTTGTGATCGCAAATCTAGAAACCACATAAATTTGATGATGCCCTGGTTAAATGGCAGGGCTTTTTTATTATTCGTGTCGTTTCTGGCATAGCGATGTCTAGAAGACGAAATACCCTTTCAGCAGGTAGAACAGGGTAAGTCTACTTCCACTAACATATTGTTAATATCTCATTGAGTCTCGGCTTATTTTACCCACGCAATTGGGGAGTTTAGCGTTTATTTTTGTTTGGAGCTATACAAAGGTTGATTTGAAGCATTGAGACAGCAGCCCTAGTAGTTTGCCGAAGTTGTTGCTGTTTTTATAGCCAATTTATATTAATCATCTCACAATTTCACAAGAAGCTGGGCTATTCATTCATATTGCGGTAGGTTGCCACCGCAGAAGGAGAAACTCGACTGAGATAGCGAAAAATCCAGTATTTAAATATGGCATCCAGAATCACTGGAAAAGTCGCGATAAATAGAAAGATGAAATCTCGGTTTTCAGGTAATCCAAAGTGATGAGCAACTCCTTCTAATAAAACCTCCCAACCGTGAGTTGAGTGAAATCCAACAAACATATCGGTAGAGACAATAATCAAAAATGCCTTGGCACTGTCACTCAAGCCATAAATGATGTCGTCTATGAACGATTTCAACAATTTAACAGCACGGGGATTGGCAAATAGAATCCAAGCAAATATACCAGCAGCCAATAAATCAGCAAATACATTCTCAACGGCTGAGATACGCTCATGACTAAACTCATGAGTGACTTCCTGCGCTTTTTCATTTACCATTTCCCGATATTCTGAATAGGACAATGGCGCGATGATTCCGGCTGTCGATTCAAACTGCAGCTGTTTTTCAAAAAAACTGATTTCTTCGATTGCTTCCCGTTCCAGTTGTTCACTTAAGGGAACTTCAATGTGGCTTTTATCAATAAAGTATTCTATTGTTGGAGCAAATATGAGTTGTTTAGAAGCTTGTTGAGTTAATAACGGAATTAAAATCAGCACCAGCAAAAATCGGACTGCTCGTTTAGTTCGATAACTGGAAATCTCATACTCTTTGAGAACTTTTTCACCATGCTTAGGATCAAGTTCACGTTTGAGGCGGCGTCCGGTTCTGAGAATAGAGCGAGGAATGATGCCTGTTTTTTGAGCAGGGGATATTACGCTAGATGCAGCCATAAACTCATCATCTTTTTTCTGGCTGTTGTTGCGACCAGTCAGAAAAATATCTTGTGACGAAGCTAATTCAGCTTCTGGCTCTGGAACAGCCATAATCTGCTCGTAACGGGTAATAACTTGATCAACAAAGGCTAGTTTAGAAAGCAGAATCTCATCCGATAGAATTGGCTGCGATTCATGCTCTTTTTCCTCGGATGATTTGCCCTTGGGGTCTCCAAGTAGAGAGGTTGCCCAGCGAAATTCCGTTAATCCCATCCGTGCATTACGTAAGAGCTTATCTCGACGAGCACACAAATAGTTGTTTACCGATGGAGGATCATCCGTCTTGGAACCAATAGGCTGGCTATTGAAGTGCTTTTTTTCTAATTCATCAATTGTGGTGGCCGCTTGATAAGCACGGTTAAGGGCTCGTTCGGGAGTGTTGAAGAACCAGCGAGAAGCCCGACTAAAAACGTCTCCAGATGGCTCTGGTACGGTAAGTCTCATACGTTTTTTCAGTAATGTCTCGTCTTTGGGGACTAGCTGTGATGCAATCAAAAATGGTGAAGGCTAGATACTTTTTGCTAGTAGAGTTTTTAATAAATTGTTGAGTGCTGAGATTTAGATTTTAAGATTCGACCCGTCGGTCTTGAGTGATTGGAATCAGTGAATTAGGGCGGCAATTTGAGAGTTTAAGCCGTGGGTAAAAAGTTGAATTCATAAATCAACCCAAACCTTACACTTGAAACTTAAACCTCAAATCCTAACCCCAAACGTTGATTTAACGGAATAGCAATACAGGAATATGACTACTCCGCAACAGTTGAATGGTCGTACTGCCAATCACCAAATGGCGAATGCGGCTATGGCCATAAGCACCCATGAGCAGCAAGCTGATATGATGATTTTCAACGTAATTTAGGATCACCTTTTCCGGTTCACCGGGAATGACTTCACAAATAGGTGAAAAACCAGCAGCTTGCGCCTGCATTTCAGCAACTTTGATATGTGCGATCGCATTATCATCGTCTGCTTTTTTGCCGACTGTGAGAATGTGCAGCTCTAGTCCCTTAAATGCAGGCGATCGCACTAGAAACTCCAGCATTTTTTGGCAGCTTTTGCTACCGTCATAGGCCAGCAGCAGCTTTTGAATCGGCTGATAGTTGCGAGAGGTCACTAAACACGGCTTGTGACTAGCACGAGCAATACGCTCCACGTTAGCGCCCAAATGACCAGAGGCAAACTCAGCAGCCTCGCCGCGCTTACCCAAAATAATCAGATCCGAATCGGTTTCAAACTTGTGGAAACTATCAACCAAAAAGCCCGTTTCGTGGATCAGTTCAATATGCTCCACACCTTCTGCCTGCAAGCGCTGTTTCGCATCTTGCAAAATGAGATGAGCTTTCTCTTGGTTGATCTTGGCTTTTTCGTGCTCCAGTTCCACTAGCTTATTCAGCAGATCACGGGAAGCATCAATACCGATTGCACCGCTGTAATTGCCTGTTGAAGCTACTTTTTGACTGCGGATATCCGACACAAACAGAACATCAACTTCAGCAGTTAAACGGGAAGCAAACCAACCGGCATAGCGATAGCTACTTTGAGCAAAAACGGAGCCATCGGTACAGAGAAGAATGTGTTTCATCGGGCGGTCTCCTAATTAGTGGCTCACGATTAGTGGCTCGCGAGTTTTGCCAGCGCATCGGGTTCGTTGTGGATGGCTAAGCGATTGAGCAGCGATTGGCTACCTTCGTTAACACCAACCAGATTGACATCAGCTCCATTGCGGCGAAACTTCAGCACAACTCGATCAATGGCATTTACCGCTGCCTGATCCCAAACGTGGGCATGGCTGAGATCAACGGTGACCCGTTCTAGCTCTTCGTCAAAATTGAAGGAGTTCAAAAACTCTTCGACCGAAACGAAAAATAGTTGTCCAGCCACTTTATAAATGCGCTCTGTTTTATCGGGGCTCAGCACCGTGTCCACAAACACAACTTGAGCGATTTTGCGCGAAAAAAAGACAGTACTGAGGGCAATTCCAACCACAACACCGATTGCCAAGTTGTGGCTCAGCACGGTAACTAATACCGTCGTGACCATGACTGCTGTTTCGCTGCGGGGAATGCGTTTAACGTTCTTAACTGAGGCCCAGTTGAACGTTCCGATGGAAACCATGATCATTACTGCCACCAGCGCCGCCATCGGAATCCGGCTTACCCAGCGACCCAGTACCAGAATAAAGAACAGCAGAAAAACACCTGCCGCTAGTGTTGATAAACGCTTACGGCCACCCGATTGGATGTTAATGACCGACTGACCGATCATGGCGCAGCCTGCCATGCCGCCAAAGAAGCCCGTAATGATATTGGCAATGCCCTGACCTTTAGCTTCCTGGTTTTTATCACTGGGAGTATCCGTCAGCTCATCGACTAGGGATGCCGTCAGCAACGATTCCAGCAGACCGACAATGGCTAAGGTGGCGGCTACGGGGAAAATAATTTGCAGGGTTTCAAAATTGAGTGGCACCTGGGGCAACAAAAAGACAGGAGGCGTAGTGGGCAGCTCACCCATATCGCCGACAGTTGGCACATCCAGCCCCAGTAGCATGGAAGCAGCAGTCAGGACGACAATCGCAACCAATGGCGATGGTAGTACCTTTGTGACGCGAGGAACGAGATAAATGATGGCCAGTCCAATTGCCACCATCGCGTATACCACCCAAGACGCGCCGTTTAGCTGTGGCAGCTGAGCCATAAAAATCAAGATAGCGAGGGCGTTGACGAACCCTAGCATTACGGCACGGGGCACAAACTTCATCTGCTTGCCCAGTTTCAGCCAGCCAAAGATGATTTGTAGAATGCCCGTCAAGATGGTGGCGGCAAAGAGATATTGCAGGCCATGATCTTTAACCAGATACACCATGAGCAGCGCCATTGCTCCGGTTGCGCCCGAAATCAGGCCAGATCGACCACCGACAAACGCAGTAACGACGGCAATGATAAACGACGCATACAACCCCACTTTGGGGTCAACACCAGCGATGATCGAAAATGCGATCGCTTCAGGAATCAAGGCCAATGCCACGACGGCACCCGCTAGTAAATCGCGGGGAATATTAGAAAACCAATCTCGCCTTAAGCGGGTGGCGTTCATCCATGTGACTTCGCTCAAAGGAACCTCCTAATGCTAAACAACATTGACTGCGGCTACAGAATGTTTCTGAGACGGCAGCAAGAACTAATAAAAACGTGTGGGTTAGTCTGATAGGACTGAGATAAGTACGAAATCTGCGATCGCATCGCGAACCAGTTCCAAATGGCAAATTGCAATGAATTGGCCATCAGAACGTATGGATTATGAATTCAGACTTCGCACTGGATCAGTTAGAAAAACCGACTACGCAGGCGGCAACAATCCTAGCTATGAAGACATATTGAATGAATACTGATTTGAATTATTCTTGGCACGTCTGCGCTGCTCTTACACGCATTTCAAGCTCTAATGCCATAGCTAAACTGTCATTCAATTGCATGGTGCGGTGATGCAAAATTGAACGTTAGGGGGGACTAGTTTGATAAACCGATACTGCTGGCATGATGTGAGTCATTGAGCGACGTGATGAAAAGCCAAGTCAGGTAACCACTGGCTTGATGAATCAATGTGACAGAACTATATCACGTTTAGTTTACATATCGACATAAAAATCAATGCTCTTGATAGAAAATTCAGGCGAAATCGAGGCTATCTGCTGCGGAGCCAATGGCCTCAACAGCAATGCCGTTCTTGCCTGCCGCCTTTTTGGCATACATCAACGTATCCGCTTTTTGCAGCAGCCATTCAACCGCTGGTTTTCCCTGAACCAACGTGACTGCTCCGATGCTAAATGTAACGGCATATCCCTTTTCGGTCATCACTGTCAGCAATTTGGCATTAAGTCGCTGAAGGGCTAGCTCTGCTTGGGACGTATCAGTTGCAGGTAGCAGCAGCACAAATTCATCACCACCCAATCGCGCCGCAAAGTCGTCTGCTCTCAAAGTTTGTTGCAGAGTTTGAGCAATCAAGCAGAGTAGACTATCTCCCGTCTGATGCCCATACTGATCGTTGATCTCTTTGAAGTTGTCACAATCCATAAAAGCCAGTGTTAGGGGCTGGTTGATGCGCTGATATCGATTTAGCTCTCGATTCGCCTGTTCAAAGAAAGCTCGACTGTTAGGCAGTTCGGTCAAAAAATCAATGCGGCCAAACTCTTGTTCCCGCACCATCAACACTTTGATTCGGTGCAAGGCCCAAACGCCACCAATAAAGAGACTGGCACGAATTAATGTGTTGTCTAGAGGGACAAGCGGATGAGTATAAGATTCCAGACGAAACCAGTCAACCAAACCTCGTAAAGCTAAGGCCCAAACTGCCGCAAAGTATCCCATCTTGGAATTGAGATACCAGGCAGCTCCTCCAATTGGCAACATGTAAAAAACTGAAAAGCTAATTTCGGTACTTCCCAGTGTGTAATCTAGCAGAGCAAACAAGCCAATTGATAAAAAGATAGCAATCCCTAGCACAATTGCTTGAAACGATGAAATTTGTTTCATAGGATTGCGATCCGCCATGCTTAAAGAAAACCAATCGCAATTTTAATTCTCTCTCTGACAGGTTGAACATTGGAATGATCTTAACTATTCAAAGTATTTGTAGCAGTGATTAGGTAAGGTTATGTGGGCATTTGCCCACATAACTGAATGATCGTCTTTTGAGAACCATCTCATATTTAGAATACTAGAATTTTTGAGCTAAAACAATGAAAGAATACGATCCATCAATATCTTCTACAGTTGGATAGGCAAGTAAATAAGTTAAGTGGCGAATTAAATCTGGTGTATGGACTGTAGAAAAGTCTCCTAATCGCTGCTGAATCACGCCGCGCTTTAAAAACTGAGACTCACGCTTGAACAGCATATTAGAAGATGCTTGACCAACTCGATAAATCACGTGAAATCCTTGTCTTTGTAATAAGCGGCGGAAAGATGAAAAGTTGAAAAACTGCTTGTGATAAGGATTTACAGGTAAACCACTTTTATCCGGTGGGTCATGAAGGACATTGGGAACTGAACATATTAAAAATCCTCGCTCTTTTAGTACTTTGCCAAATTGATTGAGAACTAAATCAGGTTCAAGCAAATGCTCTAGTGTCTCAAAGCAAACAATAGCATCTACATTTGAGCTGCTCAGAGATGGTGGCCAGGGTAATGATTCTAAATCGTGCTGATGGAAATGAACGTTGCTTTGCTTGAGAGAAGTGCTGTTATTGACGTTGACCTTGGCAGTTTCCAGCACCTCTGGGTTTTGGTCAACTGCAATCACGGTGCTAGAGATCTGAGCCAATTCCGGAATACCATAACCAATTCCACAAGCAATATCAGCTACTGTCTCTGGACGGTAACGACGTAAAAAGTCCGCTGCGAAAAGATATCGACCAAGATGTTCTAGTTTGACCCAGAGGTTAAGATTTTCGATGTCAAATGGATCAATGCAATCTTGAGTAAAGCTTAAGTCAGTACAGATACTGCTAGACACTGTTTTCTCCCAAAATCATAAACGTGGCTACTGCTATATTGGCCAATCAAGTAAGAGTTGAGCGGCAAGTTTCATTTCACTATTGCCTTCAGGCGTGAACGGTCTCAGTTTTGAAAAATCTCACTGAAAAAAACTTGAATTAGACATTCAAGTCTTTCATAAACATATAGATGGCCTTGTTGCCAGTTTAGATGAGCGGCTGTTTGAAAATCCTCTAATGCTTCTTGTCGCCATCCCAAATCTAACTTCACTAAGCCTCGTTGTTGATAAGCATAGGCAAAGTAAAAATCAAGTTCTAGTGCCTGATTGTAGTTATCTAAGGCTTGCTTACAACAGCCCAAAAAGTGATAGGCTCGTCCTCTATGGCAGTAGGATAATAGTTGTAGATCTGTTGGGAGTTCCGTTTCCATGCCGGAATCATGGGGTGATATAGCGTAGCTAAAGTCTTCAACAGCTAGGGTGTAGCAGCCAATCTTCAAGTAAGCTAAGCCACGATTATAGTAAGCATCGATTTTGGATGGATCAATGCTGATTGCCTGGCTAAACGACTGAATCGCGTCTCGATAATTATCTAAAGAAGCTTTGCTTATTCCTTGCTGTAAATGATCTAATGCATTCATTAGCACAGTCCTAAGTTATGTGTTTAAGCTATGTCTAGTTGGGATGATGAAGTACAACTGACACGGATAGATTCAAATGACAGGAATACTGCGATCGCACCTTGTAATTTGCAATTAGCAGTTTAATGCTCGCGCTTTAAATGGAACTGCTCTCCAGATAAGATGACCAAATCGCGCTAACTGGAATTTCCCAGCCCGGCAGTAAATCCGGTAGCGTCAGCCGATCTGGATTGGTCAAAACAGTCAGGTTTTGACCCGGTCGATAAACCGTCACTGTTTCTTCTTCAGGATTAATGAGCAAAGCCGCTCGGCACCCCCGATTGAGCCAGTCTTGCAAATGGCGGTGTGGAGTGAGCAGCGGTTGATAACTTGATTTAACTTCGACAACAAAATCAGGAATAGTCGCTTGATCTGCGCTGCGCTGAAGGTTGGATCTAGAAATAAAAGCAATATTCGGACGATGCCATGAGCCATCGGTAAGTCGCAGCACCGTTCCGGGACTGAGGATAAGACCCAGATGAATATCGACCCAATCAACCAGCCACATTGTCAAACGAGCGGTTATTTCCCGCGTCAGCCGATCGCCACCGGAGTAGTCGGCATGTCGGCTCAGCTTGGTTTGCGTTCTTAAATGAACATAGAGCTGATTTTCTAGAAACGTGCAGTTGACGCCCAATGCATTCAGTAGTTGAATTGCTTCTCCACGACTTCGGCGACCTTGGCGCAGAATACCCAGCAAAATATGCTCGGTGTCTACTTTAGGTTGTCCCCACTCCAACATTAAGTCAAAGGCATTGCTTAACCCCTGTTGCGCTGAAGCTGAGAAGCAGTTTTGGTATTCGTGTTCGTCGAAGTAGCCAGACGGCCTATCGGATAGCCCTAAAACGTGAGGTGCCAACTGGTCTAGGGTAATGCCCCGACAGTGGAGTACCTGTGCGGCTAGTCCGCTGTGTTGGGCAAGTAGCCCAAGGAGTAAATGACTGCTCCTCGTGACGGATAGCCCCAAAGACTGGCTGGTTTGTCGGGCAAGTGAGATCGCATCACTGGCCGCCGAAGTGAGCGGCACCAGTACGGGTTCGGTAGCTGAGTAGCGGCGAAGTAAGAGGGTTTGATGAATAACATCGAGGTCGCTACAGGCATGAGGGACTGCCATAAATTTCCTCCTGGCTATAGGACAAACAGATAGTGGATGAATCGCTATAACGTCAGTGTTCAGACGCATAGCGATGATTTGAAGATTTAGCTCTGGGGCGGTATTGCGAACGGACTGAGCGCTAGTTCCGGATGATCCGCTTTCACCTGCTCTAGATTCCACTGATTTTTAAACAGCAGAACGGGCCGCTGCCATTGGTCTTGCACCACAGCGGTATTAAAAATTCGCCCAACCTTTTCCAGGGCAGGCCAACCGTCTGTGACCCAACGCGCCACGCTGTATGGCAACATCTCCAGGCGAGTATCAACACCGTATTCTTGCGCTAAACGGAACTGCACTACTTCAAACTGGAGTTGTCCGACCGCCGCTAACAAGGGATCACGCTTCGTTTCATCGGTAGAACTGAGGATTTGAACAGCCCCTTCTTCCTGTAGCTCCGAAACGCCTTTGTAGAAGGGCTTGTAGCGAGTGGGATCAGCGTTCTTGAGATAGGCAAACAGCTCTGGCGAAAAGGATGGAATCGGTGGATAGGTCAGCTTTTGTCCGGTGTAAACCGTATCCCCGATCGCAAATGCACCCGGATTGTTGAGTCCAACCACATCCCCGGCATAGGCAACTTCAACGGTTTCTCGATCTTGAGCAAACAGTTTTTGGGGACGGGATAGCCGCACGGATTTCCCTGTACGACTGTGATTGACCACCATGTCTCGCTCAAATTTGCCGGAGCAGACTCGCAAAAAGGCAACGCGATCGCGGTGCTTTGGATCCATATTGGCCTGAAGCTTAAAGACAAACCCAGTGAACTCAGGGTAGGTGGGCTCAATCAGTCCTTCACTACTGTCATGAGGAGCAGGCTTGAGTGCATAGTTCAAAAACGCATTCAAAAACAGCTCAACGCCAAAGTTGTTCATAGCGCTACCAAAGAACACAGGCGTCATTTGTCCCTGATGCACCGCTTCTAGGTCAAGGTCAGGACAAACCGCGCCCAAAATCTCTAACTCTTCTTTGAGCTGGTAGTAAAGGTCTTGATCCAGGAGTTCTTCAATGCGGGGATCACCTAGTTTAATAATGGTTTCGGCTGCTTTTTTGCTGCCATGAGCGGCGGTCTTGCGGAACAGGTGAATGTGCTGGTGGTGGCGATCGTAGACCCCTTGAAACTGATCTCCAGAGCCAATCGGCCAGTTGACCGCATAGGTTGTCAGCCCCAGTTCCTGCTCAATTTCATCAATTAGTTCTAACGCGGACAAACTAGGCCGATCCAGCTTGTTAATGAAGGTAAAAATCGGTAGCGATCGCAACTTGCAAACTTCAAACAGCTTGCGGGTCTGTGTCTCTAAACCCTTAGCTGCATCAATCAGCATCACGGCATTATCAGCCGCTGCTAGTGTGCGATAGGTGTCTTCACTAAAGTCTTGGTGGCCAGGGGTATCCAGTAAATTAATCAAACACTGGTTGTACTCAAACTGGAGCACGGTGGAGGTAATCGAAATTCCCCGCTGCTGCTCCATTTCCATCCAGTCGGAGGTGGCACTTCGCTGCGTGCGGCGAGCTTTAACGGCTCCGGCTTCCTGAATGGCTCCACCGTAGAGCAACAGCTTCTCCGTGAGGGTGGTTTTACCCGCGTCTGGGTGAGAAATGATGGCAAAATTACGGCGGTGATTGACCTCTGCAACAAGCTGCTTCGACAACGCATCGCGCTGCCCTTGGGCAGGTTTTGCTTCTGTCTGCATGACAAATTCCTATTTCTTAAATTGCTCTGTCTAGCCGTTGATGTGACTTGCGTAGAGTTCAATACACAAAACGACTATGAATTCATGACGCAAACTGCTCAAACTGCATCCGTTGGTTAAGGCAGTTTGGAGCAAGTTGGCAGAGCAATTTAGGGTGGGCACTGACCGCCAATACTGAGGCTACACAGGCGAATGATGGGAAAGAAGCGATGGCTCACAATTTGCATAAAATGGCACTTCATTCTCATCTTAATAGCATTTGTGTTGAACCATGACAAGCTCAAACCATTAAGAAAAATTCGAAAATTTGCATCAGTCCGCTGTGATTTTTGGGATAGTGTAGGTTATTCTAGACGCAAATATGAGTGGACCCCTGATTATGGCGATTCAACAACTAGGGGTGCTCTCCACCGCCCAAACCAGGCTGTTGCGGGTACTCCCATCTTCAAGCAACTTCATAACTCCCCCATAGGATTTGCAAGAGACAGCAGAGGTCTATTGCAAGGATGCAGGCTAGTAAAAATAAAGAAGACTGCTGGAATCAGCATACTCGTTGAGTGTGGATTGGTTATAGATTAAGTTGCGATGGTTTGCGAACGGCCAATTTTTGCAGGCTAAACAGTGGTGCGATCGCAGTTTGATCATTCAGTTAATTCACCCCAGATCGGCTTAATCCAGTATTGAATTCTGATTAAATTCCAGTTGCCATCTGCATCCCGATTCACGCACAAACGGGAGGATTTTTGGTGAAAGCTTTAGTGACTGGTGCAAACGGGTTTACTGGCAGCTACCTCGTCCGACATTTGCTAGAGAAAGGGTATGACGTGCGGGCGCTCGTCCGCAAAAGCTCCAACTTAAGTGCCTTGGACGGACTGCCAATTGAATATGCCTACACGAATCTCGCTGATGATGTGCCGTTGGCTGACAGTGTGATGGCAGGCATTGATATTGTCTATCACATTGCAGCTCTCTTCCGGGCTGAAAATGTCTCTCAGAAGCTGTTTTGGGATATTAATGTTGGCGGTACGCAGAAAGTACTTCAAGCCGCCAAAATGGCGGGAGTCAAGCGCTTTGTCCATTGCAGCACAATTGGAGTACAGGGTGAAATTGAGCATCCTCCAGCCACCGAAGAAGCGCCTTATCAGCCCGGAGATTATTATCAAGAATCCAAGCGCGACGGCGAAATGTTAGCGCTGCAATTTTTTGAGCGAGAAAACATGGCTGGAACCGTGGTGCGGCCTGCGGGGATTTATGGGCCAGGTGATACCCGCTTTCTTAAGCTGTTTAAGTACATCAACAATGGTCGATTCAAAATGCTGGGCAATGGCAAGGTACTGTATCACCTAACCTTTGTCGAAGATCTGGTGAAGGGCATTGCTTTGGCGGGTGAAAAAGAGGCCGCCATTGGCGAAGTGATTACCATTGCTGGCAATGAATATGTCACGTTGAACGAGCTTGTGCAGGCGATTGCCACTGTTTTGAACAGGCCTATATCTAAGCTTAAATTTCCGGTTTGGCCAGTGTGGTTCGCTGGACTGATGTGTGAAATCGTCTGTAAACCACTCGGTATTGATCCACCTATTTATCGGCGACGAGTTGATTTTTTCATTAAAGATCGAGCGTTTGATATCTCAAAGGCAAGGCGTCTGCTGGGTTATGAGCCACAAGTCTCTCTGGAAGAGGGTTTGCAACGGACAGCAGCCTGGTACAAAGCCGAGGACTTGCTGGCATAAGCCGCATATAGAGAAGACTCAAAGAAGTGGCAGTTAATTAGGAGACAGACGGTTTTATGAATACACAAGCGATGGATGCACAAGTGCTGTATCAACGGGGGTTGAACTGGTTTGAACTCGGTTCGTTTCACAATGCGATTGAAGACTTCAATCAGGCGCTTTATGCTAATCCAGATTGTGCGGCGGCTTATTATCAACGTGGACTCTGCCGCTCCAAACTAGGCTATACCCAGCAAGCCATCGAAGATTTCAACGAAACTCTGTGGATTGATCCGGTGCATATCATGGCGCATGTGATGCGGGGGTTGGCGCATTATCGGCTCGGCAACTATCAGGAAGCGATCGAAGATTGTGAGCGGGTGATTGAAATGGATTCGACGGTGGCGGTTGCTTACTACTGTAGAGGCTGGATTCGAGCCCAGATGGGCGATATCGAAGGGACTTATCACGATTTGCAGCATGCCTCTCAACTTTTAGAGCAAGCGGGTCAGACCCCAGAATTGAACCGGACACAAAATCTGATGCAGCAGGTTTTATCGAAATCGCTGGATCGACTGTTTAGTGAGCCTTCTGAGCCTTAAATTGTGTAACTTGTCCTGATGTTTTTTGCCTTATAAAACCGTTATGAAAAAAGAACATTATGTCAGTTGCGATCGCATCTTTAACTTGTCCAAACTCCGGTTGCCAATCGCCTAACCCGGAAACCCATCGGTTTTGCCAGCGGTGTCGCACACCACTGCTGAAGCGGTATCTCTGGGTATTAGGAGCTGAGCTGGATCAGAGTCATATCAATACGCTGATTCAAAATCGGTTTTTGATCAAAAGTCCCCATATTGTTTTGGATACTCAGCCGCATCAATCTGTTGATCACCATTTATCGCCCTCCGAACTGGAGTTGGGATTAACCCTAGCTCGTCCCTATTTCAAGCTGTTTAAGTGGCGGCGTCATCTCCCACTGCCCTACACTGCGCTGTCTCTTAGTAATCACCATTCCGATCAAACATTTTTACTGTTGGAACAGGCTCCTATTTGCCAACAGTATTCACTGACCGATTCAACTTGTTTGGCTAACCTGGCTACAGCGGAGGCGTTAACAAGCGCATGGTCTACGGCAAAGGCGTTGAGGCAACTCAATTGGTTGTGGCAAATGGCTCAACTATGGCAACCGTTGCTAAATCAGCACGTTGCATCGAGCTTACTGGAGCCGGAACTGCTGCGGGTTGAAGGATCGCTGGTGCGGCTGCTGGAGTTACAGTTTGATTCGAATCTACCGCCGCTTTCAGCATTGGGATCGCTTTGGCAGCAGTGGATACCCGATGCTGATCCAAGGCTTCAGCCGTTCCTGAATCGGCTTTGTGGGCAACTAATCGCTGGAGAGATTGAAATTATTGAAGCCGTCATTCAAGCCTTAGATACCCAATTACAGGATCAGGCTGCGTCACAGTCACTCAACTGTGCGATCGCAACTCAAATCGATCAGGGGCCAACTCGTAGCCGCAATGAAGATGCGTGCTATTCGTCCGCTACCCATCCAACGGCTGATGCGCCTTTTGCCATTGTGTGCGACGGCATGGGCGGTCATGCTGGCGGTGACGTGGCCTCTAACCTCGCCATTCAGGCCGTCATTCAGAACCTCAAGTTGCTCTCGCTTGAGGCATTGTCCCCCAGTTCTATACTCACAGCCTTAGAGGCCATTATTTATGAAGCCAATGATGTGATTAATGCCGAAAATAATGAGCAGCAGCGGCAGTCTAACCAACGCATGGGCACGACGCTGGTGATGGCACTGCTCAAAGATCCCAAACTGTATATTGCTCATGCGGGAGATAGCCGCGCCTATTACATTACCCGAACAGGCTGCTATCCCCTGACCACCGATCACAATCTGCTCTCTAACTGGGTCGAGATGGGATTCGGCCTCTATCGCGAAATGCTGCATCGCGTGGAAGGGGCCAGACTCTCTCAAGCTGTTGGCTTTGGTGCATCTACGACGCTAGCTCCCGATGTTCAGTCTTTGGTGATTGATGAAGACTGCGTCATTCTGCTCTGTTCGGATGGTCTCAGTGATCACCAGCTAGTTGAACAATACTGGCAAACCGAGATTTTGCCGATTCTACAAGACAATCGCGATGTCACCCTTGCTAGCCAACGCCTAATTGATTTAGCCAATCGGCAGAACGGTCATGACAATGTCACCGTTAGTTTGCTGCACTGCACCGTGACAGCCGTCACATAACAGCCCTTATTTGAGGTGCATAGCGATTTTGCCTCACCCCAGATTAATCACTGTTTTGGCCTGAAATATGGATGTTTACATTCTTGATTTGCTGTTTGTCGGATTACTCCTCCTCGTCGTAACTTTGGGGTCGGGATTGATTCAACGGCTGCCACTATCCTATGCGCTGATTTATTTGGCCGTTGGCATTGGCTTGGGGCCATATGGTCTGGGACTCATCAAGCTTCAGCCAGACTACGCTTTTCTAGAACGGCTGACCGAATTTGTGGTGATTGTGTCGCTGTTTAGCTGTGGCTTGAAGATGAATCGTCCGTTGAAGCTACCCTGCTGGCAATCAACGCTGCGGCTAATTGTTGGTCTGATGCCATTTTCAATTGTTGCGATCGCACTGGTTGCCCACTATGCCCTCAACTTTTCGATCGGGGCGGCTGTGCTGCTCGGCGCAATTCTCGCTCCGACTGATCCAGTACTGGCCTCTGAAGTTCAGCTCAAACATGGGGATCACGACAATTTGCGATTTGCGCTCACATCCGAAGGGGGGCTCAACGATGCATTAGCCTTTCCCTTTGTTTACTTCGGGCTGCGCTGGTTTGATGATAATCGTTGGCAAAATTGGTTGGTCGATTGGCTGCGGATTGATGGGATCTGGGCAATTACAGCCGGAATCGGAATGGGCATGGCTGTTGCGCTTAGCATCACCTGGTTAGAGCGGCAGGTTCATAAAATTCATCCAATTGATACTGTGATGAAAGATTTTATTGCTCTAAGCCTGATTTTGCTGACCTACGCCTTAACTGAGCTGGTGAACGGCTATGGATTCCTCGCGGTTTTTGTGGCTGGAATGGTAGTGGCTCGCAAGTCACACAGCCTCGATCGAAAGCTTTCTCAACTGGAATTTACTGAACAAATTGAAAAGCTGATGGAGGTTGGAACAATTTTGATTCTTGGCTCGTTGCTCCGCATCGAGCCTATTTTTTGGCATGGAGAGAGCGCCTTGCTCATTTTAGGGCTGCTGTTTTTTGTGATCCGCCCACTCGGTGCCTGGTTCGTCACCTTGGGACTTGGAAATATGAAACCTCACAATTTACACCTGCCTGGCACTACACGCTGGCTAATGGGCTGGTTTGGTATTCGCGGTGTTGGTTCTCTCTACTATCTGTCCTATGCGCTCAGCCACGGTCTATCGTCCTCACAGGCTGATGCTCTGACATGGATTACCTACCTGACCGTTGTGGCTTCGGTTGTGCTGCATGGAATTAGTTCTACTCCGCTCATGGCTTGGTATGAACGCATCAACGCCCGCCATCCTCAAAACCCCGAAACGGTTTGTCGTTCCTAATCAGTGTTTGCTATCTCCTGGAGTTTGCCTATGGCTATTAGTCCCCCCTAAACACTAATCCAACTCGTTCGCTTGGCTCACATTAGTTCACTTCAGAAAAGTTACGGAGATATCATCATGACCTCACATTCCATGCCTCAAGAAACTTTGACAAGTTCACTAGAATTACCACTCAGCGAAATTGCAGCGATCAGTCCTGAAGATGCGGAAAAACTACAGCAGCATGGAATTACCAGCAATTTAGATTTGCTGCGGGTGGCTGGTTTGCGATCGCAACGTGCAGCATTTGCCCAGCGAGTTGACGTTACCGTCTATCAAGTTAACCGCTGGGTGGTGCTGGCCGACCTGTCACGCATTCCCTCCGTTGGTTCCCTCTACTGCGATTTCCTATTGCAAATTGGCATTTGCTCAACCGCTCAGCTTGCACAGATCTCATTGAGCGATCTTCAGCGGCAGGTCAATCGGTTTCAAATACCAATTCTTCATCGGGCAGATTTGTGTCCCGGTATGGGTCTAATTGCGACCTGGAACGGTCAAGCCCAACACCTAAGCCGATCTGCTTGATGCTCTTTGGCTTTGCAGCTATAGCTATAAAGCCCAGAAGAAGCATGGGTTAGCGCATCGCGGCGGCCAATGCCTCTTCTGCGGCTGGCAATGGGTGAGGTACGCAACTCGTCAACGCATTACTGTGGTCGCTGAACAATCGTTTCCGCCATCCGCCGCTTCTTGGGATCAACTCCAAATACACGCACGTAGTTGCCTTGATTAGTGGCTAAACAGGCTTCCAACTGTGCGATCGCATCTGATTCATTGTTAGTTTGAATCGAGCTGCAACTCTTCCAAGATCCCGTGCTAAAGCGTCGGGGTTCTACATATTCAACCCCAATGCGATACCCCTGATTAACAAACTGCTGTATCTGCCGCGCCACATCCGACGGCAGGTGAGCGCCATTACCATTACCGTTACCATTACCATTGCCGTGCCCATTACCATCACCTTTACCATTCGCCGTAGCGGAAGCTGGAGGAGATGCTTGTACCTCTGATGCGGGTACTGAAGATTTAGATACCTGTGAGGAAGTTGATTCTTGCTCATTCCCCATTGCAGATCGATGGGAAAAGACTGGCGGCTGATCTATCCCGCCCGATTGAGCATTTTGTAGCACTTGATTATATTCTCGTGCTAAGCGCATATTCTGGAGCCGCTGCTGCTCTTTGACAATCAGTTCACCTTGCTCAAGCAGATGGGGCAGGCTGAAGTCAGGCTTCTGGAACTGAGGCGGTTCCTTTGAGTTGACCACGCGAGCGCTAACTTTATCCACCCCAACTTTGTCGATGAAGTGCTCAATTTGCTCGTCATACAAACGCGATCGCAACGCCCCGAAAAAGTCCACCGACTGGCCTGTAAACCGATCGACCAGCTTCACCACATCGCTCTGTGACAGTCCATCTTCAGAAAAAATGCCACCGACAATGCCAATCTTGTCATCGCGGCTCGGTTCCCAGTAGAACTTTTCCATCCGCCCGTCTCGCACCAACGGCGCATAGAGAGTAGCAAAGTCATTTCCGGTCACAATAATCGGCACACGGGGCAGAGGCTTCTCATCGTAGCTGCCAGGAAGCTGCACATTGGTTGGATTATCGGCAATATTCATCAGCGTGGCGTTAACCAACTGCGTATTCACCGTATACTGCGTTCCCTGATCAACTCGACCTGCTCCAGCATCCAAATCGTTGATCATCAAGACCGCCATCTTACCTCGCGTCCGAATCAGTTCCGCTGCCTCTCGATACCGCAGTCGAATCAATCGTGCCGGATCACCCGCATCTGGACTTTCCAGTTCCCCAGCTGAAATATGGACAACCTCAATGCCCATTGTTTGATAAACCAGCTCACACTGGAATGTTTTCCCCTCACCTTTTCGACCATGAATGCCCAATATCAGCGGTATTTTCACCTTAGGCAAATCCAGAAAATTTTTGGTGATATGAACAGA
Source organism: uncultured bacterium (assembly GCA_966674685.1). Lineage (GTDB taxonomy): Bacteria > Cyanobacteriota > Cyanobacteriia > Phormidesmidales > Phormidesmidaceae > Thainema. The sequence continues at coordinate 63,743 of CBKWJC010000034.1, forward strand.
CAGTTTCTTCAGAAAACGTGGCGCAATATAAAACGTCATGGATATTCTCCCCTGTAATTCCCAAATTAATTCAGTTCGCTTCAGTTCGCTTTAAATAAACGCAATTCCTACGCATCAGCTCAATCAACGTCCGATTCAAAGGCAAACTGGACTGGATCGTACAAATATTGCCGAATTACGCCTGTAGAACCACCCGCTTCAACTGTCGTTGTGCCGAAAGTCGTCAAGCGAATACATTCTTCGTCCTGCCCACGATCAATGACTTCAACATAGCCATTCGCCTCTAGATAGCGGGTAACTTCTGCGATCGCAGGCGTATCGGTCACTGCAAATTTTTGCAGCATAGTTTGAATGGCTTGACCGTCAACCGCTTCACCCGTTTGATTCAGCAGGTATAGTTCTACCAGACAAAGTTCAGCTAGTTCAGCTAGCTTCAATGTCATGATGATGGTTTGAACGTTCTCCGTGCAGGTGTATCTGCACAACGTTTTGACAAAAAACTTCAGCAAGAACCTTCCAGATAAGCAGAAGAACTGAAACGCTGCTTACTGGCTAAGCTCTATCTCATCACGGTGGACTGACAGGGCGCTGCTTCAATTGGTTGGCAACGAGGCGCTTGCAATTCGCCTGAAAGAACATCATGGATAATATGACTACACTGAGTATGACTCCAGCTTAAACTACTCTAGACAGAATTTGAAGAGGCTTGTTGAAACGGGATTACTCAACCAGAGCCCAACAAACCACTTTGAACACTTTTTCTGTGGGAAAAAGCTGCCAAAATACTGGATGGCACATTTTACTGAAAATCAGCTGATTTGTCTCCACCTAGCAGCCAACTCAGCAACATCTTCTTATTTAAGTAAAGCAACTAGCAAGACTACAGTGCGCTAGTGATAATAATTCTTCGATCAATCTAAGCTCAGACTGAGAATGAATTTTAGAGAAATAAACCGTTTCTCTATTAATTCCCAAATTGATCCAGATCGAAACATCTAATCATTGGGTTATCAAATTCAGAAATTCTAAGAGCCTATCCGAAAACCCTATATTGTCCGCGATGTCGCAGGGGTTTCAGCTAGCCTTCGGTTAGGCTCTAAAAAATAGATTTATAGCTCAGGGCAGAGGAAAATGAAGAATAAGCTAGTCGTGCTCGACTGGATGAGAGCAGTAGCAATTTTAGTCATATTGTTTCATCATCTACCAGGATATACATTTAACTACTACAACCTAAACAACTTTGGAACACCGCTAGATTTATCTATCATCAACGTATTCAATCGATACATTGGCCTAAGCCTTTTTGTCTTTACGTCAGGTTATTTGCTCAACTTGAGAAAAAACCACTCGTTTGGATTAGATGAGACAAAAAAGTTTATATTCAAACGCTGGATTCGAATCTTTCCTCTGTATTTAATTGCTCTTGTAGCTTTTATATTCATGAATGAAAGCTTCTAGTTCCACCCAAGTTTGTGTTGAGTAGAATTGAGGCAGAGAGTTCAGAAGG